>JAZKAS010000001.1:0-4896 GCA_040389005.1 Pseudomonadota bacterium
CAGGAGGTTGCTGCAAAAAACCGGCTCGGCGCGTGTATATCTTTCCTAATGCTTCTGGATTAGGATCATAAAAAGCATTTAAATAAGCGTGATGCTCTGGCGCATCTTGCATCGCATCAACTCCATTCGCTAATAATTCCCAATATTTTTCTGGATTATCAGCCAGTGGGAAACGACACCCCATACCAATGATTGCAATCGGTTCATGATCATGTTGTTTTAAATTTTCTATTTCAATTCGCATACTCGCGATTTTCTCTGCTGCTTTTGCTACTAATTCCGCATAACGATTTTCATTATTTTCAGGTGTTTTTACTGTTTCATTCATTTTATTTATTCCCATGATAAACCAAGCTCTTTCGCTAGTGCTTCAGCGATTTCTTCTGGCGTTTGATTGTTAACTGCGACGATATTTTCTGGTTCTTTAATAGGCGGACTTTCTCCATCCAACACGTCTGTTATTAAATAATCGACTAATTTTTTAATCGTTGGATAATCAAATATCAGCGTGGAAGGTAAACGACAATCCAAATCATGTTGCACGTTATTTCTAAATTCAACCGAAGTTAACGAGCTAATGCCTAGCTCAAAAAATCCTTGCGTCACAGAAAAAGATTGACCAGCATCATAACCTAAAATATTACAAATTTGACTTTCAATATAACGAATCAATAATTTTTTACGCTGCTCACCTTGTGCTGTTTTGATTTCATCAGCAAGACTATTTTTTTCTGATACTTGAGTCATTGCTGCTGGTTTTAAATATTCAAAAAAACTACTGTCATCTGGATATTTTGTCCAGTCCATCGCAATCACACCCATATGGCTCACATGACTTTTAAGCAAGCGGCCAAAAATATCGATGCCTTGTTCAGGCGCAATCACGCTCATGCCAATTTTATTCCAATGATTTTTCAACGCTTGATTATTCGCCATACCCGGACTATCCCACGGGCCCCAACTAATACTGAGTGCTGCTAATCCTTGCTGATGACGAAATTGACAAAATGCATCCATAAACGCATTAGCTACCGCATAACTTGCTTGACCCATCGCACCGATCACCGATGTCATTGAAGAAAAACAAACAAAAAAATCTAACGATAGATGCTGCGTGACTTGATGCAAATTCCATGTGCCTTGTATTTTTGGCGCCATGACGCTTGCAAAACGTTGTGCTGATTGATCGATGATCATACCATCATCAAGCACACCGGCAGTATGTATTACGCCCCGTAAAGTGTTATCGAGTTGACTCCTCAATTCAGCTATTTTTTCTGCTTGAGCAATATCAAATTTAATCACTTTAACAGTGACGCCTTTATTTTCTAAGCGTTTAATTTCTGCTTGTGCTTCTGGTGTAGAAGCACCTTGTCGACTCATTAACAACAAATGACGTGCGCCAAGTTCCACTAAATAATGCGCCATTTGCAATCCTAATCCACCGAGTCCTCCGGTAATTAAATAGCTGGCCTCAGGATGAATTATGGTAGAAGATTTTTTTTCAGCTAACAATGCATGCCGTAATCGAGCGACATAACGATCTGCGCCGCGCAATACGACTTGCTGCTCTCGCTCTGATAATAGAATTTCTTCCAATAAACGTTCTGGCATTAACGCAGTATCAACATCTATAAATAACGGTTTTAATTCAGGGTGTTCAAGCACCAGCACACGCCCGAACCCCCATAATGCCGACTGTTCAATTTCTTGCGTGGTGGTTGCAATCGCTTGTGCATGACGTGTCACCACCGATAAGCGTGGCGATTGTTTTTGATTGGCTTTTACTAACGCTTGCACCAGCAATAACAAATCAGCTGTTAAATCAATACTGGTAGTTAATGTTGTAGTTTCTGCGTTAAAATGATGATCAATCCCCCACAAATAAATAATGTGTTGATATTCTTGTGACTTAGTTATTAACTGCTGAAAATCTTTTTGCTCTTCAAAAACCATCACGCAATGTTGATGGTGTGTTTGCAAAAATGTAGCTAATTTTTCTCCGAAGCCACTTCGGTCAGATAAAATTAGCCAATGATTAGAATGATTGAGCGAATCAATTAGCGCATTATTTTTTAATGCTAAAGCTCTGGATTGCCATAAAATTTCATAATACCATTGATTAGTCGCTTGAGATAAAAGTGCTTTACGATCGGCACGATGCGTTTTTAAATTCAGCATTTCTGCGGCAATTGTTCCTGTTTCATCAAGCAAATATAAATCAAATGAGGCTAGTAGTCCGGCTTCTTTATTGTGCGCAGATCGAATATAACACCACATTTTTTTGCGTGGTCGCTGCGTCACTATTAAGCTTTCTAAGCTTAATAAGTAATAAATTTTTTCATCATTATTTTTTATGTGTAAAGCTGCGGCCAATAATTGAAAGCAACCATCTAATACTAACGGATGACAATAATAGTGCTCCGCACCCGTCACTACTTCCGGCAAATCAATTAATCCTAGTACATCACCTGACACTGGATCACGCCACACTTGATTCAACACTTGAAACGCTGGGCCATAATCAACGCCTATCGATGAAAATAATTGATAATATTCAGCCACATCAATCGAGTACTGTATTTTATTTTTAAGTATCGCTAAATCAAACTGCGTTTCTGTTATTTTTATATCAGACGCTGAAACAAGTTGACCTTGAATATGTTCCATCCAAGTTTGATCGTGCGTTAAACTCATTACCTTAAAATCATAACCACAATCATTCGGCGTTAAAATGAGTTGTACTAAACTCGCTACATGTTCTTCAGATAAAATCAACGTTTGTTTAATGAGCAATTCTTGTATCACCAAAGGCGTGTGATAGTGATATTGATTTTTATGTAAAAGTTCAACAGCGGCAGCAAGTGCCATTTCAATATAACCCGCACCGAGGAAAATAGCTTTATCGTATAAACGATGTTCACGTAAGTACGGCATATCATCAATACTGATACTACTTTCAAAAACAATTTGACCCGTGGCAATGGTTGAACTCCGCCATTGTTTTTGCAAAAAAGGATGAGCTGAAGCGATAAGTGATGCTGATTCTTTTTGCATGATATCAATCCAATACGATGTTTTTTGCCAAGGATAAAGCGGTAATACAATATTGTTATAAGTTTGATGACCGTAATGGTCTTCCCAAATAATTTTTTCACCTGAAACATAGGCATTCGCTATGCGTTCAAGTTGCTTGTGCCAATCATTTTTTTCCTGCGAAAGATTGGTCAGCGTATTTTTTGCTTGATACGCACTCAGCTGTTTCTTAATGTCTTCAAGCGAAGATACTATAAACGCTAAACGCTCTTTAAAATGTGTACGTCGCAAATTGCTCGTCAAACAAATATCCATCACCGTCACATCGGTATGTGTAATCACATACTGTAAATATTGTTCGACTTGTGCATCAAGTGCTGCTGGAGTTTTAGCACTGATCGTTAATAGATAAACAGAATGCGTGTCACTGTTTTTTACGGGCGCATTCACAGGTGGCGCTTCAGCCACAACGATATGCGCATTGGTTCCACTAAAACCAAAAGCACTGATTCCTGCAATACGTTGTTTTGTTGTGCGCGACCAAGTCGTTGGTTGATCAGCGACCTTAACTGCTAAATTATGCCAAGGAATGTGGGGGTTAGGTTGTTTGAAATGTAAATTAGCGGGGATTTTTTCTTGTTGCAAAGCCAGCACTACTTTTATTAAAGAAGCCATGCCTGCCGCCGCTTCTGCATGCCCAATATTGGTTTTCACTGAACCCATTAATAATGGAGTTTCGCGTTCTGTAAAAATATGTCCTAAGGCGTTTACTTCAATCGGATCACCTAGCGAAGTCCCCGTTCCATGCGCTTCTACATAACCAATCTCTTGTGTTTGTACATTCGCATTCTTCAATGCTTGACGAATCACTGCTTCTTGCTGCGGACCATTCGGTATTGTTAAACCACCACTAGCACCATCTTGATTAACGGCAGATCCTTTAATCACCGCGAGAATATTATCACCGTTTTTTTGTGCGTCGCTTAAACGCTTTAAGACGACAACACCGCAACCTTCACTTCTCACATAACCATTGGCGCTAGCGTCAAATGTTTTGCAGCGAGAATCGAGGGATAACATGCGCGCCCTAGAAAAAGCAACGGTTAAATTTGGTGCTGCGATAACACTCACACCGCCCACTAACGCTAAATTAATTTCTTGATTACGCAAACTAGTAATCGCTTGATGAATCGCCACAAGCGAAGAAGAGCAAGCGGTGTCAATCACCATGCTTGGCCCTTGCGCACCTAAGAAATAAGAAATACGACCCGCAGCAGGACTCGCTAATGTACCTGTGCCTAAATTCGCATCTATTTTTATATGACTTTTTTGAATGCGATATGCGTAATCAAAACTGCTAATTCCAACAAAGACACCCGTGGCACTGCGGATTAATGTCTCTAAAGGTTGATTCGCATGTTCTAACGCTTCTACCGCAACTTCCAAAAGAAGACGTTGTTGTGGATCTAGCATTTTCGCTTCTTTAGGCGAAATATCAAAAAATCCTGCGTCAAATAAATCAACCCCCTCTAAAAATCCCCCAGAACGCGTATACATTTTTCCATCAGCATCGGGGTTTTCATCATAATAAGCATCAATATCCCAGCGATTTTTGGGCACTTCGCTAATCGCATCAACACCATTATTTAATAATTCCCAAAATACATTTAAATTTTTTGCGCCAGGAAATCGACAGCCCATGCCGATAATGGCGATGGGTTCTTCTTTCGCTTTTTTTACGGCGTCAAGTTTATGCTGAGCCGCAGTTAATGCTTGAAGCATTTCTTTTGTCATGTTTTTATCACTCACCATCAAGCATCCATTAAAGTTTTGTTTAATTCATTAAATTTTTTCATCAAC
>JAZKAS010000001.1:4906-13164 GCA_040389005.1 Pseudomonadota bacterium
AATCCAACTCAGATTCTATGTGATTATCGATTGGCGCTTTTAGAATGGGTATAGCTTCATTTAAATGACTGATGATTGCGTCTAAAGTAGGATAATCAAATAACAATGTTGATCGTAATGATTGTTCGACATTAGCTTCAATAATGTTTTTCAATTCTACTGCCATCAACGAATCAAGTCCTAAATCAAATAAAGATTTACTTTCTTCAATTCTTGTATTCGCATTAACACCAATCACTTTTCTCACGACAACACGTAATTGTTCTAGCAATAATGTGCGGCGTTCTGCATGAGCAACATTATTTAATTCAGCAATCCAACTTACTTTTTGTTGTGCCGATTGTTTATGATCATCCACGTGCTCAAAAACAGGATTAGTGTGACGCAATCTTTCTAAGTAGCGCGCCCAATCCATAGGAAATACACCGACTTGTCCTGAATGCTGATTCCTAATCAAATGGGCTAATAATTCTAATCCCTCTTCAAGAGGAATCATTTTATAGCCTTGCGTTTTTAAACGTTCTGCTAGTGGCGCCGCCATACCCACTTCTGCCCATGGCCCCCAATTCACAGTTAAACTCGCTAATCCATGTGCCGCACGATAATGTGATAATCCGTCCATAAAAGCATTCGCAGCTGAATAATTACTTTGTCCTGCTGATCCTAATAAAGAGGCAATTGAAGAAAAACACACAAAATAATCTAAAGGTAATGATCGCGTTAGCTCATGTAAATTCCATGTGCCACGCACTTTCGCCATCATCACCTTTTGAAAACTTTGTTCAGTTTGTTGAGTGAATAAATTATCGTTGATAATACCTGCCGCATGAATAACACCGCGCACATTCGTATGCTCTGCTAATAACTTTTCTACCGCTGCATGATCGGCAATATCGACTTGTGCAATCACAACATCGACGCCTGCTTTTTTCAATTGATTGATGGTGAGTATCGTTGTTGCTTGGGGCTGACTTCTACCGACCAACACCAAATGTTTGGCACCGTTTTTTGCAAGCCATTCTGCAATTCTAAGCCCCAACCCGCCAAGACCACCGGTAATGATATAACTTGCTTCAGGGCGTGTTAATGGACATTCGCTTTTTTGAAAATTTAAAGCAACTTTTCCGATATGTTTTGCTTGTTGCATATAACGAAAAGCACTCACCGCATCGTTAATAGAAAACTCTTTAACCGGCAGCGGTTTTAATCCATGTTGATTAAACATCGTCATCATTTCTGTGAGTAATGTCTCAATATCATTCAAAGGCATCGTACCTAAATCAAAAAGATGATACGTCGCATTGGGGCGAACATTAAGAAATTCCTCTTTACTCCAAATTAAAAGTTTGCCAATTTCAACAAAGCGACCTTTCTGATTAAGTACGCTGACACTTTTATCAATAAAATCACCATTTAAACTATTGAATACAACATCTACGCCTTTACCGTGAGTTTCTTTTTGAATCTGTTCTGCGAATTCAACATTACGCGAATTATAAACATGCTGAACACCCAAAGAGCGTAAAAATTCCCATTTAGAAGGATGTGCTGTCGCAAAAATTTCTGCGCCAATATGTTGCGCTAATTGTACTGCTGCTTGCCCAACTCCACCGGCGGCATTGTGAATTAATATACGCTCGCCACGTTGCAAATGAGCACATTTAATTAAACCCATATATGCCGTGACATAGGCAACGGGTAATGTCGCTGCTTCAGCAAAACTAATACTTGCAGGTTTTAATAATACTTGTTGTTCTTTTAAATGCACAACGCTCGCCATGGTATTCGATCCATAGCCAATTACTGCATCGCCAACATTAAAACGATGCACATTTTTTCCAATATTTTTAACAATACCTGCACACTCATAACCAAACGCTAAATCACTTGCCGCTCTAACACCAAACTGCTGATCTTCAAATACGCGCATCATGCCCAAAGCACGTAAAATATCACGAAAATTTAATCCGCTTGCATAAACATCTATTTCTATTTCATCGTCTTGCAACGGTGCAAGTGTTAATTTTGCAACGCTCAATTGATCTAAAACACCGTATTCAGCAAGTTGAATTGCTACTGGTTCATGATAGCTGATCGCTTGAACGTCACATTCTGCTGGCATTAATCGCGCAATATAACGCTCGCCTTGACGATAAGCGATTTGATTTTCTACAAAATCAGTGGCCAGCAAATCACGTAATAATAATGGCGCATGATCAACATTATCATCGTGCGCGGCTAAATCTACACACACAGTGGAAAATTCAGGATATTCTAACATAAACGTTCTAGCCAATCCCCACAAAGGCGTTTGCCAAAATGCAACCTCTTTTTCAGTTGCAATTGATTGTGCACCTTGCGTTACCAAATACAAACGCGGCGTTAGTTTGGCTTTTTGCAACGCTTGAACAAGAGGCACTAATGCAACATCATTTTCTGACGCATTAAATGTTTTTTTGTTTAGATTCCATAAGTAAATGACGTGTTGATAAGATTGTTTGGAAATAATATTTTGCCAAACATCCACATCATTATTCTGACATTCTGCTGCGTAAATTAACGTTGTCGAAGCTCCTCGCTGATTTAACAATGCTGCTAACTGTTTTGCGAATCCACCATCATCGGCTAACAATAACCAAGGCACAAATGCATTCACTGTATTGGTAGCGCTTGCAATTGGTGCTTTTTGCCAGTTGAGTTGATACAACCACTCTGTATTTATTTTTTTATGTTGAATAGCTTGAACACGTGTTTTTTTCAATTTACACCCAACTAATTCAACTATTACATCTCCATGAGGTGATAAAATTTTCAAATCTGCATAAATAAGTTCTTGGCCAAGATCAGATTGAAATTTAACGTGACTGTACACTTCTTCAATGGGGTAAGCATGAAATATCAATGCGTCATAACCCATCGGCAAATAAAGCTCATTTCCATTTTCGGGCAACGCAGCTAAAAACAAATGAAAGCACGCATCTAAAAGCGCAGGATGCGCATGATAAGCTTGATTCAATATTTTTTGATCCAACTTAACCAGTCCTAATGCTTCTCCCGGCGCGCGCCATAAGCGACGCACCGCTTGTAAACTAGGGCCGTAATTAATTCCTTGTTCTGCTAATTGCTGATAAAAAACATGTACCTCTATTTGTTCAGATAATTTATTTTGCAGCGTTATTAATTCTATTTTGTTAGGTAACTGTGTATGATTGTTAAGTGAGATTCTTCCAGCAGCATGTTTTTCCCAACGCACGTTCCCTTCTTCCAGCACTAATCGTGTAATATTCCACGTATAACCATTTTCATCAGGTGTAAAAGTCAACTGCACGGTTTGTTCTTCATCGACACGCAAAGCTTTTTCAATACTAATGTTTTGCAAAGTAAATGTTTGATGTTTGAAAAGATGAACACCGCCAGCCACCGCCATTTCTAAATAAGCACTGGCAGGGCAAATCGCATGATCAAAAATACGATGATCCGCTAAGTAAGGAAAACGATCTGCCGATAACTGTGCTTGAAACTGAACTTGCCCTTCAAGAAATACAGAAGAGTAAAGTTGCTGTTGTAATAATGGATGATCGAAAGAAGCGTTATTATTTTTTTCTAACACTTGTTTTTTTAAGTCTACCCATAAAAATTGCTGCGCAAACGCATAATTAGGTAATATTATTTTTTGATATAACGTTGAGGGATAAATATTTTTCCAATGAATCGTTCTACCTTGGCTATAAAATTCGCCTAAGCTAGAAAATAATACGGACCATTCTTGTCCCGGGCGCATACTTGCCAACCATTTAAACGGTTGTTCTGTGTCAGCAACACATTGCGCTCCCATGCCTAATAAAACGGCACTCGGTCCAATTTCTAGAAAATTTTTCACGCCCATAGTTTGCAAAGTTTGCATGCCGTCTAAAAATCTCACCGGTTCGCGCATATGACGCACCCAGTAATCTGCGTTACATTCCTGATCGCCGAGACGCTGCCCTGTTTTATTCGACACCATCGTTATCTGTGGCGCTTGATAGTGAATTTCATTAGCAACTTGTTGGAAAGCATCCAACACAGGATCAAGTAATTGCGAATGAAACGCATGCGATACTGTGAGAGCTAACGCTTTGACACCTTGTTGATTGAGCGTTGTCACAATGCTCGTCACCGCTTGTGCTTCTCCAGCAATCACAATGCTGCGTGGTCCATTGATGGCAGCAATGGATACACTGGTCTGATACGGTTTAATCGCTTCTTCAACCAAGGATAATTCAGCCACAATACTCGCCATGCCGCCAACAACATCACTCGCTAATTCATGAATTAAACGTCCGCGCGCTGCAATTAAACGTAGCGCATCTTGCAAACTAAAAACACCCGCAATACAAGCGGCAACATATTCACCGACGCTATGTCCCATCACGACGTCAGGTTTGATGCCCCACGACAACCAAAGTTGTGCCAGCGCATATTCAAAGGCAAAAAGCGCAGGTTGCGTATATTGCGTTTGATGAATACGTTGATCTTTTGCAGAATCAGGGTAAATAATCGATAGTAAAGATAACTGTAAATGTGGTTTTAATAATTCATCACACTGTTGTAATGCTTGACGAAATACGGGTTGTGTTTCATACAATTTTTTTCCCATAAAGAGATACTGCGAACCTTGCCCTGTAAACAGAAAGGCAATTTTTGCGGGTGGTTTTGCGCCGTCGCCATAATAATAACGGCTTGTTTCCGCCTGAGTTAAAAAACAATCCAATTGTTCTTCCAACATTTTTAATGAATTAACACTGACAGAAAAACGATACGCAAAATGATCACGTCCACAGGTCGCGGTATAGCAAATATTGGCTAACGATGCTTCTGTATTAGATTGTAAAAAATGTTTATAGCTTTGTACCATTAAACGCAATGATGTTTCATTTTTTGCAGATAGCGTAAATAAAAAATAATCGGGTCTTTCATTCGCATTAACCGCACGCGCTTGATACGCTAAGAGTTCGTCAGAATGTTCAACGATCACATGTACATTCGTACCGCTCATACCAAAAGCACTCACGCCGGCTAATTTTTTCTTTCCTTCTGGCCAAGGAGTGATTTCTGTGGGTACGACAAAGGGCGTCTGTTTCCAAGGAAGACGCGGATTAGGCACGTCAAAATGTAAATTCGGAGGAATTAAATTATGTTGCATAGATAAAACAATTTTCATTAATCCTGCAATACCTGCTGCCGCACCTAAATGACCAATATTCGTTTTAACCGATCCAAGATAAAGCGGCGACGTACGTTCTTCGCCTAATGCATTTCCAAGCGCTTTCATCTCAATTAAATCACCGAGCGATGTGCCCGTGCCGTGAGTTTCAATATATTGCATATCAGCAGGTTTGATGCCAGCGTTTTGAATCGCTTCCGTTAACATCGTTTGTTGTGCAGCGGTTGAAGGCGTGGTTAATGTTAAACTGCGACCATCATGATTCACTGACGCACCGGGTATGATGCCAAGAATATTATCACCTTCTTTCATCGCATCTGAAAGACGTTTTAAAACAACAACACCGCATCCTTCTCCTTGTGAAAAGCCATCGGCAGAGGCAGAAAATGTTTTACAACGACCATCTTTTGCTAACACATTCATTTGACAAAAACCAATGGTCAATCCTGGCGAAAGTAAAAGACTCACGCCTCCCGCAATAGCGACATTCGATTCTCCCATACGCAAAGATTGACACGCTAACTGCACGCCGACTAAACCTGATGAGCACGCAGCATCAATTTGCATGGAGGGTCCCTGCAAATTTAAGAAATATGAAATACGGCCAGCCGCCAAAGATCGTAAATTACTTAATGTTGCATACGCATTAATATCGGTTGGCTTGACACTATAAAAACGTTCTGACGAATAATCATCCCAATGTATCCCCACAAACACGCCGGTTTTAGTATTTTCTAATTCACTCGGCGCAATGCCTGCATTCTCTAACGCTTCCCAACTCACTTGTAACAACAACCGTTGTTGCGGATCTAAATGCTCCGCTTCTCGCGCTGCGATACCAAAAAATTCTGTATCAAACTGTTCGATAACATCTTCTTGTAAAAATGCGCCTGTCGAAACATAAAACTTTCCAGGCGTAGGTGTCGGATCATAATCTCTTTTTAAATCCCAATCTTTGCGTGTTGTTGGAATATCAATAACCGCATCAACGCCTTCTTGTAATAATTGCCAAAACGCTTCGGGTGTATTGGCATTGCCAGGAAAACGACACGCCATACCAATAATAGCGATGGGATCATTAAGATAAGAAGACGACATTGTTTGGTTTTCCTTTAAAATCTTTCTATTCAGCCAGTTTTTTTAATGCTAATGTTTTAATCGCATTAATGGTTTTAAAATTGGTTTGCACCATTTCTTCTGGTTCCCAAATAATGCCCGTTTCTTTTTCAATAAATTGAATTAAACGAAAAATATCCATGGAATCTACTAAACGCTGTTCAATAATATTTAAATCATTTGTCAAAACAACCTGCGGTTTGTCATACAAAAATTCTTTGGTAATATATTCGGTTAATAGCGTTTCTAACTCTGCGTCTGTCATGGCGGTCATAATGTTTCCTGTTTTAGTTGATTAATGTCAATTTTTCCTGTTGAAGTTTGCGGTAATGATTCGCGCAATTCAAAAATTTGCGGGATCATGTATCGCGGCAAGTGATTAGCACAAAACGATTTAAACTCACGTTCGACCTGCGAGCTTTCTACTGTTTTATCATGCAAGACAATAATGGCTTTAAGAATATTGCTATGTTCTTCATCGGGGACAGCAATAATTGCTGCCATTTCAACATTGGGATGACGATGTAACACGATTTCAATTTCAGTGAGCTCAATTCGGTAACCACGGCTTTTCACCATATTGTCACGACGACCGATATATAAATAATCGCCATTTTTATTTTCTTTAACGAAATCTCCAGTGCGATAAATAAATTCAGGCCCTAATGTAGAATAAAGCGTGACAAGCGTTTTGACCTGCGATGTTTTTTCAGGCAAGCCCCAATAAGCCGTCATTAAACCTGGGCCACGAACACACAATTCGCCTTCTTCGCCTTGTTTCACACGACAATCATTTTCGTCTAACAAAACGACATCGCTATTCGTACACGCTTTACCAATAGGCAAAGAATTAATTTGATCTAATTCATCAGGTCGCACACGATAATAAGTACAAACGTTCGTTTCTGTCGGCCCATAAAGATTAGAATAATGTGGCTGTGGAATAAGTTGAATCAACTGTTGCAAATACTTAACGGGAAAAATTTCTCCCGCAAATAAAACATGCCGCAAATGAGAAAAATCAAATTTTTCCAATTTTCCATACAAGACTAATTTAGTTAATATAGACGGAACAGAATACCAAACCGTAATTTTTTCATCAGCAATTAGTTTCGCTAAATGAATGGGAAACAAAGACGCTTCTCTTGATAGTAAAACAATGGTCGCGCCCGCTTTAATTGTTGCAAAAATATCAAAAATCGACAAATCAAAATGAAAAGGTGCGTGACTAGAAACAACATCGGTGGGTTGTAACGAAAACGTATGATAAGCCCACTCAACAAACGTCAGTGATGCACGATGATTAATCATCACGCCTTTGGGCACTCCAGTAGAACCTGACGTATATAAAATATATGCAAGATCATGTTCAATGATCATTGGCAACGGCACAGAAGCGCATTGTAAAACGTCAGCCCAAAGAAATTTTTTCTTCGCACATGATGTAGAATCATCGTCTGTATCTGTTAAAATGACACTATCAATGCTTGTAAGATTATTTAATTCATTCTCTAACATGGCAAGGGTTTGTTGAGTGACAACCAGTGTCTTAACTTCTGCATTATTCGCAATCATGGCGATACGTTGTACGGGCGCTCCCGTATCTAAAGGCACATAAGCAGCGCCTGCTTTTAAAATGCCAAAAATACTCACGACGGCTTCAATTGATTTATCCAGATAAATCCCAACCCTGTCACCTCGCTGAATACCTAAATGAATCAATGCATAGGCAAATTGATCACTTAATTGTGCTAAGTGTTGATAGGTGATTTGTTTTTGATTATCTCGGACGGCAACATTATTAGAATTATTGGCATTTGATTCAATTTTTTTACTAAATTACTATGATTCATTTCAAAATGTTTGATTTTTATTAGAGTTTTAAATAATTGAAGAATTAAATAGTTTGATATTATTTTATAGATACTAATTCCTCTTT
>JAZKAS010000001.1:13174-18454 GCA_040389005.1 Pseudomonadota bacterium
AGTTTCACTCCAACCATCCACAATATCACCTAATGTAATAAGTAAGTCATTTTCCCTCAAATTAAATTAGCTTGTTTTAAACAGCCTCTAAACACCCATAAATTTTGCAATAACGGTACGTTGAATTTCTGAAGTGCCTGAATAGAATTTACTTCCCATCGCATCTCGTAATTCACGTTCAATTTCTAATTCCGTCATATAGCCATTGCCTCCATGAACTTCCATCGCTTTTATGCAGAGTTCAACCCAAGCTTCACTAATAAATAAATTAGTCATCGCTGCTTCTAAGAAAGCAATTTTGCGTTGCTTTTTCATCCACGCCATAACGTGAACAGAGTTTGGTTTCATTTCGAAATCTTCATGTCAACAAGTTTTGTAGAAACAAGTTGAAACTTCGAAATAGATTGACCAAATTGTTTATGCTTTCTTGCGTATTCCATGGATTTTTCTAAAATTCTTTCCATGGTTCCAACAGCTGTACCCAAAATAAAACCACGCTCCCACTCCATGCTGTGACTAAATATCGTCATGCCTGCACCTTCTGCACCTAAACGATGACTCACTGGTACTTCACAATTTTCTAATTTTAAACGCGTCACTTGCGCGGTGCGATCACCCATGGTTGAAATAACCGGCGTGACTACTAACCCTGGCGTGTTTTTTTCAATCAAAAAAACAGTTAATCCTTTTTCACCTAAGGCCAAATCGACCGATGCGAAAACAATAAAAAGATCCGCTACGGCACCATTCGTTACATAATGCTTTGCGCCATTCAGAATATATTTGTCATCTTTTTTTTGCGCTGTTGTTTTCAAATTAAAAATATCAGAACCGGCTTGTGGTTCTGTTGCAGAATGAGATGCTATCCATTGGCCTGATGCAAGCAAAGGCAAATATTTTTCTTTTTGCGCATCACTCCCAAACGCCAACAAAGGCATTTCACACGCCCAAATATGTGCATTCATTCCAAAGAGAAAACCATTATCTTTACAACTATAACCTAAAGCCTGCATGCCATAAATCGCAGTTAAAATATCGAACCCTTTTCCGCCATAATTCGTCGGGATCAACCAACCTTGAACACCAAACTCACCACACTTCTGCCAAGCATCGCGATTAAAAATTGCTTCTCGATCATGTTTAATCATATCGCAACTTAATGATTGATGCGCAAATTGAATCACTTCTTTTCTTAAACGCTCTTGTTCAGGAGTGATAGAAAAATCCATACTTAATCCTTATTTAAAGATTTTTTATCTGTTTTTATTATTGATACGCAAATTCAAAGGAATTTTTGCTGCAGGTAAGACGCGGGCGATTATAAATATGTTTTCTTAAAAGCACAAGCGAAAGACAAAATTTTCAGATAAAAAAATAAAGTGCTAAAATTAAACAACATAAAAAATTTACATAAATATCATTGTCTGATAACATTCAAAGTTAGCCGCCATCATGGAAAAAACTATTTTTAAGCAACGCAAATCTCCATCATCTATAATTCTTTCAGAAGATGAACAACATTTATTGTTGTTTTTAAAAAATATTTTTAACGAGATTAATCAAACCAACCAAATCAGCCTTTTCGTAGGCTTGCTTTCATCCACTACCGACAGCGCGCTTTATTGGTCACTCTCTTTTCAATCGTGCGACATTCTAACTCGATGGCTAGGTCTTGGTTTTTATGCGAAATATGCTTTCAAGACGATTGTCAGCTTATCAAGTATCTGCGCGGTGTCCGCTATTGATATTTATGCCGCAAAAGGCATGGTTGAACAAGCACAATATATTTTAAAGAGAAAAAAAATTCTTCCGCGGCATTTTAATTTTTTAATAAAAATATTCCCTGTTTTGATTTTTATTAATGGATTGGCCGTCATTGGACCGGCAGGGTTAATCTACACACAATTTTTAAACAATAAATCGAAAGCTATTTATTTTGCCGTTGCTGAATCTATCGTTAATTTACTAGCGGGCTCATTCTTTATGCTGAATATGGTTGAAGAAATAAAACGAATTTTTATTGTTGAAAATGAAACACGCGCACAAAATAAAAAAGAAATCAACCAATTCATTGGCGACATCATTAGTTTTTTACTCTCATTAGACGCTGAAAAATACTCTGCTATAATGAGCGCAATCTATTGTGCTTTAGAAGAAAATGATTTACACGGTTTGATTGACATCCTCGCTTTATCAACTATACACAACACGAATGATTCAACGATTTCTGTTCATAGCCCTTTAATAACTCCTCAGGTTGATTATAAAAAATTTTTAGCTTCCTCAACTTTAGCTCTATTTGCTATGTTCAATATTGCATGGTTATATTGCTGCGTTGGATTACTTAATATACTCACACTTATGCCAACGAGTGATACGGGCGGTTTGAATATTTTTCGATACATCTCCGCACTGGCTTATGCCGTCATGTATGGTTCTATTGCTTTTTATTCGGGATTCATACTTGCAAATGAAATAACCATGATAAAAACACATGCCTTTACTAAGAAAAATATTTTATTGAATACGTGCTTTTTCATTGTCGCCAGTTTGGCCGCGCTAATTGTTATTAGCCTCGTTCATCAAAGCATAAATAAAGGAAAAAATTATTTGTACTTTGGTGCTTTTATCGCAACGTTTATTATTAATTTTAATGCGATACGACAGATTGACCCACGTGAGTTTTATGTTGATTTTCTTTATGATTGGAAAATTTTTCACGCTAATGTAAAAAATGTACTAGATAAAAAAAATGATGGCTTGTTAAACCAACCTACGACATTTTTTCCTTCGCAAGCAGAACTGACCGGAAAAACATGTAAACTACGCCATCAATTGGAATTTTCGCCGGATGCAGATCTTGAGAAATTAAAGAAAGCTACGCGCCTACATAAGATGTAAATCACTATCTCTTCACTGCATTCAATACCGAGATGTTTGTGGTTGAATCACATGAAATATCGATGAAAAAATCAAAAGGCACTTTATTCATAATACCTTTTAATATGCTTACTGTATCTGCAGCGGTGGGTCGCTTTTTAGGCTCGAGGTTATAAATAAGTGTGGCAGTATTATGCCACAGAGTTTTATCAACGCAATCTTCCATGTAACTCATTAAAGGCAAATCAAACCTCGTCGCTAAGTCCCTCACATCTTCAGGCTTAGTATTAAAAAAATCACTGCTCTCATTTTCCGATTCATTAGAAGTAAATCGATGAGATTTGCCAAAATCTATCAGTTTGGCCTGACCTCGTGAATTTAGCACAGCATTGTGAATGCCAAGATCTCCATGAGTAATATCTTGATCATGCAAATAACACACTGCAGTTGCAATATCCAGTGCAATTTGAAGGCAAGTTTGCAGCGGTAGCAGCTGTTCACTGCGCTTTAAAAAAGTCTGGAGATTTTCATCCATGAGTTCCATCGCTATATAAAAACGCTTTTTTTGCACAAAAGCAGCATACATCTTAACAATGTTAGGGTGATCAATCGCTGCCATAATACGCATTTCCTCTGTATGCTTTGTAAAATCTTCTTGTGCAGCATGTTTATAGCTATTTTTTTTGACAGCGATTTCTTGGCCAGTTTCTGAAATAATCCCTTTGTATGTCTTCCCAAACATACCTGCTCCTAGCAGTTGTTTTTTCTTGTAGGTCACCGTTACGTTAGGGAATCTAGAAAGCTCGGGCAAAATATCAGCCTTTGACAAGGTTTTTTTACCATATAAATCGAAGCATTCAGACCACATAGACCACCGTTCATCTATTTTTTAATTTCTTTCACTATAGCCCTATTTTTTGATTTAACAACTCTGTAGAGAATTTTTATTTCGGAAACAGTCGGGTGCTATACCCATTCACTTAGGCATTCAGTACACGCGGCTTACGCCTTAAGGTTCATATAATGCTGCAAAACAATGGCGCGTTTATATTTACCTTGTTGGCATGTTACACTGGGATCAACAATCATGCGTTTATTTAATGCTTCTCTTCCCAATAATAAACGAAACGTGAGTGGATCGCGGTTCGATAAAGATAGTTCTATCTGATAAACATGTTTGCCTAATTTAAGCGAAGTCATAATGATATAGCGATGTTCTTTGTGGCCATTGGAACTCATGATATAACGTTCATCGATAATGGGCGCTTCGCAAGTGATGGTGATGTGCGTATCTCCTTGCAAGGGATGCACTTTAAAACTCGCATACGGTTTATGATCAATGACTTTAGAACAAATATCAAACGCATGAATAGCCGAAGTTTTTGCGCCCGTATCAATTTTCGCTTTGATCAACGGAATATTGAGCTCCGGCAAACCACACCATTCACTTCGGCCGACTAATATTTTATTCAAGCTGGGTTTCAAGAGATTTATCCTCTTCTTTGTCGGTATCTTTTAATTCTTGCAGCCATTCTGTTTTTACCGGTACCGCATGATTTTTATCGAAACAAGCAATATGAAATATGCCTGCGCCTTCATGAATTAAAGGTGAATCGCTGCGTCCAATAATGATGCCTGCAATAGGCGAAATAATTTTATAATCTTCTGCATCCGCGGGATGAATGATAATGGCCAATACATCGCCTTTTTCAACATGATCGCCCAAAGTTTTTTTTGCAAGAAAAATACCACCGTATTGAGAGCGCACCCAATAACTGGAATTGGCTATCAGAGATGCTTTTCTCTCCATAAACGCATGAATGATCGCAGGTAATTTTTTTAGATGTTGCATCATACTAATATGCGGTAACATTTTTAGATGTTGCATCACACCAATAATGCCGGCAACACCTATGTGAATACAATCTTCATCAAAGCGCGAAGCTTCACCTGCTTCATAAAGTAAATAAGGGATATTGTGTTGTTTTGCATATTCTCTAAAAGAACCTACACGTTGTGGCGCAGGCACAATAACCGGTGCACCAAATGCTTCAGCTAATTTCAATAATTCTTGATCATCCACATCAATACGAATTTGTGGATAGTTCGTACGCTTCAATGATCCCGTATGCAAATCAATCACATGCGTGGCTTTAGAAAAAATAGTTTGCGTTAATACACGTGCAAATCGACTCGCAAGAGATCCTTTTTCAGACCCGGGAAATGAGCGATTCAAATCACGTCGATCCGGTAAATAGCGATCTTGAAATAAAAATCCATAAATATTCACGACAGGTACCGCAATGACCGTTCCTGCTAAAGCATGCGTGCCGGAGCCTGACGCTTTTAACAAACGATGAATAATTTCAACGCCATTCACTTCATCGCCATGAATCGCAG
>JAZKAS010000001.1:18464-21664 GCA_040389005.1 Pseudomonadota bacterium
GGGTGTAAAATTATAAAGTTTGGGCACCGGCAAATGAATGACCGCATGCTCACCCGGTTTAACTTCTTGATCAAAAATTTTCATACATCCCCTATCCGTGTAATTATCAGCCCTGATAACGACTATTAGGGCCAATTGGTTTTGCTTTCTTTTCAATATAACGCACAATCATCGAGGCAATATCTTTGCCTGTCGCCGCTTCAATACCTTCAAGCCCCGGTGAAGAATTAACTTCTAATACCAATGGCCCACGATTCGATCGCAAAATATCCACACCTGCCATTTTTAATCCCATAATTTTGGCGGCTTTTATTGCAATGTCACGCTCTTCAGCCGTAATTTTAATCGCTTTCGCTGCACCACCGCGATGAATATTCGCACGAAACTCGCCGGGCTCTGCTTGACGCTTCATCGCCGCTACGACTTTTTCACCAACGACAAAACAACGAATATCTTCACCTTTCGATTCTTTGATAAATTCTTGAATAATAATATTCGCATTCAATCCGGCAAGCGTTTGCACCACACTCTCCGCTGCTTTCGGCGTTTCCGCGAGTACCACACCAATACCCTGAGTACCCTCTAATAATTTAATAATCAGCGGCGTGCCGCCTACTACATCAATCAAATCGTGGATATGATCCGCAGACGGTGCAAATCCGGTGATCGGCATATCTACGCCTTTCATGGCCAACAATTGTTGCGCGCGCAATTTGTCACGCGAACGAGTAATGGCGAGCGAAGAATTAATTGAATAAACCCCCATCGTTTCAAACTGACGTACAATCGCCGCGCCATAAAACGTCCGCTTTGCGCCAATTCGCGGGATAATCGCGTCAAAATGACTCGCTTCCTGGCCTTGATAATAAATTGAAGGGTTGCTAGAGGTAATGTTCATGTAACATTTTTGATAATCAATAATAGAAACATTATGACCACGCGCAAGCGCAGCTTCTTTCAATCGTTTAGTGGAATAAATGGATTCGCGTTGAGATAAAATAGCTAACTTCAATGTTTACTCGCTTGTTTTTATGTGTTGTCACACTTTATCTGATATTGATGGCAACATCTAGCATTGATAGTTGCGTCGATTTAGGGTAGATTGCCCCTCCCCGGAGAGATGGCCGAGTGGTTTAAGGCGCACCCCTGGAAAGGGTGTATACGTGAAAGCGTATCGAGGGTTCGAATCCCTCTTTCTCCGCCACGTTTTAATGGGAGGACAAATGAGTTTTATAAATTCTGTCACGCCCGAAATTATTAAATTTTTAGCTCATTGCTGCTTATCGTAATTGGTATTGTCATCACTCAATTTTTTCAAAAGAAACCACAGTTAATCGTTTTTAGGAACGAATCATGGCTTACCCAAAACACTCCCTTCATGATTACTGTACAATAATCATGGGTGAGAATTCAAATAAAAACAAGCTTCATTTTAAGCACTACATAATAAAATTTTTGCTACTATATCGTTAAAATTAAAAAGCGGAAAAGTTTATGATCGATGCAATAGAAAGTGGAATGTTTGGCGTCTTATCTTTGCATGATGATCTCCATTTAGATTTTCCAGAAGAAGAAAAATGGCCAAAAGACTTTAGTAAAAGTTTTACAATAAAGCGTGGCTTCTTGGGCGCGATGGACTGTTACTATATTGTGCCCGCATTTTTAGAAAACCTTGCGTTTAATTGGAAAAATCAGCACTTTGATAGAGCAACAGAAGTTCATATTACGTGCCCTTTTCGGCGGTCTAAAAATGAAGACATATTTGAAGGCAGAGTGTTATCAACGCTACATTATACGATTAAATATGATTCTTGGTCTTTTCGTTTATATTTTGATGCTAAAGGAGTTTTACGCTTTACTACAGCTTATAATATCGATGGTTCCTATCCCCTTGATCAAAAAGATCGTATTGAACTTCATAAAGCGTTTCAGCCTCATCTTAAATTTTTAAGAGAACTGTTTGAGCAAAAAGCAATTTTTTTGAGCAAGCAAAATGATAAACTTATTAAGATGCTATCCGAGCTATCCGAATTGCCTCACTCCAGCAGCAATGATGAAAAAATAGAAAACATAAAAAAAATATTAGAAATTCAATACAAATGTACTGATGGATTAACAGAAGAAAAAATTAAAGAGTATAACATAACAAAAAAAAGATTCGTAAAATTTCTGGAAGACATTTCTCATACTGAAAAAAATACCCCAAAGCTTCCACTTGTTCAACCTTCTGTTAACGTATTAACTGCGCCAGTTGTTACAAACAAAAAAGCAAAGCCATACTCTGGCAACGATAAACTAAGCAAGAAAAAAATGCCGTTTCAATATTCAGGAACTCAAGCATCGTCAAGAGATAAGTTGGCCGAAGAATTTCAAGAAAATTTTGATATACCATCATTAGAAAATATTAAAAACATGCTAGATGCACATTGGGGAAAAATTGATATTGCAAAACAATATAAAATTTTTCTCGAAAAAATCACTAACACTGTTAACGATATAAGTGTCTCTGAGAAGCAACAAAAAAAAATTGAAATTCTTTATTATCTTCAACGACAATACCCTTATCTTCAATCCATTGTTTTTGCTTTTAACAAAGAAAGTAATTTTTATTGCTCTATATGGCATGCTAAATGTAAAGTGCTAGCATGGTTTTTTCTGCACAATCAACTTGAGTTATATTATTGTTTTATCAATTTAGGCCTCGATCCTTGGCTAGAAACAGTTAATTACAAGATAAGATATGCGAGTAAAAATGGTTTCGCTATTTGGAAACCACTAAGTGAAGAGGAATATGATCGTATCAATCCGGAGATTAAAGAGGCTGAACTTATATCATCCTTAACTCGTGATCTTGGCAAATCACTCAACAAAAATGAAGCCTGTTTTCAACTTACAAAAACAGGCAAAATACGCTATAAATCAATACTGACTGATGGAAAATGGTGTGATTTTTTTTGCACATTACCACCGCCGCAGATGGAATCTTTTAAGAGTAATGTTACCCAGTGCATTAAAACAGGAGATTTTTCGTTACTACAATCCGAAAACAAAAATGTGATTTTAAAACAATTATACAGTGAAGGTAGTCTTCATCAGGCATATAAACAATATAATGCCGATCTTCTTATTGATTATATTTGCAAACATTCCGATTTAATTAGCACAGAGATAATTCATTCCGTGCATACTGCACTGCCACC
>JAZKAS010000001.1:21708-26193 GCA_040389005.1 Pseudomonadota bacterium
GAAATTGGGCATGAGTCAAATGAATATTATAGGTTTTCTTAGAGTGTTTACGGAAAATTTTGATTATAATCAAGCACTGATGATCACCATTGAAAATAGAGAACGGACTAAGTTCAATCCATTTTTTCTCGATTGCACCCAAAGAGTGGATAAAATAAATGAAGTTATGAATATACTTGCCAGAACTAGTCTATCGATATATAACAATATGCTTCCTTTAATAAGCGTTTACCTTATTATATTGTCTGCGCATATAGTCACACCTCGATTTTCGCATAAAAATGTCATGACTTTCGGCGCTGTTGCTTTAAGCACTGGCTTTTTCGCGGGATTTTTTTCTTCTTTTGAAAAAAGTAAGGCTGATAAAAAAACAAGTACCAATTTTTCACATGTCGGCTGCGCCCCTAAATAAACTGATTATTGGGATAGAAATGCTATAAAAGCTTATGAAGAAGTTCAGAGAATCATCTCAGGGAACTTTTTCAGGGCATTACGTGGCAACCCCAAATATGAACTTAAGCAAATGAGGGCAAACTTCGATAAGGCGGACTCTTTCTCCGCCAATAGTTTTCTTAAATCATCGCAACGCAAGAGTTGCCAAACGCTTTCCCAACGCAAAACATAGTTTTTCTTCTTCTTTGCTAATAGGATTTTTACTTTCGCTACCGGCGACATGCGTCGGGCCATAAGGCGTTCCGCCTGTTTGCGTCGTTAATAATGCTGCTTCAGAATAAGGTGTGCCAATGATCATCATACCGTGATGCAACAAAGGCAGCATCATAGTGAGAAGCGTGGCTTCTTGTCCGCCATGTAATGAAGAAGTGGAACTAAAAACGCCTGCGGGTTTATCAATTAAATCGCCGGATAACCACAAGCTCGATGTACTATCAATAAAATATTTCATCGCTGCGGCCATGTTGCCAAAACGTGTTGGGCTACCTAACGCAAGACCCGCACAATTTTTTAAGTCATCAAGCGTCGCGTAAATCGCTCCATTTTCAGGAATATTCGCTTCTGTTGCTTCAGTTGTTGCGGAGACAGCCGGAACAGTACGAATTTTTGCGCTCATGCCTGCAACGGATTCAACGCCTCTGGCGATAATATTTGCCATCGAAGCAGTGGCGCCATAACGGCTGTAATAAAGCACCAAAATATAAGGCATCTTTCTCTCCTTAAAAAAAAGGCGGGTACATGACCCGCCCAGATAATTATTTACCGCCGCGTTTACGTTCGTGTTCTTTCAAGAATTTTTTACGAATACGAATATTACTCGGGGTGATTTCAACGAGTTCATCGTCTTCAATAAACTCCAACGCTTGTTCCAATGACAATTTAATGTAAGGTACTAAAACGATATGTTCATCCGAACCAGAAGCACGCATGTTTGTTAATTGTTTTTCCTTACACACGTTAACAATCAGATCATTATCACGCGAATGTTTACCAACAATCATACCTTCATACACTTCTGTTTGTGGTCCAATAATCAGCTTGCCACGTTCTTGAGTTCCCCACAACGCATAAGCTGCGGCTTTACCGGCTTGATTAGAAATCAAGACGCCATTTAATCGCGAACCAATATTTTGTTTGTTGTAAGGACCATAATGATCAAATACATGATGCATGATTCCAGAGCCTGATGTCAGCGTCATAAACTCAGTGCGAAAGCCAATGAGTCCGCGTGTCGGCACGACATAATCTAATCGTATGCGGCCTTTACCGTCAGAGATCATATTTTTCAATTCGCCGCGACGTGAACCCAACTGCTCCATAATCGAGCCTTGATGTTCATCTTCGACGTCAATCATCACTTGTTCGTACGGTTCTTGCATTTCACCATCGACTTCTTTCAAAATCACTTCTGGGCGTGACACGGCAAGTTCAAAACCTTCACGACGCATGGTTTCAATTAAAATAGACAAATGTAATTCACCACGTCCTGAAACTTTAAATTTATCTGCTTCGTTCATTTGCGTAACGCGTAAAGCAACGTTGTGTAATAACTCGCGCTCTAAACGTTCGCCAATTTGTCGGCTCGTTAAGAATTTACCTTCTTTGCCTGCAAACGGCGATGAATTTACTTGGAAGGTCATCGTCACTGTCGGCTCATCCACGGTTAAAGGTGGTAACGCTTCGACATTTTGCGGATCACATAACGTATCTGAAATATGAATGCCTTCAACCCCAGTGATAGCAATAATATCACCGGCTTGAGCATTATCGGCTTCTACGCGAGACAAACCAATATGATGGAATATTTGCAAAATACGGCCATTACGTTTGACGCCTTCAGTATCAATCGCTGTAATTTGTGTATTACGTGAAATTCGACCGCGAGTGACGCGACCAATCCCAATGGTTCCCACATAACTTGAGTAATCTAAAGAAGAAATCTGCATTTGGAAAGGACCCTCTGCCGATACTTGTGGATGACGCACATGTTCTACGATCGCCTCAAAAAGCGGATTCATGTTTTCAGCGGGATCAGAAAGATTCTTTTTTGCGTATCCGCCAATCGCTGAGGTATAAACTACAGGGAAATCTAGTTGTTCATCGGTTGCACCTAGACGATCGAATAGATCAAACATTTGATCCATCACCCAATCTGGACGTGCACCTTCACGGTCAATTTTATTGATGACAACAATCGGGCAAAGACCTTGTTGGAAGGCTTTTTGCGTTACAAAACGTGTTTGTGGCATCGGGCCATCGACAGCATCTACTAACAATAAAACAGAATCCACCATGGAAAGTACGCGCTCTACTTCGCCACCGAAGTCCGCATGTCCTGGCGTATCGACAATATTAATACGATAGCCATTCCAAATGAGCCCCGTGTTTTTTGCCAAAATGGTAATGCCGCGTTCTTGTTCAAGCACGTTAGAATCCATCGCGCGACCCGTATCTTGGCGCGTTGTCAACGTACCTGATTGTCTCAATAGACAATCCACTAAGGTTGTTTTGCCATGATCGACGTGAGCGATGATCGCGATGTTACGTAAATTTTCAATCGCGTTAATGTCACGCGTAGTTGCAGTTACCATTGTCATAAGTATTAAAAGCCATTAAAAGTATAAGGGCAAATCTTACCCAATTTTAGACACAAGCACAATCATCTTTATTATGCTATAATGGAGTACTCTATAAATAATAAAAAATAAGGAGCTTTAGTATGCTTTCTAACAAAAAAAAATCTGGTGGAATATTGGATCAACAGCTTTTGGATGAAGAAGTGGCATAACAACAGCCTGCTGTCGCGCCTACTGCTACACAAGCCAGTATAACGACACGTCTCGCCGCTTACGCTTTCAGCTTTATGCCGGCTAAACCAGAAGCGACCGCAACGAGTGCTTACAAGGCCCCTACGCCTGGAAGCAACGGTAAATAAGTGATTCCCGGAGCGATTTTTTAATCGCTCCTGATTTGCCCGAAAAATCTCTGTCGCATCTCATGTGATTAATCGGTACAATACGCCCAATCTCCAAAATAAGCGTCGTTACCTATGAACCAATATCTCGATTTCTTCATCGCTCACTGGGAATATTCCTTATTATTTATTGCTGCTTTTATTTGGGTTATCATCGCTCAAATCAACGATCGCAAAGCCAATCTTTGGGGCGTGCAACCTCAAAATGCCGTTGAACTCATCAATCGACAATCTGCTATCGTCTTTGATTTACGCGATGCGACTGCTTTCGCACAAGGCCATATCGTCGGCGCAAAGCGCGTTGATTTAAAATTAACCGATGACCCAAAAGCCATCTTAAAAATTACACCGCAAACCAACTGTTTGTTCGTCTGTGCGACAGGCCAAACCAGCAGTAAAGTCGTTAGCACTTTACGTGCGAAAGGATATGCCTCTACTTATACATTGAGTGGCGGTATCGCGAGTTGGGAAAAAGAAAATTTACCTCTGATAAAAGGAAAATAACGATGACTGAAGTGATTATTTATACCAAATCTTCTGGTTGCCCGTATTGTGTCACTGCAAAAAAATTAATTGAAAGAGAAGGCCTAGCTTATCAAGAAATCAAGATTGATGAAAACCTTGAAAAACGTGATGAAATGATTGAACGCAGCGGTGGACGCAGAACTGTACCACAAATTTTTATCAATGGTGAACATCGCGGTGGATCGGATGATCTACACGCGTATTATGAAAAACATGGGACGTTGTTATAAGCTCTACGTGCTTTATCTCATCCACAACATCACACACTGTTTGAATAAATGCACCGATTATCCAACGGAGCTCTTGCTCTGCTTTGATTGGTGTATTTTGTAAGTAATCAAATATTCTATGCATTTCGTCGGTAGCAACCATGGAAAAATTCTGTTGCGCCTTATTAATAAAAGCGAGCAAAAGTTGATACAATTCCCCGCCCGGAGTAATCATGACATTTTCTGTTGCTATACTGCCCAATGTATTAATCGCAGAATATAAACAATTAAATTTCAATGCAGTGTTATCCGCCTGTTTATAGA
>JAZKAS010000001.1:26203-28371 GCA_040389005.1 Pseudomonadota bacterium
AATTGGCTTTTTTTCCAGGCTCGTGCTCAATCAGTGTCATTTCTTCTTTTAGTTTTGACAGCGTATTTTCTAGCATCTTTAAATCGGTATTTTTTTCTTCTAATAACAATGTTTCACTCAGAAATGCATGGGTAAATTTTGTGAATAATTGCGTTACTTGTGAAATATAAGTCTGAAATTCACGCTCAAGAACTTGACTCATGCGATTGGGCCATACATATAATGAGATTATCACGGCAATTGCCACGCCTAAAGCTGTATCCAATATTCTTGCAACTCCATAGTGAATAGGATGATGCGAAGCCACACCAAAAGTTAAGACGAACAAAATAGTAATAAAAACAACGCAAACGGAGTAATAAGGAAAATAATAAACAGCGCCAAAAATACAGATAGGCATGATAAGCGCAATACCAAGCGGCCAATGTAATAAATATAACGCAAGCAATACGCTAATGATGACCCCTAAAAGAGTACCATAAATTCGTTGTTTACCTCGATGAAAAGAAGCGCCTACATGTAACTTTGTGACGGTCATCGCACCAAACAGGACCCAATAACTTTGTTGGATATCAAGAAAATAGGCGCTGACTAAGGCTAATAAAGCGGCTAATCCACCTTTGATCGCATATTTTAGGTATTCTTGATTAATCGATGCGCTCATTAACATGCTACAACCTCGACTGCTGCAAATAAATAATGCTCTCTTTGACCGCACTGCTTGTAAGGAATAGCGCAAAGCACTCTAATTCATCGGCCAATTTACTTAGAGCATAAATAAGAGGTGCCGTTTCTATGTGCGCCACATTTTTAATTTTATTTAATAAATAATGCACAGATTTGAGTGTTTTATTTTGATCTGAGATTTCAAGAAAACTTTTTTGCAAAGATTGAAAGCTGATATGTAACTCTTCAAGAGTCAACTTGGTCTCTGTCAAAAAAACATGCTTTTTAGTATGTTCAAGCGTGAGCAACCAATAAAAAATCTGTGCATATGAATCGTAAAAATTTTCGAGCATCTTTTTTGTGGCAGAATGATTGATGCTGTACGTACAGCCAAGTCTATCTGAAAGACAGCGCAATTGGGAAAGTGCCTCTCGTGCTTCATCATATCTATCTCTATTTTTACTCGCTCGGTTTTCAAAAAGTATGTGATGAAATACATATTCCATATAGCTTTGAAAGGAAATTAAGATGCTCTGCAACTGTGGAATAATTTTATCTTTGTTTCTTCTTGGAATTTTGACAAGCAGCATAACATACGCAACAAGCACGCCAATTAAAAGAGGCGTGATACGCACTGTCCATTGCGACCATGTAATGGGAAAAAAAGCATTAGTCATTATTAATACGGCGCTCCATATACCTACCAAAGCACGATCAGTTCCAAGATAACTAAAATAAAAAGCAACACCAATAAGACTGACAATGACGCTCCACAGTGCCCACAACGTCCCCGAGAATACGGCTATGGTTGCACCTAAAATTGCAATGATGATGGATCCGATAAAAATGGTTGATCTAGCACAAAAACGCCCGCCGTAAGCGTATAATTGCAGTGTCATGACTGCACTACTGATTAGCCAAAGTCCAGTGTTTGAAAAAAAATAGGTGAAAAACAAGCAAATAATCGCTGCTAATGCGCTGCGCGTCGCCCAAACAAAACGCGAGTAGTCAAAATGAATTAAAGGCAGAAAGAAATTCAAAGCAGCTCCCAAAAAGCTATTAATCGGTGAGCAGAATTAAGAAATATTTAAAAAATACCGTTGGCGCAGGTTATGCGCCAACGGCAATTATTTTTTACAGCATACCGTAACGCTTCATCTTCTTACGTAACGTTCCGCGAGAAATTCCAAGTAATTTTGCAGCTCTCACTTGATTGCTTCGTACGTATTTTAGCACACGCTTTAATAGAGGCTCTTCGATTTGTTCAAGTACTAATTCGTACAAGTTAGCAATTTCTGGATTATCTAATATTCTCAGATATTGGTCCACAGACTGCTCGACACATGAAGTTAAATTAGCGGTTACTTGATCATTCTCAACAATGTGAACATTTTCCATTGTGACATCCACTCCAATTTGATGTTAATTCCAACAGCACTAAAGTTCTAGCGCCTTACCCGAACAGCTTAATACAAAATGTGATCAGCTGTAATTTACATGTG
>JAZKAS010000002.1:0-1568 GCA_040389005.1 Pseudomonadota bacterium
AGAGCATTTTTTAATGCTGTGTAATCACATTCGATTATTGGGCACCATTCTTTTAAGCAAAGAAGGTATTAATATTGCCGTTGCTGGAACGCGTGAACAAATTGATGTTTTCGGCAAGTATGTTCGCAAAGATCCGTGTTTTGCAGATATCGAATTTAAAGAATCATTTTCAGAAGAAGTGCCTTTTAAGCGCATGCGGGTGCGCATTAAACCTGAAATTATTACGCTGGGCATTTCTGATGTTGATCGTGTGAAAGAAACTGGGCGCCATGTAAAACCACAAGAATTTAAACAATGGCTCGATGAAGGTCGAGACGTTGTGCTTTTAGATACGCGTAATGATTATGAAGTTGAATTCGGTACGTTTAAAAATGCCATTGATCCGAAGATCGATAACTTTCAAGAATTTCCTGAGGTGGTCGATAATCTTGATCCGGCACTAAAAGAAAAAACCGTTGTCATGTTTTGTACCGGTGGCGTGCGTTGTGAAAAAGCTTCTATTTTAATGGAACAACGCGGATTTAAAAACGTCTATCAAATTGAAGGCGGTATTTTAAAATACTTTGAAGAATGTGGCGGCGAACATTGGGAGGGCGATTGTTTTGTATTTGATGAACGTATCGCGCTAAATAAGCAATTAGAACCGACGGGCGCAGCGCAATGTCATGTGTGTGGTTTTCCGGTGAATCTTGATGCACTTAGTTCCCCTGAATATTTGCCGAATATTTCTTGCCCGAAATGTATTCATGGTCAACCGCATAAAAGAAGATACGATAAAATTATTAACCAAGGAGCACAAAATGAGTTTCAGTAATTTAACTGCAGGAAAAGATATTCCACGCGATTTTAATGTTGTGATTGAAATCCCAAGAAATAGCAACCCGGTGAAATATGAAGTTTGCAAAGATACCGGTGTATTACTAGTGGATAGATTTTTAGGCACCAGCATGATTTATCCGTGTGATTATGGCTACATTCCACAAACTCTTTCAGGCGATGGCGATCCTGTGGATGTGTTGGTAGTTTGCCCTTATCCATTAACTCCGGGCTCAGTGATTCGTTGCCGTACCGTCGGTTTATTACGTACTACTGATGAAAAAGGCCCGGATGCAAAATTATTAGCAGTACCTGTGAAAAAATTAACAAGCATTTACGATCACGTACAAAGCCCAGAAGATTTAGGCCAGCCTTTATTAGCGATGATCGAGCATTTCTTTACGCATTATAAAGATTTGGAAGCGGGTAAATGGGTGAAAGTCGATGGCTGGGAAAATGCAGCTGCGGCGCAAAAAGAAATTGTAGAAAGTGTTGAACGCTTTAACAAAGGCGAATAGGTTTTATTCATTATGATGCGAAAAACCTTTGTAGTTTGGGATCTCGGTGCGACAAAATGTGCTGCTGCAGTCATTGATTTTGATTTTCATTCAGATGAATTCGATTGCATCAGCACAACGCGCGTGCCGTTAACTGATTGCGCGGATCTTGATGCATTGGTAGCGCAAATTGAGACGAATCTCAATTATTCCATGGCTAATGCCGATGCGATTTGTATCGCAGCGGCAGGGCGC
>JAZKAS010000002.1:1578-12015 GCA_040389005.1 Pseudomonadota bacterium
ATGCTTGGCGTAATATTGAAATTGTGCATGATTACGTACCAGTTGCTTGCGCGACATTTACTTCTTATTTGCAACAACCCGGTAATGTTAAAACGCTCGTTGAGGGTAAACCTGAACGCTTCGGTCGCAAAGTTGTATTTGGTGTGGGAACAGGCCTTGGGTTAAAAGATTGTGTTCAGTTACCCAATGGTGATTTTTGGTTGGGCAGTAACGAAGCGGGCCACATTGGCTTAACTTTTCCTCCAAAAGCGAATCCACAAAATGAAGTGCGCCATCGTGAGTTTGTGCGTTTTTTAAAAAATGAAGGTGGTTTATTAAAAGACGAAGTGTTGACCTTCGAGAAAATTTTATCAGGTCGAGGTGTAGGACGTATTCATCATTTTTTAACAGGCCAATGTGGCATGACTCCCGAAGAAATTGGGCGAACGATGACCGATGGTGAAAATACTGAAACCATGAAAATGCTCGCGTGGTATGTTGGTTTGTTTATCGGCACCGTGCAACTTATGTTTATGCCCAGTGGCGGTATTTGGTTTACCGGCGGTGTTGTTTTAAAAAATCTTGCATTATGCGATCAAGACGAACTTTACCAAGGAATCTATGCGTGCCCCGCGTATCAAAAAGATCGCGAACATTTTCCTTTAAATGTGATGATTGGACCGGATTATGCGCTTATGGGGTGTGCTTATTATGCGTCTCGTCGTCTTTTGGTCCCGCAAAATATCGTGGATGTCGCGCCCGCATTTCGTTTTCGTGCTTCAACATTTAAATCAATTTTACGGGATTGATTTAAGATCGTTTTAAGATTGACGTTGTATAAATGAGAGATCGTACTGTCATCAAAAAAAAATAATAAGAGGTGGATGATGTCCAGTCCTGAGAGGCAACTATCAAAAGACGCTGATCAACTCTATCAGAGAGTCAAGGAAGAAGTTGAAACAAAGTTCAGTGTTAAAAATATCAGGGATGGTTTGTTATTAATAGAATGGCCTGTATATGAAGATAGCGACAATGCAGTGCAAAAAGCCTCCGAATTTACAGAAATAGATCATACGCCATCTAATGAGGTAATACTCAGCAAGTTTAAAAAATATCGAAATAGCCTTTTAACACAACTCAATGATGCGAGGGCTTGTGGTCATCAAAGTGCGCTATCATTAATGGTGCGACTTGAATTGATTTATGTGCAAGAAGTTGAAAAATTGCAAGTAGAGCATGCTTCTTATTCTGACAAACATTGGACGCTACGAAGTAGAGAATTAAAAGCAGTTTATAATAATTCCAGTGTCTCAATTGAAGCGCGATGCTTATCTAAGCTCGTTCGGGCAGAATTATTATCTTATTTAGGTGATTTGACTAAAGTACAAAGATTATGTTCAGAGCTCTCTAACATGATTGCTGGCGCTCAATTTAATTCTTTTATAATGCTTGAAATGTCAAATAGAATTGCAGCTTTATTGGAAAAGCATTCGCATAAAGTAAGCGACGCATTTTCGCCTGATAGAAGAAGTAGATCATCTACGGTATCAAGTAGTGGCAGTTACTCTTTATCGGATCGTGCTTCTCTTTATTCTGTTTCTAGTGATAAAGGAAATAGTGGGCTATCTGAAATTAATTTTAAAGAGGGTAGCTTGCTTGATATGAAAGCATCTTAAAATTTATTGGTGCCCTGGGTAGGAATCGAACCTACGACCTATCCCTTAGGAGGGGATCGCTCTATCCACTGGGCTACCAAGGCTATGCAGCTCCATTTAAAAAGCGAGCTGCTTCGTTGAAAACTCGCATCTCATCTTTTTATATGAATCTGTCAAGAGAAGTAATGTGGTACCGAGAGCCGGACTCGAACCGGCACAATGTCACCATCACCTGATTTTGAGTCAGGCGCGTCTACCAATTCCGCCATCCCGGCACATACTTTTCATTTCGACTCAAAGTGAACGGTGGAGTATACCAGAGCTAGCAATAGGGTCAAGATGAAAAATCCTCCCAAAGAAATTAACGGCAAAGTTACAAACCCGCCCCATATCCAATCAATATGGCTACAACTCGGGCCAGCGCCACAGACATCGATAGGAGAGAATCCTGGAATCATTTGCTCAAGATATTGATATCCTGCAAACAATATACCCAAAATCGTTAGGGGTAGGGTATAAATAGCGATTCTATTATCACTTCGAAAACAAGCCATTCCCAAAATAATTACCAAAGGGTACAAGCAAATGCGTTGATACCAGCACAACGCACAAATTGGCCAATGCAACACTTCACTTAGAAACAAACTCAGCAAGGTGCCCATTACACTGAGCAACCAAGCAAAATATAACGAATGTTTTTTCATCATTTAGCCTTTTTTTTAGCCTAATAAAGCAGCGGTGAAAATAAAGTCCCGCTTTTATACCTTCGCTAAGTTTACATTAAGCTTTTGCTGTTACATATACCTATGAAGCGATAAAAATAAAAGCTGATAGACTCGGCATGAGAGGTAATTTATGACCCTAGAAGAATTAAAAAACTACTTAGATGCCCGATATCGTGATGAGCTTGTTCGAATATTGCTGAGAGAAGTGCTTTTCAGGTTTAAATGCCGTGTTGAAGAAGAGAAAAAATTCTGGTCCAAAACAAATGTGATCCAACATTTGGCGCATTTTCAAACTCAGGCAGATGGAGCTAATACTGAAGTGCTTATTAGCCTTCTTCGTTCTGCGATCCAAACATTGTATGATGATATTGATAATAAAGCATATAAAAAAGTGTTTGATGCTGTTTCGCGAATTGCGATTTACGAGAAGTGGTGGTCAGATGATAAATTTAATATATTTAACGAATTTGAAGAAGATTTTTTCATTACAAATATTTTTTACAAGCTAAAAGAAAAAAAAGAACAAGTAGAAAGAAAAATTAAGTATCAACTTGAGCTGGAAGCATTAGTTACTGAGCAACAACTTAGATTTGGCTTTGACAAAATCCCTGAATATCAGGAAATGCCTGAGTTCGATAAAAGAAAATATGAAAATTTATTCTTAAAAGCAGTTGAGCCTGATTTTTCGCTTCCGCAGATTCTGGTATCTGCATCTTCTTCAAATTTCGATCAAGCAGGGTCAGAAAAGCAAGAGCAAAATGCTACTTTATTTCATTCAGTTAAAAATGCGTTTGCGAAAATTTATAAATTTGCCTATGAAAATATTCGAGTAATTGGCGAAGTTAGGCTATTGATTCGAGAAATTGACGAAAATAGGCTATTGCAAGAAGTTCGCAATATGCTTGGAGGCACTGAATCAACCGAATACAAGAAAGTCGTCAAGTTGCTGGGCATCGCTAAAGCTATTAATCTCAATGATGATGACATTATTGAAGCGCTATCACTTATTGATTACTTAAAAAGACAGAAAAAAGCAGCTGCTGATATAAATTATCTTGAAAGTATCAAGCATATTTTTGATGTAGCGAGAAACAAGGGCATTGAAGCTGAGATGCGCCATGTCTTATCTGACGTTGATCAACAGGTTGAACTTTTGAAAAAGACTGAGGCTGCATTTGAAGAATATGAAAAGCACTTATCAGAAATAGCATCAACACGAAAATCAAAAGAACAGCGAATCAATCAAGGATCATCATCAAGTGGATTGTCTAAGCAATTGAATGGTAGTTCATCCAGTAAAAATATTCTGTCAACGCAAGCGATAAAAAGAATTAACCCAAAGGAATTGCCTGTAAATATAGATGATTTGCAATTCATGGCATATTCGGTTTTTCTTAAAAATACTCAGGTGATGCGGAGTGATTTTTGTTCATGGACACGTCAAACCAAGTTGGTGATGACAGAGCAATATTCAACACTTATGCAAGAAATCAGCGGTTTTATTTCACAGAATTCATCGCTTCCTTCTCCACGCTATTATGCAATTTTGATATTTAGTATTGCGTTGATGCAAGAGTCTCAGGATTCGCCAGCATATGAGTTATTGCATGCCTCATTATTGGGCTTGGTAGATGGTCGTTTGCCAAAGAGAGTTGATGAATTTTTTGATTTGAATTTAGATTGGTTGCTTAATTCTTTGCCCTCAGGTATTAATGTTTCTTCGAGCTTAAATGGTAATCTTGCTTTTTTTAGCTCTGTGAAAGAAAAAATATTAATATTTTTTCCGAAGCCGGTGAAGCGCCAAGCTCCTAAGGCGGCTTCTTTTGATGACATGTCATCTGCATCTGCCCTAGATGATAGCAGGGTTTCTTTTTCTTCAGTTGCTAAGGTTGAAGAAAAAACACTGAGTGAACGTGCTAAAATTATTTCTGGCACTATTATGGGGCTTAAGCACGATGCTTATAAAACAATCGATAACTTTTATCCAAGCGATGATGATATTGCAGAAGATGCTAATCCTCATGTGCTTGAGGTTTTAACTTTGCTGCGGTGGTTCAAGAGTACGCCAAAAGGTAAGGGTTATGATATTCTTGATATAGAAGCAAACTTTGTCAAACTTGCCAATAAGCCAGATAATCAATTACTAAAAGAAATAAAAAATACTTTTGCGGCGCAGAAAATATATAACAAAAAAAATGTCTTAGGTCGGTTTTACACGGAACTGAGTGAAATTGTTCTGCTTATTGAATTTGTTCCTCAAGCTATGAGCACACCTAAACAAAAAACTTCGTCGTCAACCTCTCCAATTTCGATTGATGGTGGCCAAAAGACCTCATCAAATTCTGACTCAAGTGGTAGTGATGAAGAAAAAAGAAAGGCAAGAGTCCGCGATGATGCTGCAGGCTTGTCTGGAGTGTCTGCCGGACTTAAAACACCCACTCGTGTTTCATTCGCTTCTTTGAGCAGTCGAATGCCTTCAGTTGATTTACGTACTAGTGCTTCGCCAGCCTTTGGTAGTTGGATGGGATCGCGATTTAGCTTTTCTTGGGCCGATGGGTCGTCGAATAAAGAACAAGCGGCGCGCATCTATTCTGAGCGCATAAAAATTATGGTGGATACTGTATGTGCTAATCTTCGTCAGATTTATGTCACGCTCGATGCAGGCAAGGCATCTGTTATGGCGGGGAAAGCGGAAAGTATACTAAAAGGATTTAAAGATCCTGGTGAGTCTCAAGAGCTTCAAGATACTCATATCCTCTGCTGTCTACTGACTTGTTGGTATAATGATTATTCGTTGGTACAAAATGATGCCAATAATCCTCTTATTCGCGAAATTGAGGTTAATAAAAAATATTTGTATAGTTGTGTGCAAGATCAGTCGGTAGCTGATTTAACTTCGTTTAAATGGCCGGCAGATATTAGGAATGATGAGCTTAGGCGCTTGAAAGAGCTTGTTGATGAATATGCTGCCAAACTCTGTTATCCGGTGAGAAAATTAAGCTTTGGGGGAAAGTAGCCTTCTGTTTGCCAGTCGTTCTTGAGCGAAAGTTCGAGGGCGACTTTTTAATATTTGATCTTGTCAATATCATGTAAAATTGTTCTAATGCATGTGCTATCTTCATGGCAGTTTATTTGGATTTTTTTATGTATGTCATCATCGCTAATTTCGGCAACGATTCCATCGCCCTAATCGAATGGGTTCGTCAACAATCGCTTCAAAATGTTGCTGTGTTATCGATTGATACCGGTTGGGCGGCTGAAAGTTGGAATCAACGGGTTATTTTAGCGAATCATTATTTAGTGAAAAATAATATTACTCATGTGCGATTAAAATCGGAATATGATTTTTCAAGGCTTGTAGCAGAGCGACAAAATTTCCCCAGTATTAAATTTCATTGGTGTGCGAGTTTTTTGAAAGGCCTGCCGATTTTAGATTGGTTGGATCAGGTCGATCCCAGTCTCAATGCGACTCTTTTATTGGCAAAGCGCCGTGAACAAGCACCTGCTTTGCGTGATTTGCAAGAATTTGAGCCTGAAAGCCATTCTTATGGTGATCGAAAAGTGTGGTATCCCTTATATCAACATACTTTGGCACAAAGAAATATACTCATTCAGCAAGCAGGTTTTGATTTATTAACCACACGAAGTTTAGAATGTGATCCCTGTATTTATAACCAGCGCAGTGATTTCAAGCGCTTGGACGATAAGCGAATTCAACAAGTAACAGCGCTTGAGGCTAAAATAGGCCGACCGATGTTTTCAACTTCTATTAAAAAGATAATCGCGGATGATTTCTCAGAAGTTGATACAGCGGGCAACGATAAATCAATTTACTATCAAGGCTGTGGTAGTGAATTTGGATGTGGTGATTAACGTTTTTTTACCATGTCAAAATCTTTTTTTGCAACTCCACATTCTGGGCAAAACCAATCCTCTGGAATATCTTGCCAACGTGTGCCAGGTGCTATGCCTTCCTCAGGTAACCCGAGTGATTCATCATAAATAAAACCACAGACAATGCATATCCATTGATCAAATTGCATAATTCACCACCCATTTTGTACAGCTAAAGTTAATTGAGATTTAGTAATTTTCCATAATTCACTATCATTACCTTCGTTTTCAAGAAAAAATAATGGAATAATCGCTTTATTGGTAAGAATGTCATGAGCTATTTTTTCTATAAGAAAAATATTTTTTTCAATTTCTATCTTAAGAGCGGCATTATTATATTTATAATAACGTTGCAATTGTCTATAAATACTGCCATTAAAATAATTTGAGTGAATAATATCAGAGAAATTTAAAAAAGCTTTTTCTAGTTTTATTTTTTTATAAACAGCATTATTTTTTTTAAAATAAGCTTGAACCTGATAGGTAAGCGTTTGATAGCGCATTAACGCAGGCAACCCTGTTTGTTGCATAAAATTTAGGTCACAAAATTTTTGTGTAAAAAATAAAAGATAAGGAATCGCAAAAGCACATATTGTATCCCATAATATTTTTTGTACCATTAGATAAGCACAATCAAAATTTTGATAATGCCCCTCAAAATGAGATAATAATAAATCAAAATAAGTTAATAGTGTTTTATTGTAACAAACAATGCGTGAAGCAATGCATTCCTGATTTCTATCACGCTTGATTAAGTCCGTAATATATGTATTCCCTAGAGCGATAAAATCACTTCCAGGTGAATAAAAAGGATCAGCAAATACGCCAGCTTCGCCTGTTAAAAACCAGCGATTGTTTGAATATAGTTCTGTGCAAGAATGAGCATATTGTTTTAAAAAACGAAAATCTTGAAGTTTATCTCTATGTTTGTCTATATGCTTAGCACATTGTGGTTCATGTTTGTTCAGCCAAATTAAAGTGCCTTCGAAATCCTTAAAGTTTGAGTTGTCATGTATTTTAGGATCATAAACTACGCCAATGCTTGTTGAGCCAGAAGCCAGTGGAATTAACCATACCCAATATCCTGTTCCCATTAAATGGTTGGTGCTCATATAGCGTTGACCGAGTGGAGCTCTTGCGAGCCATTGAGGGTCGTCTGACCATTCTGTAACATCAATTACAGTTTGTATACGAAACCACGCGGCACAACTGTCATGCTTTACCGGCACGTGGAGTGATAGCTTTTTTCTTAAAAAACCAAATCTGCCCGTTGCATCAACTACCCAGGTGGCTTGTATCGTTTTTTGATTTTGACCGTCAAAATAGATAATATCATGTTGACTCTGTTTATTCTCAGATAAAATAACATTTTGTACTTTGCAATTTTCTAAAATAGTGATGCCATTTATTTTATTAATATCATATAAAGCATTTTCAAATCGGCCCCGATCAATTTGATAGGTTGGTACCGGTGTTGGAAGTTGTGCAGATCCCATTTCAAAGCGTTGTGTAATGTCTTCGTTATTATTATAAGGAAAAAAATAACGTAGCCCTAATTTAAAAAACTGTTCTTTTTCTAAATGCTTTTTCATTTTTAAAATATTAGCATAATAATGTGCTCCCATTTCAACGGTAGATTCACCTACTTTTACTGCTGCCTCAGAGAGGGGGAAGCTGTTTTTTTCTAACACAACAATATCAATATCTGGCATAGTAAGTTTTAATTGTCTGGCAAGCGATAATCCTGCGAGTCCACCGCCAAGAATGACTACTTCTGTGTTTGTTTTCATATATACACCTCTCTGTTGCTTTTAAAGCTTATTTCATATTTAGAAAAATAATAGTTATAATAAAATAATAAAAAAATAACGCCACAGAGCAATCCAAGCGTCATTCCAATGCGTATGCCTATAGTATGAAAATTGAAAACATAACCTAATACATAAGCAAGGGGTAAACCAATAAGGTAATAACTGCCTAATGAGCATAGCATTGAAACTTTGGTGTTTTTAATGCCGCGCAACATTCCTATTAAAATATAACGAATAGTCTCTAAAAAAACTGCCAATGATGAAATTGCAATAAATACACTCGCCAGAAAAACTATATAATGTGATTCTGGGTGTAAGAAAAATTTAATTAATGACACTGAATATAGATTGATAAAAAAGCAAATGGGTAACACAAGTGCCAAGCCTGTGATAATTAAAGCTCTTAAAATTGTTTTCCTCGAAGACTGATAAGATGTATTTTTTTCAAAATTATTTTCAGCTACGATTATGGCGGCCGCTTGGCTTAAGCCATAAGGTATCATTATTAATAGAATTTGTAATTGGCTTGTCAGTTGTTGTACTGCCAACGCACTGGTTGACAAATGTCCCATTAATAATACTGCAATTGACGCGGCTAATAGTTCGCCTCCATACTGCAAAGAAATTGGCCAACCTAATTTTAATAAAAAGTATATATCATCATATAAATGTTTAATGTTCTTAATCTGAAAACAGAAAGTTATTTTTTTTGTATAAATGCAGTAAAGAACGACAGATATTAATCTGAACCAATAAGCTATATCAAATCCTAATGCAACGCCTGCTAACCCCGAAGTCGTGGTTTTAGTAAAATATGCTATGCTAAGAATGCCTAAAAGTAACTGTAATAACGAGGTTAATGTTAAAAATAGAGAACGACCTTGTATTATCAAGGCTTGAGTAAGAATAGTTGCTATAAATAAAGCGGGCGTGCCAAGCGCAATTATATAAAAAAAACTAGCCGCGCGATGGATTACCGCGGGTGATTGTCCTATCAATAATAAACCGCTTGGTAATATACATAATGTTAACATAACTGCGACAGATAATGCCGCAGCAAAAATTATTCCCGCTTGTGTGAAGTGCATATATGCTGTAGGTTGATTTTTTAAATGAGTCGCTTTGACAGAAAAAACTAATAGATAGGAAACGGCAATCATATATAAAGCCAAATAAATCGGCGCAGCAATGCCGTATGCGGCTAAAAAATCAATACCTAGTTTAGCGACAAACCATACGGATATTATTTCTAACAACACGCTCAGTAGGCGTGACCCTATGACTGGGTAAGCAATTGTAAAAATACGTGCAAACATTTTTATCTCTTTTATTTTTTAACCATCGGAATAAGGCGCAATACTTTACCTGCTGGTGTTCTAATAAAGTCAGGCACAAAATCAATAATTACTTCGGGTTCTTTTATATTTTGTGTCTTTAATTGCATCATTAAACTATTTTTAAGCTTTTCTATTGTGGCTTCAGTTATGTTCATTGCAAGTGCTAAGCATAATCGTACACCTCGTTGAGTTTGTAATAATTGATAATCAGTTATCTCAGGAAAATATAAAAACACTTGTCGGAAACAATATCCGTGTATCACTATGTCATCATATCTAAATTGATCAGTTGGTCTGCCTGCGATTCCTTGTATCATCGAAAACCCAGTCTTTAAGTGTTCATTGTTAACGGTCGGGTGAATGATGTCATCAATTTGGTAGCGAATTAATGGCATAATTTTGTTATGTAATCCTGTAACAAATACAGATTGATTAGGTGTGTTTTTGTTATATTCAATAATGCAATGATCTTCATTTAAAATTAAATGGTTGCAGTCTTTGCAGGTAACCGCTAATGGCCCAAATTCACCGACGGCCCAGATATCGTAGACTTTTACATTCCATGTTTTTATTAACAATTGTCTTACGGATTCTTCTAAAGGTTCGGCCATGCTAATCAGCATTTTTGGAGCGATATTAATTTCTCCACATTGCTTTGAGTATGCCAATCTTGATAGTATAGAAGGGAAGCCTTGCAAAATGTCAGGTGAGTAATTTTTTAATTTAGAGATAATTTCGTCATAAGGCTTTGTCACGGGAATATAAATTTCTTCTACTAAACTATTCGGATCTACCATTAAAGCACTGGTCATATGGTTAGAAAAAGGCGCGGCAATAGTTATGCGAGTAATTTTTTCTCTTACGCCTCGTTGAATAGTACTTTCATGATGCAAAAATCGGGTAATTGAGTTAAACGAGCTAGCCCAGGCATAATGATTAAATAAATAGATGCCTGTAAAGCCTGAGGTTCCTCCGGAGCGTGTTATACGATAAGGAGTAATGTTATCTTGTTTTCCTGAAATAATGTTTTTAGCCA
>JAZKAS010000002.1:12025-42965 GCA_040389005.1 Pseudomonadota bacterium
GTTACGATTTCATTCCAATGAGTCATAAAAATTTCTTTAGTTATAATTGGAATTTCATATAAATTTTCAAGTAAAAAAGAATTGGCATTTATATGGGCTAAAGATTTTTTATACCAAGAGGAGTGTTCTTTTGCATAAGCAAGCAAAGCTCTTAAGCGTTTTAATTGATAGTTTTCTATTTGTTTTTTATGCCAAGAATATCGTTCAATATAACCACGAAATTCTTGCCGTGCCAATCGATTTAGATTTTTAGTGAGCAGCATATTTATACCTCCGACCAAGAACCATGAAATCCATAAGGAATGCGATGTGGTAATAACGCGCTTGCAATTGGACCGCACGTAATATCATTTTCATTAAACAAGAGTAAAAAAGAAAGATTTTCCTCAGTGCTTGTTACAATAGCAATTAAATAATTAGAGGTTTGACCTGGAACAAATACAGGTTCATTAAAATACCAGCCTGCGCCATGGGTATAAATCTGTTTCTCGCCAGTATAAATATTTATTTTAATTAAAGATTCACTATATAACATGCCTTCGCTAGTCGTATTTTGTGTTAAACAAGCATAAATAACATCACAATATCGCCCAAGCTTTCTATCATCAATGCGTGGAAAGTGATAACAAAAATTTGGCGCATCAAGAAGTGTAAAGTTAGCGGTGTTATTAGTAATGTCTAAGATAATTGTAGTAAGTTGCGAGCGCATATTGCTATTTAAATTTTCATTAGCTAAAAGAGTTGGGTGGTCATGACAAATCAGAGTAAAATAAATTTTTCCATTTTTTTCATAAGCATTGCATGTATGTAAGGCGTAACATCCTTCGATTTCAAACCAATGAATTACTTGCAATGTGCGTTTGTCGATAACGCCAATTTTGGTTGGTAAGGTAGGTTGCCAGCTTAATGTCGAATGATTGAAATGACTCATGCTTTCTTCTTTTGCTATACAAGGAAACAAGGGTAATAAAATATAATTTTCTGTGATAGCGTAGTCATGTATAAATGCTCGGTATGGCACAGAAATTTCAGAAAATCCTACTATATTTAAGGTTTCATTTAGCCAAAAAACTGTGCAGGCCGGGTAATGAGATTCTAAATTCCAATTTAAGCAGTAAATTTTTTTTTCGATTTTATCGTATTTTGGATGACCTGTGACAGTGGTTTTATATTTTACTGCTTCTTGTAAAACACCTAAAGTGCTTAAGTCGTTAGTTGATAATTGATAAGGAATGCCATTTTCTTCAAAAGCCAGCAATGTGCCGCCAACCACAATGGCATGAGTATTTGATCGTGTTCTTTCTCTCGAAGAGAAGTTAAGAATTTTTTTATCTACACCGGTTTTTAAATTGCAGCTAGTTAAGCAACGATTTTCTTTCTCTTCGCTTATAAACAATTTGTTTCTTACCCAACGATTGGTGTAAATAATTTCTCCTTGATTAAAAGAGAATTGGTGAATCATGCCATTTCCATCGATTAAGTGATGATAGGCGCCGGGGATATATTTTTGATTTGGGCCATTACGGTAATAGTGGCCATAAATTTCTTTTGGTATCTTACCGGTGATAGCTAAACTTATTTGATGTAATTCAGTTTCAACGGGTGTATTAATTCCTGAAAGTTTCTTTTGATATGTAGTGAATAAATTTTCATCATTATTCATAACAATACTCCGCCGTCAACTACAATGACTTGGCCTTGAATATAAGAAGCCTTATCTGAGGCAAGGAATGTTGCGACATTAGCTATTTCTTCTGGTTTGCCAAAACGTTTTAATAGACAAGTTTGTAGCGCGCGCTTTTTATCTATTATTGATAAGGATTTTGTCATATCTGTTTCAATAAAGCCTGGTGCAATAGCATTAACGCGAATATTAAATGGAGAAAGCTCTCTTGCCATACTTTTTGATAATGAAATAATTCCACCTTTAGCGGCGGCATAATTACATTGCCCAATAGCGCCACGTATGCCTGAGATTGAAGTCATATTGATGATGCAACCTGTTCGTTGTGGCATCATCAGTTCGCCGGCAAGTTGGCTCATAAAAAACACAGAACGAAGATTTGTGCTGATTACTTGATCCCACTCCGACAATGTCATTCTTGCGATAAGTTGATCCAAAATTATGCCGGCATTATTGACAAGAGCATCAAGTTGCCCGGCTTCATTGTTGATTAGTTGAAATACGGCCCGCATTTCATGTTCTTGATCAAATGATACTTTTACTGCTTGAACACAGCGTTCATGCGTATTTAAATTATTTTCTAAAGCAATTGCAGCTGCTTGATTGCTTGTATATGTGAAATAAACAAAATAATTTTCTTCAGAAAATTGTTTAACCATGGCTTCACCTATGCCACGACTTCCTCCTGTGATTAATGCAATTTTCTTATTCATTTTTATCTCTCTTAGTAGGGTTGGACGCTATTTTTAATATATTGATAGTCTCGTAATGCAAGACAATGCATTTCATTACCAGTGCCGGAATGTTTTACGCCGCCAAACTTAGTGTGTGGATAATAAATATGAGAAGTATTAACCCATATTTTTCCTGCAATAATATTTTTAGTTAAGTAATTGGCTTCATCATGGTTGCGAGACCAAACAGACGCCGTTAGTCCGTAACGACTACTATTGGCAATTTGTATCGCTTCTTCTAAAGATGAAAATGAACTCAGGCATAATATGGGCGCAAATAATTCTTCTTGATATATAGGAGATTGATAATTTCCTTCGACCAAATAAGCGGGTAAATAAAATCCACCTTGAGTTGATTCATCGAGTGATACTGCTCCGAATTCAGAAATGCGACATCCATTTTTTTTTGCAGATTCTAAATAATTTAAGATAACTTGCTTGCGCTCTAAAGAAATAATCGGGCCCATCTGCATTTTTGGATTGCGTGGATCACCTATTTTATAGGTGCTTAGGTGTTGTGAGATTTTGTCAATCACTTGATTGTAAATAGTTTTATCAATAATTAATCGTGATAAATTCCCGCATACTTGTCCTTGATGATAAGTAAAACTTAGTAGGGTCTGCATTAAATCATCAAAAAATTGATCGTGCTTATTTAAACATTCTTTTGTAACAATGCAGGGTGATTTTCCACCTAATTCTAAAGTATATGGCACTAATTGTTCTGCTAATGTAGTCGCAATGTGTTTGCCGGATTCAATGCCGCCGGTAAATATAAATTTATCAAAACCGAGAGTTTTTGTCATAAGCTTGCCGGTGGTGTTACCTCGACCTAGGATAATATTTAATACGCCTCTGGGAAGAATGTGCCTAATCAACATCATGCACTTCATAATACTAAGACATGCATATTCGGATGGCTTAAGAATAACTACATTTCCAGCAGCTAAGGCAGGCGCTACTTTCCAGGAAAACATGAGAAGTGGAAAATTCCATGGTAAAATAATGCCAATTTTTCCTAATGGCTCGGCAAGATTTATTGATAAAATATTTTCTACTACTGCTGCGCCTTCTTCTTGTGTTAAAATGCTTGCTGCAAAATAATGAAAATAATCAACTGCTAATTTTATTTCATTAAGTGCATTTGAAAATTTCTTGCCAGTATCTATTGCTTCATCTTTTGCTAAATCATGAGCATTTTCTTGAATAATAGTAGCAATTTTTCGCAATAATGCTGCGCGTTGTTGCGTTGAAGTCAGGCGCCATTTTTTTTGTGCCTTATCCGCAGACATTAATGCTGCATCTATTATCTCTTGATCAGCTTCGGCTATACGATATATTGTTTTGCCATCAATCGGTGAAGATACTGCTACGGATTCTGCATATTGTGTATGATACGATTTCCCATTAATTAATGATGCAAATGTTATTGTAGGTGCTATGCTTTCCATGGTTTCACCAACATTGACCAGTGCGTTCCCCCTAATGAGGCAGCATTGACGATTGCATCATCATGATCAAGACAGGCAAGACCAAAATTAAGTGCGGTTGTCATGGCGCTTAAGCCAATTGCATCATGGGTATTAATATAAAATGAGTCAGAGTTATGCAGCGTTTCCTTGTAAAACTCTCTCTCAACTTGTGCAAATTGTTTGTAAGGTAATGGAGATGTATATATTTTTTTAATTTTTTGTTTTAGATTATGTCGCTCGATCATTGCATTGATATCTGATTTTACATGCTGTAAAGAAGGTTGTGCGACACCTACTTCAAGCGCAATTGTTGACATATGAGCATCAGTAATCTCAGCATAAATATGTGCTCCTCTTGCTCGAGCATATTCATAATCTTCTAACATAAAATAACTCGCGCCTTCATTAAAAGCGGGGCGATCAAATATTGTCACTGGATGCGTGGCATGGCTACGTATTAGTCCTGCTTGCCAGTAATTAAATAAAATATAATCAATCAATTCATCGGCGCCTCCTGCAATAATGGCTTTATGTCGATTATCTTGAATAAGCTCGTAAGCTAATTGAATAGCTGCTAATCCAGATCCTTGTCCAGCGCCTATTGCAATATTACAACCTTTAAGACGACTAATCACTGAAGCTTGACCTGACCCCGCATTGGCAACGGTATTAGGGAATTTAAATGGATCTATTTCACTAGGATGTTTTGTTAATATGTCACGATGAAAATTTAAATTGCTTTCTGCGTGCCCAAACATAGTTCCAGAAATTAATCCTACAGGTTCGGCCATTAATTCTTTTGTAGGCAAAGAGGCATCTAGTAAGGTTTTATGAACCGCTGAGACAATTAGCTGAGATAATCTATCCATGCGCCTAGTATTTATTTTAATAAAATCAGTAGAATTAAATTTTTCTATTTTTGCAGCTCTAAAATAACGATCATATTCTGGCGAATAATAATCTTTAATCCCTTTTTGTCCGCGTTCAATATTTTCTTTTATTATTTGTAAATTATACCCTAATGCGGAAATTGCCGACATACCGGTGACTACAACGCGTTTTTTATTAACCGATGCTCTTTTCATCGGGAGTTTAGAAAATAATAATGCGGCATTGTTGCCGCCAAAAGCAAAATTTTGAACAATGGCGTGTTGAATATTTTTTTGTTGAGTTTTGTTTTCTATATAATTTAAACGGCATCCATCTCGTGGCGAAATAAAATTTGCAGTAGGTAATAGAATGTTTTCAGACATCGCTTTAATGGTGAGTACTGATTCTACAATACCCGCTGCACCTAGCGTATGACCTAATGCACCTTTAATTGAAGAAGTTGGAACAGCATTACCTTTTTGATAAAACATGCGTTCAATTACGCTGCTTTCTGTTGCATCATTACCACTTGTTCCTGTTCCATGTAAGTTAATATAATCAATATCGCTTACGTTCAGATTGGCTTTATTTAGTAGTTGTGTGAGCAACCATTCTGTTGCTTGACCTTTTGGATCTGGAGAAGTAGGGTGATAAGCATCAGCAGAAAACATGTATTCAGATGCATAGCCATAAGATTTTATTTTATGATCGTTGTTTTTCTGTAATATTATAGCGCCAGCACCTTCACCCAAAGTTAAGCCTATTTTTTCACTAAAAGGTGAGGAAGCTTCATCTGACATATTTCGCATACATGAAAATCCTGTATAAGAAATACGTGAAAGTTGATCACAGCCTGCGGCAATTACAATATCAGCTTTATTTTGCCTTAACCAAGCGATCGCAATTCCTATTGCGATTGTAGAGGCGGTGCATGCTGTAGACACCACCATTTTTGGGCCAAAAAGATTATACTTCTTTGCAATTAAATCAGCGCTTACGTGAAGTGGCTTATTGTATAAATGCCGAGTTTCGGTTTTTAAGTGCTGGAATAGCTGCGTATCATAAGTTTGCATCGATTCCATGCCTGCCAATGAGGTGCCAACGACTATGCCTACGCGCAAACCTTGCAGTTGGTCTGTCGTTATCCCAGCATCTTGTAACGCTTCATCTACTGCAGATAACAACAGTTTATGGCCTCGATCAAGATTTTTTTCTGCTTTTTCGCTGAAATTTATAGGTAAAGGGAACTTAATTTCTGCCGCGCACTTTGTTGCATAGTCGCTAACGTCCCAAGCGGCAACCTGGCTTATACCGTGTTCTCCAAGAATTAAGCGCTCATAAGTGCTCGATAAATTTTTTCCTAAAGCGGTTATTAACCCGAGGCCTGTTACAGCAATGGGTGTCATTTTTCTGCTCCTAAATAACTATGGCCTAATATTTGCGGTGCTGTCACCAAAGAAAGAGCGATCTGACTTTCTTTTGTTTTCAAATTAGCGCCAGAATTTGCATATTCATGAGCAACATAAGCATTGCCCACATATTTTTTTAATAAGGGTGAATACTGACTCACAATGACATAACCAATATCGTGATTTTCACCACTGATTAACTCACCTTGCTTGATAAGCGCATCAGACTGAAAATGCACAAGCTGTTGATTGGCGGACATCGTTTCTACAGCAGCTTTACCTAAAAATGTTTCTTTATCAAATGAAAGTAATGAAGATAATCCAGCGGCAATGATTGTTTCATTTTTAAGAAAGCAAGTATTGGGGTGAAATCTACAAGATTCTAGCCAGAGTAGCTGCTCAGTCTCTGTGCTAATTTGTTGAGGTTTTTTATCGAAATTTACGCCTGAATCTACAATTGTGTTTATTAAATCTTTATCATCATTTTCAAGCGTAATAAGCATGAATCCTGTTTCACCATTTGTATCTAAGCGAATTACTAATTGTTGTTTTTGATTAAATGACTCTAGAGAAAATGAAAAAAGCTTCATTTTTGCAACAAAGTCTCCATACAATTTTGCAATCACATTGGCAGACTCATATCCTTCTAGCGATAACATGGATACTTCTTTTGTAAGATCAATAAATGATATTTCATTCACTTCAAGAGTGTCTATAACTTTTGTTTTATCTGACTGTGGAAATAATAAATAATAATGATCAAAGTTATTGAGGAAATATAAATAAGATTGAAATTCACCGTTAGCATTTAATAACAGAGATGGGATAACGGCGCCTTCTGGAGAAAAATCAATTTCTTTTGTTAATATATTGTTAAGAGCCATCATTTGCATTTCATTTTCTAACTTTAAAAGACACATTTCAGTGTTTTTATATAAGATCATATGATTGCGAATTTCATCATAACCTATTAAAGATTTCTCATGGGTGTAAAAATTATCAAAGCGATTTGTAATGGCTAAATCCATCATGCCTTTTTCTTTCATAATGAAGTCTGCTAAAGTATTAACAGATCTTAATGCCCACATATCACTTGCTTTAATTTCTACATCAAAACTAGATTTAATCGAAACTACAAGTTGTAGAGAATCAATGGAATCTAAATTGAGTCCTGCGCCAAATAAAATCTCATCAGAATGAATTTGTTCAGGTGTAAAATTAAGATTTAACACATCAATTAAATTATGTTTAATTTTTTCAACAATTTCATTGCGTTGCTTTAAATGATACTGTGCATTAGTTGCTGTTTTCATGAATCACCTCTTGTTTCATTGCTTTGACCATGCTTCCTAATTGCTTGATATTTCCTTTGATTGATAACATAATTTCATTATCAGTCATTTTCATTACCAGACGCTTTTGCAATGGTGTAATTTCCATAGCAGAAGTATTGAAAAAATTATTATCGTTTGATGGAATAAAAACTTTTCCTTGCGCTAGATTTTCATTCACTTTTTTGTTTAATTCATGAATTTGAATAAATAATGATTTAATTCTTCTTAAAAACTTAAAATCACATAGCTTGTTTTGTGAGAATAGAAATGCGGTTATTCCCCAGTAACTTGCATAGTCCCAGTAAATTTTTTGCAACATATATAGTCCATCGCCCATAAATGGGTATATATCTTGATATAAAGCCAAAGAAGCATTATATAGTTGAAAGTATAAATTTTGACTTTGTTGAGCAAGTGTTGAGATTTCTTCCCCCTGATAATCAGCCAAAATCATTTGTGTAATAAGGGTATTGCTAATACCAATAAAGTCAGTTCCAGGAGAATAAAGAGGGTCGAGAAAGGCGCCTGCTTCCCCTGTTAAGCACCAACGATCTTCAGAATAAACTTGTTGGCAGCTATATGAAAAATTTTTTAAAACATGAAAATCCTGCAATTTATTCTGGTGAGTTTTGATGGCGTTAGCGCATTGTGGTTCATGTTTTTCTAGCCACGCCATTAATTTTTCAAAAGAATTGAGTTGCGTAAATGCATATATTTTTTCGTCAAAGACCAATCCTATGCTGGTTGATCCAGAGGAAAGTGGAATAAGCCATAACCAGTAGCCTGTGCCCATTAAATGATTGGTGCTGTAATAGCGCAGTCCACGTGGCACAGCGGGGTGCTCAAAGTGTTTAGGAAACCAATCATCTATGTCTATTTTTTCATGTATGCGTAACCAGACAGCATTCGCATTATGATTATTCTGTTGTGATAATTTTTCTTGACGCTTAATTAAGCCTCTTCTTCCGGTTGCATCGATTAGCCAGCGAGTAGAAAAAGTGATTTCTTCGTTTTGATGTTCAGCGATAACTTGATGACTCGCATTATTTTTGCCAAGATCTACTTTTAATACAGTGACATTGTCTAAAATTTTTATGCCCATAGCTTGATTGGACGTAGCCAAATAATTTTCAAACTTACCGCGATCAATTTGATAGCTTGAGGCTTCTGGTAGCATACAGCTGCCGAATTCAAAGCGTTTTTCTATGCAAGTATTATCACCATGAGAAAAGAAAAATCGTAAACCAGCTTTCAAAAAATGTTCATTCTCTAAATATTCTTTTAATTGCAGAGTTTCTCGCAAATAATGTGAGCCAAGCTCTGTAGTTGCTTCGCCCACTTTATGCGCGGCGTGAGGGTAGGGGTATTGATTGCGTTCTAATATTAAAATCGATAATGCCTGGTTTTGCCTGGCAAGTTGTCTTGCCAGGCACAGCCCCGCAAGTCCTCCGCCAAGGATGATCACGTCATAACTCATGATTAAATTTTCCTATGATTATTTTTTGTTTGTGTTAATAATCGTTCCAGTTGCGACCAATCCTTTTTGAGTTTTAACTCGTACTTTTCCTACTATAAAATTAAAGCTATTACTAATGATCTCAGCAAAAATGAGCATGCTATCTCCTGGTTCAACAGGTTGCTTAAATGTGAAATCTTTCACGGAAGCTAGCATAGGAGGAGCTTCGTTAATTCTATGTGGATCAAAACACACTAAACCCAGCATTTGTGCGCAGCTTTCTATAATCAAGACTCCGGGTACGATAGGTTTGCCTGGGAAATGCCCTTGAAAGTAATACTCGTTAATCGTTACATTTTTTATGCCAATGCCAGATTTATCCGGTTCGCATTTCAATAGGCGGTCAATCAGCAAAAATGGATACCGCTGTGGCAGCATGTCGGCGATGCTATATGCCATTTGAGGGATAATGTCTGTCATCTTTTCCACTCTTTTTTCTATAATATAAGAAAAATACTTATTTATTACTCATAATACCGATTATTTTATAAAAAACAATAGATAATGTTGTTTTTTTGTGGGATATTAAGTAAATAACAATTAAATATTGGTGTTAAGGGCTGAGGTGGTTCTATGGAGAAATTATCACACCTAAGTGTGGTTTCTTTTTTATTTTCTATTTCAACTATTTTGATAGTAGCTTGTCTCATGTCTGAGTTGGCTAAAAAAGTCAAATGCCCTGGGGTGGTAGGTGAGTTACTCGCTGGCATATTGCTGGGGCCAACTATTTTTGGCACTTTTTTCCCTGAGTATTTTCAAGCGCTCTATCAAGATCATGATTTTTCAATAGCGCTGGATGGTGTGTTCAATTTGTCAGCAATTATTATTTTATTTGTGGCGGGCGCGGAGATCAAGCTAGATTTTTTCTATAAACATATAAAAGTAATTATGTGCATTACTTTTTTTGGGTTTTTATTGCCTTTTTTAAGTGGATTTCTAGTTGTTTGGTATTTTCCCACAATCTTTTTTTCTTCTAAAAACTTAACCGCTGCAATTTTTCTTGGCACGGCTTTATCTATATCCGCTTTACCAGTTATTGCAAGAATATTGATGGATATTGAAATGGTAAAAACAAAGCTTGGCGCTATTATTATAGCTAGTGCAATGCTAACCGATATGATTGGTTGGGGTGTTTTTTCATTGACTATCAAAAGCTACCAACATCCTGAAGGAAATATTCATATTGATTTTAGCTTGTTTTATAATCTCGCTTTTTTCTTAATTGCGTTTATAGCGATTAAGTATTGCATTACAAAATTATTGCCTTGGTTTTTAGCCAACCCCATTAGAGATAAATATATATTGCCCTTGATCTTAGGGGTTAGTTTGCTGTTGGCAGCTTATACTGAATCAATGAATCTCAATGCTAGTTTAGGTGCTTTTTTGGCGGGCATACTATTCAATAAGCTTTTAGAATCCTATAATAACATTAAACAAAATGTTGAACTTTTTGTTATTGGCTTTTTTTCACCTTTATTTTTTTCTTCGGTAGGGTTGCAGGTTAATTTTATTAAAGATTTTAATTTGCAGATGACTTTTATCATTATTTTATTGGCTTTTGTCAGCAAAATAGCAGGAGCATCATTAGGTTCTTTTATAGCAGGATTTTCTGCAAAAGATTCAGTGTCAATTAGTTTTGGGTTGAGCGCCCGTGGAGCAATGGGTATTATTTTATGCACGATTGCCTTACATGTTGGCTTAATTAATTCTCAATTATTCGTCGCTTTGGTGATGATGGCCTTAATAACAAGTGTCATAAGCGGCTTTATGTTAAAAGCTTTACACAATCCTAATAAAAATAACCAAGCAAGAGGTAGATTATGTTGAATGATATAAAAAAAACATTACATGTTATTTCGCCACATCTTTTTGTTAAAGAAAATACTTCGACTATAATAGCCGCTCTTTCTATGATGGCAGCATCTACTGCAACTAATTTTTTTGCTTCTTATATTTTAACAGAGATGGTTAAGGTAGATAATCATGATGATGACATTAAAAATTCTGCTAAGCTTAATGCAACATTTGAAGAATTAATTGTTTTATTTGTCGCTGCTATTATCATCAGTCGCACGCTGCAGTCTTGGCGACGTACGATAACCAATCCGCTTATTAGCAATACAGCATTTAGCTTAATATTTGCAATTATCACGCACTTTATTAATTTATCGCATAGTTATTTTGCTAAAGCACCCATAGGCGCCATAAGCGAGCATTTCAATACTGCGAGTTTGGGTGCCCAGGATCTTACTGCACAATTATTCAACCAAATTATTCCGGTATCTCTTGAAAGTTTGGCTGCTATGGGAGTGGCTTTTTATCGCTTCGGCTTTATACCCGGGTTGATATTTGTAGGAATGTTTATGACGTATATTGTTTATAATATATCTTTTGCGAAATATATTGCTGAGACGCAAAAAGAAACTGTCAAAACTCGAGGTGCAATGACGCGTGCTATTACAAGCAGTTTACAAAATTATGAAGCCATCCACTTATTTAATAATGTTGACTATGAATTGTCTAAAGTTAATGAAAAATTAACAGCGGTTAAAAAGGCAAATACACTGAGCCTATCTTTACCAGATAAAATTGCTATAGGACAATGGCTGATTATTGGAATTGGATTTGGCAGCATATTAGCATCATCTTATAAGTCTGTACCCTTTAATGATTTTATTGGTTTATGTTTTTATTTGTTACTTTACATTAACTTGTTTAGTAGTTTTGGTGATGGTATTAGCAAGGCGCGCGCTGCTTGTATTAATCTTTCTGAAATTGCTAATATTTTTGCAATAAATCCAGAAGTGTCTGATAACTATTCATCGGCTTTACTGGCGGATAACGCAGCCATTGAATTTAAAAACGTCAGTTTTCATTACGATATAGAAAAAGGTAATGTACTGAACAACTTAAGTTTTCAAGTTCATCATGGTGAGAAGGTCGGCATTGTAGGCTCCAGTGGCGCAGGTAAATCGACTGTTGCGCGATTATTGTATCGTTTTTATGATTATCAACAAGGTGAGATTACAATTAATAATCAAAAAATTAATCAGGTAAGTTTGCGTTCCTTAAGGAGTGCGATTGCTATTGTGCCGCAAATGGCCACTTTATTTAATGACAGCTTAAAAAATAATATTTGGTATGGCGCCATTTCAAAATATAGCGAAACGATTGATTATAATATTTTATTGCAAGTATTAAATACGGCAGATTTAAACGCATTTAGTGGCAGATTAGACATAAATGTGGGTGAGCGTGGCGCCAAAATTTCTGGCGGACAAGGCCAGCGTATTTCAATAGCGCGTGCGTTGATTAAAGAAGCGCCTATTTTAATATTTGATGAGGCTACTTCTGCGTTGGATGCTAAGACTGAACAAGTGGTGCAACACAATCTCAATCAAGCTGCTCGTGGAAAAACGACACTCATTATTTCGCATAAACTCTATAATGTAAAAGAGGCTGATCGTATTATTGTGTTGCAAAATGGCTCAAAAGTTGAAGAGGGTAGTCATGAAGTATTGTTGGCCTTAAAAGGACATTATTATTCCATGTGGCAGAAACAATCCCAAGAGTATGGGCAGCAACCAGCCCTTGATGATGGCAATCATGAGCTAGAATGGGCAAAAGATTCACAACCCATGCAAAAATCACACCAGGTTGATCGTCATAGTATTGGCGCATCAAATAATAATAGTAATGGTGTTACTTTAACGATGTTGCGCGGAATCCTTGGGCAGCCACCAGCATCTTCTTTACACCATTCTTTGATGGAAGGGGATGAAATGCGCATTAAGGCTGGCAATAGCTAAGGCTGATAAATCTGTGTATTATTAGCGAATTGGTTATGTAGCTGATTGTGGAGAAAAGAAAAAAATGACCTTTGTTGTCACAGAACAATGTATCAAATGTAAATATACCGATTGCGTCGAAGTTTGCCCGGTGGATTGCTTTTATGAAGGCCCTAATTTTTTAGTGATTAATCCCGATGAATGCATTGATTGTGCATTGTGTGAGCCAGAATGCCCCGTAAATGCGATTATGTCCGAAGACGATTTGCCGGAAGAATTTCAAAAATACACCGAAATCAACAAAAAATTATCAGTACAATGGCCAGGCATCACAACGATTAAACCGGCTCCAGAAGATGCTGACGAATGGGCTAATAAGCCCGGTAAATTTATGCATTTAGAACCGTATCTTGATGAGTGATTTGCTGTTAAGTATTTTAGGTGACAATGGCAGTTTAAAAAATGTTTCTCCGGGGTTTGTGTCACGTGCTTCGCAAATTGCGATGGCCGAAGCCGTTGAGGAAGCCATCCATTCACATTCAACATTAGTTGTTGAGGCAGGTACTGGCATTGGCAAAACCTTCGCCTATTTAATCCCTGCATTATTGGCAGATAAAAAAACACTCGTTTCCACAGGCACTAAAAATCTTCAAGATCAATTATTTCATAAAGATCTGCCGACGCTAAAAAAATTATTAGCCATCAATAAAAAAATAGTTTTGTTAAAAGGGCGCTCTAATTATGCATGTTTATATCGCCTTGATGCGCCAGAGCAGCATCAATTATTTGAAACAAAAGAAGGCGGGAAGGAGTTCGCCAATATTCAACGTTGGTCAGCTATTACCTCTACCGGTGATTTAAGTGAATTAGAGAATCTTGCTGAGGACTCAAATGTATTGCAACAGGTGGTGAGTACTACTGAAAGTTGTTTAGGTAATACCTGTGAATTTTATGAAAAATGCTTTGTGGTAAAAGCGCGAAAAGAAGCGATGTCGGCTGATGTGGTTGTGGTGAATCATCATTTGTTTTTTGCGGATCTTTCTTTAAAAGAAGAATCGTTAGGAAAACTATTACCGGATGTTGAAACGGTAATTTTTGATGAGGCGCATCAGCTTTACGATGCGGCATCGAGTTTTTTAAGTCAGCGATTTTCATCGCGACAATTATTATTGCTTATCAAAGATGTGCAAACTGAATATGCGATGTTAGGAGCTGATCATCCGGATATTTTACGGCTAACGCTTTCACTTAAATTGGAAGTCGCGAATTTTCGTTTAGCGTTAGGCGAAAATGGAAAACGCGATGCTTGGTTTGAAATTGCCCATCAAAAAGACGTCAAAAAAAGTCTCGAAAATTTATGTGAACAACTCACAGATTTAACGCGTTGTTTGGCAGAGCAAAGCCAGCGCAGTAAAGGATTGGAAAATGCGTGGGAGCGTGCGAGTGAATTTAATGCGTTTTTGGGAAATATTGTATCCGATGCTAAAAATTCACAAGGTAATTTTGTATTTTGGTTTGAGACTTTTTTGACAGGTTTCATGCTCTATAAAACTCCAATCGATTTTTCAGTGCAATTATCAGCGGCGATGAATGATCCTAAAAAAGCTTGGATTTATGCCTCCGCAACACTTGATGCCGGTTTTGGTGTGGACCATTTTACAAAGCCACTCGGTATCAAACCCAATCAAACATTAATTTTAGAAAGTCCGTTTAATTATGCAGAACAAGCGCGCTTATATTTCCCCCATTATTTACCGGATGTGACAAATACTTCTTTTGTGCCACGCTGGATGGAATCCATTATTCCTTTATTGGAAGCCGCTAACGGCCGCACGTTTTTATTATTCACGAGTCATCGCGCGATGAAAGAAGCATATGATTATTTGCGACAAACAAACTTTACCTTGCTCATGCAAGGGCAAACCACCAAACACGCTTTGCTCGATCAATTTAAAACCAGCGAACGTGCCGTTTTATTAGGCACCAGCAGTTTTTGGCAGGGAGTGGATGTGCAAGGCACCGCACTTTGTTGTGTGTGTATCGATAAATTACCGTTTGCGTCACCGGGTGATCCCGTGACCAAAGCGCGCATTAATGCCTATAAATCTTCCGGTCGCGATCCATTTTACGAATATCAATTACCGCATGCGGTGATTATGCTAAAACAGGGCGTGGGGCGTTTGATTCGCAGTGAAACCGATAAAGGTGTTTTGGTGATTGGCGATATGCGATTATTAACACGAAACTACGGTGAGGCATTTTTAAAAGCGATGCCGAAAGCGTTGCTTGTGCGTGATGAAAACAAAGTAACTGCATTCTTACAGGGAATAACATGATGAAAATACTCGGTATCGAAGCCACAGGAAACGCCTGTTCTATAGCCCTTTGGCATGATGGTCGTGCTTATCAAGAGATCATCGATGCACCGCAAAAGCAGGGAGAGTTTATTTTGCCAATGGTTGAATCTGTTTTGAAGAAAGCGGGAGTTTCAGGAACCGATCTTGATGTGATTGCCTTTGATAATGGCCCCGGCTCATTCACGGGTGTGCGATTAACCATTTCAGTCGCGCAGGGTTTGGCCTTTGGCTGGGGAAAACCCGTGATGCCTATTTCAAGTTTACAAGCATTAGCCTATAAAAAATATGGTAAAAACCAGACCGAGCAGCCGATTTGGGTGGCGATCGATGCGCGTAAACAAGAAGTTTATGTAGCGGCATATCAGTTTCAAAATGACACAATGTTGGTCATTTATCCGGAGCAGGTGATTGCTCCTGCACAAGTGCCTTTCGCAGATTTGGTTCTTTCACTGGCGCCAGAAGCCGTTGATTTGGTTAATTTTGCGCATTATCAATTCCGGCAAGGTATAAAGCCAATTTATTCTGCAGAAATTCAACCAACGTATTTGCGCAATAAGGTTACTGACTGATATAATCCTAACAATTTTTTGCTCAACTGACTCATAATTTAAGTCCAATTAATAGGATCAAAAATGTCTAAAAAAACCCAAAACACTCGTGAACAAGTCATTCATCAAATATGTAAATCGCTTAAAGAGCGCGCTTCTACGGCTGATTTTGAAGCTGTGACTGCTTTTGCTCAAGTTTTATATGACACATTGTCTCTTGAAGATTTGCAGTCGCGGTCAATTGAAGATTTGGGCGCAAGTGCTTTGTCTTTGTGGTCATGTATTAATCAAAAAAAGGTTAAAGGGCCGGATATTCAAATTTATAATCCTACATTTGAGCAGCATGGATGGTCGTCCAAGTATACGGTAATTGCAGTGCGTCAAATAGATATGCCGTTTTTAGTGGATTCCATTACCATGGAAGTTAATCGCTTAGGCATGCAGGCGCATTTTATTATTAATACAGGGTGTCTCTATTTTGAACGTGACGCACACCATAAAATTATCAAAATGCTTTCAGCAAAAGAAGGTGTTGAAAAAGGGGTGTTACCAGAAGCTGTTATTTATTTGGAAATTGATCATCAAGAAGGCGAAAAGACATTTGCAGAGTTGAAAGAATGCATCGCCAAAACATTGCATGATGTTGCTTTGGCTGTATCAGGATGGCCTGCGATGGTGAAAATGGCGCAAGCTTCCATTGTTGAATTGAATCATGCGTCAGCTACTTTAGATGCTGAAGAATTGAATGAATCACTCGATTTCTTGGAGTGGCTGTTAAATAACAATTTTACTTTTTTAGGATGTCGCGATTATCGTTTTTCAAAAGGTGGAAAATATGAAACGCTTGATGTTGTAACAGGGTCAGGTTTAGGCGTATTAAGCGAAAAAAGTGGTTCAGGATTTACAAAAAATTTAGATAGCCTGCCACCACGCGTGCGTGAAATCATGTTATCTCGACAAATTTTATTAATCGCCAAAACTAACACCATTTCAACTGTGCATCGTCCTGTTTATACGGATTATATTGGCGTTAAACAATTTGATGAAAAAGGTAATGTCATTGGTTTTCGTTTAATTGTTGGCTTATATACTTCTGCAGCCTATAACAGTAATCCACAACATATTCCGTTTTTAAGAAAAAAAATAGCGAATATCTTAGCGCTCTCAAAATTACCGAAGGTGGGTCACTCTGGAAAAGCATTGATTAATATTTTAGAAACTTTACCGCGTGACGATCTTTTTCAAGCAAATGAAAAAGAATTGTTCGATCTTTCTCTTGGAATTTTGCATTTAAAAGAGCGTCAACGTACGCGGTTATTTGTGCGCAAAGATGCCTATAATCGTTATTTTTCATGCTTGGTCTATGTACCCAGAGAACGTTATGACACGGATCTTCGTATTAAAATTCAAAACATTCTTTTGAAAGAATTACATGGCGTAGAATCAACGTTTACGACGTTATTCACAGAATCTATTTTAGCGCGGATTCATTTTGAAATTCGAGTCGATGCCACCTTATCAAACGAATATGATTATGCCGATATCGAACAAAAAGTAATTGCGGCTGCCTATTCTTGGCAAGATGCGTTAAAAGAAAGTTTAGAGGCCGCTTATGGTGAAACGCGCGGCATGCAACTTTTTAATAAATATAAACGTGCATTTATGTCTGGTTATAGAGAAGAATATGAAGCGCGTTCTGCGATGGTCGATATTGAGCATATTGAAAAGTTAAGCGCAGAGCATCAGTTAGAAATGAGTTTTTATAAATTACCCGGCGATTCTGCAAGCATCATTCATTTAAAATTGTATCGTGCCGATACGCCTTCACCGCTGTCGGATGTTTTACCTATTTTGGAAAATATGGGTTTGAGAGTCATTGGAGAAGCGCCGCACGCACTTCATTTTGATGACGGGGCTTTATGTGATAAACGAGCCGTCTGGATTAACGACTTCCAAATGGAATTAATTGACGGTGGTGGCGCAGATGTTGAGGCTAAAGAGCTTAATAAAATGCATGACGTTTTCCAAGATGCATTTCCGCGTGTTTGGTTTGGCGAAGCTGAGAATGATAAATTTAATCGATTGATTTTAACCGCTCAACTATCGTGGAAAGAAACAGCCTTGTTACGTGCTTATGCGCGCTACTTAAAACAAATAGGATTTACATTTAGTCAAGATTATATTGCAGATACTCTTTATCATCATCCTAAATTAACAAAAACATTAGTGATGCTATTTAAAGCACGATTTAATCCTGAAACAATTGCAGAAAGCGAGCAAGCGATTGATGAATTACTCAAAAAAATGCACGCTAACTTAGATACGGTATCCAGCTTAGATGAAGATAGAATTCTGCGTCGATATGTTGATCTAGGCGCAGCGACTTTGAGAACAAATTATTTCCAAAAAACAGAAGATGGAAAAGACCTCTCCTATATTTCAATCAAGCTTAATCCTGCAAAAATTCCTGATATGCCACTGCCTAAACCGATGTTTGAAATTTTTGTTTATTCACCACGCGTTGAAGGTGTGCACTTACGGGGTGCAAAAGTCGCGCGAGGCGGTATTCGTTGGTCAGTGCGTCGTGAAGACTTCCGTACAGAAGTTTTGGGTTTAATGAAAGCGCAACAAGTGAAGAACGCGGTGATTGTACCTCTTGGTGCAAAAGGCGGTTTTGTATCGAAGCTTCCTCCAATCAATGGCAGTCGAGATGAAATCATGCAAGAAGGGATTGCCTGCTATCAGCTGTTCATGAAAGGCTTGCTTGATATTACCGACAATATAGTAGAAGGCCAAATTGTTACACCTTCGCGAGTTGTTTGCTTTGATGAGCCGGATCCTTATCTCGTTGTAGCAGCTGATACCGGAACTTCAACATTTTCAGATTTTGCGAATGCTATTTCACAAGAATACGGATTTTGGTTGGGCGATGCATTTGCTTCAGGTGGATCGGCTGGCTATGACCACAAAAAAATGGGTATTACCGCAAAAGGAGCGTGGGTTTCTGCGCAGCGTCATTTTAGAGAATTATCGAACACCAACATTCAAACAACCGATTTCACCGTTGTTGGTGTCGGTGATATGAGTGGTGACGTATTTGGTAACGGCATGTTGTTATCACGCCATATTTGTTTAGTTGCTGCTTTTAATCATATGCATATTTTTCTTGATCCGACACCAAATGCAGAAAAAAGTTTTGTGGAGCGTGAGCGCTTATTTAATTTACCTCGCTCAACATGGGAAGATTATAATAGAAGTGTTTTATCACCGGGAGCGGCTATATTTCGTCGTACAGAAAAATCATTAAAATTAAGCCCTGAAATTCAAACTTTATTGGGCATTGATCAAACTGAAATTGCCCCAAATGATTTGATTAAAGCAATTTTCAGAGCCAAAGTAGACATGTTTTGGAATGGCGGTATTGGCACATTTGTAAAAGCAGAATCTGAAACTGATGCAGCGGCGGGAGATAGAACCAGCGACGCGATTCGTGTCAATGCGAATGAATTGGGCTGTAAAGTGGTGATTGAAGGCGGAAATTTAGGTTTTACTCAAAAAGCACGCATTGAGTTTTCACAAAAAGGTGGTTATATCAATACTGACTTTATTGATAATTCGGCCGGTGTTGATTGCTCAGACCACGAAGTTAATATTAAAATCTTATTAAATCAAATTATGGCCAATGGCGATTTAACGTTGAAGCAGCGTGATAAGTTGCTCGCGGAAATGACGAATGAAGTCGCTGATTTGGTATTGAGTAATAATTATTTGCAAACAGAAACGCTCAGTCTTGAGCAGTATTCTTCCGCATTAACCGCAGATTTATTGCATCGATATTTGATTAATCTTGAGAAAAAAGGGCGCATTAATCGAAAAATAGAAGGTCTGCCAAGTGATGAGGAAATTCTAGAGCGTAAAGCTTCGGGGCTTGGATTCGCGCGACCTGAAATTGCAGTGCTCATGGCATATGATAAAATCTTGTTAAAAGAAGAAATTTTAGCCTCTGATTTACCAGAAGATCCTTATTTCTTTGATATGTTGGCGGCAGCATTTCCTAAGAAAATTTCTCAAAAATATGAAAAAGAATTATTGCAGCACAGTTTGCGTCGAGAACTCATTGCCACTCAATTAAGTAGTTGTGTGACAAATGCAATGGGGATTAACTTTGTTAATCGTTTGCAGGAAGAAACTGGCGCGGCTATTTCTTTTATTATTCGTGCTTATATTGCTTCTCAAGCATTATTTGACTTACCTAAGCTTTGGGAAAAAATTCGCGCGTTAGATTGCGTCGTTTGTCCAAAAGTGCAATTTTCAATGATGTTAAAACTCTATTTTCTTGCGCGTCGATCAACGCGTTGGTTTTTGCGTAATTGTTCCGACCATTTCGATGTAAGCAAGATCGTAGAAAATTTTTGCCGGCCATTGAAAGAGCTAAAAGATAAAATACCAAATTTGTTGACGCCTGAACAAGAAACGTTGCTTCAGCATAATGTTGAAAAATATCGCGACCAAGGAGTGCCTGAAGAGTTGGCCTATGAAGTATCGCGCACCGTTTTTATGTTTAATGTATTGGATATTATGCAGGCGGCGCAACACTCGAATGTTAAAACATTGGACGTTGCAAAAGTCTATTTTATGTTAGGTAAAAAACTTGATTTAAATTGGCTGCGTGAAAAAATGATGGCGCATAAAATCGAAACGCAATGGGATCAATTGGCGCGGGCAGGTTTATTGGATGAGCTTGATTATATTCAACGCGTATTAGCACTTAATGTATTAACACATAAAGCGCCAAATGAAGACTTGGAAAAAACGTTTGATCGTTGGAAGCAATCGTATTCAGCATTAAATACACGTTGGAATAATCTTATCGTTGAGGTGCTGGCTAATGCGAATGCTGGCTTTGTCATGTATGCGGTGATTATGCGTGAATTGACGGAATTGTCGCGTGCGGGTGAAAACACGGCGAGATAACTGAGTGCTTTCCGGGTTTTTGTTGTCGTCATTGCGAGTACTCGCAATGACGTCCCTTGTGGGAACGTTACGATAAAGAGTCTTTGCGCATCATTTTTTTTAAATTAATTTTCTATTTAATCTTCCCTTAACTTTACTTCGATAAGATCCTTTCAGTACGGTGCTGGAGCGCTGTTTGTGAATCGAACAAAGTTAAGAGGGAATTTATGTCAATAAGCTACAGAGGTGTTTACCTGACCCCATCAACATCTGATTATCACGCTTGTCGATTGTCTGATGTTTCTTTTTATGCCAATCATCTTTATGCTTTATTTGAATCAAGTTCTTATACTTGTCCATCAAATATAGCACTTCAAATAGATGATGAAAAAATTAGTTATGAAGTTTTGAGTGGCAAAATCAATCTTTGCGCTGCTGGTTTCCACGCATTGGGTGTTGAGCAAGGCGACGTCATTGTTTTTTCGCTGAAAAAATCTCTCGCATTGATTATTGGATTAATGGCTGCATTTAAAATAGGTGCGAAGGTTTGCGTTTTGCCTGAAAAAGTTTCGTCGCTGCGCTTGCGTGCTATTCAACAGGCAATGCCAATCGATTTTTTGATTAATGCGTCAGGAGTTGCGCCTTATATTCAACATGATAATATTTTTTTACCCCGTACCTTTGCCTATGAGCAGATCATGATGGCAGGCGTTCAAGTGGGTTCAATAAACGTAGATACTCATGTATTTATGACGTCAGCGCAATTAGTTATTCACTATGATGCGGTAAAAAAACTGCATCCCATAGAATTCTCACAAGCTGCTTTTTTAAAAGCTATTAGTCAGTTAGAAGATATTTTACCTGCTTTACAGCCGGATCAAAAAATCTCTATTGCAACAGCGGTGACAAAACCGTGTTTTATATTAGAGCTTTTTTATGCTTTTTCACGGCAGTTAACTTGCGTGTTCGTCGATAAAACGGCGAATGTTGATAATTGTTTTGCTGGCCACGCCGTGACATTATCGATGATGAATTCAACAGCATTATTTTTGGAAGAACCCATTTTTTGCAAAGAAATTGATATTCAAGGCTTGAGGATTTCATTAGATGAAATCGAATATTTTGCGCGCCAATATCCTGGAATCACCCAGGTAAAAGCCTCTGTTTCTGTTGAAGGAATAGAATTGCACGCGCAGTTTTCTTGGGATTTTTATGCCTCGCTTGATTCTCGCTGTGTTGCTGCTGCAGACTTGTTATCACCAAAAGATGACGCGGATCGTTTGGCGTGCCGTTTATTTTATTTTTTGGCGCAACATTTGTGGGCGGAATTGCCGATAAAAACAATTATTTTGCAACCGGAATTAACGCAATAACTCATTAATGCTCGTTTTTAACCGCGTGCGTTCGTCAATTTGTTTAATAATCACGGCGCACGCCAGACTATGGCTGCCATCTTCGCTCGGTAAACTTCCTGGCACAACGACGGAGCCTTCTGGTACTCGGCCATAAATAATTTCTTTAGTCATGCGATTATAAATTTTGGTACTTTGTCCGATGAATACGCCCATGCTAATGACAGAGTTTTTCTCAATAATCACACCTTCGACGATCTCTGATCGTGCGCCGATAAAACAATTATCTTCAATGATGGTAGGATTCGCTTGAAGAGGTTCTAGCACGCCACCAATGCCTACACCGCCGGAAAGATGCACGTTTTTGCCAATCTGTGCGCAGCTGCCGACCGTGGCCCAAGTATCAATCATGCAGCCTTCATCAACATACGCACCGATGTTTACAAAACTCGGCATGACAATGACATTTTTACCGATATAACTGCCATAACGGACATAACTGCTGGGAACAAGGCGCGCCTTTTCATTTATAAAATCTTGCTCAGAATGATGGCTATATTTTGGAGCAATTTTATCGAAATATTGCAAATCTCCTGCTTGGATAATTTTATTTGATGTCGTGATGAAGGAAAGTAAAATCGCTTTTTTTATCCAGTCATTCACTATCCATTGGTTCGCTTGTTTCTCGGCGACGCGTAGGATGCCTTGATTCAACTCGCTTAAAATGACAGTGATGGCATTGGCAAGCTCAGAAGGGTGGTGCGTCGGTGAGTATTGGCTTTTGTTTTCAAAGGCTTGGTGGATGAGCGCTTGATAGTCGTGTGGCATGTTAATTTCCAGTTATAATCGATTCTCGTATCTACCGTCATTTTGTGCTAAATTTCAAGGTAATTGTTATGAAAACGGGTCGTTTATGAAGAAAAAATACAGTTGGCGCTTATATGGCCGTCTTTTGACCTATGTTCTTCCGTTTTGGCCGGCGTTTCTTATCGGTATTTTAGGCAGTATTGTTTATTCTGGTGTGGATGCATGGTTAGTTCATTTTTTGACTCCATTGCTAAATAAAGGATTTATTCAACACGACGCAGGTTTTATTCGTTGGTTGCCGGTGATAGTTATTTCAATCTTTCTGGTTCGCGGTGGTGCGAATATTGCGTCTGACTATTTCATGACGTCGGTGGCACGTAGCATCGTGATGGTATTTCGGCAAAAGATTTTTCAGCATTATCAACATATGCCAGCGCGTGAATATGATCAAAGTAGCGCAGGGAATTTATTATCAGCCATTACCTATAATGTCGAACAAATTGCGAATGCGAGTTCGGATGCGTTGACGACTTTTTTGCAGTCGATTGTTTTGGTAATTGGATTGCTGATTGTGATGTTTACAATTAGTTGGCAACTGTCGTGTATTTATTTTGCGGCTATTCCCGTAATTGTTTTAGTCGTCTCGATTTCTAGTAAAAAAACGCGCCGATTAAGTTTATCGATACAAGAATCCATGGGGCAAACGACGACAATCGCAGAAGAAAATATTAGTGGTTATAAAGTGGTGCGTACGTTTTGTGGGCAAGCGTATGAATCCGCGCGTTTTGCAGAAGCGGTTAAAACGAATTTTATTCGCGAAATGAAATTAGCCATGACGAAAGGGCTGAGTATTTCAGGCGTACAGCTTGTTGCGGCGATTGCATTAGCAACGATTATTTATGTAGCAACAGCTAGTCATGCTTATGGGCTTTCTGCGGGTGCGTTTACATCGTTAATTGCTGCGATGTTAGCGATTTTAAAACCCATGCGTGATATTACCAATGTGAATAATAAGATTCAGCGCGGTTTAGCGGGTGCGCAGGCTATTTTTGAAGTATTGGATAAACCCTTAGAAGTGAATACGGGTAAAGAAAATGTCAAAGGCGTTGAAAGTCTCATTGAATTTAGACACGTTAATTTTAAATATAATGCGGCTTCAACAGAAAATGTTTTGGCCGATATTCATTTTACAATCAAGCCGAAAGAAATTGTCGCACTCGTTGGGCGATCAGGCAGTGGCAAAAGTTCGTTAGCCAGTTTATTAATGCGCTTCTATCCGGCTAATCCGGGAGAAATTTTTCTCGGTGGCAAAGATATCAACGAATATGAGCTGATACAATTTCGACAATACTTTGCTTATGTTGGCCAGCATGTAGTTTTATTTAATGATACCGTAGCAAATAATATTGCTTATGGTCCGTTTAGAGAAAATGTTTCCAGGGAAGAAATTATTGAAGCGGCGAAGATGGCGAATGCGTTAGAATTTATTGAAGCCTTGCCATTAGGATTTGATACAATAATTGGTGATAACGGAGCATTGTTATCGGGTGGTCAGCGTCAGCGAATTGCTTTGGCGCGCGCTATCATCAAAAAAGCACCTGTTTTAATTTTAGATGAAGCAACGTCGGCGCTCGACACAGAATCTGAGCACTATATTCAAGAAGCCCTTAATGCGCTCATGCATCAATGTACGACCTTAGTCATTGCGCATCGATTATCTACCGTCAAAGAAGCAGATAAAATTATCGTCATGGACAAAGGGCGTGTTGTAGAAAGTGGACGGCATGAAGAACTGCTTGCGAAGCAGGGCGGTTATTATCATAGACTTTATCAGATGCAGTTTAAAGATGATCATGATGAATAAGTCAGGGATTGAAGCGTGGATAACGCGGCATTGGTATTCTCCGCATAAGACCTGGTTTGCTTATGGATTGATGCCTGTTGCAGCTGTTTTTATGCAAATCGCTTACTTAAGAAGATGGTTATATAAAAAAGGTTGGTTAACTTCTTATCGCGCTTCTTGTCCGGTGATTGTTGTTGGAAATATTTCTGTGGGCGGTGTGGGGAAAACACCTTTAGTGGTTGCGTTGTATTTTTTTTTAAAAGAGCGTGGTTGGACGCCGGGCATTGTTACTCGGGGTTATCGGGGGCGTTATAAGGGCGTTGCTTGGGTGGCAGCAGATTCTGATCCTAATGAAGTGGGTGATGAAGCGGTGTTGCTGGCGGCAAGAACCGGAGCCGCGGTAGTCGTGTCGCGCGATCGCTCAAGTGCAGTTAGAGTGCTTACGCATGAAACGGCGTGCGATATTGTTTTGAGTGATGACGGATTGCAACACTATGGCATGGGGCGTGATATTGAAATCGCCGTCATCGATGCCGCTCGAAAACTTGGCAATCGATTATGTTTGCCGGCAGGGCCACTTCGTGAGCCTGTATCCCGATTAAAGAAGGTTGATATTGTTGCGGTCAATGGTGGTGATGAATCGCAATGTGCATTTGCATTGTCTGGCATGAGTCTAATTAATGTATTAAATCCTACTATCACTCAGGGCGTGCAAGCTTTATTTGGAAAAAAAATACAAGCATTGGCGGGCATTGGTTCGCCTAAGCGCTTTTTTGATTATTTAAGGGGTCTAGGTGCAGAGGTTGTTGAGCATGCTTTTCCAGATCATTATGCATTTCAAGCCAGTGATTTTGCCTGCTTTTCTGCGAGTGATGTTTTGGTGATGACAGAAAAGGATGCGGTGAAATGCCGTGTCTTTGCAAAAGAAAATATGTGGTTTTTCCCAGTAGAAGCGCATCTTAATGCATTGTTTATAAACAAGTTTAATGGCTGTTTAAAACATTTGTTGCCATAAATCAGTGGTTTTATTGCACATGACAAATAGGGTTTTCCCTTATATTTGGTTTTGTTTTGAGCTTTTAATGAATTTATTTAATGAAAATTTAAGAATATCGAAAAGAGACGGAGCTAATGGCTTGTTTTTACTACGTGTTTTTTGCTAACCTACATTTGGCTTAGTGATACTGGTTACCAAAGCGGTGTCGTCTAGGAAATTTAAACTCATTTAAACTCAATCCAAAAAGGGAGTTATTCTAATGAAAAAATCGGTCCTTACTTCATTGATCGCAGCTTCTGCACTATTCACAGGTGTGGCGTTTGCTGGTAGCTATACTGCTGATGCAGGTTATACAGCTGCTGATACTAGTGCAATGGCTGGCAGCGAAAATGGTTTTCTACAAGGTTTGTATGTAGGTGTTGGCGTTAATAAGTCAGCTACTAACACAAACACTACTACTATTGGCGATACAGACGTTGATAGCACTAGCGTTAATTCTTCAAAATACGGTTATGGTGTTTTGGTAGGTAAAAAATTAAACGACATCTTTGCTGCAGAACTTTCTTATAATTCTTATGGCAAAAATGCGTACAACAACGCTGATGGCTCAACAACAACATACGATCCAATGTGGTCTACAATGTTAATGGGCGTAGTAAACTCAACAGCTTACTATGGTATTAGCGGTCACCTTAAAGGTGGTGTATCTTACAATTCTGTTACAACACACGTTGCAACAGATGGCGTTACATCTTCTGAATCACAATACCGTGGTGCTAACTTAGCTTATGGTTTAGGTCTTGAATATGATTACAAACAATTCGGCTTAAGCGCTGATTGGACACGTGTTCAAACTCAAAGCAATAGCACAAATGGTGGAACTTCTAACGTATACGTTCCTGATGTATATAGCTTAACGTTCTTATTCAACTTCGCTTAATCCGCGATTTTGTAGGGTGGATCTTTGTATCTACCTAAGAAAAGGCCCTGCGAAAGCAGGGCCTTTTTTTTTCTTAAAATAAAAATAACTATTCGCCACGCTGGACTAGAGCTCTTTCGAAACTCATGTCGTCGTTATTGCGAGTACTTGAAACAATCTATCTTCATCTTTTGTTTTTCCGTATGGATTGCTGCGCTGTGCTCGCAATGACGTCCCTGCGGGACGTTTCAAAAGACTCTAATAAACTGTAATTTATATGTTCTTGGCTAACACCGCAGCCAAACCAATATACGTTGCCGGCGTAAGCTCCATCAGCTCTTGTTTGGCAGCAAGGGGCAGGTCTAGTGTCTGTATAAAACGACTTACATCCTGCGCTTGAATTAATTTTCCTTGAGAAAACTCTTTGAGTTGTTCATAGGGGTTCTGAATGCCATACTTGCGCAGTACGGTTTGAATCGCTTCAGTTAAGACTTCCCAATGTTGATTAAGGTCATTCGTAATTTGTTCAGCATTAACCGTTAATTTTTTTAAACCTGCTTGTAAAGAAGAATAAGCAAGCGTGCTATGAGCTACTGCTACACCTATATTTCGTAATACAGTAGAATCACTTAAATCTCGTTGCCATCGTGAAATAGGTAGCTTTTCAGCAAAAAAATTAAATAATGCGTTTGCCATGCCCAAATTACCTTCTGCATTTTCGAAATCAATAGGGTTAATTTTATGGGGCATCGTGGATGAACCTACTTCGCCTGATTTTTTTATTTGCTTAAAATAATCAATTGCAATATATCCCCAAATATCTCGAGAAAAATCAATTAAAATTGTGTTGATACGAACAAGTGCATGAGAAAATTCAGCAATATAATCGTGAGGTTCTATTTGCGTAGTATAAGGATTATGGCTTAAACCAAAGTGCTCAATAAAATTTTTAGAAGCTAATAACCAATTTACTTGAGGGTATGCACAGGTGTGTGCATTAAAATTACCTGTCGCACCGTTTATTTTTGCAGTTATTTTTATTTCGCTTAGTAATATGTGTTGTCGTTGTAATCGAGCGACTGTATTTGCAAACTCTTTGCCTAAAGTTGTTGGTGTAGCAGGCTGACCATGGGTTCGCGCTAACATCGCAACATCGGCATTTTGATGTGCCAACTGCGTTAATAGCTGCAAAAGTTGCTTGATATTAGGATTCAATATATGTTCTATCAAATCTTTAAACATTAACGCATAAGCAATATTATTGATATCTTCAGAAGTACATGCAAAATGAATAAATTCTAGATAGGGGAGAAAAGCAGAATGGGTGCTCAATTTTTCTTTCAAAAAATATTCAACAGCCTTAACATCATGTTGTGTTGTTTTTTCAAAATCTTTAATTTTCAAAGCATCTTCCATTGAATATTGAGAAGCAATAGATCTTAAGTATGATTTTAGTTGTGGTGTAAATTCAGTAACCTCAGGAATCTCAGGATGCTCTGAGAGAAAAATAAGCCATTCAATTTCAACAACCAATCGATATCTGATTAATGCTGCTTCGCTCGCATATTCGCTTAATGATTGAGTTTTTTCATGATAACGCCCATCAATCGGTGATACGGCATAAAGAGTTTTTAAAGTAATCATAATAATTTTCGCTCAGAGTTAGAGGGGAGTAAATCTTTCATGCTGGCAAGTGGCATTGTTTCTTTTTCAGGAGGCTGACCTTTGGTGAGTGAAACGATAATGCCGCTTATGCCTATGATAGAGGGTAATATACAAATTGAAAAAATAAGTAATTTAAATTTATGCGTCAAAATGGGAGTTTGATTTTTTTCATTGGGTAGTAATAATTGAAACAAGTTGACAGTATTAAAGAGTAGTAACGAAATAAAAAACAAGTTTCCTTTAGAGACAAGTAGCATTGATGAGATTTCTGTGTCTCGATAAATTGGAAAAGGTAATTCGCTCAAAAAAAATGAAAACAATAATAGGCAAATTAAGGGCACGTAATATCGACTTGATTCGGCTTCGATAATGGTAATGAGGAAAGCGGTGATTAATATTGGAAAATAATAACTCCAACCTAGCGGAGAGATAAGTAGCATGGATGAAAGTGTGAAAGCAAAAGGTAGCGATGAAGTTATATTTTTTCGAGTAAAGTAGTAGATGAGGGTCGCATAGATCAAGAAAAAAGAATAATAGATGTTTTTGCCCAGGTTTGGAGAGAATAACATGGAATGAAAGCGGTGGCTTTTTTCGCCTAAAATGCGAGCGAAGAAGCCATACCAAGAAGCGTTCCAATTGACACCATACCAACCCACTCGATTTAATGCTTCAAAATAGCCTTGATAGATTGATTTGCCGTAAACCATTAAAGGAATTGAAGCAAACAATAAGCTAAAAAATAAAAATGCAACAAGCACTTGATATTGCTTTTTAGCAAAAAAATAAATTAAAAAAACACCAAAAAATAATTTCATATTAATGGCTAATGCTAATAAAAACCCTGCGCGAATAAAGCATTTTTTTTCTAAAGCTAAATAAAAAAAAATAATCAGCGCATTAAGTGCTAAAGCAACCTGGCCAAATGTCGTATTCATAAATGCCGGCCAGTAAAATAGATTGGCTAAGATGAAAGCGGTTAATATTAAACGGTTAAATTTTGTCTTGTCGGTGTAAAAATGTTGATAGAGACGAGTTAATGCCCAGATATTAAGTAATACTGTGGATGTCATAAAGGCAATAAAAAAATTTTGATAACTGACGTATCGCGTCACAAAAGCAGCGATCATTACAGAAAAAGGTGGTGACAAGTTCGGTATAATGGCTGTTTTTGAATGATGCGTAGCAATATAAGCTTGGCTAAAGTGATATCCTGGCGTATGTGTATTTAACATTTTTCCAGAAAGATAAGTCAGCATAATATCCGTATTTAAATGATGAGATGCAAGTATAAAAATACTACCGCTATAAGCATAAGCAAGTAATAATGCGGTTATTAATAAGAAAATTTTTATAGTCGTCTTATGTTGCATCCAGAATAACTCCACCGCCAAGGCAAAGTTCGTTGTCATAAATAACAATAGATTGTCCTGTGGTTATTGCACGCTGAGGCCTTTCAAAAATAACGCGCATATTGCCAGAAGGGTCGACTGTTAAGTGACAAGGTTCTTGAACTTGTCGATAACGAATTTTTGCTTGATAGCCACGCGTTTCATCGGGGGCTTTGCCGCTAATCCAATTAAGTTGCGCGGCAGTGAGCTGTTTTTTATAAAGCATGGGATGATCAATACCTTGTCCGACAATTAACACATTGCGTTTGATATCTTTTTCTAATACAAACCATGGGTTTTCAGGTTTGTTTTTTGTGCCACCGATGCCAATCCCTTTGCGTTGGCCAATGGTATAATACATTAAGCCTTGATGGGATCCGATAATTTCACCGGTATCGGTTTCAATTTGCCCAGGCTGGGGCGATAAATAGTGTTTAAGAAAATCATTAAATTTTCGTTCGCCAATAAAACAGATGCCGGTGCTATCTTTTTTGTTAAAAACGGGGAGATGATGTTTTTCTGCAAGCTCTCGTACAATGGGTTTATCTAATTCGCCAATCGGAAAAAAAACATTAGCGAGTTGAGTTTGAGAAAGCGCATGCAAAAAATACGTTTGATCTTTATTATTATCTTTACCTTTTAGTAGTTGCACGTGTTTTTCTTGATGTTCAATGCGTGCGTAATGACCTGTGGCGATATGAGATGCGCCAAGTGAATAGGCGTAATCGAGAAATGCTTTAAATTTAATTTCTTTATTGCATAAAATATCCGGATTCGGTGTTCGGCCAGCACGATATTCTTGTAAAAAATGTTCAAACACATTTTCCCAGTATTCTGAAGAAAAATTGACAGTATGCAAAGGAATATCAAGCAAATCACAGACTTGTTGTGCATCTTGAATGTCTTGGCTGGCGGCGCAATAAGTTTCATTATCATCTTCTTCCCAATTTTTCATAAACATGCCTTCTACGCGGTAGCCTTGTTGTTTTAGCAAAAGTGCCGAAACAGACGAGTCTACACCGCCAGACATAGCGACGATTATTTTTTGTACAGAAGACATAGTGAGTATAAAATTAGAAATAATAAGAGGATTGTACACCAGAAATAAGAGGGCGACCAACCGATCGCCCCTACATTTTTAAATTTATGCCTTATAAAAAGTCATAACTTAAAGATGCACCTACAATATACGCCGATGCAATCGCATCATTATCTGTCTCAAAATCACCTTCACCCAAGAAGCCTTGTGCAAAAATTGCTGCAGATAAATGTTCAGTTGCCTGATAGCTCAGCCCGAGTGCTGC
>JAZKAS010000003.1:0-15045 GCA_040389005.1 Pseudomonadota bacterium
GATTCTGAAGAAGCGTATCAACAAAATCGACGTGTGGATTTAACGAATGAGAATTAAGGCTAGTGTTCTTATATTATCGGCTTTGTGTGCAACGCAACTTGTTTTAGTACAAGGTGCGTTTGCATTGCCGCAGGTTGAAGATCTTAGCAGTGGGCCATCGTCGGGGAATAATGACTCAGGTTATCTTTCTTCTGCGCCCGTCCAAGCGCCTGAAGTGACATCACCGGCACCACAAAAGAGCACGAATATCAATGAAGATTTACTTGTCAAAATCAGAACGTTAGAAGATGAAGTTCAGTCTTTGCAAGGGTCGGTTGATGAGTTGCAGCATTCATTGCAGCAATCGCAGAAAGAACAAGCGGTGTTAATCGATGCTTTAAGCAAAAAGATATCAGCTATACCAGCGCCTGTTGCGGCGACTCCTCCGGTTGTCAAAGCGGCAACAAGCACAAGCAAAACACCGGTTGCTGCCGTTGTAAAGACCGCTCCTGCGGCAACACCTGAAGCGCAAGAAAAAGCGACGTATGATGCTGCTTATAGTTTGGTTTCTGCAAAAGCGTATGCCGATGCGATTGAAGCATTTGAAGGACATTTAACGATTTACCCTGATGGAAAATATGCACCGCAAGCCAATTATTGGTTGGGTGAATTGCATGCTAGCCAGCAGCTTTATCCAGCGGCGATCAAGTACTTAGAAACTGTTGTGAATAAGTATCCGAAATCCAGCAAAGCGCCCGATGCAATGTTAAAGTTAGGGATTATTAATAAACGTTTGGGTAATGACGCGAAAGCACAAACGTGGTTTGCGCGAGTGATAACTGAGTATCCGCAAAGTACTTCTGCGCAATCTGCGAAAGAATATACCACCAATTAATCGCGTTGGTCGGTCTAGGATAGGGCTGCCGGTGGTCGCCCTTGCTCTGGCATGTTGTTATTGGGTTTTATGCCGAGGCCAGCACTCCACTGCGTCGAATATCGCTTGCTGAAATCGCAGCAATTTTAATGCCATCTACATCATTTTCCATCGAAGTTCTTACCACAACAATGCGCAGTGTCATTGTTTGGCTGGGAATAGAAATACTGCCTGAGAACTGGACTTCAACTGGAAAATCAAATGCCCAAGAATAACGTCCATTAATAATGCCTTGATCATAAATGGCTGGTGCGCCTCTGGGGAAAATCGTACTGACGACCACGTCTTTTGTTGTATATTCTCCAAAATGTGCCAGGTCATTTAAAATAGAAAGATATTGATTTTGCGCTTCAGGAATAAAATAGGCCTGGTTTTTTTGCAACTCACGAGGATAATCTTGTAAATTATAGGTAAATAATTGTATGACGGTTTTTAATAACCATTGATTAATTTCCTCATTCCCAAAATTGGCTTTGTCTATTGAGATTTTAGGTGTAATTGCATAGTTACTAATCGCTAAGGAAGCTGGAACCTGTGGTGCGACTTCTTCTGCGGGTACATAGATGTCGATCGGCTTTTGTAGCAATAAAAAAATAATCAGAAACACACAAATCAAGTTCGTCAGAGTTGCAAATGCTGTTGCAAACACCGCGCGGCGATATTGATCCTGGTAAAAATTTGAAAATAAAGGCACCGGCACGGTCAATTCAGACGAGTGTTCTCTTTTTTGCTTTTCATCCATGATAATTTCGTTCAGTAAAGTGATAAAACTACTATATCAAGAAAAGAGGCTACTGGGTATAATGTTTCTTTTTTTATTGTGCATAGCTTATGACCATTGAAACCAATCCGCTCAAATATACACTTCAAGACCTTATTCAGCGAACCATCGGCCTTCGGGGGTATCTTTGACTTTGATATCAAAGCTGAGCGTCTAGAAGAAGTTAAGCGTGAACTAGAAGATCCCAATGTCTGGAATAACCCTGAAAAAGCCCAAGCCCTCGGAAAAGAGAAGGTTCAGCTTGAGGGGGTGGTGAATGTTATTGTTTCTTTGGAAACAAATTTACAAGATTCGCTCGAATTATTAGAGATCATTGCCGCCGATAATGACGAATCAGCCTTCACTGAATTAAGCAAAGAAGCCGATGCTTTGAATGCGCAAGTTGAACATTTAGAATTTTGTCGTATGTTTTCTGGCAAAATGGATAAACAACCGGCGTATGTGGATATTCAATCTGGATCCGGTGGAACCGAGGCACAAGATTGGGCGGAAATGCTTTTACGCATGTATTTGCGTTGGGGTGAACGCCAAGGATTTACGGTTGAATTGATCGAAGCGTCGCCTGGGGATGTTGCCGGTATTAAAAGTGCGACGATTAAATTCACCGGTGATTATGCTTATGGTTGGTTGCGTACTGAATCGGGCGTACATCGTTTGGTGCGTAAATCACCGTTTGATTCCGGGAATCGTCGTCATACCTCTTTTGCAGCGGTGTTTGTCACGCCTGAAGTAGACGATGATATTGAAGTAGAAATTAACCCGGCAGACTTACGCATTGATACTTATCGCGCCAGTGGTGCGGGTGGTCAGCACGTTAATAGAACCGATTCTGCGATTCGTATTACGCATTTGCCGACGAATATCGTTGTTCAATGTCAAGCAGATCGCTCGCAGCATAAAAATCGTGCTGAAGCGATGAAGCAATTAAAATCGAAATTATATGATTTAGAGATTCAAAAGCGTAATACTGAAAAACAAGCGCTCGAAGATAGCAAATCGGATATCACCTGGGGCAGTCAAATTCGCTCTTATGTATTAGACGATTCGCGCATTAAAGATTTGCGCACAAAATTTGAAACCGGTAATACACAAGATGTATTGGACGGCGGAAAATTACTTGATAAATTTATAGAAACCAGTTTAAAAGCAGGGGTGTGATGATGAGCAACGAAATTAATGAAGTAATGTTAGATGAAAACGAACTGATCGCATTACGCCGTGAAAAATTAACGCAGTTGCGTAAAGATTCCGGTAATGCATTTCCGAATCATTTTAAAAGAGATGCTTTTTCGAGTGATCTCCATCATACGTATGGCGCTTTTACTAAAGAAGCGTTAGAAGAAAAAAAGATTCACGTGAAAATTGCAGGCCGTATGATGATGCGTCGCGTCATGGGTAAAGCCAGTTTTGTGCATTTACAAGATATGACTGGGCACATTCAATTATATGTGCGTCAAAATGATATTACTGATGAAGTGTATGAAAATTTCAAGCATTGGGATTTGGGTGATATTTTAGGTGCTGAAGGCTTTTTGTTTATCACAAAAACCGGTGAATTATCCGTGCATGTTGAAAAAATCGAGTTGCTGACCAAATCATTGCGACCATTGCCCGATAAATTTCATGGGTTAACCGATATTGAATCACGTTATCGACAACGCTATCTAGATATTATGGTGAATGAAGAATCACGCAAAGTATTTGAAGCGCGCTCAAAAATTATTAATGGTATTCGACAATTTCTAACGGAGCGTCGTTATATTGAGGTAGAAACACCGATGTTGCATTCCATTGCCGGCGGCGCATTGGCGAAGCCTTTTAAGACACATCATAATGCGCTTGATATGGAATTGTTTTTGCGTATTGCACCGGAACTCTATTTGAAGCGATTGGTTGTTGGCGGTATGGAGCGTGTTTTTGAAATCAATCGTAATTTTAGAAACGAAGGGGTTTCAACGCGTCATAATCCAGAATTTACGATGTTGGAATTTTATCAAGCGTATGCGGATTATCATGAATTAATGGACATGACCGAAGCGTTATTTAAAAAATTATCGTTAGAAGTGTGTGGCAGAACTGATATTACCTATCAAGAACATGCGCTGGATTTTGCAAAACCGTTTGCACGTATGACAGTCAAAGAAGCCATCGTACATTTTAATCCAGATGTTACGATGAGTGATTTGAATGATATCGAAAAAGCAACGGCGATTGCAAAAAATTTAAAATTAAAAATACAACCGAATTATGGTTTAGGCAAAATTCAAATTGAAATATTTGAAGCCACAGCTGAACATCGCTTAATTCAACCGACGTTTATCACGGAATATCCGGCAGAAGTTTCGCCATTGGCGCGCTGCAATAATGAAAATAATTTTATTACGGATCGTTTTGAATTATTTATTGGCGGGCGTGAAATTGCGAATGGATTTTCAGAGTTAAATGATTATGAAGATCAAGCCGAGCGCTTCCAGAAACAAATGCTCGATAAAGCCGCAGGGGATGATGAAGCGATGCCGTATGATGAAGATTACGTGCGCGCTCTTGAACATGGCTTGCCGCCGACAGCTGGTGAAGGTATCGGAATTGATCGCTTGACGATGTTATTAACCAACTCGCCTTCAATTCGTGATGTGATTTTATTTCCGTTGATGCGGCATGAATAGTAGGAGTTGATAATGCCCGATTTAGTAATTATTGCTGGTTGTAATGGTGCAGGAAAATCTACCGCTGCCCCAGAACTATTGCAAATTCATGGATGTTTTATGATAACTCGGATGCAAATCATTCCCAATTAATTGCGTCAGAAATTAGAGGAAATAAAATATATGTTGAACAACCGGAATTATGGCGCCAACTAGAGGAAAAATATCATGACTGAAAGAACTGCTGTTAAAGCAAATGATGAAATTTCTTCGATTTTTAGTGAGCGAACAAAGATAACGCAAGCTATTCAATCTGGTATCAATATAGCATTATTAAAGCATAAACAGGCTGGAAAAGCAGTTTGTGAATGGAAAGATAATAAAGTGCATTGGATTCCAGCAGAGAAAATTGAAGTAAAATAAAGTTAGATATGATTTTATTTCCGTTGATGCGGCATGAATGATTTTATGGTTCTCGCAGAATAAAAAAACAACAGCGACTGAAATTGCCCCCTTTGTAAAAGGGGGCAGCTCACGAAGTGAGCGGGGGATTTTACAACGCCTGCGTATTTGTGAACCGAACAACTGCAAATCATAAAATCCCCCCGTCGAACATTGTTCGTCGGCCCCCTTTTACAAAGGGGGGTTTTCAGTCGTTATTGCAACAACATTTGCAAAGTGCATTTATTAAATAATATTGATTTTATAAAGAGGGCGATCCGGCGGTCGCCCTTTCAAAATACGATTTGGCATTGCAAAAAAATATTGAAATTTGTTTGGTTTTTTGCGGGTCTGGCTATCGACTTGCGCCACCGGCTCGCGCTAAGGCTCGCCGGGATTCAGAAGATTTAGTTAAATTTATTGATTAACGCCAATATAAATATCGACAACGCTATTTTCTGGATCCTGCGCGCGTTGATCGTAAACTTCGAAATCGGCTTGATAGGCTCTTTTTCCACCTAGCGCTTCAGGCGTCATTTTCCAAATCGCTTGCCACGCTTGAATGACAATATCAGGCATTTTTCCTGCGGGCGTGGTAAATTTTTGATAGTCACTTGCGGGAATAACCAACGTTTTCATGCCTTCTGGAACTTGATCAAAATCATTGACTTCTTCGCCGATAAAATACGTATAGTCGCCATGTTCATCACTCGCATATTCAGTATAAATGCAAAAAGTAATGCCTGGATTTTTACGATTTGCTATTTTGGCATTCCATTGATTGCCAAAAAATTCGCCGATCATACTGCCAATTTTACCTGTTGTGGGATTCATTTCATTTTGATTGTTGGTTCTTGTGGTTAGGCCAATAAGTTTGATTTTATTTTTTTGCGTGAGTTCTTTTTTCATTTTGAACATAATTTAACCTTTAGCTAACTTTAGACAAGATTTATCTAATTAGACAAATTTTTTCATATTTTATCTAATTAGACAAACACTATCTAGAATCAGCTAATTTAAATTAATTGATGCTGGCTATGCTGATAGCCTATCATCATTTCTTGTGGGGTCAATTAATGCCTCAGCTAACGGGTCTGTATCTGCCGGTTTATAAAAACAACATGTTTTCTTCAATAGAGGCGGTACAAAGACGAAGGCTATAGCAGCGGTAGACAATATCATTCCTCCAGTCAACATCTCTATAAACAGCTCAGCGTAATCTTTACCATCAATTAACCGTTGCTCTAGAATCCCTACCCCCACTAATGAAGGAGTGAGCATAATAAGGGTTAAATACCATAAAGAGCTCAGTGTCTGCGAGCATGTTACGCTATTGGAATGCGCTGGTTCTGCATCTGTTAAATGCCATTGAGGGTTGGATATAGTTTTTGTGATCGTGCTGGATATTTGAACAGAATCTGTCGTTTCGTCTTCTCCAGGATTAAACTGCCATACAATTTTTGGTTTAGGAAGAAAAAGGCCAAGCAAGAAGCCACTTACAGATACCCCGACTGCAAGAATTGTAATAGCCTTAGGTAATGGAATCGAACGTTTCGATAACGAATATCCGATCATTTCTGCCGGCAGAAGCATGGCTTCTAGCATAAGTGCGCCCATAACCCCTTGGCATAGAGAGATTGCGGTATAAATTGTTGCGGTTTTTGTTGTTATATTGTGTCGCATAATCTAATTCCTTATTTAGGTCGTTTATTGTCAACTACATTTTTGATGCAACTTAATCATAATAAGAAAAGGTTAACGTAATATTATGCGTCAATTGGAAGGTTTTTCAGTGGCTGGGGTGTGGCAGAATATTGGTAAAACATCAAATTATTGATTTAGAACTGTGTTTTTTTATGAATTGTATATACTTTGATCAAGCCTATCGAATTTGATTGATATGTCGTGCAAAAATTAATCGACTCTGATCGGGTTGATTCAGTTGTGCTTTTAGTCATTTTCTGAAAGAATCGCTCTCTTTTTTTATTGATCGCATTTCACCATGGAAAATTTAAGAATCGGCGTTATTGGTAATATTGGTGTCGGTAAATCGACGTTAGTCGAAGCGATGAAGTTGCCGCCGTTTTCAGTGCAGCTACTCAGTCATTTTCCTTCGATGGATGGTGACGAACGCGTACATAGTTTCAAAGAGCATTTTAGTGATAATGTGCTCGATGCCTTTTATCAAGATCCTAAAAAACATGCGCTGATTGCGCAGCTCGAATTTTTTAATGGTCGCTTAAAACGACAATATGAAATCGAACAAGCACGCGGCATTGTGTTGGAAGATCGCACGATTTTTGAAGATTATCATGTCTTCGGTAAAGCACAAAAAATCATGGGTCATATGAATGATCTTGAATTTGAAGTGTATCAAAATAATTATAATTTGATGATGCAAAAAATCGAAGAACCGACATTGCTGGTTTATTTAAGAGCAGATGTGGATACTATCATGGCGCGCATTCAAAAGCGTGGACGTGAATGTGAGCGCAATATCCCAAGACCTTATATTGAATTACTTAATAGCTTGTATGAATCATTTGTTTCTCGCCATGTGTCGAGCCCAGTGTTGGTGATTGATGCGCGTCCGCGTGCTGATTTAGAAGCATATTTGCGTGAAACGGTCGATAAAATTTCAGTGAAAATTAAAGAGCTTGATTTGCGCGTGTGTACGCCCGGATTGCAATCGTGGGTGCGCTTGCCAGAAACCGATGCAGCGATTCGTGCCAGTGAGGCCGAACAACGTCTAGAAGAATATTTACGAAAAAATAAAAAATTTATTACCGTAGCAGGCAATGTAGGATTAGGAAAATCTACCGTAACAGCGCTCATGCAACGCAGTTTGCGTATTGATGCCATTTTTGAAAATCCTGAAAAAAATCCGCTATTAAATTTATTTATGAAAAATAAAAAAGAGCATTGTTATGATTTGCAATATCATTTTTTACAAATGCGCGCAGAACAACGTCGGCGTGGATTAAATAGCACCACGACAATGGTAAAAGATCGATCGCTTGCCGAAGATTTATTGGTTTTTTGTCAACACTTTCATCGCTCTGGCTATTTAACCGAAAATCAACTTGATCAACTCAGTACTGAATTTTATAAAGTAAATCAAGAATTGCCGTCTTCTGATTTGATGATTGTGTTACAAGGTCGCCCTGAACTTGCTTGGAAACGCATTCAGCAACGAGGCCGTGCGATGGAAGTTGAAGGTGGCTGGGAATTTTCTGATATTCAATCGTTACATCGTTTTTATAGCAGTTACTCCGATGATGTGCGTAAAACTGGTTTTCATCGAAATCAATTATTGGAATTGAACGTCAATAAACTTGATTTGGCCAATCGTGTGCATATGGGTTATATTTTTGAGCAAGTGTTGGATGCGTTGCAGCGTTGATTGTTAAGTTGTCGGTGATTTGTAGGGGCAGCGCCTTGTGCCTGCCCTTTTTTTAGTTATTTACAATGCGACATAACTCACTGGATTATCCGCGCATTGCATGAATCCACATTCAAAATAAACCGACACAATATTGTTAACAAGAATGGCAGCTATCAAAAGTAAAAGAAGATGCATAATCCATTTTCTTTTAACCATTATTTTTTCTCGTTCAATAGCATATTGACCATCGAAGCCTAAAATTATACTGTTAAAAATCAAAATTAATACACTAACAATAAAAGACCAGGTATACATGTGTAAGCCAAAAATAGCTGATCCATAACCGCTATCGCCTGGCAGAATATGTAATGCCACTTGTCTTAATGCGACGATGGCAGTAAAAAATGAAAATAGCAAAATAATCGCATAGTGCGATGGTTTAAAGCCAAAGCGTAAATTTAATAAAAATCCACACGCAATACCAATAAACCCAACGCGTTGTAATAAACACAAAGGGCAGGGTAATTCATGAAACACAAACTGAAATACATAAGCCATTAAAAGCAATAAGGCAATACCACTAATTTCTAATGCCTGAATCAACGTTTCAAGTTTTTTAATCAATAAAGTATTCATGGTTATAAACTCCTTTTACAACTGAAGCGCGAGGTGCGACGTCACATGATGTATAAAGAATAATGCCGCCACGATTAATGTGATCACTAAGCTCCAATAGGCTGGCTTTCTTTTTTTAAACATGATGAATAATAATGAGATAAACAATAATACAAAAACAATCGCCATCATTGATCGTATCTCCTATATCTTAAAATAATGTCAGATTTCAACAGCCCCTTTCAGTATCTATCTTATGCTTATGATATACGTTATGGCAATAGCGATTGTTAATGCTATAGCACCCCCACTTAGCTTTATACTTTGTTGCAAGTTCGCTCGTTATCGGTCATGTACTTCTGTGTACACTCCCTCAACTCACTTACTTGCGCCTCGTCTAAAACTAAGTGGGTGGTGCTATATATAACTATGACAGTATGTTTAATACGATTATTGGATTGCAAAATAATCACGTCGTATCATTATTTTTTATATTCTGCTCGTGGAACAAGGGGTGGAGGGAGTCTGTCCTTCGCGCTTGATGGCGGTTCTGAAGGTGGGTTAAAAAGTGACGCTGCTATTGATAACGTTGATGTTTGATCATCTTGGAGCATGGCACCTAGTATTTTTTGATGTTCTATTTGTTCTAATAATTTTTCTTTGTCTTCTGATGCAGCATCATGTTGTGCTTTTAATTCAGTGTCTTTTTCGAAAAGTTCGGCCTTCAGCTTGATAATTTCTTCTGATAATTCGTTATTTTTTTTCTGGGATTGAACTTGATCTTCTAACAGTCTAAATCTTTCCCTTGATAGAAAATCAAGCTCTAGAGTCATCTTGTAAGGCAGGTATGGTAGGATTATAGGCATGATCAAAGTTAATTTATTGCGCAGCCAATTAAGGAAAGCGTTTTCATTTCTATCTCTACGCAGGGCTTGCAAGATACACAGCACATCATCATGTTGGGGCACAAAAGTGTCAGGATCAGGGTTAGGAGTAAAAGATGCGCCAAAGCAACCTAGATAATTTAATATGGCTTCATTATCAAATAAATCTTTCATTATCACGTGGATAGTATTGTTAGAGTATGGCCATTCCCCAAAATGTTTTTGCGGCAGCATGTGTAACGCTTGCTCAGTATGTCGTTTTAATGTTTCCACTTGAAATGCGCGCTCGGCTGGGGATGGTGGCGGCATGTTATTTAAAAAGTCGGCGACTTTATTTTTATTGCGAAAAGTAAACCCCAGTTCACGTTCTAGATCTTCAATTGAGATTTGACCACGAATCATTATTATCTTCCCCAGCCTTCTTGAGTATTATTTTTACATAATTTATTATTGATAAAAAGCAAATAAAATCAGAAGCCTACTCTTCTTCTATGAATAACACCAAAATAGACGTGGCTATTTTTCAGCCTCATTTTCTGGAGCCGCAACAATGTACTGAGCACAAACATGAAGGATGGGTTTCGCCTTAAGGTTGATATTTAGTTGATTCAATTTTACTTTCATCAATATTGTATTTAATAAATGATCTTATTTGTTCTGACAACGGGTCATCTAATTTTTTCATGAGAGACTCAAGAGTTTTATAAATTTCCTCTGCCTGTTTATTATGATTTAGCATACGATGGAAAACCCATAAGTCATAGATGACAACAGCTTGAAGTGCCGTATTGCGAGGGCCCTTCAGCAATTTAATAGCTTGCTCTTGTAGATAAATACTTTCATCATAGTTTCCTTGCACGTAGTGAATTAGTGCTTTTATCGTCATCGCTCTGGCTTGGTAGTCTTTTATTGCAGGTTCCTGCACGCTAGCGATTAAACGATCAGCAAATTTTTCTGCTTGCTGATAATCTCCTTTGAGAAGATAGGCAAGCGTTAGAAGTTCGTTTGCTGACCAAAAAATTGGATCAACACGACTTATTTCAGGGCGATATGCGTGCAACGCAAGAGAAGGCACTCGTTTAATAAGGTCTATTGCTCGGCCAGTATATCCACAGTTTAACAAAGTAATCGCCGTATATTCAGCAATTGCGTAGTATTCCTGCCAAGAAAATAGCTGTGGTAAAATTTCCATTGTGTATTTTAAACCTAATAGACTCACTAACTTGAATAGGGTTCCACTAACTGACTCTATCATATTTGCCAGGTCGGTAATTTTTTTATCAAATAATTTGAAAGTTCTTGGTGTCAGCGTATAAGTACTTGTTGCCTCGTGAAAAGGAATAAAAGAATGCTTTAAAGAGGCCAGAGAATTGACATTATTATTTATTGAGAAAGTGACGCCACAATCATCGATAACATTGGAGTGTAAGGGAAAAACAAGGGGTAAGCTTTGTGCAAACAACTTAGGTGAGAAAAGAGTAACATTTCTGCGTGAACTCAAAGCGCGTGGCACTTTGCTTGCTAATTTTAACATTTTAGCTCATCTCTTTCTACAATGTGTATATTTTATCAAAAATGGCAGGTTGGAACAAGGTCAAGAAAAATAGTCATCAAACCAAAATAAAAATGTCTGCTTTTCCCATATTATTGTTATAATAGATTTCTTCAATAATGATATTTGTCGTTATTGATACATGCGCTGAGATGCTGAGCCAGCGTCCTATATTTGATTGCATATGTATGGCAATATCATTTATAGACACATGTTCAAAAGAGCGATCGGCGGGCGCCTTGTATTAGATTAAAGCGGGTTTTGTTATTTCTTCTCCTATGTCACAAATTCATTATTGACAACTTCACATTTCGAGTAAATAATGCATTCTCCTACCCTTAGCTGCAGCAATTTGCAACTCAAATTGTTCGCAGGTGTTCACATGAAGTGATAATTTTTATTCAATAAAATTAAAATTTTCAATATTAATTTTATTGCTTCAAGTTTTCATCTCATTTTAATTGTGCAATTCATCAATTGATTGATATTTCCTGAAAAATTCCAAAGCTTGTACTGCAAAAGATATTTAACTAAAACAAACGCCTAGGGGTGTCTTTATGTTTACTTCTCAATCTAGATTAATGATGTTTTTACCATGTGCTCGTATGAACGTAAGGCGCTTCTCCGAAAAAGCATTGTCTCCTAGTATTCGATGGGTCTCTATTTTTCAAACCCAGAAAGAATATACTCAGTATTTGAAAAAGCGCACTATTCACGCCAACCACATAACAGATATTGATTCCAAAAAACTAATGCAAAAATTTGGTTCGCGTGTTATTGAGGATTTCTTTTCAACAGACGCTATTGTAGATTTACCAAAATTATTTTCAACGAACTACGAGAATCTAGATGAGCGTGAAAAACGTCAGAGAACAGCGTTGGAAAAAGAACGAGCTCTTGCAATTGCTTCTATGTGCAAGGTGCTGAGTGTTAGTAAGTGCATACACGAAAGAGATACTGAGGGGCTAAAACAATTACTTGAGCCGACCGTAGACAACTCTTTTCTAGGTAGGGCAGTTGAATGGATAGGGTTGGGAAATCAATTTTATGAACAGTTTTCATTGTTAAAAAATAATGTCCAGGGTGAAATGACGTTTGTAACAGAGCATGAATTTGCACATGCTCCCTTTCTTGCGCCTTTTAAATTTAAAGATTTACATTATATTATCAATGCCATTCGCGAGAAGCTAGAGGAAATGCCTGCTCATTCTGCTACTGTTCTTGGCACTATTCCTGTGGCGTTAACAAAAGCTCAAATTGATGAGATGAACATGGTAATAGAAGAAGCTGGACAGCAAGAAAAACTTCCGGAGCTCTATCTTTTTAATATTGCTATTGTAACCGCTGGAAATCACACCATTACCTTTGTTCCCAAGCAAGTAAAATCAGGCATTGATATTCGCTATCCTATTATTAAGTATATGATGCATGATGGCCTGATATATGAAAGTTTAGATGAAGATCAGAAAAACTTACCTAGATCGCAAGAATTAGCGCCAACGCTTGAAAGTCGAGAAAAACTTTATCCAAATTACACAAAAATACCGTTGGTAAATCTTAAGCAACAAGGGTCCCGTATTACTAAAGTTATGATAGGGGCAGAGGCAATTTATATTGTTCCTGAGATTTGCCTTGAACACGATTTAAGGGTGGCTGTCAATGCAGTTGAGAAAGAATTAACTGAAGATTTATCTTTTCCTATTTATTTGCTGCATGCGCTTATTGCTTCAGGTGCGCCCGAATTAAAAAAATTATCGATGGTTAGTCCTGAAATTTTTGTAAATGACAATAGTATAGGAGGAACGCGAATTGTTAATAACAATACGGGCGAGTTATCGGCTCCGGAGATTACTTCTTCAGATAAAGCCAAGCTTCAAATAGCGATTTTCGCGCCTAAAATTTTAAATCCAAAAAACTTCGCGGATATTTCGTGCTTAGAAAGCCCTGATGACCTACGGCCTGTATAAAGACGGGAATGTATTTTTTGTAGTGTTAATTTCTTTTCTAAGAAATGATTTAAGTTTTTGTAAGCGTGGATCATGTATTTTTTCTACAATCGAATTTAAGTCTTGCATTATTATATCTGCCTGCTCTTGTTTTTCAGCAGCATGGTAAAGTGCATGCAAGTTAAAGAGAGCTGTGGCGTACAGAGCTTTGTCATGCGAGCTTTGGAGTAGTTTAACTGCCTTTTCTTGAACATGAATCGAATCCTGTAATCTTCCTTGGAAATAGCAAGCCAATGCTTCAGCCGTATAAGCTCTCGCTAAATAACTAGCGAAAGGTTTTTTTTGAAGAGTAGAAATTAACTGATTGGCTTCTTTTTCAGCTTGAGAATAATTACCTTGAAGCAAGTAAGCAAGAGATAATAATTCTCGTGTAGAGCGATAAATAGGATCCATGCTTCGAAAGCTAAAATTATAAAATTTTAAAGCGGCATAAGGGATATGTTGAATAATATGAATGGCTTGATCGGCATGATTCGCCTCTAGAAGTGCAATGGCTGTAAATTCTGATAAGGCATAGTATTCTTGTAATGAAAATGATTTAGAAAAGGCTTCCATGGCAAGCTTTAGGCATTTTAAACTAAAGAGTTTAAACATTGTCATATGCACGGAGGCGGCGATATTGGCCAGTGCAGCGATGCCTTGATCACCAAGCTGTGCTGTTTTTTCTAGTAATTGATAGTTATCTGGGCCACCATAAAAAGAAATAAATGAATTCGTTAATGTGGGTAAAGATTTACTTTTAGTATTGGTATGCAAAATCACGCCGCACTCACTTATGACGCGTGAATATAGCGGAAAAATTAGCTTTATATCATGTGATGCTATTTTCGGTGAAAAAACAGTTAATCTTTGCTTATTTGAAAAGTGAATGTATTTTGCCACACCTTTAATTTTTAGCATAACACGGTTACCTCTATTACTTGCATATTTTAGTTAATAACAGCATGCTATGCAAGAAAAAGGATTCACTACGTCAAGCCAAAATAAATAGGTAGCTCCAAGCGAACAATTCATCTGTTGAATGCATAAAAATTTTTACTCATTGACGCAAGCCATGAAATATTATTTATTTTTCTTATTTTCTTTATATCGCGCATGCCATGTTTGAAACAACACATAAAATGTCGGTACAAATATCACCGCCAATCCTGTTGACGTTAACATTCCGCTACACACCGCAATACCAATCGAACGACGTGCATTTGCTCCTGCTCCTGATGCAAATACCAGCGGTAACACGCCAAAGATAAACGCGAACGAGGTCATAAGAATAGGGCGGAATCGTGTTTTTGCACCGATTACTGCGGCCTCTGTGATGGATTTGCCATTGAATTCATGTTCATGCCGCGCGACTTCCACAATCAAAATCGCATTTTTCGCCGCGAGTGCAATCAGCAAGACGACACCGATTTGCGTGTACATATCATTCGACATGCCTAATGGAGCGAGTAATGATAACGCAATCGTTGTTCCCAAAAGTGCTAAGGGGATACTGCATAATACGGCAAGCGGTGTCACCCAACTTTCATATTGTCCCGCGAGCACTAAATACACCAAAATTAAGGCGAGTGCGAAGATATAATACGTTGCATTACCAGCAATAATTTGTTGATACGCCGTACTTGTCCATTCAAACGTCATGCCGGCGGGTAAAATATAATTCGCCGCTTCTTCCATCGCTGTCATTGCTTGTCCGGCGCTATAACCGGTTGCTGCCATGCCGACGATTGTTGCGGAAGGATATAAATTGTAAAGCGGAATAATTGCTGGCCCAACGGTCGGCTGAATATCTGCGAGCGTTCCAAGCGGCACCATATCGCCGT
>JAZKAS010000003.1:15055-16389 GCA_040389005.1 Pseudomonadota bacterium
CGGATGGTGTAATTGCGCATTTCAGCGGCAGTCATACGTGCGGCAGTATCACCTTGCACGTAAACTGAAAATACTTGGCCGAATTTATTAAATAAATTGACATAAGAAGAGCCCAAATATGTTTGCAAGGTATCAAACGTATCACCGACAGAAACACCCATCGCTTCTGCTTTAGTGCGATTGATCGGTGCGATGACTTGAGGCGTTTCCGCGCGGAATGATGTTAACATGCGCTGAATAGCGGGTTGATTCGCCTTGGAATATTTGACGATATTATCGGTCGCTTCTTGTAATTTTTTATAATCAAAACTGCCATCCGTTAATTCAACTTGCATTTGCGCGCCGCCAGAAAGCCCAAGCCCTTGAATCGGTGGTGGAACAGCGACAAGTACTTTCGCGTCTTTAATTTCACTCGCGAGTTGGTTGAACGCTTTGTACATTGGCAATAAGCCTTGTTTTCTGCCGCGTTCGCTCCAATCTTTAAACATCACATAAACCACGCCAGAATTTGCAAGGCTGGAATTATTATCAAGCAATGAAATTCCATCGATGGCAATCGCATCACGTACGCCCGGCACTTTTAATGCACGATCGGTGACATCATGAAGCACTTGATTGGTGCGGTCGAGTGAAGCGCTATCGGGTAATAATACGCTTAAAATCATATAACCTTGATCTTCAAGTGGAATGAATCCAGTGGGAACGCGCGCAAACCCCACCACAGCAATCACGATAAGAATACTGGCGATGATAGAATAGCGCCCACTTTTATGTACCATGCGATCGATCATGGCGACATAACGATTTTCTAAAGCCAAATAATGACGATCAAAAGCTAAAAAGAAACGATTTTTCTTTTTATTCGGATCAATCGGTTTTAACCACAACGCACATTGTGTGGGTTTGAGGGTCATCGCATTGATCGCGCTAATTAAAGCGGTTGCTGCAATGACAAGTGCGAATTGCGCATACATTTGGCCGGTGAGTCCTGGCATAAATCCTGCGGGTACAAATACGGATAAAAGCACGAGCGTAATGCCGATGATGGGCCCGAGTAAATGTTTCATCGCGTCAATCGAAGCTGTTTTTGGCTCTTCGCCTTTTTCGATATATTGGGTCACGCCTTCAACGACGACAATCGCATCATCTACTACAATACCAATCGCAAGGACTAATCCAAATAACGTGAGCAAGTTAACGGAATACCCGAGCGCAGACATCGCCGCAAACGCACCAATAATCGTCACAGGAACGGTGGTAGCGGGGACCAAAATTGCACGGAAGTTTTGTAGAAAAACGACAATAACGAGAAGCACTAAAATACCAGCTTCAAA
>JAZKAS010000003.1:16418-16685 GCA_040389005.1 Pseudomonadota bacterium
TTTATAAACTTCATCGACAGATGCTTTGACAAAGACCGTCGTATCAAAGGGGATATGATATTCTAATCCAGGCGGAAAATTTTTCGCCATTTGCGCTACTGAATCGCGCACTTCTTGGGCAACATCCAACGCATTCGCGCCCGGTAATTGAAATATGCCAATCGCCGCGGTGGGTTTTTTATCAAATTCTGCAATTTGTTTATAACTATTGGAACCGAGTTCAACACGCCCGACATCGCGGATGCGAATGATATGTCCGCTAATCGT
>JAZKAS010000003.1:16695-35980 GCA_040389005.1 Pseudomonadota bacterium
ACATCTGCCAATTGTCCTGCAACATTCACGGTTAATTGAGTTGCTTGTCCTGAAACAATCGGTGCGGCGCCTAATTGTCCCGCTGCGACTTCTTTATTTTGACTTTTGATGGCATTCATCACGTCGCTTGGCATTAAACCATATTGCTGCATTTTGGCGGGATCAAGCCAAACGCGCATCGCGTATTCGCCGGTGCCAAACACAATCACGTTGCCGACGCCGGGAAGGCGCGCTAATTCATTTTGCATATTAATGGCGGCGTAATTATTTAAAAATAATCCGTCATATTGGTTGTCTTTTGCGGTTAATGTGATGAATTGTAAAATCGCCGTGGATTTTTGTTGAACGGTCACACCTTGTTGTTGTACCGATTGGGGCAATTGTGCCAATGCCGCTTGAACACGATTTTGGACTAAAACTTGATCGTAATTCAAATCTGAGCCAATTTCGAAAGTGACAATGAGAGTATAGTTGCCGCTATTCGTACTGGTCGATTGCATATACAACATGCCTTCCACGCCATTGACTTGTTGTTCAATGGGAAGGGCAACCGTATTAATAAGCGTTTTGGCATCAGCGCCAGGATAATTTGCAGTGACTTGAATTGTTGGTGGCACAATAGGAGGGTATTGCGATACGGGAATTGTATAAACCGCGACGAGTCCCAATAATACAAATAACAGCGCAATTACGTTGGCAAGGACGGGTCTTTCAATAAAAAATTTTGAGATATTCATGCGGGTGCCTTTTCTGTTGGAGTTACCAATCCGCCGGGTGATGCATTTTGTACGCCGCTGACAATCACGTGATCATCTGCTTTCAAACCAGTTAAAATGACAGTCATATTATTCTCAACGCTGCCTGTTGTGACACGCGCAAGTTGTACTTTATTGTTGGCATCAACGGTATAAACATAGGAACCAATTTGGTCCGCCATGATCGCGACACTCGGAACAGTGAGTTGCGGCGTTGGTTTGCTTAAAGCAATTCGCGCTTGCACAAATAATCCAGGCAATAAAACATAATCGGGGTTCTCTAAAATACCGCGCATTTGAATCGTGCCGGTGGAAGCATCGAGTTCTGTTGATGCGAAATCAAGATAGCCTTTATGTGGAAAACCACTTTCATCTTGTAAGGCGACTTCAATCGGAATTTCATTGATATGCGCAGGATCGAAATTAATTTTGCGCGCGGCTTCGCGTAATTTTAATAAGTCTAATTCGTTAATATTAAAATAGACATACATCACATCGAGTTGTTGTAAGGACGCGAGTTTTGTTGCTTCGCCATTACCCACTAAATTACCGGGATCGACTAAATGACGTCCAATACGTCCATCCATGGGCGCGGTGACATGCGTGTAACTGTAGGTTACTTTTGCATTCGCCAAATTCGCTTTTGCGCCTTCAACCGCAGCAGCTGCTTCATCCGTGGTAGATGACCATTTTTGTACTTCAGCCAAAGGTGTGGCGTGTTGTTTATACATTTTTAATTGACGTTCATATTCGATTTTATCATACGCATAGGCAGCATTATCGCTATCGAGTGTGGCTTGTGCTTCAACAACATCGTCGGCGTAAGGTTGTGGTTGGATAACAAAAAGTAAATCGCCTTTTTTTACTAAACTACCGTCGGTGAAATTATAAGATTCTAAATAACCTGAAACGCGAGCAACTAAATCAATCGAATTGCTGGCAATCAAATTGCCCGTTTCAGTAAGATACGGCGTGATTTGTGCAGTCACAGGATTTTCAATCACAACAGAAGGTGCCGGCGGCGGTGATTTTTTAGAATCACAACTTGTGATTAATAAAGCGAGTACACTTAGATAGATTATTTTTTTCATATTATCACCAGCTTGGTAAAACAGTTGAAGGTGCTTTGTTGTCATCCAGCACGCTTCCCCAATTTGTTCGTTCTTTCATTTCTTTTTTTACATCATCAGAAACCACATCATGACCTTTGCGAATTTGCCAACCACCACCGAGTGCGCGATACAAAGAAATCAATCCTTGTGGCACACTGTTTTGCGCATTAATCAATGACATTTGTACAGAGAGTTGATTTTTTTCAGCATCAATCACAGAGGAATAATCAATTTCACCTGCTTCATAACGCGTGATTGATAATTGCGTCGTTTTAATTGCTGCTTCATTCGCAGCGATCATGGATTTTAATGCTTTTTGTGATTCGACATAACTGACGATGCCATCTTGTACTTCTTTTTGTGCAGTCAAAACAACATTTTGATAATTGAAAATCGCCGCTTGAAATGCCGCATCTTGGGCGCGCACTTGATTGGTGATTTGACCATAATTAAATAAGGGAATTGACACAGAAGGGCCAACGGAATACGTATGATTCGACCATTGAAAAATATCACTCGGCGATGACTGGCCGATATTTGAAGCGGAATAACCAAAACTACCCGATAAACTAAACGCAGGATAAAGTTGTGCTTTGATCGCGCCAATGCCTTCTGATTGCGCAATCGCTTCTAATTCTGCTTGATGCACATCGGGACGTTGTCGTAACACATCTTTAGGAATTCCAACGGCAACAGAAGAGGGTGCAACAGGAATGCGGGATTTGTTTTTTCCTAATAACGCATCTACTTTGTTAGGTGTTGTTCCAAGTAATACCGCGAGCGCATCTTTTTGTTGTTGCAAATCAATTTTCAAAGGCGGCAAACTGGCTTCGGTTTGGGCAAGGGTCGTATTTGCTTGTTCGACATCAGATAAATCTGCTTTGCCGGCATCGTAACGTACCTGCGTCATTTTAAAATTTTCTTTTTGTAGGGTAATATTTTTTTCAGTGATGTAAATTTGTGTTTGATACATGCGAATAGCAATATAAGCGCTGCCAATTTCTGCGGTTAATGAAACAAGCGCATCATCATAGGCGGCAATCGAAGCAAAAAATGTAGCATCATTGGCGCGAATTGCGCGGCGATATTTGCCCCAAAAATCGAGTTCCCAGGATGAAGAAACGCTCGATGAAGCGATATTAAAATCTGAAGGTGTGTTAGCGCCGTAAATGCTGCCACCACCGCCTAAACGTTCACGAGTGTAATTGCCCGAAGCGCCTTGTTGTTGCGGGTAAAGTTCACCGACCGATTGTGCCAATTGCGCTTTCGATTGCAAGACTTTGGCGCCCGCGCTTTGTAGGGTTAAATTGTTCTTGTAACCGATTTCGATTAAATTATTTAATATCGGGTCATGAAACGTTTTCCACCATGCCGCATCTTGCGTTGGAGTTGTTTTCACGCCATTATTGTAAGTGTTCCATTGCTCATCGATTTTTGTGTTGGGTTTTTGGTAATCCGGCCCTACCGCACAAGCACTTAGCAAAAGAAAACCCAATGTCGCGGCACAAGTTGCGTTTATTTTAGACATTTTTCTGCTTTTGACTCAAATTAACAGGCTATTTCATCATCATATCTCACAACAGGATCAAGCCACAATATGATTGTTTTTAAACGTATACCCCAGGGTTTCTCTTTGATAGAAATTTTAATTTCACTGTTCATTATCAGTATTATTGCTTTGTTTAGCGTGCAAGGCATTTCGGACTTTTTTGAGCATCGCAAACAGCGTGTTTATATGCGGCAACTCTATCACGATCTAAAATGGGCGCGGGTTGAAGCCATTGTCTTGAATACGCGGATTACGCTTGCGTCGAATTCGAGTTGGTGCGCAGGTTGGGAGATAAGTTCAGCATCGCAAGTATTGAAACATCGTGACGGCATTGAAAATTGTAAGATCACATTTTCAGGCTCATTAAGTGCAACGTCTTTTCAGTTCATAGCGGATGGCTCGAGTAATTATCAAAGTGGGCATTTTTATTTTTATGACCAAGAAAAAATAACCATGAAGATTATTATTAATCCAGTGGGGCGAGTGCGGTGGGAGGATTAATTTAAAAAACCATTATGTTTTCGCATTAATTCATCAAAACAGACTATTAATAAACGAACAGATTCTGTGCTACAATTAGTTCAACGACACTAAATAATGAGGTTTGAAATGAGTTTCTTTTTTGCGCTACCCGACCATTTTAAGATGCAACAGTATGAGTGGCTTTCAATGAACGATTTGCTGGCATTGATTCTTGCCACACCCTTTTCGCATGCTGATCAGGATTCTAAGAATGTTTCGATCGATTTTGCAATGCTTGAGATTTATCGAAGAGGCACTCGTGAAGCAACTAAAATACAAAGGCAAATGTTGCCACAATTTTTAAAGCGTAATCTGCTAAGTCGGCATTACAATGTGTTAAGAGGTTTTCTGATTGAACGCTTAAAAGTGTTTGATTTTGATCGTATGACTTTGAATGTTTTTGATCGCACCAATGTGTTCGATTATTATGCTGATAAATTGAGCGCGGCTGTTTTACTTCTAGCTAAAAATAGTGATCGCAAAGACGATAATCTTTTGTTAGATGTGGACGATACCATTATCAATGAAGAACAAAAAAATGAGCTTAATCGATTTTTCAAAGAAGAAGATAAAATGCATGCGTTACTTTTTTTAACAAGCGATGCGGTTAAGTGCAGCATAAGTTCACATCTTGTATCTTTTTATGCTTGGATAGAAGAAGTAGGAGAAAAAAAAGCAGAAGAATATGCTGATATCTGTATAACTACCGATATTAATGGCATGTTTTCAAAAGATTTTTCAATAATATTGAAGGCCATATTGCACTGTGACCGCATGAGCGTAGATATTTTTAATAGCATCAATTGTGTGTTGGTGGAAAAAGTCAGTAGTTATTATTTGCATGAATTTAGAGAGATCGCATTATCATCCTTAAGATCAAATGAATTACCCGTTAAAACACGTTGGAAAGCTGCTCGAGCATTAATGAATTTAGCAGATCTAAGACAAGTAAGTTTTAAAAATGATGAGATTGTCACTGTAATATTTGATACGTGGCTAGAATTTTTTGACCACTGTATTCAGTTAAATCCTAACATGGCTACTGAAAGTCTTTTTTATGGTTTGAAGCCGCATGTGATCGAATCAACAGAAGATCAAATGTGGAATATGATAAGTGTATTAGAGTCTCGATTTGAGGTTAATGATTGTTTCGCGAGTCATCTTATTATAGACATGTTGATTATATTAGCGCATAAAACCAAATTGCAAAATTTACTCATGCTAGAGAGAAAGTTGTTGTCTTTTCTGCACATGAAAAATGTTTCACCAAGAATGGCGGCGCTAGGACTAATTGCAATATATACTAGAAATCCTAAAATGTATTTTAAAAATTCGGTAACGAATTTTTTGAAATTAATGATAGAAAAAATAGTGACTTTTTATGAAAAACATAACATAAGCATAGAATGTTTAAAGCTAGAGATAGAAAGCATTGCGTTTTTTTTTAATATAGAAAATATTAGATATTTTCCAGGGGTTGCAGAAATTTTGTTCGAAAAAGTAGATTCTCAGCATATCTATGTTCAGTCTTTTGTTATTTATTGCCTGGGAAAAATTGCCGAAAGAGTTCAAGATGATCAATGTTTTTGGAAGATTCAAGAAGTGTTATGGAGGAAACTGAGTGATGATAATATCTTTATTCGCTGGATGGCAGTAGAAGCACTTAGTCGGTTAGCCAAACGTGTTTCAGAAGAAGAAAGGCAAATAATTCTTCATGCATTCAGATCTGTTTTTGAAGATCCGCGTTCTGGTGAAGATTCAGAAGAATTTGCTTTGAAAGTTTTTTTAGAAGTTTTTAAGAATGTCAGCATGTTGTTTTTAAGGCTTGGTCAGTGCTTAAACTCTACCATCGTTGATGAAATTTTTGTTGCCTTGAAATCTATGCCTCAAGACACTTGGCTTAACGAAGGCTTTCAAAAGTGTTTAATGAATTATGTGCAGTTATCCGTGAAAGATTATGTAGATCACAATGTGGTCAAGCATTGTATTGACATACTGCTAAAGGTGAATCCTGATCGGTTGCTGAATGATCTATTGGATATGTTAAATAATGAGGCGGGATTGGATATCCGTCAACCTTATGTTCTTCGGTGTCTGCACTATGTGGTCATGAAAATGGATTCTCATCAATGGCGTGCGGTTGCAGAAAAGTTGTTGTTGAAGTTGAATGATCCTAAGTTTCAGATAGTGATGATGAGCATGGATTTTTTAACAAGTCTTGTGATATCAGCAGCGGAAAAAAATCTCGACTTTTCTTTTTTGAAAGATGGGTTAGAAAATGACGATCTATCTCCTCAGACATCACTTTTGAAAATTATGCTGGGTGTGGCTGATCAAATCAGAGAAGAAAATGCGGCAAAGAGTTGCTTGAGTTTGAAATCATAGAATTATTTGCTCAGAGCATAATTTTAGGTCAAAAATTAATCAAAAAACACTTTGTTTCTTTTTCAAGATAATCAAGGCAAAAATAACGCTTAATGGCGCAATAATCAGTGGCAAAATATTATAAAGTGCAATTAAAACTCCGCCGAGTAATCCGGTAATGGTCCACATCAAGGCATTTCGGACTTTTTTGAGCATCGCAAACAGCGTGTTTATATGCGGCAACTCTATCACGATCTAAAATGGGCGCGGGTTGAAGCCATTGTCTTGAATACGCGGATTACGCTTGCGTCGAATTCGAGTTGGTGCGCAGGTTGGGAGATAAGTTCAGCATCGCAAGTATTGAAACATCGTGACGGCATTGAAAATTGTAAGATCACATTTTCAGGCTCATTAAGTGCAACGTCTTTTCAGTTCATAGCGGATGGCTCGAGTAATTATCAAAGCGGGCATTTTTATTTTTATGACCAAGAAAAAGTAACCATGAAGATTATTATTAATCCAGTGGGGCGAGTGCGGTGGGAAGATTAAGTCGGACATCAAAAAAAATGTTCAGTACAAAGAGCCATCGACAGGGCACCCGCCGGATCGCCTTTTTTTCAACGATTCAATGATCACAATTACGGCTTCGTCGCTGTTGCCATTTGCAGATTAGAGAGCTTTAAGCATTTTTTGATTTTTTGTCCGGCATAAAGTCGAGGAATATAAAATGTATCGTTGTTAATATGGAGTTAAGTTTTGTTTTTTATACTTGGAAAAAAATATGAGAAAAATGAGTATTCTATGATTAGATCACAGCGAGCGCAGTCAAAAGCAACTACCATGCAATATACGAAACGTTGGCAAGCAGCAGATGGCTGTAATTCTCATACTTACTACGGTACTCCCGTCGATGAAGTTGAACTTAACCAATTAATGTTTCTGGATGGTCGTTATGAAAGTGCTGAAGAATTAAAGACTTTTATTCAGCATCAAATAGATAATAGTAAGTATATTTTTATGAATCCGGGGAGTGAACGTAGTCAAGTAAGCCGAGTTGCTTCTTATTCGAACGAGGCCATAAATTTAATTAGAAAACATCCTACGTTGCGAGAGTTGATCAAGGATTACGAAGCACGTAAAACAGCATTTATATTGCCTGACATTTTTTATGATGAACTTCATCGTTATTTATTAGACATATATGATTTAGGCTATAACGAAGATAAATCAGTATGGAATTTTGAAGAAAAAAATATTTCGCAAATGGAGAAAGTGTTTAATCGCGGCCTTGAATTTCAAGCTTTTATTGATGCTAATTTTTCTGACAGTGATAAGGAATTTTTGAGCGGAGAGATAATTATTATTCCAATTCAAGGTGGCGCACCTTATCACGAACGGCTTGAAGATGTGCTTCTTAGTCGAGGGAATTCAGAATGCATCCTCTTTAAGCAACTAGTCTTATGGAAAATGCTTGATGAAAAGCGCTCAGATATTAGTTTGCCGGAAGCGTTATGGCAGGATGCTCGAAACAGAGAGGTGATTTTTACTAATCATCAATTTACGATAACACAAAATGATGAGCCTCTGGAGGCGTTGCGCATGATAGTTCTTGGAGGTACGCTTGAACAAGATTCCGCGCATGCAAGTGCGCTAGTCGACCGTATTTTATCGGTTGCCGCCAATAATGAAAATAGATACGAAGCAGCGAAACGAGAGATCGATGAACTACATACGCAGCTTTATAGACTACAAGAATTAAGTATTCGCGACAGTAAAATTGGCTTTTTTCAAGGTGTAAATGATATAGTAGAACGCGCGGAACCAGCATTTAAAGCAGGGCTTTATCATTATGCGTCAACAACCTCATTGGCGCGACAGGGGGTGATGAGTGAAAATACCGAATTGGCGAAAACCTTCAGACGGTATGCCGGTTCGCATTATGGCTTTTTAAGTAATCCTAGCGATTCAATTATCAAATACCGTGGGTATTCGCCTAACATTAAATAATTAGTAAACAGCATTGGTTTTCCCTGTAGGCTTTAACCATTTATTTAAATAGCTTAATGCTAAGACAACTCCGAATGGTGCAATAATCAGAGGTAAAATGCTGTGAAGCGCAATCAAGCCGCCTCCGAGTAAACCTGTGACTGTCCATATCAATGCGGCATTTAAATAACACGCACCCATGGCTTGACCTTGTTGATGCGGATAGCGATTTGAATACATCGTCGAAAGCACGCCAAAGGCAATCACATCTCCTGTCGCTGCTGGTACGCTACTTAACCAAATCAACCAAGAAACATGTATATAAAAAGCAATCACAATTAAAATGCCACCGAGACATTGTAATAATAATCCGATTTTTAAACACGAAAAAAGATTGAAGCGATCACGCAATAAGCGAATGCCTAATGAGCTGCCGAGTGTGACCCAAAATGCCATCATACCGACAAATAATCCAATCGTACCTGCTGAAAACTGATTAGTGAGTTTTAATGCGGCAGGTACATATTGATAATAGAGGCTCCACGTGAATTGTCCGCAAGCAAGTAACGCAGCTAAACCTAACGTTTCTTTAAATAAAAATACGCTGCCAAACATTAAACGCAATGAAAGTGTTTTATGAGGTGTGACTAATGTTTCTTTAAAAAAGAAACAACAAATTAAAATTCCAATCGCACTTAAAATTGCTGAAAGAAGAAACGGTGCTGTAAAATTAATTTGCGCAAAATAAAGCTGTGCACAATAGCCGCCAATAATAGGCCCTAGAAAAGCACCAAAAGCAATCATGCTTTGTAAATAACCCATGGTTGAGAATTTATTTTTTCCGGTTTCAATATCGCCGACAACCGCTTGAGCGAGGGGGTTAGTGCGGCAAAATAATCCCTGGACAAACACACCAAAAATAAATAAATAAATCGATGAAGATAAAATAGCTGCACTGGTAATCAAGCCGGCGACCATTGTGCCCGATAATGAAATCATTAATAGTTTTTTGCGACCATAAAAATCGGACAAGCAGCTTAAAACTGGCGCGGCAATAAAGGTTGCAATGCTAGGAATCGCCATACAAATTCCATACCAATAACTTCGTGTGATGTGTGAAGTATCGCTTGCGAGTAAATGGGAGTGTAAATCAAAAAATACGAGTGCAAATAATGGAAAAATAATACGTTCGCTGGCGTTGCCGAAGATCATCATGGTCAATAGGGCAATCAGGTTACGAGGAAGGTTCAGTTTTTTCATATTTTCCCCTGAGTTTTATGCGGCGACCGGCATTCTCTCAGATTAAATCATGGCTTGCAAATTTAGGTAATCTCAAGAACTATCTTCTTTTGCGTAAAGTAATTCGATGCGCTGTTTGATTTAAATAATTCAAGCGCGACGTTTGGTTTAGTAAATAATCAATCTAATGGAAAATTGAACACGGCTTTGAAAAAGGGGTGATTTGGATGATGCAAATGGTTGCTTTAAGTGTCAATCGAGTGCTGTTAAAATTTGGCTATATTATTAAGGAAGAATAAAGTTCATGAAACATTTCGCCGTTATCGGTAACCCCATCGCTCATAGCTTATCACCTCAAATTCATCATGCTTTTGCTGAACAATGTGGCATAGAGCTTCATTATGATAAAATTTGCGTAGAAACAGAGGGTGATATTTTTGAAAATTTTGTGCGTGATTTTTTTAAGCAAGGCGGTGCAGGTTTAAATATAACTTTGCCGTTTAAGCAACGTGCTTTTGAATTAGCAGATCAATTGACTGAGCGGGCGCAATTAGCCGGTGCGGTCAATACGTTGATTTCGTTTTCGCCTACAGAAATTTTAGGCGATAACACCGATGGCGTTGGTCTAATTCAAGATTTAACTATTAATCAAAAACAGTCGCTTTCTGGAAAGAGTATCTTAATTTTGGGATCCGGTGGCGCAACCAAAGGTATTTTACCTACATTGCTAGCAGAGCATCCTAAAAAGGTTATTGTTGCTAGTCGAAATCCAGGCGGTTGGAATGCAACATCCTCTATCGAAGTGTTACCTCAGCCTAGGTTGGGGTCCAGTCTGTCTTATGATCATCTATCAGAACCTTTTGATCTCATTATTAACGCAACTCCTCTCAGTTTATTGAATCAATTACCTCTCATTACTCCTGCCATCTTGCATCCAGACAGCTTTTGTTATGATCTTGCATATCATAAAAGCCGTGAAACCGCCTTCACGCGTTGGGCAAAAGAACAAGGGGTCAGAAGCTGTGACGGCTTGGGGATGCTTATCGGCCAAGCCGCGGAAGCGTTTTATCAATGGCATCATATTCGACCCAAAATTGTTCATTTTAAGGACGAATTTCTGAAGTAATTCGTTTTATTTGTGCTACACTTAAAATAATAATAATAACAACAGTGAGTGGTTTATGCTTCATAGCGAATCCTCTTCTTATGAACTAAAGCTTGGTATTTTTCGTCCTATACACGAATATTTTAAGCAGCAGTATGATAGACAGTCTTATCCTCTTGGCTTTGACCCTAGCAGTGATGTTCGAGAGTGCGCACAACATTTCTGGGAGGTGTTAAGGCAATATATAGCGGCCGTGCCCTATCCAAAAAGTGAAATAAATACGAGTTTAAAAGAATACAACGATTTATTTCAAAATTTGTATTTAAACAATATTCTAACCATAGAAACGGTTAATCGCTACCTTAGTGAGTTATTCAATAAAATAATAACACTTAGGAGTGCAGAGAGAGGTTTTTATCTTTGGTTTATAGGGCGCATGGGTTTGCCATCTTTTTTGATAAATAATACTTTGTCAGCACAGCAATTAAGTGCAATTCCAACTAGTTTCTTGTCAGAAGCGCAAGGCGTAATAGCTGCCCGCTGTTCACAAGGTGGGGCATTCAGTAGCGGACAAAACCGAAGGACAGTCCTGTGTTCATATGCTGCAGCAGATAACGATGATTATACGAATCATCCGTTTGCAAAGCTAGGCAGGTAACCCATGATGCAAAAACACTAAAGTAATACTAAGCAGAATTTTTGTACTACACTATAATAAAAAAATAAGTGATTTTTTATGCTTTCTCCAGATGAACCAAAGTTCAATAAATTTTCTTCTATACATCACTATTTTCTTACAAAGTATCAAGCGCAGCCCTCTGACACAAATATGCAAACCTACGCGCAATATTTTTGGGATTTTTTAAATCACTGTTTAATTGAAAATAAATTCAAACATAACCAGAAGACTATAGAAACCGAATTTGGTGAAATATTAGTAGAGTTGATAAAAAATAATATCACCTTGGTGGAGATTAATCACTATTGTGCGCAGCTAATATTTGAAAGTGCAAAAGCATCTTCCCCTGAAGAAATAGGATTTTATCGCTGGTTTTTGGTGCAAATAGCGTTACCTTTTTTTATTAATAATTTTAAATTATCTGACCGAGAATTTCGTCGCTTTAGCTATAAACTCCCGAAGTTTTTAGTAGAAGGGCAGCGAAACATGCCTGAAACTTTATTGTTTTTTTTATCTAAAAAGAATTTTTTAGGCTCTATTAATAGATTGATTAAGTTTGTTAAAGATTTAAATTTAAGCGATGATAGCGGTGTTTATTATCAAATTTCCTGTATTTTAAACAGTTTGCTGCATTCTGAGGTTAATCAACAAACAGTTCAACTTGAAGCTTTGATTTTGCAAAGATTATTATTCTCTCAATTTTCTTTTGCTCGGGATTTGTCTGAGCAAACTATTCTAGCAAAACATGATAATTTTGCACTTATGTCACATCTATTTTGTTCAAATTTTTTATTAAAACTACTGTTGTGCGCGCATGTAAGGCCTCCCTATATCCATGTAGATTACAATCTGGTTTTTAATTTATTGACAAAAGCAATGAAAAAAAATCCAACTTTGTGTTGTCAATTTAATGCTATGCTTCGGAAAAATATAAACTTTCTTTATAAGCCAGATAAGCCCGAGTTAGTTGGCATTGATTTTTTAAGTTTATCACATGATGCTTTTGTACAATATTTCGCAATACTTGACCATTCTAGTCTTAGGCTGCTTTGTGAATATGAGGGCTTTGGTATTGCATTGGAAAAAATAGATACGTGTAAAAAACCACAAAATTTTATTAGGCAAAGTTACTTGTCAGTTTTTGTTATCGACTTCACGAATTGCGTAGAACAAGAAGATAATAATGAAAAAAAGAAGTTCTTTGATCGCTGTTGCGAATCGATCAATGCTATTAGGCAAATACAAGATAAGACAATTGCGCGCACTCTTTTGATGTATCTTCAATTTAAAAAGGAGTTTTACGCTGAGGATGAGGTGTTGCTAAATTTTGCTAATATATTTGAGTCGCGTTTAATATCATTAGTAAATGAGCCTGAAATAACTGATTTTTATACAAAAAAATCGCATGTTTTTAGTTTCTCAAACGCAATTCCCAACAGAAGAACCTGTCAAAGTGATAGCGCGCTAAAGCTAAAATAGTATTTTAAAAATTCTGCTTCATTGCTTTTTTAGCCAAGGCTAAAGTAATCTCAGCCTGCGCATTTGCTTTGGCATTACCTTCTCGTAAAATACGCAAGACTTCGCCAGGATCTTTTTCATACTGTGCGCGTCGTTCTCGCATCGGAGAAATGAGTTCTACCAGCACTTCAATCAATTTTTTCTTGCACGCCACATCGCCGATTTGGCCAGCGCGATACAGTTGTTTGGTGTCTTCGACCCATTTTGTATCAGGGTTAAATGTATCATGGAAAATCCACAGCGGATTATTTTCTGTCGTGCCGGGATCGGTGGGCTTTAAACGATTCGGGTCGGTATACATTTTCATAACTTTTTGTTGAATCGCATCGTTACTATCTGAAAGTAAAATGGAGTTACCTAATGATTTACTCATTTTTAACAATTTGCCTTCGGCATTCGGCGCGCCAGTGCCAATCAAACGCTTTGTGCGTCCAGATAATGTTTTTGTTAAAGGAAACAATCCGCCGGCTTTAATGTAATTTTCGTCTAGGGTATGAGAATCTACGCCGCAATACATCTGATTAAATTTGCGGGCAACAAAACGCGTTAATTCTAAGTGAGGATTTTGATCTTCGCCCACAGGAACAATATCCGGTCTGAACGTTAAAATGTCGGCGACCATTCCAATAGGATAAAGTAAAAAACCAAACGGATAACTGTCGCCTAAATCTTTGTCACGAATTTCATCTTTGATAGTGGGGTTGCGCATGAGTTCGCCATAAGGCACAAGCATGCTGAAAAAATAAGTGAGTTCTGAAACAGCAGAAATTTCTGATTGAATGAAAATCGTACTTTTTTTGGGGTCAATACCTACACCCAAATAATCCAAAACAATATCAAGTGTATTTTGACGGATTTCTTCAGGGTGTGCGGCGCGCGTTGTAAAAGCATGAATGTTAGCGACAAAAAAATAACAATCATAGTCGTCTTGTAATTTAACACGATTTTCGACAGAACCGACCCAGTGGCCTAAATGTAATTTTCCTGTTGGTGTATCACCGCTTAATACGCGAGGACGAGAATCTATTGCGCTCATGTTATGCCTTCTTTTTTCGATACCAAATAAAATAAACCGGAACGCCGCTGACGACAAATAACGTCGCTACGCCAATAATATTGAATGATGTTTCGCTTAAAATCCATAAACAAAATGCGCCACCGATGAGTGTATAGATCCAGTGATACCAGCGCGCTTTCTTTTTGATGAGTATTTTAATATAAGCAACCGTGCACATGAGATAAATAAATAAAAATGCGGTGACTGAATAATCAATAATCGTCGCAATTTGTTTGGCAAGTGAGTGATGCAGCATTAAGCATAAAAAGGGCAGAATGCCTATCGCGCTAATAAGTAAGCCAACAATGGGTGCATGATTCTTATTGGTTTTTCTGAAATAAGCGGGCAGCAAACGATCTTCTGCTAATCCCAATGCAATTTGTCCGCTAGCGAGCATCCACGCGTTGAGTGTGCCGATACAAATGATAGATGCAATCACGGCAATGATTAAATGCCATTCTCCGCCAAACATAGTATTCGTAGCATCGATGTAAGGGGCTTTAGAGCGGCTAAGAACATCTGCGGGCATTAATCCCATAATACCGACGCTATTAATCAAATACAGAACCGCGGCGCATGCTGTACCCAAAATAATGGCTTTGGGAATCGTGCGCTCTGGGTGAATGACGGAACCGGCTGAAGTTGTTGCAGATTCCAAGCCAATAAATCCCCACAAGGTGAGTAAAGTGACTTGCGCTAAGGTCGTTTGCAAGGGTTGTTGTATGATTTCTTGTTGCACCACGAAATGATGCGTATCAAAATACCAAAATGCTGCAACAGGCAAAATGAAAAGTGGTAGAGTTTTCAGAAGAGTTAATACAAAACCAGCACGACCCGCTAGATGAATCCCTTTTAGGTTAACCCAAGTAATCGTCAGCAGTAAAATAACCTCCAGAGCTAAATACGTGATAGGAGGTTGGTCGCCAATAAATGGGCTGAGATAGCCAATGCTTGCAATGACAACAGCTGTGGTGCTAAACCAAGAAATGACCCAATAGGTCCAACCGGTAAAAAAAGCAGCGGTATTGCCAAAAGTTGCGTGAACATACGCGTGTGGTCCACCTGTTTTAGGGAAATGACGACATAAGCCGCCAAACACTAAAGCTAAGGAGATTGCACCCAGTCCGGAAATAATCCAACCAGCGATGCTGTATAACCCAAAAGGCGCTAATGTAACCGGTAAAACTAAGATTCCAGAGCCAACTTGGCTGCTAATCACAATGGCGAATACTGACCAAAAGCCGATTTTTTTTAACACAATAGATCTATCATTTTTGAATTTGCGGTAGCCTAACAACTTTGTTATCCTCAAGCAATTAACTCAGCAAAAAAGGAGAAAAATAATGGGTAATAACCTGATGGGAGTATTTTCCAATCTCGGTTCTATGTTTTCTGGCATTTGTTTAGTGGTAGGAATAGGGTTAATTTTTGCTTCATTTGTTCAGTACCGTCAACATCGTGCTAATAAGCTATTAGTACCGATTAGCAAACCGATTTTTTTGTTGATTCTCGGCATTTTTTTAGCATGCATTCCTCTGTTAGGGCAGTATACGAAAGGAGGGCAGTTAGTGGCTCAAGTAGGGGCGGTAGAATGAGTGTGAAAAATCGAATATTACCCGTGTTGCTTTTGACGGGCGTGCTTTTATCATTGAGTGGATGTGACAACAAACGCACTGAGGCATATTATTATACGCATCCAGAGACTTTAAAAACGTTTTTACGCCAATGCCAAAGTGAGGGTGGAACGCCAGACACATTTAATGTCCCGTGTTCAGTGGCTTATAACGCTGCGGTACAAATGACACGCTTATCACAAGCTTTCATTAACAATCAGACAGATTTTGGTCAACGTATTTTACGCTCGCAAATACGTGTCGTGAATACAGAAAAGCAATTGGCTATTGCTGAAAAAGCACAGTTGCCAGTGGCAGAATTGAAAAAACAACTCGCAGCTGAAAAACAACATGTTGATAATTTGCGTGCGATTGTGGGATTGTTCATTCAGATCTAAGCGCGATGATACGGATGTCCTTTCAAAATACTTTGCGCGCGATAAAGTTGTTCTGCCAGAATAATCCGCACAATGGGGTGTGGAAAGGTTAAGGCGGATAATGACCATTTCGCATCGGCTTTGGCGAGTGTTTCTGGGGTATAACCTTCGGGCCCGCCGATTAAAATATTGATCGGCTTTGCAAGATGTTTCCAATAATTCAATTGTTCAGCGCATTGTTCGCTGGTGTATTGCGTACCGCGACTGTCCAACGCTATCGTATAACTCCCCGGTTTAATCGCGTTGATGATGTGCTGATTTTCGAGTTGATTAGTTTTTTGCACCGGAATTTCTTTTAATTGCAATCGAATCTCTGGTAGCAATCTTTTTTGATATTCTTGATATGCTTCGTTGACCCAGGCGGGCATTTTTGAGCCAACGGCAATAATCTGAATATTCATAATTTTTTAAATCAATGCACTTCTTTAATAAAAGCATCTAAATCGTAATATTTACGCACTTCCGCTTGCATCATGTGCACGACAATACTGCCAACGTCAACCAAGACCCATTCGCCTTTAGGATCATTTTCAACTTTTGCTTTTGCAAGACGGCTAGTTTTGATAGCAAGCGCTAGGTTGCTTGCAATGGATCGTACATGACGATTAGAACGGCCGTTGCACACGATAGCGATATTCGCGATGTCTGAATGATCCGACAATTGGTAAGTGACCAACTCTTCGGCTTTCATGTCTTCTAGCGTTTTAAGAACGAGTTCGAGTAACTGTTTCTGCCTATCTTCTTTAGAGAGTGAGCTTTTGATGTTCGATGTAGTCATAAACTGCCTTGATATAAAGGGGGATGACTCGTTATGGCGGGTCACTTGTGGGCTGCATCATACCGCGATTGAGTTTTTTGTGCAAATTTGACTTGTTAATGCACAAAGACGTAATTACGTATCTATCCCTTATTAAAGAAGATTATCAGATGCGCGTTTTCCATTGTGTCGAAAAAATACTTGAATGTCAGCGGCAATTAGAGCTTCTTCATTATTCACCAAAAATAGATGAACAATCAGCTTTGCTTTGGTTTCGCATGTAGAGCTTTTTTTGCCGAATATAATCATACACAGTATTAGGTATCAGCGATGATATATCGTCACGGTTAATTAATTTTTCTCGAATTCCCGTTGAAGAAACCGACGGGGGTGCTACAGGAAGCATAATGATGCGGCTATCCTGTTTTTTGTGCAAAAGTTTTTCTTGATCGTAACCTTCTCGAGGCACAACAATCAACTTGGCATAATTTAGCAGCTCTTGCCAATTCCCCCACGTTTCAATGTTTAAAAAACTATCCATGCCCATAATGAAGCCAATCGGGTTGTCTGGAAATCGCTGGCGAAAATGCTTTAAAGTTTCAAGCGTATAAGAAGGATCAGGGCGATCAATTTCATAAGTATCCAAATGCCAATTTTCATGATCGGCAATAGCCAGCTTAATCATATTAACGCGATCTTGTGATGAAACATGATAAGGCGCGCGATGTACCGGATTGCCACAAGGGACGAAGTAGATTTCAGTGTTTTTGATATGCTGCGAAACAATGTCAGCCAGTTTAATATGGCCATTATGAATCGGGTCAAAAGACCCACCCAAGATTGCAATAAAAGGAAGAGTCACCATTTTTCCTTATTGGCTATTTTCATGCAAAACAAAAATAATGCATTCCAAATATTGCCTTGAACCGCGCCTTTAGCCATCGCATCTAAATTCGCAAGTTCTGCCAGCATTTTTTGGCAATCGGTATATTGATATGTGCGCATAAATGTTTGAATCAGCGGCAAACGTGATTCCCAAACACCGACGCGTTGTGCGGCTGTTTTTAATGGCGTACCTTCAGCATTGGCATGAAGAATTTCACGTAACAAACGTACTTCTCGGGCGAGGGCGCCAATCATCATTAGGGGTTCTGTGCCGTTATTTTTTAAATTATAAAAAATGTAATAACAGCGTACGGCATCGCCTGCTAAACAAGTATCGATTAATTTGAAGGTGTCATAATCTGAACTAACTTCAACGACATCTTCAATTAAAGCAGTACTAATCGGTAAATTCAGTAATTGTAATTTCTCAAGTGCTTGTGCTGCAGCAGGTAAATTATTTTCAGTTCGAGAAGCCAGTTGTTGTGCTTGTTCGCGCGTCAGTTTTAAACCTGATTGTATGGCGCGTTGTTGCAGCCAGTCCGGTACTTGAGAAGGATACATCGCAGGCAATTCAATCCAATAAGCCGCTTCTGTCATAGCAAGAAACCATTTAGTGCTACTCATCGCGCGCTCTATTTTGGGCCCCTTAATGATGACAAGCAAATCGTTAGATTTGATTTGACTGGATTCGGTTAAAAGAGTTTTAGCTTTATCGTCTAATTTCCAATTCGGCAATTGAATGATTAGTGCAATTTTGGGAGAAAATAATGACGGTGTATGAATGATCTCATACAACTTTTCCCAAGAAAAACCCGAGTCTACATATAGATGTGATATCTCAGTAAAACCGCTTTTTTTTGCAGCGGCAATAATTTTATCAGCCATTTCATTAATTAAAAAAGTATCGTTACCAGAACAAAAATACCATCCAGAGATATTTTTATCTAAAATGCTATTTAATTTTTCAGGCGCTAATTTCATTCTTTTTAATCAATGCTGCTTTCACGTCATCCGATGAAAGCTTAAATAATATTTTCTGAATGACATTTCGACGTAATGATTGATACAGAGTGGCTTCTTCTTGGTTGTTGCCTAATACTTGCCCGCTATAAACGTAATGGATATTGGTACTGACGACAGTGGTAGGTCCATAAATGACAATACCCGCTTGATTGCTAAGTGTAAAAACTACGGCATAACTGAGTTCGTATTTTCGAGTTTCTTGGCTGGCACCGGTTCCAACTTGATGATTGGTTTGCTTATCTTGAAGAATATTTAAAGTAATAAGCGCTTTATTAGGGTCGTTAACACAAATCACTTTTTCACTTTCAAGTGACACTGTCAAATCTGGCCCAATGGCGCTATGAGGTGCTGCGTCAGAGTTGACATAGACTTGTTGTAATTGCGGCGGTAGGGGTTGATTTGATCCTTGCAACTTAAAGCCGCAGCTGACCAAGCAAAGGCTCGCCAATAAGGCGCAACTTAGATGAACGATTTTCAACATAAATTAATTGTCCGCTACTACAATGTTAATAAGTCGATTCGGCACCACAATAACTTTTTTCACTAGTTTATTCGTGATTAATGCTAATACTTGTGTATCTGCAAGCGCAGTTGTTTTAATTTCTTCTTCGGTCGCATTACTCGGAACATTGAGTTTCGCGCGCAACTTGCCATTGATTTGTATCACCATCGAAATAGTTTTGC
>JAZKAS010000004.1:0-20073 GCA_040389005.1 Pseudomonadota bacterium
ATAGCCGTTGGGTCAATTGTCGGAGCGATAGTCGGTGCCGTTGTTGTCGGTATCACGGTTGGAGTCATACTTGGAGCTTGTGTAGGCTCTATAGTTGGAGCTTCTGTCGGATTTATCGTTGGAGTCGTCGTTGGAACTGCCGTAGGGCTTGTTGTCGTCGGCACAGCAGTCGGCATGAGGGACGGAATGAATGTTGGGTTAATCGTTGGAGCCGTTGTTGTCGGTATCACGGTTGGAATCATGCTTGGCGCTTGTGTCGGAGCTTCCGTGGGCACTACGGTGGGAGCTTTTGTTGGAACAATCGTTGGCGTAATCGTAGGCGCAGCCGTTGGCACTGTCGTTGTTGGCGCTACCGTTGGATTAATCGTCGGAACAACGGTTGGAACCGTTGTCGTCGGCACAGCTGTCGGAGTCTCTGTTGGAGCAATCGTCGGAACCACGGTTGGAGCCGTGGTTGGCTTTGTCGTTGTCGGAATCAGTGTTGGGCTTTCACTGGGAGCAAGGGTTGGTTCTTCCGTTGGGCTAAAAGATATCGTTGGGTTAAATGAAATACTAGGCTCAACCGTTGGACTCATCGAAAAAGTTGGACTCATCGAAAGAGTTGGACTTATCGAAACAGTTGGGTTGGCAGTTGTTGGTTTTATCGAAACAGTAGGAACAGGAGTTGGTTTGAAAGTTGGATTGCGAGTTGGCTTGACAGTTGGTCCGCGAGTTGGCACAACAGTTATAACACTATAACCATTCGTACACACTTGTGTATCATAAGACAGTTGTCCAGATGGACAGACAGCATAGCATGAAGTAGTAGACGCAAATACCACATTGGTCCTAGTATAATCTCCAAGGCTACTTACTGTAGTGACATCACCATTTCCAGATTTTGAATAAGTTGTGCAGGAGGAAGAGGATGACTGAAACAAGTCGTAAGATATACCTGTATTTCCGTTCCAGTTCAGGTTATTTCCATTAAGCTGCATAGAAGTCAAACCATTATTAGGGTTGATGTAAGTTGTAATACCTGTAATGGTTCCTGGTGTAGGAGCTGCAGTAGGTGAACTCGTGGCGGCCTCTGTTTTTTGCATGAATAGCGCAACAACGCCCGTTAGTTTTAAAAAAATACTCAAATTCAACGAGCTATCTCCGTGTCAAAAAATACGCGACCGCATTATCTTCGATAACAACCTTTGTGTCATGTGATTTAATTTAAAAAAGTAGCACATTACGTTCAATTTCAAGAGCGAGCATTGAAATATTCAATTACTTCTGAAACTTAAAAAAACGACATAAACGCTATTTTTTTAAGCTTCATCCTTGATAATCTCGAGTCATTTTACGAGCAGACGCATCTTGACTTGGCGGTTGTTGAAATACCGCAGCCTTGATTCTGATCGTAGCATTGTTTCTGTGTGCGGGATTGTTAAAACTTTGCTCTTCCTCCACCGCTTCTTCCAAATCACTCTTAGATGGCTCTTGTAGCTTATTTTGTGTACAGAAACGAATCACTATCAAAACCGTCAAAGCAGTACCGAAAGCAGCACCCAAAGTAACGCTAACATACAACACCCAATGCGTCGTCGGTTGTTTGGAGGGTTGTTCTTGTTTTGTCGAAGAAACATTATGCGCAGCTCCCACGCCCGTTGGCTCTTGTGTAGGTTTTCGACTCGCCGGTGCCTGCGTCGAATCCGGAGGAGTAATAATGGGTTGAGGTGTGTTTTTAAAAATCGTCGGTGCTGCCGTGGGCCTAGAACTCGGTTGCGCTGTCGGATAACGCGATGGTCGCGTGGTTGGTCTGCCAGAAGGACGGTTCGATGGCTGCATTGAAGGCACAGACACAGGTTGATTCGTAGGTCGACTGGTTGGGTTAGTTGGTGATGCCGAGGGGCGACTCGTTGGTCGTAGTGATGGCCTTGCACTTGGTGCAGTCGAAGGCCCACCCGATGGTTGCCTTGAAGGTTGTACGCTTGGATGACCGGTCGGTCGAGCATTTGGCTGTCGACTCGGTCTCGCTGAAGGCCAACGACTGGGTTGGCTGGATGGCTGATTCGACGGTTGTGCGGTGGGTAACCCTACCGGCCGTCTTGTAGGTAGACCACTGGGTTGTACAGTCGGTCGCGAACTCGGCTGCTCTGTGGGTTGAGCGGAAGGCCTGCTCGATGGTATTCCGCTGGGTTGTCGGCTTGGATATCCGATGGGTTGACGAGAAGGATGCCCCGACGGTTGAGCACTTGGATTGTCTGTAGGTTGCCGGCTCGGATAACGGCTGGGTTGATTCGAAGGTCTGCCAGAAGGTCGACTTGAAGGTTGACGACTGGGTCTCATCGTTGGTTGATTCGAAGGCCGATCAGACGGTTGCATTGAGGGTTGCATCGTTGGCCGACTTGTTGGTTGCGTCGGGTTCACCGTGGGTTGTGTCGAGGGCTGACTGCTGGGACGTTTGCTGGGCCAACCACTGGGCTGCCCTGTCGGCCGATTGGATGGTCGACCCGAGGGTTGTCTTGAAGGCCGCCCGGTGGGTTGGCTAGTCGGCTGTGTCGGCATAGCGCTAGGCTTCCCGGAGGGACGATGACTCGGTTGACTTGTCGGTAAACGTGATGGCCGCCCACTCGGTCTCGTGGTCGGTTGCTCACTAGGTTGTCTTGTTGGACCAGGTGAAGGCTGATTAGACGGCCTTATCGAAGGCTGTCGACTGGGCCTGCTCGTTGGTTGAATCGAAGGCCGAGTGGACGGCTGCGCTGAAGGTTGTTCAGTTGGCTGGCTTGTTGGCTGCGTTGGGTTCACCGTGGGTTGTGTCGATGGCTGGCTGCTTGGACGTTTGCTTGGCCAACCAGTGGGTTGCCCTGTCGGTCGATTGGATGGTCTACCGAAAGGTTGCTTTGAAGGCTGACGACTCGGATTACCCGTGGGTTGCGTCGAAGGTCGAGTTGATGGTTGCCTTGACGGTTGTCCAGTTGGACGACTAGAGGGCTGTGTCGGCATAATCGTTGGGTGAGTCGTTGGAACCACCGTGGGGCCTGTTGTTGTAGGCACTACCGTCGGAGTAAGTGTTGGGTTAATTGTCGGCACAATGGTTGGGGCCGTTGTTGTAGGCACCACTGTCGGAGTAATCGTTGGTTTAATTGTCGGCACAATCGTCGGGGCCGTTGTTGTTGGCATGACTGTCGGAATAAGAGTTGGCGTAATCGTAGGAACAACCGTTGGCGCTGCCGTTGTTGGCACCACCGTCGGAGTAACCGTTGGGTTAATTGTCGGCACAATGGTTGGGGCCGTTGTCGTTGGCACCACCGTCGGAATAACCGTTGGGTTAATTGTCGGCACAATCGTTGGGACGGTTGTTGTTGGCACGACTGTCGGAATAACCGTTGGATTAATTGTCGGCACAATGGTTGGGACCGTTGTTGTTGGCACGACTGTCGGAGTCTCCGTTGGCGCAGTGGTAGGAGCCACGGTTGGAGTCTGTGTTGGACTTTCTGTTGGAGCTGTGGTTGGCTTTGTTGTTGTCGGAATCACGGTTGGGTTTTCACTGGGAGCAAGGGTTGGCTCTTCCGTTGGGCCAGAAGATATCGTTGGATTCGATGAAATTGTTGGGTTAAGAGTTGGGTTCATCGAAACAGTCGGACTGCGCGTTGGTTTGATAGTTGGGCTACGCGTTGGTTTGACAGTTGGCGTCAGAGTTGGTTTGATTGTTGGTGTTCGAGTTGGTTTTATAGTCGGCGCAAAAGTTGCTATTCTATATGAGTTGGTGCAAAGAAGCGTACCAGTGTAGATAGATGACGAAGATGGACAAACAGCATAACATCGAGTATCTGTAGAAGAGTAAGGTAAGCTAGTGACAAGATAAGTACCATCAGAGGCTACTGTCATAATACTTCCCAACGGTATAAAGTCTGTATTATCACAAGAAGCAGTAGATGCCGAAAACAATTTGTAAGATCCAGGACCACTCCCGTTCCAGTCAAGACCATTTCCATTTAACCGTATACTTCCAGCACTATTTGTAATGCTCGTAATAATTCCAGCAGCTTCTGTTTTTTGCATGAATAGCGCAGCAATGCCAACCAGTTGTAAGGAAATCTTGAAATTCAACGGGCCATCTCCTTGTCAAAAAATACGCGACCGCATTATCGTCAATAACAAGCTTTGTGTCATGTAAAAAATTGAATGTTGTTTATTTCAAAAAAAATAGTAGACTACGCAGCGATCAGTAAGAAGGATATTTATTGTGTTTAATCGTGCACATATTCCCGAAACACATTATGATTTTCAGGCTTCTGTACAACTCATGGGCAATAAAGAATCCGTTGCGCGTGAACTCGCTGTAATGCTAAAAGAACAACTGCTCGAATTTGGCACACAACTGAAAATTGCTTTTGAAAAAAATAATCCAACCGAAATTCAAACCATTGCGCACAAATTACACGGCGGTATTTGTTATGTAATTACGCCGCGATTGAAATATTTAATCGCTCAATTAGAAACGGCTTGCAAACAACACCCTGAAGATATCCCATTAATTAAGCCGTATATCGGTTCGAGCATTGATGATTTATACGCCACGCTCACTCACACTTTTCAATAGATATATGGTAGGATACTCGCCAAATTTTTGATCTATTGCTTGCCTCGGAGTTGTTTATGAAAAAACGTATGATCATCATGTTGATCGGTCTTGCTGTATTATTTGGCCTGATGACGGGTTGGTATTTTTTTAAACAAAGCAAAATTAATGAATTCATGAAGGCCATGCAATTTGCAACTTCAACGATTTCAACGACCGTTGCCAAAAAAGAAAACTGGCGCCCGTTTATTGCTGAAACCGGTTCAATTGTTGCGATCAACGGTGTTAATGTTACGACACAATCAAGTGGCATTGTCAGCGAGATTTTATTTAAATCTGGCAGCATGGTGAAAAAAGGCGATGTACTTCTCGTGATTGATGATCGCGACAAACAAGCCAATCTTGCCAACTATAAAGCACAACTCATTTTAGCAGAACAAAACCACAATGAAACGGAAGAGCTTTTCAAAGTCGGTGCTGCTTCAAAAAATGCAGTACAAACAACCACTGCCAATCTTGAAACAGCACGCGCCAATTTAAAATCCGCACAAGTGCAAATGGATTATTTACATATTCCCGCGCCATTTGATGGAAAAATTGGTATTAATCAAGTCAATCTAGGTCAATACATCGAACCTGGCGCAACCATTGCATCTCTGCAACAATTAAACCCTGTTTATGCGCAGTTTACAGTAGCGCAGCAAGATTTAGCTCATGTACAAATGGATCAAGCCGTTGATGTTTCAGTCGACACTAATCCTTCGCATATTTATCACGGAAAAATTACCGCAATCGATTCACATGTTAGTACCGACACTCGAAATGCAAATGTGCAAGCTACGATTGAAAATGATGATTTGAAATTATTACCCGGCATGTTTGCAGAAGTGAATGTTATTCTTGAAAACCAGGATGACGTAATCACACTACCACAAACTGCCATTAATTATAATTTATTTGGCAACTCTGTTTTAATTGCAGAACCCGCAGGAAAAACACCTGACGGACAACCAATGTATGTATTAAAATTACAATACATCACCATCGGCGAAGAGCGCAAAAATCTAGTTGCTATCACCAAAGGGCTCAACGGTGGCGAATTGGTAGTGAGTTCCGGACAACTCAAAGTCAGCGAAGGCGCGCATGTCACAATTAACAATACTATTACGCCTTAAGCGCGTGGAAATAATATCATGAAATTTACTGATTTATTTATTAAACGCCCTGTTTTAGCAACGGTATTAAGTTTGCTAATTTTATTATTGGGCTTGTATTCAATTTTTAATTTGCAACTCAGTGAATATCCTAAAACTGAAAGCACGATGGTCACTGTATCAACCAGTTACCCCGGTGCGAGCGCTTCACTCATGCAAGGGTTTATTACCACGCCATTGATGCGTGCCGTTTCACAAGCGAACGGCATTGATTACATGACAACCTCCAGCACGCAAGGTTCAAGCACAATCACTGTCTACATGAAACTCAATTATAATCCTAATGATGCCCTTGCAGAAATTCTTACACAAACTAATAGCGTGCAAAATCAATTACCTGAAGCGTCGCAACAACCCGTGATTACCGTTAGTTCTGCACAACAATTCGATTTAATGTATTTAAGTTTCAGCAGCTCGGAAATGACGCCTGAAGAAATTACCGATTATCTGACACGCGTTGTACAACCGCATTTAGTCAGTTTGGATGGTATTACCAAAGCAGAAATTTTAGGCGGCCAAACCTTTAGTATGCGTATTTGGCTAGATCCTCTTAAAATTCAAAAATACAGCATTCAACCTTCTCAAATTACCGATGCGCTCAGCAAAAATAATTTTCAAACTTCTGCTGGAGAAACAAAAGGCGAACTGGTTGCATACAATATTCAAGCGGATACGGATTTACATACAGTTAAATCCTTTGAAAACATTGTTGTCAGCAATACGAACAATACCTTTATTCGTTTAAAAGATATTGCAAAAGTTGAATTGGGCTCGCAATCTTATGATTCAAACGTTTATTTTGATAATAAACAAGCAGTGTTTATTGGTATTGTCACCACACCTGAAGCAAATCCACTAACTGTCAGCAAAGAAGTGCATGACATGATGCCTGATTTGCAAAAATCATTCCCGACAGGGTTAGACAGTAAAATTGTGTACGATAGTTCAACGTACATTCAAGAATCGATGCATGAAGTGATGTTCACGATTTCGGTTACTGCGCTGATTGTTATTTTAGTTATTTTTGCGTTTATTGGTTCCGTACGCGCCGTAGTCATTCCTGTCGTCACCATGCCACTTTCTATTATTGGCGTTTGCTTTTTTATGTTGTTGTTGGGTTACTCACTCAATTTATTGACATTATTAGCCATGGTTCTCGCCATTGGATTGGTTGTCGACGATGCAATTGTCGTTGTGGAAAATATTTATCGCCATATTGAAGAAGGCAAAACCGCTTTAGAAGCTTCTTTGTTAGGCGCGCGCGAAATTGCTTCGCCAATTATTTCTATGACCATTACCCTCGCTGCTGTTTATGCACCGATTGGTTTCATGGGTGGATTAACCGGCATGTTGTTTACAGAATTCGCCTTCACTTTAGCTGGCTCTGTTGTGATTTCAGGATTAATTGCACTGACACTAACGCCGATGATGTGTTCAAAAATCTTAACGCCTTCTGTGATGCATGAACGTTTTGTTGTTTATGTTGATAAAATATTTGATCGCGTGCGTCAATCCTATCAACGCAAACTCACCGGTGTTTTAAAATATCGCCCAGTGACTTCCGTCTTTGCGATTATTATTTTAACGAGCTGTTATTTCCTGGCGAGCACCGCGCAATCAGAACTCGCGCCGAGCGAAGATCAAAGCATGTTATGGGCCGTTTATAATGGGCCTAACTACGCTAACTTAGATTATATGACTAAATTTTCTGCGCCCATCAATCAAATTTTTTCTTCCATTCCAGAAGCGCAAGATTATTTTATGGTAAACGGCATGATGGGGGTTAATTCGGGCATTTCTGGCGTTATTTTAAAGCCATGGAGTGAGCGCAAAAAATCTGAAGAAGATATCAAAAATGAAATTCAACCACAGCTTTCAACGCTCGCAGGCGTACAATCGGTGGTTTTTGAACCGCCATCACTCCCAGGAAATAATGGCGGTTTGCCCGTTCAGTTTGTCATTACTTCCACCGAAAATTTTCCAGTTCTTTACGAAGCGCAAGAGAAACTAAAAGCAGCGGCACAACAAAGTGGCTTATTTGCTTATGTTGATGCCACATTACTTTTTAATAACCCACAAATTGATTTAAAAATTGATCGCAATCGCGCAGCCGATGTCGGCGTTAGCATGGAAGATATTGGAAATTTATTGTCACTGTTTGTGAGCGGCAATTATTTAAATTGGTTTAGTATGCAAGATATGAGTTATCAAGTCATTCCACAAGTCTTACAACAATATCGTTATAATCCTCTTGATTTTGAACATTATTATTTAAAAACACAAAGTGGCGCGAACATTCCTTTATCGAATATTGCGACTATGTCACAAAGTGTTCAACCGAATGCACTTACCACGTTTCAACAATTAAATTCTACTACTGTAGAAGGCATGATGATTCCCGGTCGCACTGTCACAGAAGGGCTGCAATTTTTGCGCACAGAAGCAGAAAAAGTTTTCCCGAAAGGCATGACATTTGATTACGCCGGACAATCACGCCAAACGATGCAAGAAGGTAATACGTTATTACTTACATTCTTCTTTTCTTTGATTGTCATTTACTTAGTACTCGCGGCGAAATTTGAATCATGGCGTGATCCGCTGGTGATTCTTATTAGTGTACCCATGTCAATTTGCGGTGCGTTAATTCCATTAAATTTAGGCTTCGCATCACTCAATATTTACTCTGGCATTGGACTGGTGACCTTGATTGGTTTAATCAGTAAGCATGGAATTTTAATGGTGGAGTTTGCTAACAATTTGCAACGCGATGAAAAACTCAGTATTCATGAGGCGATTATTAAATCCGCATCTTTACGCCTGCGCCCTATTCTCATGACCACCTGTGCCATGGTGTTTGGTGTATTGCCATTGCTACTGGCTAACGGCGCAGGCTCACATAGTCGTCACGATATTGGCTTGGTGATTTTTTCAGGCATGATCATTGGCACATTGTTTACGTTGTTTGTAGTTCCAACCATGTATACTTTTTTAGCGAAAGATCATACGCATGAAAAATTTGATTAATGACGTCTCCGCTTATTTTCAAGATTTACAAAATCGTTTGTGTAAAATGATTGAAGATGAAGATAGTCAAAAAAAATTTCAAGAAGATCATTGGGCCTATACTTTTGGCGGCGGCGGTCAAAGTCGCGTGTTAGAAAATGGCTCCATTATCGAAAAAGCCGGCGTAAATTTTTCACACGTTATAGGTGAACGACTACCGGCGGCGTCTAGCAACCATCGTCCTGAGCTAGTGAATCACTCTTTTCAGGCATTAGGTGTTTCGACGGTGATTCACCCGAATAATCCATTTGTTCCAACGGCACATGCGAATCTGCGTTTATTCGTAGCAGAAAAAGAAGGCAAAACAACATGGTGGTTTGGTGGTGGTTTTGATCTCACACCCTATTATGGATTTGAAGAAGATTGCGTCTATTGGCACACCATGGCAAAAAAAGCTTGTGATCCATTTGACAAAGAACTGTATCCAAAATACAAAAAATGGTGTGATGAGTATTTTTATTTAAAACATCGGCAAGAAGCACGCGGCATTGGCGGGTTATTTTTTGACGATTTAAACGAGTGGGATTTTGAACAGTGTTTTGCCTTCGTAAAAAGCATCGGCGAGCATTTTTTAGAGGCCTATCAAACAATTTTGAGCAAGCGAAAAAATCTTGAATTCACAGAGCATCATAAAAAATTTCAACGTTACCGACGTGGTCGTTATGTCGAGTTTAATTTGCTTTATGATCGCGGCACTTTATTCGGCTTACAATCCAATGGCCGCACAGAATCGATTCTGATGTCATTGCCACCCAGTGTTGAGTGGCAGTATCAATGGCAACCAGAGCCTAATTCTGCAGAAGCAACCCTGTATCGTGATTTCTTGCCAACCAGAGAATGGGTTGCGTAATCGTTTTTATCCTCTCCTCTATCAACAACCGTATGAAGTTAACGCACACTTGAGAACGACAGCGGCTTTCTTTTTACTTCTACCTCTTCATCGCTTTCCTCATCGCTTTCTTCATCACTTTTTTGTGGCGAATTTAGTGGTGAAACAAGCCAGCCACTAGTTGACAATTTTGCCGAAAGATGAGAACCATAAGATATATGGCTGTCTCTGCTCGATGTTCTTTTCGTTTCTTCGTTCGTCAAGCTTTCGACTGTAAGCTCTCCTTTCACTCTCTTTTCGCTCGAGCTAGACGACTTTCCAGACTCCACTTCATTATGAGATTTAACTGCCGATTTGATAGGTGAATTGTTCTCTGCTGCTAGGCCATTACCCCGAGGTGAGTCGACTTCACCAGAAAAAGACTTGCTAGCATCCCCCCTATCGCTCACCCTCCGTTTCATGTTCTCTCGACGCTTTTCTTCATAATCAGCTTCATCTGAACACTTGTCATGAGGACGTGCCGCATTCCAAATCTCAATTAGAGTAATACTCGTACCCTTCAATAGTTTTTTCAAAAAATCATCCGAAAGCGTCATCAATGTTTCTGCTGTTTTACTACCTTTTTGACTATCTTCAGATGCACTAAGAACAGACCCAACCCAAGGATTATTTTTTAAAATGACCTTTCGAAACCAAGCTTCAACAAGAGCAATATTTTTGGTAAGAGGCTGAGTCAGCTTATAAAAAGCCAGCAAAGGAATCTTAAGCGTATTATTTTTAATGGCTTCATAATTGTATTCTACCGCGCCTAAGAAACGTGCTTTTTCGTTTTTTATTTCAAGGTTTTGTGTAAACAGGCCCGGCGATTTTATTTGGTTTTCATAATTCATACGACGATATCTCAGCCCAAGCACCGCATACATATCGTTTTGATAAAGCTCCATTTTTCGAGCTGGACTTAATTTAAGTTTTACAAAGTCTGATATTTCTTTTATTTTTTTAAAAGAAATTTCCCTATGATCTCTGAATTTTTCTAAATCAGCCGCATATCGCTTGAGTAATTGCGTCTCTGGATCTTGCTCATTCTCAGGTTCATTTTCAGGCTCATTTTCTAGGTGCTTGTTTACATCATCTCCAATTTCCATACCCGCAATGCCGTATAATTCATCCACTTCTATACCTGTGCCTCGCAATATGTTTTCAATCTGAGTAAAATTAAAAGTATAAATCAATGTTTGAGCTAATTTTTTTCCACCAATTTCAGTTGTGCCATTAAGGTAATTTACAAGCCGCCCATCCAACTGATAAAAAAGGATTTCTTTTGCCCAATATTGAAATTTTCTTTTTTCTTTCACTTGAACATAAACATGCTGTAAAAAAGGCACCTCACTACCTATAGGTGCACTTACGGTATTCGTTAACAATGTTGTTAAATTTTCATTGATATGTTTTAGACAAGCTTCCTGAGAAGTTTTCCATCCAGCATCACAAACATTATTACTATACTTACTATACGCATAACGAAGAACGAGTTTTTTAAACGCCGGATTTTTTTTTAATTTTTCATACTCTTCTGGCGCTTGCCGGTACACTATTTTAGCAAGTTTGAAAATATGACGAATTTTTCTTTCGGCATTTTCACGAGCGCTTATCACAACAGAATTATTGACATCTTGAGGAGCGATATGATCTCCAACCACAGAAGCGCTCAACAAAGCTTTGAATAAAGTTTCGTGATTGCACGGATCATCAAGCAGCGCTTCCAACGAAGCATGCGAAGTTACTTCACTCCACGCCGCGTTACTACTATTAATAGGATATGTTGACTGACTTTTATTACTATAAAAAGGCTTGAAAACTGCTTGTAATTTTCCTTTATTTTCTCCTATATAAATTTTGTACGGTTCTGGGTCTCCATTTAATTCTGATAAGTGCTTTAAAGCATACGCTCTAACAAACAAACTTTTTAATATTTTTTCTTCAATGACATTATTGTTATCATTCAAAAAGAAATTAACAAAAGTTTTTGAATGAAAATGCGCTTTTAACTTGTCTACGCGTTCATCTAAATTCTTAATCGTTCTTGCGCGTGTCTCCTCCTTCGTCTCATCACGATCCTCACCCATATAAGTTGAAACTCTCTTTTCAACTTCCAAGTCAGGAGCATTCATAAATTTATCTAAATTATTACGAGTTCGATACTCAGGTGTTTTTATAAAAGCCTGAACAGCATCCATTTTCTTAACGCAAGGTAAAGCCTTGAACGCATCACTAGAAAAAGTCAAATAACCTTCAATTTTAGCCACAAAATCTTTTTGCGTAAAAAAATCTTTTAGTAACTCTGGATCGAATATTGAAACAAATGTTTTTGATTGCTGATCCAGCTCTTCATAAGAGTGCAGCGTTACCATTAATTCAAATAGAGGTTGATTAGGATGAATTAAATTGAGATTCTTTATCGACCGATAAACATTATTATTATTGAAAATACAAGACAACAACTTACCCAACTTATCACGATCAAATTTAATCCAACTAAAGTTAGAAAAAATACTTAACGACATTAGCCATTCAAGTAACACAGTATTCGCATTTTCTAATACTGGCGCAATCATTTTAATAAACTGCAAAGACACAAGCTTAAACTTTAAGGCTTGCTCTATTTTTTCTTTGCATTGTTGATTAAAATTCAGATCAGAACTTATAAGGCTTGGATAAAAATTTAATAATGATATAAATAGATTGACAAACCAGCCTCCACACTCAACATTTTGTGCCTCTACTGTTTCGTCAGCTAGCGCAGGATTTTTTTTATTTATTTTTTCAAAATAAATTTTTTGATCCTCTGTGCGATAAGCAATGTTCCAGCGATCTATAAAAGAGTTAATAAGGGTGTCAAAAAGAAATATTAAATTTAAACTCTTCTCATCTTGACGATCCATAATTATTCTTTCGCCTGAAGAATCTTCTATTGCAAAACTATTTAACATAGCGATTAAAACAAATATTTCATATTCTTCATAATTATTTTTAGATAATTTAATAATATTTTTTAAGAGAATTTCTACTTTTTTAGCATCAAGGCCACATGTTTTAATAAAAACTTTATAAAAAGAATCTATATTTTTTTTGTCGTCATTGATATGTTCTATTTGTCTATGAACGATGCGAGTGAAGCGCCCCGAAAATTGTTCACTGTTTAATTCTTCTCGATATTCAAGAGATTGCTGTTGGTTTAAATTATTTTCATCTTTACAGGCTAAATAAGCCAAAAACCCCCAATCATCGTCTAAATCACAAACACTGTCGACGATTGATATATCAACACCAGGCTGACTCATTAAAAACAAACGCGCTTGCAAATCAACTTCCGGCGTCAATTCAGTCACCAATAATTTTGTAATAAATCGACAGATTGTAGGGGCTATATTTGGAGAGAAATTACAGGCAATGTGCAAGGACAACCAAGCTCTTTCGTCATAATCATCCACAGAAAAATCGGTTAATATTTCTATTATATTTTTCGAACTTTTTAAAACCGCGCTTCGAGCTAATTGTAAATCTTTTGTCGGTTTATCATCTACTGGTTTGCCATCTATAGAAATCTGTGGTTCAAAAGCCAGCCCAAAGGAGGCACGTAATGCATTCTCAAGAACCTGAATTGTAATTTTTTTACCAAGATCTAAATTGAAGGAAGCGAGAGAAGTGAATAATGGCATGGCAGACCTTTTGGTGTTTTTTTCTTAATAATATAGGCGATCTTCCTTAACACCAGCTTAAATAGAACTGTCCCAATCCCTTTGATCTCTTATCTTAATCTTTGTTCAATAAAAGATCAATAGCGTCGGATCAAGTTTGAGCGAGTAGACGTTAACTCATGTCCAAGGAGGGCCGCGTTGCTTCAATCTTTTCATCTGGATTTTTTGATGGTGAAAAAACACCCCTGGGACCGCCACCCTGCGAAGAGTATACTGAACCATAAGAGATATTGCTTTCTGAGCTTGATGCTCTTTCTATTTCACCGGGAGTTGCCAAGCCCTCACCTTTGGCATCAGCAGGTCTAACTTCTTCTCTATCATCACTCGAACTAGACCACTTGCCAGAATCTATGCCTTTACGGGGCTCATCTGTCGATTTACTGCCTGAATCTGCATGATCATTTTTAGCAGAACCAGCGGCGCCAGAAAAAGACTTGTTAGCATCCCCCCTATCGCTCACCCTCCGTTTCATATTCTCTCGACGCTTTTCTTCATAATCAGCTTCATCTGAACACTTGTCATGAGGACGTGCCGCATTCCAAATCTCAATTAGAGTAATACTCGTACCCTTCAATAGTTTTTTCAAAAAATCATCCGAAAGCGTCATCAATGTTTCTGCTGTTTTACTACCTTTTTGACTATCTTCAGATGCACTAAGAACAGACCCAACCCAAGGATTATTTTTTAAAATGACCTTTCGAAACCAAGCTTCAACAAGAGCAATATTTTTGGTAAGAGGCTGAGTCAGCTTATAAAAAGCCAGCAAAGGAATCTTAAGCGTATTATTTTTAATGGCTTCATAATTGTATTCTACCGCGCCTAAGAAACGTGCTTTTTCGTTTTTCATTTCAAGGTTTTGTGTAAACAGACCCGGCGATTTTATTTTGTTTTCATAATTCATACGACGATATCTCAGCCCAAGCACCACATAGATATCATTTTGATAAAGCTCCATTTTTAGAGCTGGACTTAAGTTAAGTTTTACAAAGGCTGATATTTCTTTTATTTTTTCAAAAGAAATCTCTCCATGATCTCTGAACTTTTCTAAATCAGTCGCATATCGATTGAGTAATTGCGTGTCTGGATCTTGCGCATCTTCAGGTTCATTTTCTAAGTGCTTGTTTAGTTTATCTCCAATTTCCATGCCCGCAATGCCGTATAATTCATCCACTTCTATACCTGTGCCTCGCAATATGTGTTCAATCTGAGTAAAATTAAAAGTATAAATCAATGTTTGAGCTAATTTTTTTCCACCAATTTCAGTTGTGCCATTAAGGTAATTTACAAGCCGCCCATCCAACTGATAAAAAAGGATTTCTTTTGCCCAATATTGAAATTTTCTTTTTTCTTTCACTTGAACATAAACATGCTGTAAAAAAGGCACCTCACTACCTATAGGTGCGCTTACGGTACTCGTTAACAATGTTGTTAAATGTTCATTAATATATTTTAGGCAAGTTTCCTGAGAAGTTTTCCACGCCGCATCGTAAGCATTATTGCTATACTTACTATACGCATAACGAAGAACGAGTTTTTTAAACGCTAGAGATTTTTTTAATTTTTCATATTCTTCTGGCGCCTGCCTGTAAACTATTTTAGCGAGTTTGAAAATATAGCGAATTTTTCTTTCGGCAGCTTCACGCGCTCTTTTCACATGTATGTCATCAATATCTTGAGGAGAAGTACGATCTCTAACTCCAGCAGAAGTCATCAGCAACTTCTCGAAAATAACCGGATGATTGATAGGATCCTCCAGCAATTCTTCTACTGAAGCATTTTTGTTAATAGCAGATTCCAATGCATTTCTATCAAGAGCAAATTCGGTTCGGATTTTATTGTCAAAACTTATAAAAATAGCTCGTAACTTGCCCTCTCTAATACCTATATAAATTCGATTTTTCTCTGGCTCTTCTGTTAATTCTGATAAAGGCGCCAAAGTATATTTTTCAGGAAACAAATTTTTTAGTATATCTTCTATCGAGTTACTATGATAACCCAATAATCGCTCAACAAAAGCTTGAGGATGAAATTTTTTCTCTAACTTTGCTACAATCTTACTTAATTTTTTAACAGTGTCTGCAAGCGCCTCTTCTTCAGTTTCCTTTCTCATCACGCCACTAAATTCTTGAACCATCGCCGGATAAGTGTAAGCAGGAGCGCTCATAAACTTATCTAAATAATCAGTCGCTTCATATTCAAGTGAACCTATGAAATTTTTGACAATTTCTAAAGCTGCAATATAAGGCAAAGCTTTAAATGCATTACTCGAACAAATTAAATATTTTTGAATATCACTTGTAAATTCTTCTTGGCAGAAAAAATCCTTTACCAATTCTTCATCTAGTCCGTCATAAGATGCTTGTTTTGTCATAAATGCAAATAGCGGTCTATCAGGATGATTTAAATTTAAATTTTTTATTGCTTGATAAACTTTTTTGTTATTAAAAACACAGCATAAAAAATTTCTTAAAATTTCCTCTGTTAATTTTATCCAGTCAAAAGAAACAAATATATCGAGCGTCATTAACCAGTCAAGCAAAGAGCTATCTACATTTTTCAATATGGAATAAATGTTTCCAATAAAATCAGAAGAAACCACTTTCAACGCTTCATCCATTTTTTCTTTACAGCATTCCTGTAGCGTCGGATCAAAGTTTAGTAAAGCTGGATTAACCTTTATTAGAGACATAAAATCAGTCTGAAGTGCACGGGCACACGCTTTATTTTGATCTTTTGTTATGCCTTCAGCTAATGCCGGATTCCTTTGTGTTTTCCGTTCATAAGTGGTTTTTTGCTCTTCTGTGCGATCAGCAATAGTCCACTGAGAATAAAACGCAGTAGCAAGCGTTACCAAGAACAAATTTGATGATGGATTTATCTCTATGACTTCGCCTGTAGCATCATTTTTTTTACCAAAACTATGCAATATTGCTCTTAAAGCAGATATCTTATATTCGTTAAAATTATGAATAGGTAATTTAACAATATTGTTTAGCAAAGCTTGTACTTCTTTAATTTCTAAACCGCATGTCTCAATAAAAAATTTTAAAAAAGAATTTGTGCGTTGATTATCATTAAAATTATACTTCATCTGCTGATTGACGATACGCGTAAAACGTTCAGAGAATTGCACATCGTCTAAATGTGCCCGATCTGTACGAGTTAAGTAAGCTAAGAATCCCCAGTCATCCTCTAAAGCAAGAATACTTTCGTTTATAGCCATATCACAGTCAGGTTGACTTATTAAAAATAATCGTGCTTGTAAGTTAACGTCTTTTGTTAATGACGTTAAAAGTAAATCATTAATGAATTGACTGACCTGTAAAGCGATTTGCGGAGAACGATGGCAAGCAATATGCAGCGCCACCCAAGTTTTTTCATCAAAATCACTTGAAGCAGTAAAGTCTCTTAATACGGATTTAGCATCTTCTAAAGATTCAGAAAGCGCGCACTCTATCAATTGTTTATTTTTTAATGATGTCTCTTTTTGACCAACTTCCGACTCTAACCAACCGCTTAATGCTTTTTTAAGAACTTCGATATCTATTTTTTGAGCTAAATTTATATTAAAGGAAGCGAGAGAGGTAAATAATGGCATAACGAACCTTTGAGTGTATATTTTTTTATTACTAATGATAGGCGAAATCCCTTAACACCAGCCTAAATAGCACTTTTACAGTCCGTTTGCTCTCCATCATAATGTTTGCTTAATAGAAGATCAATGGCATTGATCTTTATTTAAATAAAATAAGCCTCTGCCGCAAACCGCTCGCCATACTGCTCTTGCAATGCTTTAAAACGTGCGCGCACTTGTTCGATTCCGACGGTTTTTACATATTGCATAGGGCCGCCACGAAATGGTGCAAAGCCTGTGCCAAACACCATGCCGGCATCAAGCATATCAGCATCGGCCACAATACCTTCAGACAGACATTTGGCAGATTCATTAATCATGCGATAGATGAGTCTATCCGCAATAATCTCGGAAGATAAGGAATTTGTGCCAGAAACTTTCTTTTCTTTTTTGCCATTATGATACGTATAAAATCCTTTTGATGTTTTTTTACCTAATTGCTTTTGCGCGACTTTGGCAATCAGTGTTTTTGGCACTTCACCACCAAAATATTTTGTGAGTTCTTGCGCGACAGACAAACAAATATCCAACCCTACGGTATCGGCTAATTCAACCGGTCCCATCGGCATCCCAAATTGAACCGCGGCATCGTCAATTTTTTCCATAGGAACTCCTTCTTCAAGCAACAACATGCTTTCCATTAAGTATGGCATTAAAATTCGATTGACTAAAAATCCGGGGCGACTCTTCACCGGCAAGGGTAATCGTTTAATTTGTTTAACAAACGCCATGGCTTGATTAAGAACTGTTTCATTGGCTTTTTCACCTCGTACCACTTCGACTAATTGCATCATCGAAACTGGGTTAAAAAAGTGAATGCCAACTAATCGACTGGGATTTGCCAAAACCGCATTGATTTCATCCAATGCAATGCTTGACGTATTAGTTGCTAATACAGCAGTGGGCTTTGCGCGTTTTTCTATATCTTTAAATACGGCTTGTTTTGCTTCAAGATTTTCATAAATTGCTTCAATAATAACATCCGCATGACATATTCCATTGCCTGCGATGTCAGGAATTAATCGATCATTCGCGGCTTGTACTAAATGTTTGAGTTTTAATTTTTTATTAAATAACGTTTGCGCACGCACAATCGCGGGGGCAATGTAAGTTGCTTCGCGATCTTGAAGCGTTACTTTAATGCCGCTCAACGCGCACCACGCCGCAATATCGCCCCCCATGGTGCCAGCACCAATGACGTGAACATGTTGTACGGGCGCAATATCTTTAAACCCACTTTTCATACGAGTTTGTAAAAAAAATAATCGAATGAGATTTTGTGAAGTTTCTGTTGGAAATAATGAAACCAGCGACGCTGCCTCATATGCATATGCCTCTTCACTGACACCATGTTTTTCCCATTGAGAAATTAATGCTTCTAACGCCGGATAATGTGACATCACTGTTTTTTTAGCGATTTGTTTTCGCGTGAAATTCGCAATTAAAGTTCGCACACCACTCATATTACTCAAACGATTAAATTGTCGCCTGATAAGCGTAAGAGAAGGCTCACTTCGACGGGCAGGGGTCCCACTGGGGGATGGGTGCCCGAGAAGGGAGCCTTCACTTGCGCGCTGCAAAATAACAGCACAGGCTGCATTTTCAAGCTCACGTTTTGGTAAAACATAATCGACTATTTTTGATTGGCCCGCTTGATACGCTGATAAACTTTTTCCTGATAAAATAATTGGCAATGCTTGAAGCGCGCCAATTAAACGCGGCAAACGAATGGAACCACCCCACCCCGGATGAATCCCTAATTTAATTTCAGGCAAGCCCATAGAAACCGCTTCATCATCAGACGCAATACGGTAACGACACGCAAGCGCTAATTCAAAACCACCGCCCATGCAAACGCCTTCAATTAACGCGAGTGTTGGTTTTTTCAATTTTTCTAAGCACGCAAATACTTCTTGGCCATATAAAACTAGCTTTAATCCTTCATCTGGATTCTTACATTCCTGAAATTTTGTAATATCTGCGCCGGCAATAAACCCCGATTTCTTACCAGAGCGAATCACTAAACCCATCGCATCATTAGACTCTGTTGTTTCGATAATTTGAGCTAATTCGCTCAAGGTATCATGATCGAGTGTATTCACAGACGATTCTTTTTTATCAAAGATAGCCCATGCGATTTTCTTTGCATCAACTTCATAATGCCAATGTTGTAAATTCATCATATTCCCCTTTCAATAAGCATCGCACCACCTTGGCCACCACCAATACACATACTTGCAATTCCGCGTTTTGCGTTATTATTTTCTAACGCATTAATGAGTTGCATCACAATGCGCGCCCCCGACGCACCAACCGGATGACCTAATGCAATCGCGCCACCGTAAATATTTAACTTGTTCAACGAGATGCACTCTCCAGACGCGACAGATGCCTCACTCTGCCGGGCAGGGGTCCCACGGGGGGATGGGTGGCCAAGGAGTGAGGCATCTGCCGCGTCCTGCAACGCCGCCAAACATCCCAATACTTGCGCAGAAAAGGCTTCATTAATTTCCCAATAATCTATGCTATTAAATTCACATTGTTGCTGTTGCATTAATTGTTGAATCGCAGCCACAGGCCCTAACCCCATGACTTCCGGTGCAACACCGGCCCAAGCAATATCGACAATTTTTGCACGCGGTTTTAAATTAAATTTTTTCACCGCCTCTTCACTCGCTAAAATCATAAACGCCGCGCCATCGGTTATTTGTGAGCTATTACCTGCGGTGACAGCCCCAAAGGGCTTATCAAACATTGGTTTTAGTTTGGCGAGTTTTTCTGCTGAACTATCAGCTCGAACACCATTATCAGCAGAAATAACATTGCCATTCACAGGATTAATTAATGAAACAATATTCGTAAGTGATTTATTCGTTTGTGCTTGAATCGCACGTGCATGACTTTGTAATGCGTATGCATCCATCGCTTCACGCGTAATGTTATAACGATACGCGACTTCTTCAGCGGTGTGACCCATATTCATTCGCACGGTGTGATCGGTTAATCCTTTTAATAATGCA
>JAZKAS010000004.1:20083-29914 GCA_040389005.1 Pseudomonadota bacterium
AATTTCTGGCACCAAAAATTTAGGTCGAAATTGCAAAGCTGTTTTCAATTTTTGTGAGAATGTTTTACAAGCAGCGAAACGCGCAAACCAACGCGTCATATCTGCATTAAATAATAGTGGCGCACGACTCATCGCTTCTGTGCCACCGGCTAAAACAAGCTCATGACGGCCTAACTGAATATCTTTCATCGCAGAATCAATCGCTTGCATACCTGAACCACAATTACGTTGCACGGTATAGGCTGGCACTTCTTTGCCACAACCAACGCGTAAACTAATCACGCGTGAAATATTCGCTTCTTCTGTTGAAGGAATCATGCACCCCGTCACCACTTCACCCAACTCTTTTGGCAAAAAGGATTGACGCAATAATAAAGGTTCACACGCTGCCACTGCTAAATCAGAGGCTGAAAACGCCCCCGGGCCTTGTTCGGCTTTGATAAACGGCGTGCGACTCATATCAACAATATAAACAGGCTTACTCATCATGCTTTCCTTAGGGTTGCGTTGGCGTCAAAACCGTTTTAAACGAAGTGTCAAATTCATCGACCATGAGCGCATGTCGACGACATTTTTCATATGCTTTTAACTGTTCGCCTTCTTGTACTGTTAAACGATTCGCTGAAACCGCCGCATCTACTTTTCGATTATAATCACTATATTCAGCCACTAAATCTGAAGTCTCTATTTTTGACCATTGTTTTAATAAAGGCGCTAATGCAATTGAATCATTAAATGCTTTTTCTAACCAATATTTTGGATTGTGTTCAGAAACATTCACACAGCAATCTTGCAACAATTCCTTGCGCATTTCGCTATTTTCTAACATCACTTCAACTAATTGATTATCTAACGTATCGCTCGGACGATCATAACGATATCCGAAAGGAAAAATAATTATTTGCATCGCTTTTGCTAAAATACGACTTGGGAAATTTCGCAAAAATTCTTGCATCGCCGTTTGCGCTTTCCATAAAGTATATTGCACCGACCAATCAACAGTTGCTTTATGATGCTCAGGAAACTTTGCATCTGAATAATATTTTAATACCGAAGAAGCAATATAAAGTTGCCCCATGATATCGGCTAATCGACCGGATAACGTTTCTTTACGTTTTAAATTACCGCCCAATATCAACAAAGCAATATCGGTCAACAAGGCAAACGCAGCACTCATGCGAGTTAATTCACACGCATGTTTTTTCACTTCTTTGGGCGCATCAACTTGAACACCCAAGCCAGCAGAAAGCGAATAACCGATATTTCTTACTAAATTACCTAAACTAAATTTCACATGCGGAATCAGTATTGCATCAAAATCATCAAGGATTTCAGGGGCTGCCGGTTGATCACCCTTTATATTATTTAATACATTTAATTCTTGTAATAAAAACGGATGGCATCGTACAGACCCTTGACCAAAAATCACTAAGTTGCGCATTAAAATATTCGCACCTTCCACGGTAATACCAATCGGCATACTCAAATAAGCCGGAAACATATAATTATTCGGCCCGACTTGAATGGCTTTGCCGCCATGAATATCCATCGCTATATTCATAATATCACGCGCCATTTCTGTCATTTGATATTTCGCAATCGCAGAGGCAATCGCAGGACTTAACCCTTCTTGTACTGGCCCAACGGTAAAAATGCGCATGGCTTGTAACATAAATGTTTTACCGGCGACTTCTGCCAAACTAGAACGAATGCCTTCAAATTTAGAAATGGGGATATTAAATTGTTGCCGTACTTTGGAATACGCGCCCGTCAATCCATACATTAATTTTCCACCGCCCGCTGAAACTGCCGGCAATGAAATACCGCGACCTTCAGAAAGACATTCCATCAACATACGCCAACCTTGTCCGGCCATCGCTTTGCCACCGATTAAATAATCAATGGGCACAAACACTTCTTTACCACGTGTTGGACCATTCATGAAAGACAATAATAATGGCCAATGACGATGGCCAATTTCAACGCCTGATAAATGTGTCGGCACTAAACAAACACTGATACCCAAATCACTATCACCGCCGAGTAATTTTTCTGGATCATATAATTTAAAGGCTAAACCCAAGACTGTCGCCACCGGCGCCAACGTAATATAACGTTTATCCCAGGTTAATTTTATACCTAATACATTTTCGCCATTAAAATTACCCCGTGCAACAACACCATAATCAATCATCGCACCCGCATCACTGCCTGCGTCTAATGAGGTTAAACCAAAACACGGAATTTCTTCACCTGTGGCTAATCGTGGTAAATAATAATTTTTTTGTGCTTCGGTACCGTATTTTAATAATAACTCCGCAGGCCCTAGAGAATTCGGCACCATCGCTGTAATGGCACACGTTGCAGATTGTGTTGCTAATTTCATAACAATCGTTGAATGCGCAAACGGTGAAAATCCTAATCCGCCATAGCTTTCAGGAATCAGCAAACCAAAAAACTTTTCTTGTTTCAGATAAGCCCAAACTTCAGGGGGTAAATCACGCAATTCACTTAATACTTGCCAATCATTCACCAGACCACAAAGCGTTGCCACTTGGTTATCAATGAATGCTTGTTCTTTTGCAGTCAATGTAGGGGTTTTATAAGCAAAAAGCGTTGGCCAATGCGGTTTGCCTTTAAAAAATTCTGCTTCCCACCAGACATCGCCCGCGTCAATAGCTTCTTTTTCTGTGCGGCTCATGTGGGGAAAAGAAATACGTATGTAGGCCAATAACTTAGATACGATAAAACGTTTACGCCACTTAGGCACGTAACAGACCGATCCAATCCCGATTAATACGACTATCAACAAAAACCAAACCATAACAACCCCTCTTCCTTAAAGTGCATATGTTAACTATAGTAAATGAAATTTTAGAAAAACGCAGCTTAACAAGGATGTGATTATGCTTTCCCTTAAAAAATGTGCACAATATATACTTGTTGTATTGGCATTAATCGCTGTTACAACTATTATTGTTAAGCAACTTCTCCATAAACCCGCTATTAGCCTATTTCCACTTGAACATTATTCACAAACAATTGCAACATGGATAAATCCTGCAGATCTTAATTACGATACTCCTCTCATTAGTGCCGATATGCAAAAAAAGCGTCAGCAATTATTTTTGGATCACTATGACGGTGAACTTTCTCCATGGAGCGAGAATGGCATCAATCTCGTGCTACAAAAAATTGCACCGGACGATTTAAAAACCATGGAAATCAATGTTATTAAGCTTTTTAGTAACACAAAAGATAAACCTGAAGAAAACATCGGTTATGGTGAAAATTTTAGACCTTACAGTGAAGATTGGATTGAAAAACTAACGAACAATATTGATCTATCACCACTCGATCATCCCAATTATCAAGAAAATAATCGCGCGATTGCCATTGATAATTTGCAAACGCGCGCTTTACCAACTGACGATGTTTTTTTATATAATTTTACGCAAGCAGGCTTGGGATATCCGTTTGATAATTTACAAGTTTCTGCGCTTTGGGCCGGAACTCCCGTTTATATTGTCATGGAAACCAAAGATCATGCCTGGACATTAATTTGTTCACCGGCTTTTATTGGTTGGGTACATAGCAATGGTATTGCACGTGTTAACGCTAAATTTGTCAATACCTGGACAGAGGCTGCGAAAAAAAATCTCGTGGCGATTACTCAAACTGAAACCGCTCTTTTAAATGCAAATGAAAAATTTTTATTAACCAGTTATGTGGGAAGTGTTTTTCCAGCAAGCAAAAAAACGAATACTGATTTTAAATTAATGATCCCCGTTACAGATTCAGATCATTTTGCAAAAATAGAAACTGCTTACGTTTCATCGCAAAATGCAACTTTAATGCCCATGCAACTAACTCCGCATAATGTTGCAACCATTTTATCAACACTCATCGGCCGCACTTATGGCTGGGGTAATATGTATTTTTATAACGATTGCTCCGCAGAATTAAAAAATTTATTTACACCGTTTGGCATTTGGCTGCCGCGACATTCTTCTAATCAACCAAACGCAGGGAAAATGGTCGATATGTCTGCCGCTTCTCCCAAAGAACGCATAGAATTTTTAAAAAAAACCGGGCAACCTCTTTTAACGATTGTGTATATTGGCGGACATATTTTTTTATACGTGGGAAATTATCCAAACCCTCATGATCCATCACACACACTTGTCATAACGTATCAAAACGTATGGGGTTTAGCGCCGAAACCTGCAAACCGACGTGCAGTGATCGGGAAATCCGTGTTCTTTCCCTTATTATTAAGCTACCCAGAAGATCGCAGTTTAAGTTCATTAGCGGATAAAAAATATTTTCAAATTGGATATTTAAATGAAATGCCTGATTCGAGCATGTTAACTGTATCGGGTATTAACATTGAAACACTCAACCATCCAGGCGCACTGCCGAAAGATATCGCGGCGTGGCAAAGTAATCCGCATGAAAGAAAAACAGAATAAATTGCAAATTAAGAAGAACAATCTGCACATATGCACAGACATATATTTTTTTTGCGGGCAACGTTAATCTGAAAATGGGCGACCGCCGGATCGCCCTTGTTAATTTTTCATTATCACCGCACAAAGAATCATTCCCACGGATTCAAAATCTCCACATCAGTTTGTTTAAAGTCTTCTACATTTCTCGTCACGACTGTCATTCCATGGACTAAAGCGGTTGCCGCTATTATCGCATCTCGATCAGAGCGTCGATCCGGCACATGCAGTCTTGCACACCGTTGCGCAACAGCAGTATCGAGCGGCAAAATGCGCTCTGAAAATGCCGGCAAAACATGGCTGTTTAGCCATGAGCGAAGAATGGCACCTTGCGAAGGATCACGTCGCTCGAGCAAGAGTATCCCTGTCTCAAGCTCTAAAATGCTAATGGCAGACAAAAATAAAGTAGATGCAGACACGCTCTTTGCCCACTTGATGACTTTCTTATCTGCCTTTGCACTTTTTGCTTTTCGAAGCTCAGAAATAACATTCGTATCAAGGATATACATGATTAGAATTCCTCAGATCGATATAGTTCTGACGTTAATTTAGGAATTTTAAAATCGATATCGTCTGCCGCTGGCATGGCAAGCAAATCAACAATATTTTCTTTTGTGCTGGTAAGCGCTTGGTAGGCATCTATGGTCAATAATACATGCGCAACCTGGCCTCTATCAGTAATAAACACCGGCCCCAACAATGAAGCACGTTTAACTTTGCTGACATCTTGATTAAATTCTCGACTAGAAACAGTTGAAATAGGCATATCTATTATTCCAAAAAATATAACATGTTCCTACTATAGCACTAATGTAGTTACATTTCTACATTTTTTGGGGTATGAATAAGAACGATAACTTGCGTTAAAGCTCAATCCCTTATACAGTTTCTACTTAGGAATGAGGAAAAAGGAGAGATCATGTTTTCAAGCATCACTTATCTTAAACAGGGTTTTTCACTGCTTTTCAAACCCGGTATAAAACGTTATGTGTTAGTACCTTTATTGCTCAATATTCTTATCTACGCTGGATTTGCCAGTTGCGCGTACCATTACACACAATCCGCGCATCAATGGCTGACAAGCTATCTACCGCATTGGCTAAGCGCTGTTGCTTGGTTTTTATGGTTGTTATCGTTTATTGGAATTTTATTCTTTTTTACTTATATTTTTACAACCATCGCCAATATTATCGCTGCGCCATTTAATGGCTTGCTCTCCGAAAAAATTGAAGAAATTATTTTGGGTCATCCACCAAAACATGCGATGTCATTTAAACAACTGTGTGGATTACTACCAAAAACATTCATGCGTCAAGTGCAATTACTATTTTATTTTTTACCACGCGCCGCGATTATTTTAGTTTTGTTTTTTATTCCAGGTATCAATATTGTTGCAGGCATTTTTTGGTTTTTATTTGCTTCTTGGATGATGAGCGTGCAATATTTCGATTATCCATTTGATAACAATCATATTGACTTCAAACCCATGATTAAAACTATGAAACAACATCGTTGGGTGCATTTACAATTAGGGATTGTCATTAATATTTTAAGCATCATCCCGATTGTTAACTTATTTATTATCCCTGGCGCAGTGGCTGCAGCAACGGTTGCCTGGGTCGCTGAACACCGTGACATTCAAACGAAGATAAAAGATGCTATTGCGCAATCTCTCTAAAGTTTTCTTAAGCATCGCCTTAGTAACGGGAATTGCTGAGGCGTCTGTTTTTAGTGATCAAGAAGCGGGCGAAAAATTTTTTCAAATGGTGCAACAACAGTTACCTTTAGTTTCTGACGCCATAGTAAATGATTACATTCAAAACTTGGGTTATCGTTTAGTATCTTATAGCGATGCACCGACACATCCGTTTCATTTTTTTGTGATTCAACAAGATGTCATTAATGCGTTTGCAGGCCCTGGTGGCTACGTCGGCGTATTTGGAGGTTTGATTGATGTGACACAAACCGAAAGTGAACTCGCCAGCGTCATGGCACATGAAATTTCACACGTGACACAAGATCATTTGCAACGCGGTGAAGATAAAACTAAAAATTTAACCTTGCCGGCACTAGCCGCAATGGTTGCTGCTATTGCCACGGGTAATGGCGCCGTGGCCATGGGAGGCATTAGCTCTGTCGCAGCAGGCGGAATACAATATCAAATTAATAATACCCGCGTGTTTGAAGAAGAAGCTGATGCGATGGGTATACAAGTGCTCGCCAAAGCAGGATTTAATCCTTACGCAATGGCGAATTTTTTTAAACGATTACTCGAAGAAAGTCGCTACGATTCAACGCCTATTCCTATGCTAATGGATCACCCGGTCACACAAGAACGTATTGCACTTGCAGAAGAACGCGCCAAACCACTCGCAACTAAAAAAGATTACCCTTCTTCTACTACTTATTATTTAGCAAAAGCCCGCATGCAATATTTACTTGCTAAAGATGCGAAAAATTTCCTTGATCAAACGACTGCGAGTTATCAAAAAGATCCCAACAATACTTATCAACGTTATTTACTAGCCCTCGCACAATTTAAAAATCGTCAGTACGCTGCTTCGAATGATCTCATCAAAAAATTAATGCAATCCGATCCTGATGAAGTTATTTATCCGTATACACTTGCACAAGCGGCTTTTCTACAAAAAAAATATTCAGAAGCGACTCGCTATATTCAACAAGCGTATAACCTGAATAGTGATTACTACCCCACCGTTATTTTTTATGGCTTAATTTTGCTTCGTGATCATCATCCCGCCGACGCGGTAAAATTATTAGAGCAATATCAAGTTGCTTTTTCTGATTCACCGGACTTTTGGGTATTACTTAGCAAATCCTACGCCGATAATCACAATTTAATTTATGCCTATCTTTCACGCGCCAAAGCATATTTAGCATTGAATGATCTCAGAAATGCTGTGATACAAGTCACCATCGCAGGACAGCAACCTGGCCAAACGGCTTATACCCGAAGCTTGATTGAAGCAGAAAAAACACGTTTGCAAAAACAATTACGCGCAGATAAAAAATAAGCAAAATGACTAGAATTTAATAAAAAATTATGGTTACATGCGGTTTCTAATATCCATTAACTTGAGGTGAGAAAATGAAATCGATTGTTTCCATAGCGTTATTAGGACTTGGTTTTGCGTCTGCAAGTTTTGCCGCCGAGCCACTGGTTATAGAATATCAATTTTACTCGGCTTACATTGCTGATGCTTGTCCGACTGAGATCACGCAACTTGTTGACGATAAAGAACATTTGAAGCTGACATTTGACACTCAATCTCCTGACAGCAGGATTTTATTGAGCTCTACAACGCCGAACGTGAGCATCCCTGAATCTGCCACGCTTAGCAAAGAAGATGACCCTTATTACATGTTGAATAATAGCTCAAAATTGAAAGTAGGCGATAAAACGTTCACTATTAAACAGCTCTGGGTTGCAAATAATGAATCCGCATTTTATGTCGGCGATAATACTGCTTGCTTAGTCATGACATCGCGTGCCGCTGAATCAGATTTTCATTCACAACCACGCGATGATACGCCATCCAGCCCCTTTTCTTAAAAAAAGGGGCTTTTATTAAATCATGATTTTTCAAATGAGTAAATTATATGGCCATCCTCGTCGTCGCTCTCCGCACGTTTGCGTTTTTTGTCATAATTTTCTCTGAAAAGCCCATCCGTTACCAAGCTGGCTTGTGCCGCTGATCTCCGGTCCAGCTCAGTTCCTTTTTGAACTATATCTTGTATCTGCCCTATAATATAGGGCCTAAAACCATTAGAAAACAAAGTCATTTTGTAAACATTCATAATGATTTCAAGATTTACGTCGGCTAGGCTATCTCTTGCAAAACCGACATAATCCCCCAAGAGAGAGAAAAGACCCTCTTTTAAATTGTCACATAAATCATCAAAATTTCTTCCCACTTTTTTTACTATGCTAATAATTGATTCGATTATACTATGCATCAAGTGGTTGCTTTCATCTTTCAGGTGAGGGAGTTCTCGAGAGAATTCTATAGCCCAAAATTTTTCTGCATTTTTCGGTAGTGCTTTGATTTCTTCTTTAATCATTTCGTTTTGATTCAAATGCTCTTCTGTCATAGAAAAATTCTTAGCATATTCAGTCAATTTATCTGCGTATTCCCTGAGAGAAAACAAATATGTAAAAATTTTTATTTCATCTGCATGCTGCTGAGAGTAATTTGAGTCTTCCCATGTTTTGCGATAGCAAAATAGAAAATTATTAAAATGCTCCGTTTCCTGATCCTGATCTTGCCTATAAAAACTGCTTAAACACTGCATGAGCGCGCTTGGATTTAAAGCAACAAAAGGATCGAAATCAACAAGAGAATCAAATGAAGATTTTTCTTCAACATAGGGCATGTTTACAACTAAAATTTTTGTTACTAACGGTAGGGTTTCTTGACTTAATAACTCAGACTGATCGTCATCTTCGCTTTTAAAAGTAATCTTTAAATCAATTTTTTGATACTGCTCATTAGAAAGCTTATCCAAAATAGTTAGCTGCTTTTCAAGCAGTAAAGCTTGAAAAATCGTTTTATCTCCATGCTTTGCAGATGAAATTTGAGCATTTAAGTTTATCATTGGAAATTGATTGATTGGCAGTTTATTAATAATCAACCATTTTCTTCGCTTAAATAAGGATTGAAAAATGGTCGTTTTGTCCTTTTCATTATCTGAGAAACTTAAAATTATATCTTCAAACTGTTGCCCAGATAACTTTTCAATAATACGCCATTCCTTTTCGCGCACTAAAATTTTAAAACGATGCGCATTCATCGTGATACGGTGTAGCAGCTGATCAGAGAACCTATCAATGATCCAATATTTTTTTTTGTCCCATAAAGTTTCACAAAACGTTAAATACGCTATAGAAACCTCTGGGTCTGTTTGGTGCTGAGCATTGAGCAACTCTAAGTATGTTTTGACAACCTCTGGATATGTTTGGTGCTGAACAATGAGGTGTCCGATAGTCCAGCCCGCTTGATTTTGCTGTTGTAATAGCTTGATCACTTCTGCCGAGTGGGGACTGACTAGCTTGTTGAGCAACTCTAAGTATGTTTTGATAACCCCTGGATCTGTTCGGTGCCGAGCAATGAGGTGTCCGATAGTCGAGTCCGCTGGATTTTGCTGTTGTAATAGCTTAATCACTTCTGCCGAGTGGGGGGTGATTAACTGATTGAGCAACTCTAAGTATGTTTTGACAACCCCTGGATCTGTCGGGTCATAAGCAATGAAGTCTCCGATAGTCCAGCCCGCTTGATTTTGCTGTTGTAATAGCTTGATCACT
>JAZKAS010000005.1:0-4507 GCA_040389005.1 Pseudomonadota bacterium
CAAAGCCATGCATTTCTTCGCTATATTGAACTAAAGTGGGAAAGTTCTCTAACAAAAGTAGTGAGGAAATTGCTTCTGACACCCACTGACTTTTTCCTCGTAAGCCATAACCATCGTGTAACACGCGTTCACGTAATTCTAAATGCAGCGCTGCCGGTACGACAAAGGTGATTTTTGTTTTTAATGTGTTAAGCACTTACGCGGTCCCTTTTTCTATCGAATTCATCGCGTCCTGAAAATACCTTACTAATGCCTTGCCTTCAAGTTTTCCATCCGCATAGGCATCCGTTAAAACACCTTCTTTCATTAAGGCACGTAAAATAACCCGCATGGTATTTTCTCCGCGCACCGTAGCAGAAAGGTCTTTTAAAGTTGCAGGCGTAGAATCTGATTTTTGGATAAATAATTTATTCGTCGCGGCTTTTAAATCTTTTAAAGAAGCACCTTGAGAACACAGACTAATCAACGCATCTTGATCTTTTAAGGATGCTTTTACAATAAACGCTGCTTTATCAAGATTACTCACTTTGTTTTCTTTAATGGCTTCGAATAACGCATCATTGCATTGAAGTATCAGCCGATATTGCGCCGATTGTGACACCGACATGCCGGTTAAATCACTGAGTTCTGCAGCGGTAACACGTTCAATCGCTTGTTCATGCTGCTTGCTATAAATATTAAGAATGGAACGAATATTATTCACCCGTTCCCATAGAGAAAGGTCTTCACGCTCGTTATTCTCCATCCATTGCAAAATGACACGATTTAATGGGGTGGGTTTATCTTCAAAAATACGGGCTTGGATATGCGCCTGGCCTGCAAGAATCGTCGCGAGTGTACGGCGTTCACCGGCAATTAATCGGTATTTTTCTTGGCACTTGTAAACCACTATAGGGTTAATTAAACCTTGCGCTAAAATAGATTTTGAAAGTGACTCCAGTTTTAACAACTCTTCTTTTTTCTTTTCAGCCAGAGGATCATTTTCATGAATACCTTGCCGAACATCGTCAAAACTCAAATGAAGCTCGCGCGGGTTTTCGGGATCGAGTTCTAATCGATCAATCGGCACCATTTCGACAAACAACTGACCTGAAAAATCATGGGCGGCCTGAACCGTTTCTTCCATGCTGCGTGATAAAGACGAATTGATTGAAAACGATTTTCGTTTAGCCATGATCAAACACCTTATTTAAAATTTCTCGGCAGGTCGCTTCACATTCTTCGCGCGCCACATGGGTTTCTTTCAGCTCAAAAATACTTTTAGGTCGTGCGCCTTCTACTAAAATTTCAGAATATACCGCGCGTACTTTAATGGGGTTCGGTAGTACATAATTGCCAATACCCGGCATTTGACGAAGACTATCTAAAAATTCTTTATGTAGATTAATATCACGATATTTATTCGGCAAAATACCGACTAAAGTAATCGGCGCGGTTTTAGGGCGTTTATAGGACTCTTGCTTCCAAAGTTGTAGCATTCCATAAATACCCTCGATAGAAAATTGCTCCATTTGCGCAGGAATTATTAAATGTGTTGCTGCTTTGATCGCAGCAATCGTCAAAGGTCCCTTTGAAGGTGGTGTATCAATAATAACTAAATCATAACTTTTTTGTAATTCCGGCAATTCAACAAAGTATTTCAATTGCATATGGACTTTTTCGAGTACTTCGTTTTTCGTTACGGCTTCTGCTTCTAGCAACTTTTGTGAATGCGAAGGCAATAATTCCAGTTGATCAATGCTAGTGGGATAAGGAACGGCTTCTTCACCATAGAAAATATTGGCAATACTACTGCGACCATCCCATTGATCGTCTTGTTTTACATCATAATCGGGATGAATAGGCGGAATCTTGCCACTTTTATAGGTAGGATCATAATCCATCGGAATATAACGCCCAGACAAATTCGCTTGTGGATCTAAATCGATTAGTAACACTCGCTTTTTAAGAACGAGGGATGCGTATTCTGCAAGATTAATACTGGTGGTTGTTTTACCCTCACCGCCTTTATTAGTTGCACAAACGAGGACTTTGGCCATATCTTCTCTTTTATTTATGACATAGGTTATGAATAAGCGTAACATAAGCTTGAGTTGAAGTTAAGAAGAAGATAAAATTATTACAAGCATAAGCAAAAAAACAACAAACTGTTTTATAGTTTTACTTAATAGTTTAAGAGTTTAGCGCGCGTAATGCATTGATTAATAATGATTTATATTGGAAATGTGGGACGAATTCAGGATAACTCGCGACGTTTACAGGAAAAAATGACGACGTCAACAGGATGAAATCGGGACATCAACAGGAGAATTTTAACATGCACATGGGACGTATTCAGGCTAGATATATTAAAAAAGGTAGAGTCAATGATTACGACCTTACCGTATAAAAATTTTGATTTAAAAAAGCATGTCGCTGCAATTCACTCGGCGACTAAACTTTCTTTAGTGCAGCGCAAAATTGCGAACGCATTGCTATTCAATGCGTATAATGAATTATCAGAAAAACAAGAGCATCAAATTCACATTCGCACCTTAAGCGAACTTATTGGTTATAACAGTAATGAACTTAACGCTATTAAAAGAGCACTTGTCAGCCTGATATCCACAGTCGTTGAATGGAATTTGATTGATAAAGAACGCGCTGATAACGCCGGCGTTTGGAATGCCAGTGCCATTATTTCCGATGCCAGTATTTCAGGTGCCGTGTGTACCTATTCTTATAGCAATAAAATGCGCCAGTTACTCTATCGGCCCGAAATGTATGGCCGACTCAATATGCAAGTGCAAGCGCGCTTTAAATCAAGCTACGGTTTAGTGTTGTATGAAAATTGTGTGCGCTATCAAAACATTCAAGAAACGCCCTGGTTTGACATGGCGGTTTTTCGCAAACTCATGGGTGTTGATGAAACAAAATATGCTGTGTTTAAAGATTTCCGCAAACGCGTGTTGGATATTGCGGTCAAAGAAGTTAATGAACACAGCGGGTTTAGCATTGATTATTTACTTAAAAAAGTAGGGCGCACACCAGTCGCGATCAAATTTAATATGGCGACAAACCTTAAAAAATTGCCTTCTTCAGCGACAGAAGAAGTGCTACAACAAGAATTTGCTTTTTCTAAACAACAAGCGGTTATCGCCGTGGCTGATTTTGGCGAAGCCTATGTTGAAGAAAAAATCGCCGTCGTGAAAAATTCAACGAGTTATAAAAAGAAATCCATTAAACATCTGGCAGGGTATATGCAAGGCGCATTAATGCAAGATTATAAAGATATTGAAAAAACACACGCACCTAAAAAAGCATCCGCAGCAGCACTTGTCTCTATTTCTCCAGAAAATCAATCGCAAAAAGAGAGTAGTCGTGATGAAAAACAAGAACAAAAGAAAATGATGGAACAATTTTATCAACACTCATTATCAGAACAAGAACAATTATTTTCTTTATTTGCTAAAACGGTTACTGGGACCATTTATGAAACTTTGTTGGCGCGTGACCATCTTGACAACACGATCGTCGCGAGAAAGTTTACACAGTTTTTGAAACAAAAAAGGGAGTAATATTGATAATTATTAAGTTACATAATACTTATTAGTACTATACGGGTATCGCGCGCCCAGTAATCGGATCCACATAATAACGAATATGTGACGATCCTTCCGAGCGAGTAAAATAACACTCGCCAAACGCCGTCACTATTTTCGTAATTCGCACACACATCGTATGAGTTAAATTATGAATAAAAATTTCAGCGGCATGTTCATAGATTTTGATGTTAGAACGAATAGCGTGTGACATGATAAATCCCCTCTGTTAACACAAGACAAACTCGTCAGTAAGGTATCTTAAAAACGAGCTTAGTCTCTCATAATCAAACAGGTGATTATGTAGGCTGCTATTTGATTCTTTTGTAAGCGATTGACGTTATTTTAAAGCTAGCGCGTATCGCCTTTTTTGTGATGTTGAATACTCAGCACTTGGTAAATGCCCGCATCAAAGGACCATTTTCCTGCACCGCGAATGAGTAAGTAAATCGCAGCAAGTAACATCGCAATATCTGCGCGAATTTCATGCATCATACTCCAAAAACCATAACGTGACAGCTCGGGTAAATGAAAGATCCACCAATTTTCGCCGAGTAAAATCGTGATTTTAGTGGAAATAATGGCCACCAGCATTGTGATAATGAGAGGAATTGCCGCTAATCGCGTGATTAATCCTAGCAGAATTAATAGGCCACACGTGATTTCAATGACGCCAACAAACGGGCCAAAAATGCTTGCATAAGGAATGCCAATACTCTCAAATCGGCCACTGCCTAACATGCCAGAAAAAATTAATTTTTGAATACCTTCAGGAATAAATACCACGCTGATTAACAGCCGAATCAGTATCGTTGCCGCAGAATCGTGCGTTTGGAAAATAAGTCGCATGATGTTCAAATTCTTCATAAGTCACCTCGTGCTAGTAATTTGTCTAAATGACTTTACCAGCATAGGCTTTTATGAAG
>JAZKAS010000005.1:4517-25557 GCA_040389005.1 Pseudomonadota bacterium
TAAATTGTAGAAATTTATTCAGGTTGATCAAGTTGGTTAATGTCAATTTTCAATTTTTTTAACAACCCATCTAAAATATCTAAATTCGCGAATTCGATTTTCAATGAACCTCGATTGACATCAAAATCGATCGAGGTGCGGCAGCCAATTTTATCAGTGACGATTTTTTCCAAATAGGCCAGGTTCGGATCTTTTTTAATGAGCGTATCAGCAGCGGGTGCTTGACTGAGTTTTTTTACTTCGAGTTCGAGTTTGCGCACATTCCAATGATAGGCCAAACATTTTTGTGCGAGCTCGCGTTGTAAGGACAACGAAAGTGCCGCGAGTGTTTTGCCATGGCCTTCGGATAATTGATTTTCAATAATGAGTTTTTGCACGCTAGGATCGAGCTTTAATAAACGCAGAGTATTCGTAATTTTAACACGAGATTTCCCTACAGCGATGGCGACTTCATCATGAATATAACCAAATTCTTCAATTAAGCGTTGATACGCATTTGCTTCTTCAATCGGATTAAGATCTACGCGAATAATATTTTCAATCGCCGCAGCTTCGGCCGCTTGTTCGTCAGAAAAGCGATTAATCAGACAATTGATTTCACTCCATCCGGCGAGCTGTGCCGCGCGCCAGCGGCGTTCACCGGCGATAATTTCATAATTGTGCTCATTGAGCGGTCGAACGATAATCGGTTGTAATAAGCCGTTGGATTGTAAAGAATCCGCAAGCTCTTGCAGTGCTTCAGAATCAAATTCTTTTCGCGGTTGATATTTGCCGCGTTGCAATTGTTCGATCGAAATAAGTTTTAGTTCTGCTTTGGGTCGTGATTTTTTTTCAGTCATGAGAATAAGTTCCTGGAAATGGAATGACTTTCCGGTCATCGTTTTCTGCAGAAGTTGATTTAAATTCAATATTCAACCATCCTTGGCCATAGCGTATCACTTGGCCGACACGACGATTATCGTGTTCATCCGCATAATGAAATTCAAACGTGCGCATTAACACAAAACTCCAACCCTGCCTAATAATACGGGTCTGAGATAAACCAATGGCATCATCCAATAATTGATAACCATTTTTGGCAACAGCAGCATGTGCGAGCGCAAAGGCTTGCTCTTTTATATGCGTGTTGATGTACCAAAGATAAGTAAAAACAATTAAACCCAGTAAAAAAATTGCTGTCCACATACAATGCATAACCTGTTGAATAAAATAATTTCTCTTTCTAATAGTAACGAATAACGAAAAGTTACGAAAGCACGTATTCTTCCTTTGTCTACGCTTGTACTGGTATAAACCCTAATTTATTAAAGAAACTTTGCACTTCTAATTTAAAAAATCGACCAAAGCGGCCATAAATTCGGCATTATCGGTACGTGAGTTTGCTAATTGCTTAAATTATAGTTTATTATTTCTTTGTGCTTGAATTTTCAGCATTTTTTTGTATGAACAAGGAGAATGTCATGGTCGCTACTAAGAAAGTATCAAAAGTTAAAAAAGTATCTGTAACTCCAGAAAAGAAATTGGCGTTAAAGATTGCCGCGCTTGAAAAGAAACTTAAGAAAGCTGAACTCGATACGGCTAAGAAAATTGCGAAGTTGAAAGCAGATCACAAGAAACGTGTTGACAAAGCCGCTAAAGCTGCAGTTAAAAAAGTTGCAAAGAAAAAAGCAGCGCCTAAAAAACCTGCCGCTAAGAAACCGGTTGCAAAGAAAAAAGTAGCTAAGAAACCAGCTGCTAAAAAAGTAACAAAAAAGAAAGCGGTTAAAAAAGCGACTGCTTAAACCCGCGACTGACAGATTACGTTTGTCAATCAGTTATATTAAAAGCCAAGGTGACTTGGCTTTTTTTATTTGCTAAGATGAAAACAGGTTTTTTAATGATATTAACAAGGTAAAAATAATGCGGAAAAATTTTATATCAGGTTTGGTTGCAGCAGGGGTACTCTGTGCTTCAACAAGCTTTGCTGAAGTTACAGCTAATCCACAAGAGCTAGCACTGATTAAAAAAATTGGCCAAGATAAACTGACAGTTCTTAATAGTTTTCCAGGACCAGGTAATTTACATGGTTTCGTGCTACAACCTGTTGGCGGACAACCGATGATTATGTATGTTGATGATAGAGGTGAATACGCGGTTTATGGTACTGTCATTAATAAAGAAGGCGAAAATCTGACCGAAGAAGATACAGAAAAATATGTTAAAAAATACACTGCATTGAAGATTGCTGATAATTTAGCGGAAACAACGCCGATCAAAGAAGGTAGTGATGACGCCCCTTATAAATTGATTGTGGTAGCAGATCCAAACTGTTCTGCGTGTAATTATTCTTATAATGCCATGAAACCGTTTATTGATAAAGGCGAGTTGCAAGTTCATTGGATTCTTGTTCATTTTGTACGACCTGATAGCGAGGCGAAAGCTGCGGCAATTATGAGTGCAAAAGATCCTGGTAAAGCCATGGCAGAGAATGAAGCCGGTTTTGATATGAAAACAGAAGAAGGCGGTATTGCGCCGATGACCAATATTCCGCAACCATTGAAAGATGAATTAGCCGGCAATATGAAGTTTATGCAAGATACGGGTATTAGTAGTACGCCAACATTAATTTTCCACACGAAAGCAGGTGAGTTGAAATTTATTGCAGGTGCTCCATCCGATATGGGTGAGTTTCTTAAGCGCGAAGAACCGGGTGCAAAAACATCTGAAAAATCTGCACCGAGTTGGTGGAGTAATTTAGTGGCTCGCGTGAAAAAAGCAACTTCTTAGGGCGGACACAAGGGAACTATCCCTGGAAAATTTAATTGCCGCAATGCTTCATACGTGATAATTGCGGCAGCATTTGAAAGATTTAAGCTGCGACTATTCGCCATCATCGGAATGCGAATGACTTGATTTTTAGGCAGTGATTCGCGGATTTCTACAGGCAACCCACGCGTTTCGGGTCCAAATAATAATATATCATCGGGTTGATAGTTGACTTCATGATGAAATGATTCGCCTTTCGTAGAGCATGCAAAAATTTTGCGTGAGCCCGCCCATGCTAAAAATTTTGAATAATCTGGATGCTCCATCACTTGCGTAAACTCATGATAGTCTAACCCGGCGCGTTTTAATTGTTTTTCATCCATCGCAAAACCGAGTGGATGAATTAAATGAAGTTGTACGCCGGCATTAGCGCACAAGCGAATAATATTACCTGTATTCGGTGGAATTTCTGGTTGAAACAAAGCGATATGTATACTCATCAAACTTTATCCTGCGGCGTTGTTGCTTACTTATCTCGCGACTCATCTTCGCGCAGCAAGTGATCTATTGTGTCGTGCTGTTGTCTTTTTTATTGGTAAGATTAAAGTAAGGATCAGAAAGATTTTGATTACGATCAATGGCATTTGTGCGTTGTTGTAAATAAGCATTACGAATAAATGTATAGCGATCGAGTGCGATCTGATTATAAAAATTTTGATATTGAAGTAATTCTGCACGTTTGCTCACAATATTTAATGCATACAGTGTGTAGCGTGTACGGGAATCTTGAACATAGTTGTACGGGCTAAATAGAAAATAATCTACTGGAAGACCTGCGGTATCGCGCACAGTGCTGGGGCCTAAAAAAGGGAGTACTAAATAACTGGAATCGGTATATCCCCATCGTGCTAATGTCAGACCAAAGTCTTCAGTATTGGGTTCGAGTCCCATGTTTTTCGCGACATCAAATAATCCTCCCGCACCCGCGGTCGAATTCACAAAGAAACGCCATGAATCTGACGTTGCTTGATAAAAATTACCTTGTAGCAAATCATTACTGATTGTGGAAAAATTGTTTAAATTACTAAAAGCGTTATAAATACCACGATTCAATGGTTTTGGCATGACCTTGTTGTAAACTTTTGATACAGGAACAAGAAAGTGGGTATCTAAAGCATCATTAAAACTAAAAATATGGCGATTAAAATTTTCGTACGGGTCTTTAATGGTCGGCGCAGTAGGTTCTGTCGACGAAGAATTTTGCAACATGGGAGAATTTGCAGCAGGCTCAGGTGTCATAAACGGGCTTACGACTTGCGCGGGTTCTTGTTCTGCTAATGCAGGCACAACAAAACAACTCGCAGATAAACACAATACTGCAATTGACCCTCGTAACCGTTGACTCATAGCGCGCCTTTACTCTAAAAAATCCATATGGAACGAGTATGACAAAATAGCATGAGAATGGCAAAACTCTTAGATCGAATTTTTGTTCGATTAGTTCACGCGCGCAATAGCCCATATAGAAACGCGTTGAATACCGGCCAATTTTAATTGTTTTGACAGCTCATTCATGGTATTTCCGGTGGTAATAATGTCATCAATAATCGCGACATGGTTAATTTTGACAAGCATTTGCACAGAAAATGCGCCGCGCACATTGTGTGTGCGTGCGGCTACGTTAAGGCTAGATTGTGCTTGAGTATATTTAACGCGTGTCACAAACGATGGTTTGAGAATAGGAATTTTCAATCGATGACTTAAATAACGTGCAATAATATACGCCTGGTTAAAACCGCGTTGAGTTAGGCGCTGCCAATGTAAAGGCATCGGTATTAAGATTTGAGGTTTTTGCTCAGGATGTTGTACAAATATGCGCACGAGTTTTTCAGCGTAAATTTCAGTGAGTATGCGAGCATACAAGCCTTTTTTATGAAATTTGAATTGCCGAAGCCAGCCATCAATCGGTGTTCGATAATCAAACCCCACCAGCGCATGATCAAAATGCGGTGGGTGTGTTATACATGGGCCGCAACGTGAAACATGATGCGATGTTGAAATCGTAATTCCACACTGTGCGCAGGTGTTGACTAAAATAGGTAGATCTTTTTGGCATTGACAGCATAAATCACGTCGTTGATCACTGATTTCGAGACACATGATGCAATAATAGGGTAACATCAATTTTTCGAGAAAATGCCAACTAGATAGTAAAAAATGTTTCATAAGAACTTCCAAAGTAGTTTAAACAATAAATACAACGGAAGGGACGCAGACAATAAGCAATCGATAGGAAGAAGTCAAATGAGTCAGGCCTTTATTGCCGATGAATTAAATGCACGGTTATTAGAACACGCGCCTGATCCAGTTTTACCTTCCAATCGGCTTGATGTATCAAACGCAATTATTTCCAAAAAATATCCGGATGCCGAGTTTGATTGCATTATCGCGCCGCTTATTTTGATGTCGCAAAAAGATAGATCAGAGTTTTTCAAAGAAATACATCGTATTCTTTCACCGCAAGGCTTTTTTTTATTTTCTACGTTAGGCGCTGAACTTGTTCATGAGTTAGAAGAATTAGGCGATGATTTATTAAAAATAGGATTCAGTTTGCCCGTGGTTGATAGAGAAAATCTGCAATTGCAATATAATGATAAAAATGTATTACTGAAGGATTTAGAATTGTCGGGGCTGAGCGAAAAACGTGTGCATGTGATAATGGAATCTGAAACAAATATTATTGCAACGTTAGATGTTATGTACGGTTATGCCTTGGGTGCATCTATTAATTCTTTATCACCAGGAAAAATAGAAATTCCTATCGAAACTATTAAAATTCGGAAGCCAACATGAATTTTTTAAAACAATATGAATGGATTTTATTTGACGCCGACGAAACACTTTTTCAATTTGATGCGTTTGCAGGATTAAAATTAATGTTTTCGCGTTTTGATGTCAATTTTACTGAATCCGATTATCATGAATATCAATTACTCAATACGGCTTTATGGATTGATTATCAAAACAATCAAATTACAGTGCATGCATTAAAATGTCGACGCTTTGATCTTTGGTCAAAAAAACTTAATATCCCCGCAGAACATTTAAATAGTGCTTTTATGTCCGCCATGGTAGAGATTTGTATTCCATTGGATGGGGCGGTTAATTTATTAAAATCATTACATGGCCATGTAAAATTAGGTATTGTCACCAATGGTTTTACCGAGTTGCAACAAGAACGCTTAGTACGCACGGGGTTAAAGCATCATTTTGAGTTTGTCGTGACTTCAGAAGAAGTAGGCATTGCAAAGCCTCATGCGGGTATTTTTGATTATGCGTTATCGATCATGGGGCATCCTGCACGCGATCGTGTATTGATGGTGGGTGATAATCCTGATTCAGATATTTTAGGCGGTATGAATGCAGAACTTCATACCTGCTGGTTAAATATCCATGCGCGCGAGCTTCCGCCATATATTACCCCTCATCATCAAGTAACTTCTCTGGGGGAGTTAGAGCGTTGGCTATGTGACTCTCATTACGCATAGTTGCGTAACGCAATGTGCGTAATGGGCAATGAGGTTTTATCTGTCTTTTTTAAAAAATTCTTTAATTAGCCCAGCTTCTTTAGGTTCCAATCGTGGACCTAATTTTGCAACCACATGTGACGCGGCTAAATTCGCAAAATCTGCAGCTTTAAAAAATTCCATGCCTTGTGTGTACGCATATAAAAATGCACCGGCAAATGTATCACCTGCACCCAGTGAATCAATCACTTTAGTTTTATATTCAGGAAATTGTCGGCTGATTTCACCATCATACGCAATCGCGCCGTCTGGCCCCAAGGTAATTAAATATTGTTTGCTGATTTTTTGTAATACTTTTTCCGCATCGGCTAGATTTTTTGTTTGTGTATAGGCCAGCGCTTCTAATTCATTACAAAAAAGCATATCAATGCCTTTGCCGATCATTTCGTTTAAGCCATCACGAAATAAAGTAATCATGTTTTGATCGGATAAAGTGAGTGCGATTTTCACATTATTTTGCTCAGCAATTTTTCGCGTCATAATGGCTGCATTGCGTGAACCTTCTTGTGCAACCAAATAACCTTCGATATACACATAACGTGACGCAGCAATGGCGCGTTCATCAATGATGGACGTATCAATTTCAGCGGTGATGCCTAAATAACTCGCCATAGTGCGTTGACTATCCGGCGTAATTAACGCAATACATTTTCCGGTATTGCCGGCAGGGCGATTGAATTCGGTTAAATTAGTTTGGACATTCTTTGTGATCATATCGTGATAATAAAGTCGCCCAGAAGTATCATTGGCAACGAGTGAGGTATAAAACGTTTTTGCACCAAACATTTGTGCCGTAATGGCGGTATTGGCAGCTGATCCACCGCAGGCATATGTCGGCGCCACCTGTTGTAAGGTGTGGAGAATCGCTTCATGACCAGCTTCATCAATCAGTTTCATTGTGCCTTTTTTAAGTTGAAGCTGGCTTACGATGTCATCATCGACTTCATAAACCATATCCAGCAAGGCATTACCAATGCTATAAATATCATAATGCTTCACTTAACAAACTCCAATTAAAGTAAAAATGGCTACCGTAAACTCAGGATGTCCAAACCAAGGAAGGCAGGAAGGTCAAGTGCACGGATGCACGTTCTTGAATTTACGGTAGCCATTCTCGCGATTCATCATCGAAAAGCGGACATTCTACGGATTTTATTGTAGGATGCAAGTTAAGCCAAAGGAGATAATCATGACTGATCAAATCATCGAAAATGCACAACGCGTCGTTTTATCGCACGTAATGACCCCCGATATGGTGAATTTTTCTGGCACCATTCATGGAGGACATATTTTATTGCTGCTGGATCAAACGGCTTATGCATGTGCGGTGCGGTATTGTCGCCATAATGTCGTGACGTTATCGGTTGATCAAGTATTATTTAAGCAGCCGATTTATGCCGGTGAACTAGTGAGTTTTTATGCCAATGTGAACTATGTCGGTAAAACCTCAATGGAAGTGGGGATTCGCGTCGTTGCGGAAAATCTAAAAACCCGTACCCAACGTCATGTCATGACCTGCTATTTTACCATGGTGGCAGTGGATGATCATATGAAGCCGTGTGCGGTTGAACCATTAATTTTACGCACCGAAGAAGACAAACGTTGGTGCCAAGAAGCCGAAGTGCGTAAAGCGGTTCGTATGGAAGCCGCTGCGCAACATAAAAAACTCAAAAAATAACATGGACCTGATATGTAGGGGCTGTGCCTTGTGCCTGCCCTGTTAAATGTATCAAGAAGTTTGTTTTTTAATACACACCAACATAATTCCCAGCACAATCCCTGCAACGCCTACCATTTGCAGGGAGGTTAATATTTCCCCAAATAATACTTTGCCCCAAAGCAAGCCTGCGATGGAGACAATCCCGCCGACTAAACTGTAATACACCGGCCCGGCATTTTTGAGCAATTGAAAAAACAGCCAATAACCCGCACTTGATAGTAAAACTTCGGCTAATAATAACTTTTCTGTAACTGAAAAGCCGTGATTGAGCGCATAAAAGTGATGTCCCAGAAATACTACGGGTAATAACCATAACGTCGAGCCCCATAACATTCCCGCTGCTAATCCCAAAGAATGGCTATTTGCAGGGCGATATTTCGCTACAAACACCGCACACAATGCAAAACTGATCGGTGTTAATAAAGCAGATAATAACCAGGGAATCATTGCCGCGGTGATATCGCCGCTGGGTTTAATCATGATAATAATGCCTAAAACAGCACAAATGACACCCATAAAACGTTGTGTATCGAACGATTCTTCTTTGAACGCCAGTGCGAGTAAATAAGTCATAATCGGCGAAACATTAATAATCACCGCTAAAATCCCTGAAGGCAGTTGGCTTGCGGCAAAATACATATTGGCATTGGGAATGGCAATGCCCACGAGACTTGCAAATAAATAAAACACAAAATAAGAGCGATGCGTAAAGATGGGAATACGTAGACATTTACATAAAATCGTCAATAACACTGCAGGACCAAGTGATTGCCAAAAGGCATATCCTAATGGATGAACTCCATGCGTGGTGCAGTATCGTGCAATTGAAAAACCTAAGCTCCATATCGCGCCTAACATGATTAAAAAAGAAAAGGGCCGGTAAGAAGTTTTCCACATAATATTCAAAGCGTTATGAAAAAATAAGACGCAAATAGTAGCATAATCACGGCGATTAATAATACTATGTTAAGACTCATCTTCTACAATAGCCTTATGTAGCTCGAGACTAATAATTAAAAAGATTAAGAGAGAATAAAATGTTGGCATTCAGAAATCATATTCCAGAAAATATTGTGGATCAGAGTCCTTTTCAAGATGTTGAGCTAAACTCAAACTCAAAGACTTTCTCGCCAATAACAATCGATGTAGAAAGCCAACAAGAAGTTGTCCAGTCTTATAAAAAACGTCAAGCTTCTGAAACATTTTCTTGGGGCTTGCTTCTAGGTGTTATTATGGCCGTCAGTGCTAGAACAGTGCGTCAATATAGTTTTCCAAAAAACTCATGGAAAGCAACTGCTATTGATGTCGCTGTTGTTGTTTTGGCGCCTGAATATTTTAAACAAATGTTTAATCGTACCGGGGGTTTAAAACAAGAAGCAAAGCAAACGTTTAATTGGAAATTAACAGCAGTGCATTTTATTGGTACTGCGGTAATAGCCAGTATTTTGTGTGCCAATGAAGTGAACAAAAATGCTGAACCAATTATGTATGATATGCCGATTATTTTTTCAGGCATCGGCTTAAAATTCTTATTAAATTTTTTTGAGGCAAATTATTGCACCCATGCAGAAGAGGCCGCAGATGAGCACGAGGGGTTTGTACGATTGCTAGAACAGACAACGACGCCTGTAAGTCCATATGCTGGAAAATGGTATAACAAACTTGCAGCCTATGGTGGAGTAGAATTCTTTTTGTTATTTTTTGCGACCAATGCGGGCGGGCAGTTTCTTGAGGCGTTCGGCCTGCCTTTGGCAACAGGACTTCTAGCGATGGGGCTCACCAATCTAATAGCCACAATTATATTTTCTGTGTACTTAAATACAGTGGTTGGTTTTCTGATCACGAAAGGATCGGGAAAATTTGAAGATAAAATGCCGATGACAAATTTAGCATCACGCCTACTATCAGTGATAATATTGCCAGCTATTTTTCAAACGCTTGATCTCACGACAGGTAATGAATTAGGTGATTTTGGCGCTGGATTTGCGGTTGCTTATTCACTTCTTGTTTTAATGGAAGCCGTTTTTCCGATTAGCGAGAACATCAATAAAAATGTATCGTATGTATTAAGTGCAAAATGTTGTACGTGGCAGTCTAAGCAGGTTACAGATAAAAAAGCAATTGTTGATAGGCATGAATCTTGCGCTATTGATAGAAGAACAATTGCTGAATCTTGCGGAATGTAAAGAGTTAACATTATTACTGAGAAGGACTTTAATATGAATAAATTGATTTTAGCATGCATACCGTTGTGTGCATTTTTGCCGGCGTTAGCAGTGGCATCACCATGTACAGCATATAATGAAAATTATACGCTCAATGCCAATGGCGCGACGGGGACGCTCGCCAAGGTTCAAGTAATCAACGGTAATAATTATTCGATTACGTCAACGATTAATGTCAGTAAATTTTTCATGTCTAAAACCATTGTGCAAACCGCAACTGGAACCTGTGATGCGAATGGAAATATTATTGCGCAGAATTTTTCAAATAGTAATAATGACAATAACGCAGGTGCAATTACGTTAGGCAATAACGAACTCGATACCCTTTCTTTAGTATTATTTTTAAGTAGTACATTGAGCTCTAATACGCCGACATTTCCCGTTGTGCCACTCTTATATAATGGCAACACTATTTCCGTACAATGTGCGATTACTAGCGTGAAAGCAACGGTTACGTTAAACGGCGGACAAATAATTCCTGCGACAGCCATTACGTGCGCAACCGCAGATAATGCTATCGCGCTAAATTATTCTTTCAGTCAAGATGCAGCACACATGATGTTAGCGGCCAATGCTATCGAAAATGGCACGACCACCATGACGGCGATAATTAATTAATAGCTAATAACGAATCACCGTGTGCACCGGTTTATCATCAATGCAAAATGGAGTTTGCTGATGTATAAATGCAAGATCAATCAGTGACGAATATCCGACGACGTCATAACCCGCTTGCACACAAAGATTATGCGCAGCTTTTAACGTGCCACCCGTTGCGAGCACATCATCGACAATCACCACGCGGCCTGAACCTTTATGCATTTGGATAATGTCGGTTCCATATTCAAGCGCATAATGTTCTTCAACCGTGGGTGGAGGCAATTTGCCTTTTTTGCGAATCATCACCAATCCGCCATTAAAACGTTGTGCGAGTGCCGCTGCAAATAAAAATCCACGACTTTCAATGCCTACCCAAAGATCGACTTTTTCGATCGGTGGATGCATGGCTTCAATCGCACACGCAAAAGCCTGAGGGTTTGCCAATAAGGGCGAAATATCTTTAAATTCAATACCTGGCTTTGGCCAATTGGGGATGATGTGAATAAACGAGCGAAGATTCATAATATTTCCTTAATGTGCTTCACAAAATCTCTTTCCAAAACGTTCGCAAAGTGAACGTCATTGCGAGCACAGCGCGGCAATCCATCTTAATCTTCAGAAAACAGGATGGATTGCTTCGAGTACTCGCAATGACGACAACAAGAATTTGGAAAGAATTCTAAATATACGAGCGAGATAAATAGTATGCTAGAATGCGTAGCCTTATCAAGGAGATAGACGAATGAAAATGCGAGATCTTGGCGCATCAAGCTTGGGTAATATTTTAGAATGGTTTGATTTTGGTTTATATATTTATCTCGCACCGTTATTAGGCCGACATTTTTTTCCAGCCGCAAATATTCAAACCACGACCTTTGAAGCGCTGGTTGTTTTTGCCGCCGGGTTCATTTGTCGCCCCTTAGGCGGAATATTTTTTGGATTTTTAGGTGATCGTTTTGGACGCGTATTAAGTCTGCGTTTATCGATTCTCATGATTACATTAACGATGCTTTTAGTTGGATGTTTGCCGAGTTTTGCAACCTGGGGAATCACCGCGACGATTCTTTTTACATTATTACGCGTTTGCCAAGGATTATCCGTTGGCGGTGAATACGCCGCGATTATGATTTATCTCGCCGAATCCGCCCCGCATCATCGCCGTGGATTTTTCACAAGCTTTGCCGCTGTCGCCGCGAATCTTGGTTTTTTATTAGCAAGCTTTAGCGTGTTGTTGCTGGATAAAAATTTTAGTGCTATTCATATGGAAAGTTGGGCGTGGCGAATTCCATTTTTATTTGCCGGCGTTATCGGGCTTTTATTATTTATGAACCGATTGCGTTTAATTGAAACGCCAGTGTTTCAAGCGTTACTTTCACAAAACACAATTCCGACATGGCCATTAATTATTGCGTTTATTAAAGCACCCAAACAACTTTTGCAGATACTCGGATTAAGTTGCATGGGCGGTGTTTTTTATTACGTTTTTTTTGGCTACATGCCGACCTATCTCAGCGACAATATTGGCATGCCACTTTCACAAGCTCTTACCGTGCAATCGATTTTTCTAGTGCTCATGCTATTTATTGTACCCTTCGCAGGCGTATTAGGTGATCGCTTTGGTCGACGAAAATTATTACTTATTACCGCCATGGGAATTATTTTAACAGCGCTGCCTTCATTTTATTTATTGAATATGCACAATTATTTTTTACTTATACTCGTGTTTGCTGTTGCGACAATTTTAAGTTCGATTGAACAAGGTAACACCCTGATTGCCGTTGTAGAAAATTGCCCCGCGAATATTCGTGCTAGTGGCGTATCATTTACGTATAACGTTGGCATGGCACTTTTCGGCGGCACCGCGCCATTAATTGTTGCAACATTAACATCTGAAATAAACAGTTACGCACCGGCTTATTATTTAATGGCAGCAGCGGCATTGACACTTATTGTTGTTTTAGGCATGTCAGAAACGCATCGACAAAGCATGTTAAAGACAACTATGAAGCGACTAATTGATCCACTTTTGTCGCACAAATAAAATCATTTTCTGATAAACCACCAATGGCATGGGTGCTATAACGAATAACCACTTTATTGTAATGTACTTCTAAATCAGGATGATGTTTTTCTTGATGGGCGATAAACGCTAGCGCATTGACAAATGCCATGACGTGATAATAATTTTTAAAGATTATTTCTTTAAAAATTTCAGTACAGGCTTCGTTTATTTGCCAGTCGTGTAATTGTTGTAAATACGATTTGGCTTGTTCGCTTGTTAAAGCAAGCACGCCACCTTCGCACGGAACGCATTTTTTATCCGATAAATTGCAGATCATGATGAGATACTCCTAAATTAAGTGGGATATTCTTCTGAGTGACTGGGAGGATTATTTTTGAGTGACGGATGCCAATCAAAATCTCCTTTTTTTAATGCTTCTTCAACATAAGCATTTAAATCGACTTGCATCAGTTGATATAAATCATCAAACGATTCTAAATAATAATAAATCGGTTGCATTACGTCATAACGATACGGCGTGCGCAAGACATCTTCTAATACAAACGGTCGACGCTCGGGTATTGCACTTTCAACCGCATACACTGTTTCACTGGGTGATGATAAAATACCACCGCCATAAATTCGCCAGCCGTCCGAAGTTTTAAACAAACCAAATTCAATCGTGAACCAAAATAACCGCAACAATAAACGACGTTTTGCTTTAGAGGTTTGTTTTAAGGCATAATCTGCATACCAACCGACAAAATCGGCATACGCTTGGTTGGTTAATAGTGTACAATGTCCAAAATATTCATGAAATAAATCCGGTTCTTTAAGATAATCAAAATCTTCAGGGCGGCGAATAAACGTCGCCACAGGAAAACGACACGATTTTAGTAAACCATAAAATTCATCGCTTTGAATTAAAGCAGGTACAGGTTGAACACCCCATCCGGTAATATCGCCTAATAACTTATTGATTTCGTGGCATTGTGGAATTTGATCATGTGCAAAAGCAATTTTTTCTAAACCCATCATAAATTCATCACACGCGCGATTTTTTACGATTTCTTTTTGTCTGGCATACAATCTTTGCCAGGTATTATTTTCAATGTTATCAAATTCAACAAGACCTTGAGAATTAGGGATTTTAGCGATATAACGACTCATCATGGCCTCTGTTTTTTTTTGATACTCATTGTCAATAAAGCACTTTTGTTTGTCAAGCTCAACGAGCTGTTGATGGTTGGTTTTGTTGATATAAAAAATATAGGGTGATAACCTATTTGCTTGTTTATGAAATAAAAAAACTCACTAAAGTAAATAAGGAAATAGACGCAATGACATTAAATCGATCTGTTGGCGCAATGAGTCTTTTATTATTAAGCATAGGCAGCATCATTGGATCTGGTTGGTTGTTAGGGCCATTTTATGCTGCAAAAATTGCAGGACCTGCTTCGATTATTGCTTGGCCGTTAGGCGGCATATTGCTAATGTTTGTTGCGTTAAGTTTTGCAGAGCTCGCAGCCATGTTTCCAGTAATCGGCGGAACAATTCAATTTTTACAAGCTAGTCATGGTACCTTTGTAAGCTATACATTTGCTTGGATCGGTTGGATTTCTTCTGCGGCCATTGCACCTATTGAAACGCTCGCCATGTTGCAATATGCAACGCACTATCTTCCGTGGCTCATGCATTATCAAGATGGTGTTTATCTTTTAACACAACACGGCCGCTGGGTGGGTGCGGGAGTGCTGTTGTTAATGTGCTACATTAACATTATTGGCGTACGTTCATTAGCAAGAACCAATAGTATTTTAACGACTTGGAAAATCCTTGTGCCAACTCTAACAGTAATTATATTACTGACGATGCATTTTAATGTAAAAAACTTTTCAACGCCGCAGTTTTTTGCAGCAGATTGGCCTTCCATTTTTATGAGCCTTCCAAATGCAGGAGTCATTTATGCCTTTCTTGGTTTTACCACGATCATTCAATTAGCCGGTGAAGCCAAGCGACCACAGTTTTCTATTCCCTTTGCGATTATTGGCGCATTATTACTGTGTATCGTACTTTATACAGCGCTTGAAATTGCATTTATTGGCGCAATACCAGCGACTGCCTTAGTGCACGGTTGGTCTATGTTAAATTACGTCAATGATTCTGCGCCATTCGTAGGATTAGTTGTTGCAATTGGCATCGCATGGTATTCGGGTATTTTATATATTGATGCTTTTATTTCTCCTTTTGGCGCAGGGTTGATTTATGCAGGTGCGACCGCGCGCACAGGTTATGCCATGGGACAAAATGGCTATATGTTTACATGGCTGTGTCGTATGAATAAGAACAATATTCCATCGCGTTTAGTGTTATTTAATTTCTTTTTTGGTTTATTGTTTTTTCTGCCTTTTCCTTCTTGGCAATCGATGATGAGCTTTTTGGTATCGGCTTCAGTGTTATCTTATGCGGTAGGACCTTTAGCGCTATTAGTGCTACGTAAAAAAAATCCAGATTATCCGAGACCCTTTCGTCTACCACAGGCAAAAATTATTTCATTTATTGCATTCTATGTTTGTAATTTAATTTTGCTATGGGTAGGGTGGACAACCATTTACAAAATGTTATTAATGGTGCTTTGTGGTTACGTTTTTCTGTGGTTTTTTAGAAGAGTTGAAAAAAATACATTGCCATTAGCAATCAAAAATATTTATTGGGTATTAACGTATTTTATTTTTATTGGCATAACTTCTTATACTGCCACGTTTGGTGGCGGCATGGGATTAGTCCCATTCGGGTATGATTTTTTATTGGTTTTATTCATGAGTGCTATTATTTTTATATGGGCGCATCTTGTGGGGTGTCAAACAGTTTAGGGGTCAAGTGCTAAGATGATATTTATGTTTGATCGTTTATCCAATCCCAATGCGAACGCTTATGTATACATATAAATAAATAATAAGTAAAAAACCCAAATATTATTGACAATTCAAAAATTACAGGTAATATACCTCTTAAGAGTTAAGTTTCAGCGTCACATTTAGAGGTGCGTCGACGCGTATCAGCCATCTCATCGAAGAAGAGAAAGAGAGGGGTTGTCCAGATTTTTCGTGCCTCGCTTTTTTTAGCCACTTAATCGTGGATGAGAGGGTTATGATGAATGAATTGAATGCCCGATTGGCATATGTGGTTGGCGATCGTTATGCCAGCATGGCGCAATTATCCAATGTAATGACAGCATCACAATTTTTCAAAAGTGTGCTGGATGGAAATTTACCGATGAATTTCACGTGGATGGTCGGTCAAGGGCTCAATGCGGTTGAAGAAAATCTGTTACAACTTTGTAAGGCCTATCGCTCAGAAATTCGTTTCTACGGTGATGAAGAAATGCAAATGATTAAAACATCCGAGGCACCTCTTTCAAAAAACTTTTGTGCAAAGTTTTCGCAAATCTTATCTGCTATCACGCATCGTTTGGGTCTGTCGCGATAACGAGCTGAATAACAGGAGTGGGTATGAAAAAAAACACGCTAGGCAATACGTTGATAGCCACAGAGAAAACTGCTTATATCGTTGGCGATAATTATCAAGTGATATCAGAGCTTTCACGTGTTATCACCATTCGGCAATTTATGATTGCCGTATTGGAGCAACGCTTGCCCGAGCAGCGGTTGTGGATTGTTGGACAAGGCATTAATCATGATGATATGCGGTTTTTGAGATTATGTGAAACGTATCTTCCCAGCGCACGGTTTCATTTTAATACCCCTTGTCCGTTAATTCCTTCTGAAGAATTGAAAGTAGAATCACCGACTACAAAATATAGCGTATCCAACAAGATGGATAAAATTTTTGAATGGCAAGGATTTCATTTTATTGATGCTACCCGCGTGCAAGCAGAGCTCAATGTCATGCAACTTTCGGAATCAAATTTTTTTGCACAAGATTTTCTTTTTACAGCTGCGCGAGAACTCACCGAACGCGCGTGTCAATCTGCCGTAGAAAATGGCGTAATGATTATTAAACAAGCGAGTTTTTTAAGTTTTCATCGTTTATTTCCACTGCCCATTAAAGTAGAAACAAAATTTCAAATCGTGCACGATAATCAACGCAGTTTAAAAAGTTTAACGCGGTTTTATCAAGATTATGCGTGTACCGCAGAAGTCAATTTATCCTTTGATTTATATTCTAAAGAAGAGGGTGAAGCCTTTTATAAAACATTAGCAGAAAAAACAGTCGGGCATTTATCCTCTAAAATAGAGGAGGGATAATAAAAAGTAACATTGAGCCTGGTTGTGCTGCAGTCGTCCTTCAAAATGTGTATACATTAAATTATTTTTCTAATGGAATATCTTTGTAAGAATATTTTCCTGAAATATCGCCATTTTTATAGCTTTGTGAAAGCACCTTATCAATTTGTAGTGCATAAGGGTTTACTGCCCAAGGACGTTGTGGATAAACTCGGTCATTTAACCAATAATTTGTTATCCAGCCACGTGTTCCTTTAACGCAATCAAAGACAAACTCATAATCATTAGGATAAACAAGCTCGCTCACTGTTTTGTGTGCAATGCTCGCGGCTTGTTCCATGCATCCGCCAATAAAAAGATCAACATAGGATTGAATCAAGGGGTGTAGCGCATCGGGATGGGCTTTATTATGTTTCTTAGTGATATAAACCCAATAGTGGGCATGTTGATCCAGATGATCTTGTTTTTTGTAAAGAGTAATATCATTAATCGGTACTTCATGGCGACAATAAATGCTTTCTCGTTTATCAGTGGCTTGAATATCATTAGTTAAATAGGCGAGACCATTGAGAAAGCAATTTTCATCTTTTTTATGACATTGACTCGCACCAAGAAAAATAATTTTGTAATCGTGTGAAGCGGCACTCCAGTCGCGAACGAGTCCCTTAACTTTCACGGGAAGCAAAACGGTAACATCTGGATTTGTTTGTGATCGACTAGCGTTATTCATCAAACTGCCATAGCCAATAATATAATTATTTTGGGATGGATCAATTGTAGGGTGGCAAGTATCTGCCAATGCGGAGTTTATAAGAAAAAACAAAGCTGTGGTGAGCATAATATTTTTTTTCATGATTTAATCCAATTGACCTCTTTACTTTATTTACGCTTCAATAAATTTAACTAATTCTTGGATATCACGTCGAGCTTTTGCACGAGCAGGTGGAACAGCACGATAACCAAGAGCACAAAAAACACAGGGCTCTTGCACTAAAGGATCAATGACATGATGTTCAGCTAATATTTCTGTCACAGCCTCAATAGAAAAACCTTCAATCGGGCAAGAGTCAATGCTAATCTCAGCGGCGGCAGTCATGAGATTTCCAAGCGCAATATAAATTTGTTTTCCTGCCCAATCATACAAATAACGCACATTGTGTAATAATTTAAAATCTTGTTCTTGGTGCTGCTTTACGAGCGGCTTATAAATATCAATAATTTCGGTGGGAAGATTGCGAACTGTTTTAAGTAAATAATCAATAAAATCGCTGTCAAAGCGTATATCTTTTCGAAGTGTAAATAAAAGTACTTCGCTTGCTGTTGGAAATTGCTTTTGACCACCCCACGTGACAGCTTTTAATGCCTCCAATAGCTTTTTATTTCTAATGACCAGCACCTGAAAAGGCTGAAAGCCAAATGAACTTGGCGATAACCGAATAATTTCTAATAGAAAGTCAAAATCTTCAGAACTGATTTTTTTATTAACATCAAATTCTTTACACGCAAAACGCCATTGTTGCGCTTGCAAAATATCTGCTTTATTTATCATGTTTCTTTCCGTTTTACTCATAAAAATTATCAGCATATCATATTTTTTATTTTACAATACACTTATTTTTTTATAAGTACTTTTTTAAGAAAACCGTTTATTGGGTGTTGAGCCTAATGATTATTTTTTTCAAAAAACATCCCACCATTCTTTTTTTACTTTAATCTTTCTTGTTTGAGCATCTATAGTGAGGTCTATTTCGTTATTGTTATTGTCACGTGCTTCAAGAGCATAGGTATTATGTTTAGAAATTTTAATGGAAGAAATTTCGTGGTAACCTGCTTTTTCTGCCAACTCAAGAGCTGCAGCCATTGATAAAAGATGTGTCGTAGGCGTTGATAATAAATTTCCAGTTTTATCAAATTTAATTTCTTGTAAAAACCCCTCGGGAGAGATGACTTTGGCTTCATAGCCTTTGTGTTCGTATTCTAATTTTAAAACGCGATACGATTGTTCGTCGAGTTTTTTTAAAATAAATGCTAAAGAACTCGGTGTCGTCATTTCTTCACTCAGTGCTATTGAGCAATAGAATGTTAATACAAACATACTAATAATTTTTTTCATTTGATCCTCTTTAAGTTGAGTGAAAAATTTTTTGTAATAAGTAGAATGTTAATGCCAACCCGCTAACACTAATAAAAAATATTGCCAAGGGCGCGGCAGTATCTGTTTTAAATTGTGCAATCAGTGCGCCTAATGCCATGGAGCCTAACATTTGTATTGCACCCACTAACGCTGCCGCACATCCTTTAGGAACAACTGAATAACCCATCGCTAGAGCAGATGCATTCGGAATAACCAGGCGAGCTCCTAAAACATAAATACTCGCGCATATAACAATTGGCCATCCTGTATTAACATTTAATTTTGCAATAAATAGCAATAAAATGCCGCCTAATAATCCTAGCCATAAGCCTATTTGCAACATAGGTCGGATGCCGACAGAGTGCCCCCAGCGTTGTATAATTGTACCACCTAATAAGTAACTCAATGCAATAGCTAAACTTGACCAGCCATATTGAACAGGAGTCCAATTATATTGATTTATGAGTAATAACGGACTAATTTGGAAGTAAGCGATTAAGCCAGAAAAAGCAAACATATAAGCAAAGGTCGGCAATAAAAAAGATAAAGAGGCCAAGGCTTTTGCATAATGATGAAAAATTTTTTTAAGGCCAATTCGATGTTCGCCAAGATGCGGATGTGTTTCAGGCAAAAAATGCCACGTAATAGCTAATACACCAGCAATAAATAACGAGCATGCTGTGAAGTTTCCACTCCAGCCACGCCATTCTTGAATGTATCCGCCAATAAGTGGCGCAAAGATGAGTGTTAGCACTAAAGCCGTTGTTGTATAGGACCACGCTTTCGCAAAAGCAGGTCCTTCAAAATAATCGCTAGCGATTACTCGATTTAGCACACCGCATGCACCAGCACCTACACCGGCAATCAAACGCGCCCACAACAATGTGCTTCCAGAATCTGCATTAGCACATAACACATTGCCTATAAAAAAAATGGCCATACCTAATAGTAATATTTTGCGCCGGCCAAAATGATCGGCGAGTGGACCATAAAAAAGTTGCGATATACCTAATCCGAGCAAATAAATGGTTAACGTCATTTGTGTTAAAGCATCGTCCAGGATAAGTTCGTATTGAATATCGGGTAAAGAGGGTAGATAACTATCGATGACAAAACGGCCAGCAGAACTGATTAAGCATAATAAAATAATAATTAAGGTTGGGCTGGCTTCGTGATGTCGCAAGAGATATCTCCAAATATATTGCTATATTACATGCAATATTTAGTGTGGGAAAGGGGGGTCAAGCGCTGATCATATCATTACCCACAAGTTAGATCCTATTTAGTTTATTTTTCAATGAATTGAATTACACTGTCACTTTTATATTTATTTAGAGGTTGATGTGGCGAAGAATTGGGTTCTAGAAGAATTTTTTGATTTGTCATTAGGCGATAAACGTTTAGAAAATCGAGCTAGGCGCGTGCTAAACCAGCTCAGTCGAAATGCGACAGAAAGCGTTCCCTCTTCTTGTGGTGGAGCGGCAGAAACAAAAGCCGCTTATCGCTTGTTTGATAATGTGCATGTGACGCCGGAAAAAATTCGCTTCCCCCATGTTGAAGCCACCTTGTCTCGTATGCGAGAACACCGCGTTGTGCTCATTCCTCAAGATACGACAACACTCAATTTTAGTACGCAAACTCAGCGTAAGGACGCAGGTCCGACGACGCAAGAAAGCAGCAAAGGGATGTATTTGCACTGTGCGCTTGCGGTAACACCAGAAAAAATATGTTTGGGCGCTGTGTCGGTTGATCAATGGTGCCGTGAAAAATTACAAAAATT
>JAZKAS010000006.1:0-25317 GCA_040389005.1 Pseudomonadota bacterium
TTTCTTAATTATTATTATGCCAGTCAATATAGGATATGTATCAAATAAATTCAAATTTTGGTCATAAAAAAATCATAATTAATTCGCAGGATCGACATCTACTGTCCGGCGCGCGCAATCATGTCTTGAAAAGTGAGAACAACCATGGATCCCTTAAACGTAACGCTTTTTATGGGCGCTGCTATTTTCTCGAATGCGTTACGTGATCACCAGTGCTGCATTTATCGAGTTTTTGAACCTGGAAGGCTGGTCACTTTGTCTCGAAGCGAGTCTATTTTTGCTTTTTTGTTTAAATGTTGCGAGAAATACGTTGGTGATTCGCAGATTTCTCTTGTTGGTGTTGAAGCTACTGTGCCCGTTGTATTCTCCTCTAACCATGGGCGCCGAGGGGTTGGTCTGTGAATGCCGGTTATGTTGTAGCCTTTGAAGAAGCACTCTTTCATGATAGTTCCCATATTTTTATTGGTATTTCAACCAACCAATATAGGATGTGTTTTAAATAAATTCAAATTTTGGGTATAAAAAAATCAGAATAAATCCACAGGATCGACATCGACGGTCCAGCGCGCGCCTTGAAGCGCTTTATTGTTGGCCAGTTTTGGCAAGGTATTGCTCAATAATTTTTGCAATGCTTGTCGGTTAGGCGCTTGAATTAAAAGCTGCATATGATAAAAACCCGCTTTGCGTTGCATGGGTGCGGGGATGGGGTCGTAGACAGTGTAGGGGCCATGTTTTGTGTCTGCCCTTAATAAGTTTTGAATAGCCATCAAACATTCAGATGCTTTTTGCATTTGTTTTGCCTCTGCGCGAAACAAAGCCATAAACGCAAACGGCGGCAAGTGAAATTGTTCGCGTTCTTTTAAAAGTGCTTTGAGAAACACACCATAGGGTTGTTGCGTTAATAATTGTAATTGCGGATGTTCGGGTTGCAGCGTTTGCAATAAAACTATGCCAGGTTTGTCTTCACGCCCGGCGCGTCCTCCGACTTGCAGAATCAATTGTGCAGTGCGTTCGAGCGCGTGAAAGTCATTGCTCATTAATCCATTGTCCACGCCTAAAATAACCACCAACGTCACATTGGGAAAATGGTGCCCCTTCGCGAGCATCTGTGTGCCAATTAAAATCGCTGAAGAATGTTGATGAATATTTTCCAGCTGTTCTTCAAGTTGATTCTTGTTTTTTACATTATCGCGATCAATTCGAAACACGGGTGTTGCAGGAAAAAGGGTTTCTAAGGTTTCGGCAATACGTTGTGTGCCTTCGCCTAATGCTAATAACGATGGGCTTTGGCATTTCGGACAAACCGTTGGCATTGCGGTTTGATGACCGCAATGATGGCACATCAATCGCCGTAATTTTTTATGTAATACCATATGGCTATCACAACGCGTGCAATCGGCTTGCCAATGACAACTTTGACAAAACCACGCAGGCGCATAACCGCGACGATTAATAAAAATCAGCACCTGTTCTTGTTTTTCTAAATGTTGCCGAATAGTTGTTATGGTTTCGGGTGCCAATCCATTTTCAAGTGTTTTGGGTGATAACGGAACAAGCTGAAATTGTGGAATAACGGCATGACCTGCACGCGCTGTTAATTCTAATAAATGATATTTTTTTGAAAGTGCATTTTGATAGCTTTCTGCTGAGGGCGTTGCGGATCCTAAAATAATAGGGATATTAAGCATATGTGCGCGTTTGATGGCGAGATTGCGCGCAGAATAGCGAAAGCCTTCATGCTGTTTAAAAGAAGCGTCGTGCTCTTCATCAATGACAATTAAGCCTAAATTTTTAAAAGGTGTAAAAATAGACGAGCGCGTGCCAATAATAATTTTTGCATCGCCACTTTGCGCATGTGCCCATGCAGTTAAGCGTTCTTTATCTGTTAATCCAGAATGCATTGCCAAAATCGGCGCAGAAAAACGTTGCTGAAAACGTTGCAGTGTTTGTGGTGAAAGCGAAATTTCTGGAATTAAAAATAAAACTTGTTGATTTTTTTTCAATATTTCATCAATTACGTGAAAATACACTTCGGTTTTTCCGCTGCCCGTCACTCCGTGTAACAAAAAAACATTAAATGTACTTAAGTTTTGCGTGATGTGAACTAGCGCAGCCTGTTGTTCTTGATGTAAATTGTGCGGATGGGTGGCGTAGGGGCTACCGGTTGGTCGCCCGTCTCGAATATTCAACGTTTTTCCCTGCCGCAATCGCGTCGGCAACACCCCCATCAACACATCGCCAATCGGATGTTGATAATACTGACTTGCCCACGTACATAATTGTATTAAATCAGATGAAAGAACGGGAGTTTCATCTAGACTTTCTAAGATAGCTTTAATTTCACACGTGAGCGTTGTGTGATTTTTTGTATTTAACACCACGCCAGTCACGGTGCGTCGACCAAAAGGAACTTTCACCCGCATGCCAGGTTCTAGCGCCATATCTTCGGGGATAGCATAATCAAACGCGGTTCTCAGCGGGCAGGCGATGGCGATTTCAGCATAATGTTGATTCATGGTTAAAAAAGAACCGGCAATCGTAAGTAATACGGTCATTTTGCAGTCAAAAGGGAAATTGTCAACATTCATAAGTCTTTTTTAATTTTTTTAAGCTATAGTGTCTTCAGCATGTAAAAAAAAAGAAAAAACTATGCCACTATATCCATATCCGCATTTGGTCAAGGTTCCAGGAAATAAAGAGGGTGATGATTGGATTATTACGGATCCTCACGGCTCATTGGCTCTAGTAGAAAAAATCGTTGATGACTTGTTGCTTGAAAAAAATAATCGATTATTTATCTGTGGAGATTATGTTGATCGCGGCGAGGAGAGTTTTAAGCTACTACAGTATTTAGAGAATAAAATTGGTGCTCCTATTTTTCTTATTCGTGGCAATCATGAAGATATGTTGTTGCGCACCATTGCTTTTTTGGATTTTTATGAGGAGATGCACCCAACTTTTGCAGCGCAGTCTCTCGAAATAATCAAACAATCCAGTATAGGTCATCTCAATTATCATGGATTTTCTTTTAAAGATAGTTTCGAATTTTACGAGACAAGTACTTCTTTAATAGCTCTTTTCAAAAAAGCTAAAAAAAATAATCGAAGTGTTCGAGGGGCTCAATGGCGATCTGTGTATGACTCAATGTCGTGCGACTCCAAACTTTATAATTTGCTTTATGCATTTTGTAGACACATGGAATGTGATGGTACCTATTGGGTTTTAGATCTAAATGTTCAAGAGCGTGCATCGATAAAAGAATTTATAGAAAAACTTCCTTATATCATTCATGTTGAAGCGGCACAAAAGAAATTTAAAAAAATTAAAGCATTTGATATTGTGCATGCTGCTCCATTAAGTGATGCAATCATGGCAGAAAAATTAAAAGAAATAGAATTAACGCCGACAGCGCAGGAAGTGTATTTTAGAGTGAATTTTTTCAGACAGCATGAGTCATACCTCGCTGAAGACCAAATTAAATATGTAACCTGGGCGAGGCCAGAAGAAGTGGTCGTTACAGGTGATTTAACCATGTCGTCATCGGGTAGGTCATTGGAATCAAATCGGTGTTATGCAGGCCACACAACTTTTTCTGCAGATAGCGCTGTTTGTCAAGAAATCAACCTTTTTATTTTGGATGTTGCTACAACAAGCACGCATTGTATGTTGCGGGTTAATCATACGCAAAATACGATTATAGAGGAAACCGTGAATGATGACATTTTCTTTCTAGGAAAAGATGCCGAGAAAAAAGATACTTGTTCGAATGAATTGAGTAGGCTGTGTGAACTTTTCCCATCGTATGAATACAATATAGAAGAACACTATAAGAAAATTTATCAAGCTGCGGGTGGCGATGGCGTGCAATTAAAAAACGCTAAACAACTCACATTGTTTAGGAGCAATTTTTGTGATTGCGTGAAACAAACAATGCACGCATGGACTAACGATGAGCGTGAAGCTTTTGCTCTTTATCTGCAACAAGAGACGAGCGGTTTTTTAAATGCAACCAGCGCATTTTCTTGTTTTATGTTTTTTGGTGCTTGTTTTTATCGTCAGCTTCAAGAGGATATGACGCAAAAACTAACCAATGACTTATTAAACCCTCCGCCATGTGGATTGCCGAAAAAAAATTATCAATCTAAATTTTATTAAGGTATTGCGTAATCCCATTCAATAGCATTTGTACAGCAAGGGTTGTCAACAACATCCCCATTAAGCGTTCGATGGCTGTTAGACCTTTCGGGCCTAAAAATTTTGCCAAATAAGTGCCAAAATACAAACAGAGTGCCGTAAAAAACCAGGCGACAAAAATAGTGATGCAGCCATCAAAAAGTTGTCCAGGATATTTTGAGCGTAATAACATCACCATGGTAATACAAGCTGGGCCGACCGTGAGTGGCATAGCGAGTGGTACGATAAAAGGCTCATGCACGACTTGTTGATCTTTAGGTTTGTCGCCGGGGAAAATCATTTTAATTGCGATTAAAAATAAAATAATCGCGCCGGAAATGGTGAGAGAAGCATGAGAAAGCTGCATGCCATCGAGCATATAACTGCCAAAAAGAAAAAAGGCAAATAAAATGATTAACGCAAAAATAGATTCACGCAAAATGATTTTTTTGCGACGTTCATGAGGGATATGGCTTAAAATGGCCGCGAATACCGGAATGTTTCCAACCGAGTCCATTACGAGCCATAACATTAGTGCTTCTGTGTAAATATTCATAAATATCCTTGTGTGAACAAAAATTATAGCCGTGTTCTTAACAAAACCACAAGTGACATTTGTGTTTTTATTAAGCTTTCCTTAATTCCTTTAGTCTATAGTAGCTTTAAAAGCTAAAAGAAAAAAAATATGATGACAGACATTATTGAAATAGAGGGCAATAGCCAGGGACGTGATTTTGTTTCTACCGATCCTCATGGTTCTTTAAATGAAATGAGGCAGGTGATTGCTCTATTAAGAGGAGGAGATCGCCTGTTTTTGTGCGGTGATTATGTCGATCGCGGTAAAGATAGTTTGGGGCTTATTCGTTATCTTAAAAAAAACCAACAGCAAGGCAAATTAATTTTCATGATACGCGGTAATCATGAAGATATGATGCTAGAAACATTGCAAGATATCGAGCTAATGCTAGCGATGAGTAAAGGCACTGACCTGTTTGGTGGTTGGAGAGTTTGGCAAGCCTATTGTGCCCAGAAAGAAATTCAAGTGGCTTATCCTTGGTGTCAATCTCTCGATAAAACAGAGTGTAAAAATATTTTAAAGTCTTACCGTGCCTTGAGAAGACTTTATTGTTTGCAACATGATGCGTTTTTGCGCGAAAACTATCAAGAAGATGATTGCTATACTGGGCAAATTCGTGACTATTTGAATGACATTAAAGATAAATATTCATTTTTTAGCCGCCTTGATGACCGCGTGAATAATAAGCAAGCGTGGGTGTTTTCTTTGCGCCAGGCGGAATGTGCGGAAGTAAAAGCATTTATCGCGCATGATCAGATGCCTTATGGTATTCGCGTTAAAGAAGCCCAACAAGGTGAGAAAACTATTAAACCCTTTGATCTTTTTCATGCTGCTCCATTAAGTGATGAGCGTATTTGTGGCGTATTATCAGGAGTCGCGCTGACAGAAGAGGAGAGAGAGTGTGTAACTTGGGCGCGGCCTACAGGATGCTGGCACCCGGGGAGCGTTCGTATGGTGGTAGGTGATATACTGCCAAAATCACATCGTACATATTTGGGGCATAGTGTTAACGGCAGTTTTCTCGGCAGGGAAGTCTATAAAGAAATTCAAGCATTTAATCTTGACGTAGGCACCGCAGATAGTCAGTGTATTCTTGCCTATGATCATACGAATGATCGTATTCATTTATTCGGCAAGCGTGAGGCGCCTGTGTTGCGTGTGATTGCATGCCTTCTTGAGCTTGCAAACACGATACCTTCATGTACCTATCCAGAAGACTCTCGCAGTGCACAAAAACTTTACGATCAAATTTGTCAAGAAGTATGGCGGCCGCATTTTTCTTTATCACAATTTAAGCAAGATATTCGAAAGAAAATTTTAGACAAAAAGATAGAGGATGAAATTACTCAAGAGCAACGCATTGGGTTGGCTTATTTTTTATTAACCACGTCTAATATTTTATCGCAAGAGCAAACAAGTTATAGAAAACGCGCTTATTCAAATGAAACGCGGTCTATGTTGTCGGTTGTCGATACTTTGTTGGGTGGCATCGAACATCATGTCGTCATCTGTGACTTGTTTTTTAAAAAACAAATTACTTTTTTTGGCGATCCTGAGAACAAACACGTAGCCCATCGGATTGCTATAGGAAAAAGCAATCGATATTAAAGCCATCGATCAATTAAATTCACAAGCGACATTCGTTCTTTTGTCGCTTCTTTTGTCAAAATAAATCCATGTGATTTGCCGGTTGAATCATTCAGGTGTCCACGTAAAATGCCTTCGCTGTCTTCAAACGTCCACTCTGCTTCAATCGCAAAAGGAGGTTTGCACACAACCAGGGGATAACAACTGGTTTTAATGACCACTGCCATGGCCGGTAGCGATAACGCGGTCTCTGTGCCAGTCAATGTTTTAGCGAGTGCTTTTGCTGCCTGCATGATCGGTGCGATATAAGGTAATATCCAATGATTGATCTCCGCGCAATCGCCCAACGCATAAATGTTGCCAACGCTGGTTCGCAAATATTGATCCACAACAATCCCGCGATGAGTATGAATATGTGTTTGCTTGGCGAGATCAAGGCGTGGTTTCAAGCCGATGGCTGAAAAAACGATATCGGTTAAGAAGGTCGTATTGTCTTCGAGTGTTATTTGATATTGGCTATGATGGTGATCAATAGATTTTGCAATATGTCCAAGATGCCATTGCGCACCTTGTTGTGTTAGTGCATGTTTTAATTCATGGCCGACGCGCTCGGGCAACAATGATGCGATCGGTGAAAGCGCGGGATCAACAATATGCACTTCATAGCCAGCTTGAGTTAAATCATTGGCAAATTCACATCCGACTAATCCTGCACCCAAAAGCGTAATACTTTTTTTGTCGGCAATTTTTTCGCGAAATGTTTGATATTGATAAACATCGTTCACTTGTAAAATATCCGTTTGTGCATCACCGTGTAGCGTGGGAATGTGCGTATCAGCGCCTGTACAAAAAATTAAGGCGCTATATTCAAGTGTTTCATTTTTCGTTGCAACGCGATTTTCTTCAGGGATAATTTTTTCAACGCTCGTATTTGTCAAAATCTGCATATTATATTGCGCGGCCATTTTTTCAGCGCTCATTGCCATGATGCTTTCAGGGGTTTTATTCATGCTTAACGCGGCGGATAACATCGGTTTTGAGTAAAACGCACCGGCATCTTGCGTAATCATTAAAAGTGGAATATGCGTATCGTGTTGACGGATTTCGCGCGCGAGATTGTAGCCTGCGAGACCGCTGCCGATGATGATGATGGGGTTCATGGAGGAATTTCCTTTGAGTTTGTCTGTATTTGGAGCGATAATTTTCATTTTAAGCAGAGTTTAACATTGTCTTGTCTAGTTTGGAAAAATCTTTTTCAGGAAACCAGCATTCCAGTTGCTTTACAGCCTTGGTTAGCAAATGCTGATTCAATGACCCGTGCGCTGGAAGAAGCTTCTGGAGTGCCTTGTCAAATGGTGGTGCAAAAAGAAGGTTGGCAAATGCCTTGGCCAGATGAATGTGAAGCGCTTTCGCTGAATGAAGAATGCTGGATTCGTGAGGTTGTGATAATGACTCGCCAGCCAACCATCTTCGCTCGCTCAGTTTTTCCACGCAAACTGATTGAGCAATTTCCCAAGTTAATGGCATTAGGTTCACAACCATTGGGTAAAATTCTTTTTTCAGGTGATAGCACTTTTCAACGCGGACCTATTGAAGTAACTGAAATTTCAATAGGTCAATCTTTGTGGGAACAAATACCCAAATCCTTGCGGCCAGAAACGTGTTGGGCGCGACGATCGTTATTTCATTCGACCGTTTCATCCTTTTTATTGAGTGAGGTTCTTTTGCTATCTAGCTTTGCATAAAAAATTTTCTTATGCCTTAAAAATTGGCTAAGCCAATTGAGTTTTTGGCTAAATAACCCCTATAATGACAGCATGTAATGATGAATATGGCCGTATCAATGGTTAAACAGCATGTATTTAAATATTATTTTCAACTCATGCGTTTCGATAAACCCATCGGCATTTATTTATTACTTTGGCCGACATTATGGAGCGTTTGGGCGGCATCACGCGGTTTTCCATCGATAAAAATTTTAATCGTATTTATTTTGGGAACCATTTTAATGCGCGCCGGTGGTTGCGTGATCAATGATATTGCCGATCGAAAAATTGATAAACATGTTAAACGCACCGAACAACGGCCATTAACGAGTGGTAAAGTTTCCTTAAAAGAAGCGTTAATTTTATTTGCAATATGTAGTGTTTTATCGTTTGTCTTGGTTTTGTTTCTCAATCCTATGGCAATTAAATTATCGTTTATTGGCATAGCGCTGGCGATTTTTTATCCGTTTACAAAGCGTTGGATCAATGCACCGCAATTGGTTTTAGGGTTAGCGTTTGCGTGGGGAATTCCGATGGCATATGCGGCAACGCAAGAGCAACTTCCATTTTCATGCTGGTATTTATATGGTTTAGTAGTGATATTGTCGGTAGCGTATGACACGCTTTATGCAATGGCTGATAAGGCAGATGATTTGAAAATTGGCGTGAAATCAACCGCGATTTTATTTGGCGACTATGACAAAAAAATCATTTTCATTTTGCAAATTATCGTTTGGTTGGGGTTGTTGATTTTTGGTTTTTGGCAGCATTATTCTTGGATATATGAGGCGTGGATATTTTGTTCAATAGGATTTTTTATTTATCAGCAAAAACTCATTAAAAACCGTGAACCTGAAAAATGTTTCAAAGCGTTTTTGAATCATCATTGGTTTGTATTGTGGGTGTGGATTGGTTTTGTTATCACCTAATATAAATCACTCAAATTAGAGTCTTGTTTTTCTTGAATATTATTTTTATCGGTTGGTGTATTGTGATCACCTTCTTCAGGCGGTTCATTGCCTGCGCGAAATAGTTCAAACATAGAGGGTTGATGCGTTGCCGGAACGCGCAATCCGGTTTCTGGATCAATGCGCACAGAAATAATACCTTCCGGGCGTTTTAAAGAAGTTTCTGGTGTTCCGGCAAGTGCCGCGCGCATAAAATCAATCCAAATGGGAAGGGCGGCACGCGCACCATATTCGCTGAGTGATTTGGGTGCGTCATAACCGACCCAAACGACCGCGATAATATTTTGATTAAAGCCTGAAAACCAACCATCATGTTGATCATTACTTGTGCCTGTTTTTCCGGCAAGATCTTGGCGATTTAAAATGCGTGCTTGCTTTCCTGTGCCGCGACCGACGACATCTTGCATCGCTGAGTTTAATAAATACACAATTTGTGGATCCACCACTTGATTCGCACATTGATATTCTGCGATCGATTGATCCAGCACATCTTCATTGGTTTCGCACAATTTAACTCTCTTTGTTTGATAAAGAATTTCGTGACGATCGTTAGTAATGGATTTGATTAAAAAAGCATCCAGTTGATATCCGCCATTGGCAAAACGTGAAAAACTATTCGTCAATTGCAGCGGCGTTAAATCAGGTGTACCTAAAGCTAATGATAAGCCGGGAGGCATTTGTTTGGGGTCAAAGCCAAATTTTTGTAAAAATTGAATCGTGTAAGGAATGCCAGTTTGTTGCAAAATCCGAATAGAGGCAAGATTGAGTGAATCGACCAAACTTTCACGCATACGCACCGAGCCATGAAATTTATGATCGTCATTTTCTGGTCGCCAAATTTGGCCGCTACCATCATCAATGACAATGGGCGCATCGTTTTCAATGCTAGCGAGTGTCATGCCTTTGGAAATTGCTGCAGCGTAAATAAACGGCTTAATACTCGAGCCCACTTGACGATGTGCTTGTGTTGCGCGATTAAAATGGCTCTTGTTGAAATCAACGCCGCCGGTCATTGCAAGAATTGCGCCAGTTTTTGGATTCATCGCAACCAGCGCACCTTCTACGCTCGGCGTTTTATCGCCATGACGATGATTGTAAGCGGCGAGACCGTCTGCAAGGGCGCGATTCGCTTCGCGTTGTAAGCGGCTATCAATAGTCGTGTGAATATTCAGGCCCTGGCTATAAATAGCATCGCCATATTTTTCATACAGTTGATTGCGAATCATTTCGGCTACGTAAGGTGCTTCTAGCGAAACGCTTAAGCCGTGGTATTTTTCAGTGAGGGGTGCTGCATCTGCTTCTTGAAACTCCTCAAGCGTAATGGATTTGTTTTCAAGCATGCGTGATAAGACATGATGACGGCGTTCTTTGGCTTTTTTAGGATTCACAATTGGATTTGCGGATGAAGGTGCTTTGGGTAAGCCCGCCAGCATGGCGTATTCTGCCAACGTTAGTTCATTCAATGATTTGCCATAATATACTTGTGCCGCTGCGCCAAAACCATAAGCGTGTTCGCCTAAGAAAACTTTATTAAAATATAATTCTAGAATAGCTTGTTTTCCGAGGTCATGATCAATTTTGATTGCCAGTAAAATTTCGTTAAATTTTCGCGCGAAAGTTTTTTTATTCGATAAGAAAAAATTACGCGCTACTTGCATAGTAATCGTGCTGCCACCTTGGCTTTTACGTCCGGTTGACACTAGGACAACCGCTGCGCGTGCAAGGCCAAGAAAATCGACGCCAGGATGTTCGTAAAAATGCTGATCTTCCGTTGCGAGCACGGCATCAATTAATGGCTGTGGAATATCTTTGTAAAGCACCGGAATGCGGCGAATATCACCAAATTCGGCTATCAATTCGCCGTCGCTGGAGAAAATGGCCAGGGGCGATTGCAGGTGCACGGTTTTTAAAGAATCCACCGAAGGTAAACAAAATGAAACATAGGCGAAAACCAGTGCAATCGCTAGTAATGCGGCTAATGCGCAACTTGCAAAGCATTTGAAAATGAAGCTGAAAATTTTAGATAGCATCATAATATAAGGCGCGGCTGATCGTTTTGTTTCTACTAAAGGGGATTCTAGCATCACTTATGCAGCGCTACACTAAAAATAAAGTTGATTTTAGCAAAAAATAAGGCACAATTCTGTCTTCCCGCCCGTATTGCCTTATTTGGCCTTTTTATATCCATTACCATCAACTTTATCAAGGCAATTATGTCTCCATCGCCTATTGTTTGGGTGTCATTTGATCAAGTAATCGTTACAGAAACGAAAGTTCCATGCGCGTTTACAGAAGATGACATTTTACATTATGTTCTTATTGAGCAAGCGCAGTTATTTCCCACGCTTGATCAGGAGATTTATTTTGATTTTTTAGTAAAAAACGTGGATGAAGATAATAAAAAAATTGTCATTGCTGCGTGTAATAAGAAAAATTTCTTGGATTTAGATTCGTCAACGCTTTTTTTGAAAATAGAAGATCAATCTTTTTCAGCGCTTAACTTATTGCCCTGGCGGCAGCGTAATAAAAAACTTGCGCATAAAAGACAGTTAAAAATTTTAGCAATAGTGATTGTTGGCACGAGTATTTTGATGCTGCTGCTGAGTTTATGCTTCATTCATCAAAAGCATCAAGATAAAAAGCGTGCCATAGATTTGTCATATAGAAAAAAAGTTATTATCGCACAATTAAGTGCTTTAGAAAAATCTAATCAAGAAGTTCAAACACTTATTGATCTCTGGGGGAATGAAATCAGCAATGCACGTCATTCGTTGAATTTAGAAGCAGCGTTAAAAACAGTTGAATTTCAGCGCCCTGAGAATTTAATGCTTGATAAAATAACTTGGAAAGAAAATAAGTTATTAATTAAAGGACGATCAAAAACAAGTTCAGCCATTAAAATATATCTTAAAAATTTATCTGAAAATGCGATGAATGCACAGTTAAAGTTTATAGGAAACGCTATCAATCAAGAGTTTTCGATACAATTTGAAATTGAAATCAGGGATAAAGAAAAATGAAATTATCAAACATATTTTTTCTGTCAACTCTGGTTGGGTTTTTTATTGTTTTTCTTATGCTATTTTTCGTCATCTTGCCCATTCATTATCGGCATATTTCATTAGAAAAAGAGCAGCGTATATTGAATATGACGGAGAAAAAAGCTGCGCTTATAGCGAAAGTGATGGCTAGGAATTCAGAAAAAATCTCTTTCTTGCAAGATCAGCTTCAGGCAAAGCCACTATTACCTTTTATTGAAGAAGCATTGAATGTGAGTCAGTTGTCGATCGAATCTATAAAGCCTGATCAGGGAAATGAGCATAATGAATTTCATTTAAGTATAACGGGTGAATATCGCGCGTTATTAAATTTTCTTTCATTGCTTTCACGGCAGCCAAATACCCTTATTTTGACAGATTTGTCGGTAGAAAAAAATCATATGGAAGTTATTTTAAGAAATGATAATAAAAAAAATACCGCAACAAAAGCAAAGGGCCATTTGAGTCTTCTAACGCGATTGACTGCTGCACTTGCTGTTGTCACCGTCCCGGCCTTTTCAGTTAACACAACATTAGCATTAGAAGATGTGCAATCGCCTTTTGTATCGCGAGTTTTTCCTAAAAATAAGGGCGGTCCTTTTCAGTCATTGGAGGGGACTCATTGGTATTTATCGGGAGAGGTTCGCAAGAACGGTATTTTGCTTGGAATTTTTCTTGAAGCGGACAATCATTCACAATCGCATTATTTTGGAATTAATTTGCCGTGGGAAAATAGTCATTGGCGCGTCGCTAATATTACTCGACATACCGTTATTTTTGAGGCACCAAGAAAACATATTCGCTGGAGTTTATCTTATAAAGATAGGCCCTGAGTTTTTTTGCGCTCTTGCTTTTGTTTATAATTTTTATATGCTTTTGATACCCGTTTAAAATTATTAATCATCTCTTCTTCGCTTTGAGCAATATTTTTTACTCCTCTTGGAAGCCAAGAATAGTCATTATTATTCTCACGAGTTCCGGGAATATACCCTTTAAACGCACTTAATAATCCTAGTTGTGCGAAACTACCACATTTATTTTTCGTATTCCAACATCCTCTTGGAGCAAAAGCAAGCCGATAAATCGTAGGGCCTGTCGTATTAACCACGGATCTTATGTACATTTCTTCTCTTTTTCTTTCAGCCACAATTGAAGGTGTATCTACTATCTTACTCTCTTGCTTTTTGTAGCGCATGTCTAATTTTTGAAGCTCAGCAAAATTTAAAGGCTTTTGAATAATATCTTGTATGGCCTCAGGGTGTAATTGTTGAATAAAAAAACGAAAAGTTCGAATAGAAAATTTCGCGTGCAAACTCTCGAGTAGTAATTTTTCATGCCATTGCCCATGGTCTAAAGATTCGTCTTCGTCGATAGAGGTAATTGGCTTTATAAAAGAAAACTTGCCAGTGCATTTAGCAATCATGGTGCGCTGAAGAAGATTCATTAAATTTTCGCCAGCTTTTGAATTTGAGACAGCAATAATATCACTAGCATAATAAAGTTGATTTTCGAGAATGCCGCAGTTAATTAAGACAGGCTCTTTTAAAAAAATCATACTGCCTAAATTGTTGGTATTAATTGCTACATCAAAATCTGTATACACTCCTAACGAGTAAACTGGGCTTAAGATTCGCAAAATATCGCTTGCGGCTGCCAAATTACCGCCGTTTTCAAGGTTATTTATTTCATCTTCGTACATGGAAATTAAAAACTTTTCTTCTTTTGTTTTGACTAGATGTCTTAAGTTTTTCATATCATGGGGTTTAATGTTATGTGTTTGGCAAAACTGATGAAGAGACGCTATCGCTTCATCGGAAAGTAAGCGGCCGTCATATACTAAAGAAATTTGGTCGTCTGGGTTGGTTACGCGCGCTTTAATCAATCGCAATTGATTGGTCAGGCTCATAAATTCATCTTTTCTTTTGCTTAACCATATTTTAACGTGTCTCTGTAGATCAAATTCGTGCAGTTCGTTTAATGTGCAAGAAAAAAAATTTATAGGCATTATGGGTACTCTGTATGATTTTTCTACTTCGTTGCTCCTGCTTGAAGATATAGCATAAACTTTGAAAATTGCTGGGGTTCCGTTGAAATTAAGATCATGAAGAATATGAAGTAGTGTTATTCAGGGCGTCACCTTAAATTATGACTTGCTAAAATGTCCGTGAAAAAGGTATGATATCACATCGCTTGCTCGGTTTTAAAGTAAATATTCAACCAATCAGGCCATTTTTTTGTCATAATCCGCATAGAACAAGCAAAATCTGTTTAACTGTATAAGACTAAATATGAAGAAAGTGAATAACATTTTTTTGATTGGCCCGATGGGTGCCGGCAAAACGAGTATTGGTAAACTTTTGTCCAAAGAACTTGGGCTGCTATTTCTTGATACAGATCATGAAATAGAAAAACGTACCGGCGTTGATATTCCGTGGATATTTGATGTTGAAGGTGAAGAGGGTTTTCGCAAACGTGAACGCGAAGTGGTAAAAGAGCTCGTTGAGCGCCAGGGTATTATTTTGTCAACAGGCGGCGGCACCATTGTCGACTCAGAAAGTAGAAACTTTTTAGCAGCACGCGGCGTTGTCGTTTATTTGCATGCGACCGTTGGACAACAATACGAACGTATTTATAAAGATACCAAAAGACCCCTCGTTTCTTCTGACAATCCTCAAGAGGCACTTAAGAATTTATTTGCACAGCGTGATTCACTGTATCGTGAAATAGCTGATGCGGTATTTGAAACGGATGATAAAAGCGTCCATCGCGTAGTCAAAGATATTATCGATTTTTTAGAAGCCAATGAATATCGTCTATGATTTTTTTATCCACTTGTGGACGTCATTGTGAGTATTCGAAGCAATCCATCCTAAAGAAAAGATAGATTGCTTCGAGTACTCGCAATGACGACAACGCGAGGTTTGAGTGCACATGTTAACGGTTAATCTTGCACAACGTTCTTACCCTATTCATATCGGTCATTCTATTTTTTCTCAAAAAAAACTTTGGCAGCAATTAATTGCTGGTTCGCAAATTTGCATTGTGACCAATGAAACCATTGCGCCACTTTATTTATCTCCATTAATAGCTATTTTTTCTGAATATCAATGTGACGCTCTTATTTTACCCGATGGCGAAGTGCATAAAAATGTGGAACATTGGCAAAAGATTTTTGACCATCTGATTTTGCATCATCATAAACGTAACACAACATTGATTGCATTGGGCGGCGGTGTGATTGGCGATATCACCGGATTTGCGGCGGCATGTTATCAGCGCGGCGTTAATTTTATTCAAGCCCCGACATCGTTATTAGCACAAGTCGATGCATCGATTGGCGGCAAAACTAGCATTAACTATCAGTATCAAAAAAATTTGATTGGCGCTTTTCATCAGCCAAAAGCGGTAGTTATTGATATTGCTTTTTTATCAACATTGCCTGAGCGAGAATTTCGTGCAGGATTGGCTGAGATTGTTAAATATGCCTTGATTCATGACGTGAATTTTTTAAATTATTTATGTGAAAATATAGATAAAATATTGGCTCGTGCTACGGATGTTTTGACTTATATTGTTGAAATGAGTGTTAAGATAAAAATTGATTTTGTTGAACAAGATGAACGTGATGAAACAGGACGGCGTGCGCTTTTAAATTTTGGCCATACGTTTGGTCATGCGTTAGAAAGTGTCATGAATTTCAATGTTTTGCACGGAGAAGCTGTGGCTTGGGGAATGCGTAATGCCTGTCAATTGTCGCACCATCTCGGACATTTGTCGCATGAAGATGTGGCCAAGATAGAAAAATTATTAGAGGCGTTTGATTTGTTGATCCAGGTGCCGAACACGATCACGGCTAATGAATTATTAAGCGCGATGACGCATGATAAGAAAAATTCAGAAAATAAAATAACCTTTATTTTGTTGAAAAAACTTGGCGATGCGTTTGTCGCTGATTCAGTTGATTTGGTGACAATCAAAAAAATAATACAGGGAAATTTATGTTAGTCGATATTATTATAGTGACGTATTTTTCTGCAAAAGAGATTCGTGCTTGCCTTGAGTCGTTAATGATGCAAACCGTTTTTCCGCAGTGTCATGTGTGGATTATCGACAATGATAGTCGTGATGATACGCTTCATGTTGTTGAGGCAGTTGTTTCTTCGAACATAACATTGTTGCCTTTAAAAGAAAATATTGGCTTTGGTCGTGCAATAAATGAAGCGGCGAGGCAGGCGAAAAGTGAATTTATTTATTTGTTAAATCCAGATGCGCTGTTAACAACGCCGCAAGATTTAGAGCGCTTAATTGCTTTCGCGCATGCGCATCCGCGCGCTGGTGTGATCGGCAGTCGTGTTCTTGAGCCAAGTGGCAAAGAGACAAAGCCGCGACAATATTATCCGCAAGAAAAAAATATGCGAACCTCATTGGGTAATCTTCCAGGAGAATTTGCGTGGGTGATTGGTGCAAGTTTTTTATTGAGAACATCCGTATTTAATCAAGTTCATGGGTTCGATCCGGATTTTTTCTTGTATGGCGAAGAAGTTGACTTGTGTTTGCGTATTCGCAAGCAGGGATTTGAAATTGCATTTGACGGCGATGTGGTTGTCGAACATATCGGTAGTGCGAGCGCGAATCAACTGCCGAGCTATCAGAAAAAAATGTTAAAAGCGAAAGGGCTTTATTTGTTTTTGCAAAAACATTACCCCCTCAATGAAGTGCGTGCTTTAGCAAAGCGTAATGGGCGTCGCGCTCTATTTCGTTATTGGATGAATGCTTGTTTTTCACCGCGCAAAGCAAACATGTATCGTGCTGAACGAGATGCGGCGAAGCAATTTTTATCTCAGCCGACAGTGCCTTGATATAAAAGATTATCTTTTTTTGCATGTTCATAATTTTTTGCTCTTGTTTCTGGTGACACAAATGGCTGTTTACTCATCAGTACAAGAACATGCGATGGATAGTAAGGTAATAAACTGCTGGTTAAATCAACGACATTTCCGGGTAAAATAAACAGATCATTCGCCGCCCAATGATTCAGTGTGTTGGTAATCGCAATTGCGTTTTGCTTATATCCGGGTGCATCACAATCCAGTGCTAAGCGTCTATAATCGGCAGTTAAGAGAATCGCATCAGGATTAAGCTTGGTTTCAATGTCTCCATCATTCGTATCTGTGTTGATGATGCAGTGTGCGTTGGGGATAAACATATATGATTCGCTATTCACAATGGCGATATTGATGAATTTCTCTTGGCGAACGGTGTCGGCAGGATTGAAGTGCTGGCAGGCAGTCAATAAGCTTACAATAAATCCTGAAACTAGTACAAAAACTAAACGCATAAACGCCTCTCTTTTGGTATAATGAACATTCTCGTTGACTCGGAGTATTTATGCAACAGCCAATTTATCTTGATTACGCAGCCACTACCCCTGTTGATACTCGCGTGGTTTCTGTTATGACGCAATGTTTGAGCATGGAAGATGTTTTCGGCAATCCCGCTTCAGCGCATGTTTATGGTCAACAAGCTTCGTTAAAAATTGATATCGCACGTGAACAGGTGGCTTTGTTGATTGGCGCAGAAGCGCGAGAAATTATTTGGACGAGTGGTGCAACCGAAGCGAATAATCTTGCGATTAAAGGTGTGGCTAATTTTTATAAAAACAAAGATAAGCGGCATATCATTACCATGAAAACAGAACACAAATCTGTTTTAGATGTGTGTCAATTTTTAGAAAAACAAGATTTTGAAATTACCTATTTATCGCCGAATAAAAACGGTTTGTTAGAGCTTGAAGATTTCAAACAAGCGTTGCGTGCAGATACATTATTAGTGTCTATTATGTTGGTGAATAATGAAACCGGCGTGATTCAGCCGATTCAAGCGATTGCTGAAATAGTCAAAGCAAATAACAGTTTTTTTCATGTAGATGCAGCGCAAGCATTGGGAAAATTACCGATTGATTTAAAAACATTGCCGGTAGATTTGATGTCTTTTTCCGGGCATAAAATTTATGGCCCCAAAGGCGTTGGTGCATTGTTTGTACGGCGTCGCCCTGTGGTGCGTTTGCAAGCGTTGATGCATGGCGGTGGTCATGAGCAAGGATTGCGATCGGGCACATTGCCGACGCATCAAATTGTTGGCATGGGCGAGGCGTGTGCGATTTTACAAGAAAAAATGTCAACGGAGATAGCCCGTATTGAAAAGATGAAAGATCGTTTTTGGCAAGGCATTAAAAGCCTTCCAGGCATCGGGATGAATGGTGATCCGGCACATTCTGTCTGTCATATTTTAAATGTCCATTTTGATGGAGTTGATAGTGATGTGTTGATGAAAGCTTTGCCGCAACTTGCTATTTCTTCGGGTTCTGCATGTACTTCGCTTTCGGTTGAGCCTTCGCATGTTTTGCAAGCCATGGGGTTATCAGATGCATTGGCACATAGCTCGCTGCGATTTTCATTTGGTCGCTATACGACGCAAGAGGAGATTGATGAAATAATTAGTATTTTCAGTGGATTTTTTCATTTTTTGTGCTCTAATTAGCCAAATAATAATAAAGAGAAAAGAGTATGCTTGATTCTGCCGCCTATCGCTATAGTTCTTTGGTTTCGACGCACAGCCGTAATGATTTAGAGGGAAGAGCCGAAGGTCAAAGTCCAGCCCCTTCTTTGCAGGATTTATTTTCGGCGGGGGGATCGAATGGGGTTTCTTCTATTGAGGAAAATAAAGAAGCCTGGGTTACACCACATTCAGTCGCTAATGTTCCCACGGCATTGGTAATGAGTGTTTTAACCTCTGCTTTTTCCTTGGCGACGAATGCGTTGGTTTATTGGGTTTTTTCTGCCGTTGAAAATAAATCTATCGCTCAAGCGGATGAATTTAAAAAGCTTTCTCCTTACCCGCTACTCGTTGGGTTAGGTGCAAGCTTGCTTGTGTGGTGGGGTCTCATGGTGGCCGGGTGTTCTGCCGAGTTGTTGCTCTCGAACAATAATCGAGCGCGTTTTGCTTTGATGCTAACCCTCGGTGTAAATTCTTTTGTTACTGCTCTAACCATAGCATTTGTACCGCTATTTTCTTCGCAAGTATCATTGATGAAAATGTTGCTTTCATTGGGAGTCGGTTTGGTGCTGGATCTTTCAGCGTTAATTTTGTTTGTTTCTTGCGGCAATGGGGCGCAATATACCCGATCCTTCGTATCGGCACTGCATGGATCTATCAAAGAAGGCTTGGAGAACATCATTGGTGAAGGATCGAATTTCAAAGACTGTGGAAAAGCTTTGATAAATTGTCGTTATACTTCTTTGTGGTGCTGCATGAAAAAAGGATCATCTCTTACTTCATATGTAGGTACTGAAGATGAGCATTGGAATGTGATTGATGCAGACGGTAGCGTGAAAACTTATTTGCAAAAAAGAAATCTACGTCACAAGGGTGGTGATGACGTAAGCAATGAGAATAATAGTGAGAGCAGTAATGACAGATGTTTGATTATGTAAGTCATTAATAAAGCGTTGCAATTAACCTTGCAACGCCGCCACTTTATCCAATTTTTCCCACGGTAAATTCAAATCATGCCGTCCAAAGTGGCCGTAACTTGCGGTTTGGCGGTAGATGGGTCGTAATAAATCTAATTGTTGAATAATGCCTTTCGGTGTTAAATCGAAATGCTTCATCACGCGTCTGACAATTTCAGCTTCGTCAATTTTGTGCGTGCCAAAGGTTTCAATCGAAATAGATGTTGGTTCTGCAACGCCAATCGCATAAGAAATTTGGATTTCACAACGATCTGCCAATCCTGCTGCGACAATATTTTTCGCTACATAACGGCCGGCATACGCTGCGGAACGATCGACTTTGGAAGGATCTTTGCCTGAGAAGCAGCCGCCGCCGTGACGCGCCATTCCACCGTAGGTATCAACGATAATTTTTCGGCCGGTTAAACCGCAATCGCCTAGTGGGCCGCCAATGACAAATCGGCCGGTTGGGTTCACTAAGTAGCGGGTGTCTTTCAACATTGCCGCAGGAAAAACTGGCTTGATGATTTCTTCAATCACCGCTTCAATAAGATCGGCTTGCTGAATTTCAGGTGAATGTTGCGTAGAAAGTACGATGGTATCAACGCGTACGGGTTTGTTATCCACATAATGCATCGTTACCTGGCTTTTTGCGTCAGGTCTTAGCCATGGCAATGTGCCGCTTTTGCGCAATTGTGCTTGACGTTGCACGAGGCGATGCGAATACGCAATGGGCGCAGGCATATAAATATCTGTCTCATTACTCGCATAACCAAACATCAAGCCTTGATCGCCGGCACCTTGTGCATGGCTGCTAGTTTCATCGACGCCTTGGGCGATATCAGGCGATTGTTTGCCGATCGCAGATAAAACAGCGCAAGATTCCCAATCGAACCCCATATCAGAACTGTTATAACCGATATCCTTTACGACTTCACGTGCGATTTGTTCGATATCGACCCAACCTGTGGTCGTAATTTCACCGCCGACCATGACCATGCCGGTTTTAACGAAGGTTTCGCAGGCAACGCGTGATTTGGGGTCTTCTGTCAGCAACGCATCCAAAACAGCATCAGAAATCTGATCCGCAATTTTATCGGGATGTCCTTCAGAGACTGACTCTGAAGTGAAAACAAAATCTCGTGCCATGGTTTTTCCTGCTGTTTCAAAAAGGGGGTTATTCTAATATGGAAAGGTACAAAAATACATAAGTAATGCTAGAATGCGCCATCCGATTTCAAAGAATGGCCATTTTTATGTCACAAGTTCAACATCTTGCCAACGCGCTTCGAGCGCTTAGTATCGACGCCGTCAACCAAGCCAACTCTGGTCATCCCGGTATGCCTATGGGTATGGCCGATATTGCGACGGTTTTATGGAAACAATTTTTAAAACACAATCCGAAAGACCCACAATGGTGGAATCGCGATAGATTTATTTTATCGAATGGCCATGGTTCAATGTTACAATACGCGTTGCTGCATCTAACCGGTTATGATCTTTCGTTAGAAGAGCTCAAAAATTTCAGACAACTTCATTCTAAAACCCCTGGCCATCCCGAGCATGCAGAAACACCTGGGATTGAAACCACGACAGGTCCATTAGGCCAAGGGTTGGCCAATGCGGTTGGTATGGCGCTTGCTGAGAAAATGTTAGCGACAGAATTTAATACCGCTGATATTGCTTTGATCGATCATTTTACTTATGTTTTTTTGGGTGATGGTTGCTTGATGGAAGGTATTTCACATGAAGTCTGTTCGTTGGCGGGCACGTGGCAATTAGGCAAACTGATTGCATTTTGGGATGATAATGGCATTTCGATTGACGGCGATGTTTCCGGATGGTTTACCGATAATACGCCGGAACGTTTTCGTGCTTACGGTTGGCATGTTATTACGTCTGTCGATGGGCATAATCCTGATGAAATCGCTGCAGCGATTAAAAACGCACAAAAAGAAACGAATATGCCAACGTTGATTTGCTGCAGGACCACTATTGGTTTTGGTTCACCCAATCATGCAGGAACAGCGAATGTGCACGGTTCTCCGTTAGGTGAAACCGAAGCGGCATTAACTAAGCAACAGCTGAATTGGCCGCACGCGGCGTTTGAAGTTCCAGATAATATTTACCAGGCGTGGAATGCAGTAGAGGTCGGTGAACAACAAGAGCGTGAGTGGGATAAGCTTTGGCAAGATTATCAAATTAAACATCCTGAATTCGCCAAATCATTATTGCGTCGAAAAAATCATATTTTGCCTGAAAATTTTCAAGAGACGATGCAAAAACTTATTGCAAAAATTCGTGACAACGCGCAAAAAATGGCAACTCGAAAGGCATCACAATTTTGTTTAAATGAGTTAGCCCCAGCATTGCCTGAGCTTATCGGCGGATCAGCCGATTTAACCGGCTCCAACGGCACGCTTTGGAAAGATGCGTCGATATTTTCTCTCGTTAATTCAGCGGGTCGTTATATTCATTACGGCGTTCGAGAATTTGGTATGTCCGCTATCATGAATGGCATGGCGTTATATGGTGGATTTATTCCATTTGCAGGCACATTTTTAACATTTTCAGATTATGCGCGAAATGCCGTTCGTATGGCGGCGTTGATGAAGCAAAAAGCCATTTTTGTTTACACGCATGATTCGATTGGTTTGGGTGAAGATGGTCCGACACATCAATCGATTGAACATACGGCGAGTTTACGTTTAATACCGCATTTGCATGTGTGGCGTCCTTGCGATACAACAGAAACAGCGATTGCATGGAGAAGTGCGATTGAATACACAGGCCCAAGCGCGCTGCTATTAACACGTCAAGATACGGACTTTCAGATTCGCAATGATGAACAAATTTCAAATATAGCGCGTGGTGGATATGTTTTATTTGAAGCAAAAGAAAAGATACGTGCAATTATTATTGCAACCGGTTCAGAAGTAGAAATTGCGATGAATGTTGCGAAAAAATATTCTGATATTCGCGTCATTTCAATGCCGTGTGTCGAAAAATTTTTAGAGCAAACGATTGAATATCAAGCAAAAATATTGCCGCCAGAAATTACGAATCGTATTGCCATTGAAGCGGGTGTATCGGACATATGGTATCGATTTGTCGGGTTGCGTGGAAAAATATTAGGTGTTGATCAGTTTGGATTATCTGCGCCTGCAGAAAAATTGTACGAGCATTTTGGATTGACCGAAGAAAAGTTGGAGCAAGTCGTTAAGTTGTTTTAAGGATAAAACAATGCAAACAAAAAATTATTTTAAAGCAGGCGCCTTGTTGGCGCTTGTTTTTTTATGTTAGCAATGTGCAGTGTCAGGGGCAGCCTCTGAAGGAGTATGTTTCTCCGGACGTTTTGCAGTAAAAAACCGGCTTTTTACGATTTTTACTCTTTGCCACTGATGGTTCAAAAAACCGCTCCAAGTTTTGCTCTCTTTTGCATATTGATGTTTGCATTGTAGATCAATGGCTTTATCCCGTTCGTGGGATGCTAATTGTTCTTTTTGTAAATTTCTTCTGTCACAATAATCTTGCAGTAGTTTTTCTTGGGCGTTTTCAAAACTTTTATTTTCTACACCTTTTGCGGTGGCAAGTAAAACTTGTTCGCGCTCATTGCGTGAGGTTTGGTTGATTGTACTGTTAACATAGCCATGTTTTTCTGCTAACTGATAACTTTTAATTAAGGCGGCGGCGCTACAAAGTATTAAACCAGGAACTGCAAGTGGTGGAAATAACATGCTCGCAGCGATCAATCCTGCGCCAACACCGGCAAGCATATAAGCTGTTTTGTCGAGGCGTTTAGCAGCTGCGATGTTGCGTTGTTCTGCCATCATAAGATCAATAGTTAAAATTTTATGCGGTTTAATATCTGATTTTTGATCATCTGTTTTGGAAAAATGACATTGCATAGATTCAATTTCCTTAAGAACAGAAATTTCATGTGATATGTTTTCAATTTGTTTTTCTAATTTTTCAATTCTCGAAAGTTGAGATAAATGAGTGTTGGATTTCGAAGCAATAGGAGTTCGCGCTTTATTTTTATTTTCAAGTGATTGAAGCTGATCTATTTTATTTTTTAAGTTTGTTTTTTTCTTTTCTTTCTCATTTATGAGGCTATTTTTTTCGTTTATTAATCCTGCATAAGTTGATCGATTTTCTGCTTTTTTCATTGCAACATGACTTTGATATCCACACGCGAACATGGCAATTGCAAAACTTAATCCCCCAGTGAAAATGGCACTTCCGGCAACAGTTGCTGTTCCAGAGGCCATCATTGTTGGCACTTGCCATCCATTGAGGACCACCTCAGTGGCTGACCAAGCTGTGGCTGCTGCCATAAGGCCGATTGAGCCAAGGCTAATTTGTGTCGCTTGACGTGTTCTCTTATCTTCTGAGGCTAAAGCTTTAACGCTATCGCTTGCTGCAGAAAGATCAACACCATTCCAGGCGATATTTAAAGTCCAATATAAGAGCGCAGCAGGAATAGCAAGAGAGGATAAAGCGAGCATGGCAAGCGCGGTGCAGCCGATAAACATGCCCATCATCAAATCCGCATAAATGCTGGTTTCTTTGAGAATGCTTGAATCTCGTTCAGCTTTTTTCATTTGATAATCAAGTGCGTTGAGTATCGCCAGCATCTCAGTTGCGCTGAGTTCGCGTGGAAATAGAGGATTTGATGTAGCAACTGGTTGCATGGATTACTTCGCCATCTTAAGTGACGATATCATTATAGGTGATAATCCAAAGTACTGCATAATAGGTTGCGAGGTCAAGTTGCTTTCATTAAACTGCCGTCATCAGTTCATCAAAGCTTGGGAGCAAATTATGACCATTAAAGTTGCCATTAACGGCTATGGCCGCATCGGACGCAATATTTTACGTGCTTTATATGAGTCTGGTATGCGTAAACATATTCAAATTGTCGCGATCAATAGCTTAGGTGATGTGAATATTCACGCACATTTGACCAAATATGATACCGTTCACGGTCAATTCCCGGGAACAGTCGTCGTTGATAATGGCGATTTAGTCGTGAATGGTGATCGTATTAAAATTACCGAGATTCGTAATCCAGCTGAATGTGCATGGGGTCAATTAGGCGTTGATGTGGTCCATGAATGCACGGGCTTATTTACGACCAAAGAAAAAGCCAGCGCGCATCTTCAAGGGGGTGCGAAAAAAGTCATCATTTCTGCGCCTGGTGGTAAAGATGTCGATGCGACGATTGTGTTCGGCGTGAATGATAATGTATTAAAGTCAACCGATACTGTGATTTCCAATGCGTCTTGTACGACGAATTGCTTGGCGCCACTGGCAAAAGTATTGCATCAGCATATTGGAATCGAAAGTGGTTTGATGACGACGATTCATTCGTATACTAATGATCAAGTGCTCAGTGACGTTTACCATGTGGATTTACATCGTGCACGTGCGGCAGCGATGAATATGATTCCGACAAAAACAGGTGCGGCGGCTGCGGTTGGTTTAGTGATGCCAGAGTTGAATGGTAAATTAGATGGCATGTCGATTCGCGTACCAACAATCAACGTATCGGTGGTGGATCTTGTTTTTACGGCGCATCGTCATACGAGTATTGAAGAAGTGAATGCTGTTTTAAAAACAGCGTCAGAGGGTGAATTAAAAGGCATTTTAGCGTATAACGATGAGCCCTTAGTTTCATCGGATTTTAATCATAAC
>JAZKAS010000006.1:25327-52558 GCA_040389005.1 Pseudomonadota bacterium
TTGGTAAAAGTGTTATCGTGGTACGATAATGAATGGGGATTTTCAAATCGTATGTTGAATACCACCCAAGCTTTAATGAACGCAAAATAATCTGGATAAATGGCTATGACTTCTATTTTTAACATGTTCGGTAAATCACCCATTAAACCTATCGAAGAACATATGTCCGTGGTGGCGTGTTGTGTCGGAGAATTGACTGCTTTTTTCAAAGCGGTTTTTGCCGGAGATTGGCAAGAAGCGGAAATAGTGCAGCAAAAAGTTTCTGCATTAGAGCATGATGCCGATACCATCAAGCGGGACGTGCGAACGAATCTACCACGAAAAATGTTTACCTCGATTGATCGCAGCGATTTATTAGCCTTATTTTTGGAACAAGATTTATTGGCCAATCGTGCGAAAGATATCGCGGGGATTATTTTGGGTCGACGCATGGTGTTTCCAGAGCATATTATCGCATCATTTATGATTTATTTTTATCGTTCGATTGACGCGACATTTCAGGCGCGTACCGCTATCAATCAATTAGATGAGTTACAAGAAGTTGGATTCAGTGGTAAAGAAGTGCGGATTGTTGAGCACATGATTACGCAATTAGAAACGATCGAGCATGAAACCGATGTGTTGCAAATACAACTACGTCGTTCATTACAAGCCCTTGAAAATGAATGGCCGCCAGTGGAAATGATGTTTTTATATCGTATTGTGGAATGGGTCGGTGATTTAGCAGACCAGGCGCAAAAAGTCGGCGCGCGTTTGCAAATTTTGATAGCCAGCTAATAAGGAGCGATCATGTCGTCCATCTCTTTAGATTTAATTTACATTTTATTGGCGTGCGGCGCGGGTCTTTTTATGACCTGGGGTGTTGGCGCGAATGATTTGGCCAATATCATGAGTACAACGATGGGGTCTAAAGCCATCACGCCGCGTCAAGCGATTGTGATTGCGGTTTTGTTTGAATTCGCCGGTGCTTTTTTTGGTAGTGGTCAAGTCACCAGCACTATTCGTACGGGTATTATCAATATTAATCTTGTGAACCCCGAGGTCTATTTAATTTATGGCATGTTGGCGATTTTAATGGCCGGCAGTGTCTGGATGACGCTTGCGAGCGTGATCGGTATGCCGGTTTCCATTACCAATGCGATTGTCGGTGGTTTGGTTGGCTTCGGCGCGAGTGTTTTAGGGGTTGATACTATCCATTGGGAAATGGTACGACGTATCGCCATTAGTTGGGTGTGTTCACCACTTATTGCGGGATTAGTTTCCTATTTATTGTTCGTGCTCATTCAAAAGCGTATTTTGAGTCGCAGCCAACCGCAACTGGCCATGAAAAAATTTCTACCGATATTTTTGTTGGGCGTTGGCGCGGTGCTATCAATCATGGTCGTGTTAAAAGGTTTTGAGCATTTCGGTGTTCATTTCCCCTTTATTGCGGGTTTTGGGTTGGTGATATTAACGAGTGCACTCATTTTAAGTTTGGGATATGGCTTGTTATGGCGTATTCCTAAGGCCAGTCATGATAATTTGCATGGACAGTTAGTCTATGTTGAAAAAGTATTTGGCATCTTGATGGGAATTACGGCGTGTGCCATGGTGTTTGCGCATGGTTCGAATGATGTGGCCATTGCCGTTGGCCCGATTGCTGCAGTTTTGGGTGTTGTTCATTCGGGAGAAACTTTAAGCGCTGCTACACCGATTCCTACCTGGGCGGTTGCGTTGGGCGCGTTTGGCGTGGTGCTCGGATTTTTGACTTATGGTCGAAAAGTCATTGAAACTGTCGGCTCGGGGATTACCGCGTTAACACCCAGTCGCGCTTTTTCAGCAACATTAGCGGCAGCGACAACCGTTATTGTCTCAACAAGTACGGGTATTCCCGTATCAGCAACGCAGACGCTCGTAGGTGCCGTATTGGGAGTTGGGCTCGCTCGTGGTATCGGCGCTTTGAATTTAACCGTCATACGTAATATTTTTACATCTTGGGTGATTACTATTCCCGCCACAGCGAGTATTTGTATTGTTTTTTTCTTTATATTGAAAGCTTCTTTTAAGTTAATGAGCTAATCGATAAGTTTTAGACTATAATCTGTCCACAAATAGAAAAACAACGATAATGTATGACAAATAATAATAACTCTATCTCTCGCTGGTTATGCTTAAATATCTGCTGTCACGCGTCAAAAGTTGAATCCGAGGGCATGGAAGCTTTACTGAGAGAGGCTCAAGAAGCTGATTCAAAGCCGTCGCCTTCCCGGGCGCATGACTACTTGAGAGCAACTTTTTGGTGGGGCATCTATCTTATCTCATCCGTACAACCAGGACTTAATGCCTGGAATGCTGCGGCTCGTCTTATGTATAATGCGGATTGTTCTGTCGGTGATTTTCTTTGTTATGGCCCTGCCGCGTGGAAAGATGCAAAATCTATTGTTGTGTGGTTATTTGTCCTGTGTACTTTCTTGGATAATGTTGCGATTGCTCGTGTGTTCATGCCTGATGTTATGCATACCCTATGTGGTTCAGATGAATCACGGCTAAAAAAAACATGGAGTGAATGGGGGGCAGATCTAGTCGCAATGATAACGTTTGAGAATTTCATTGGCATGCTAGCATCACGAAAATTTTACGCTTTTATACTTGCTGCGGCATGCTCCTTGATCACGTATAAACTTGGTGTTGATTCATTAACTATTTTTCAAACTATTTTTAACGGACAGGGCCGGATTTTGGAGCTATTTGGGCTTTTACTTGATGTAATTATGTTATCTACAGCTGTGTTCTCTACTTTTGCAACGCGAATGGTAGGGTGTGAAACAATGTTAGGCGTTTTTTTGCTGTGGATGCCCTATCTCTATCCTGATAAGCTGTTTAAATGTTTTGTGCATCAAAATTCTCAAAAAAATTCCCATCTACAACAGTTTTTAAATGGCATAATTGAGGATCATCCTAACAAACGAATGCTTTTAGATGTTATGCATCAATGCTCGCTATACGAATATAACGTTGATTCCGACATCAGGGTGCAATACCTGGCGGCAATGAATCGGTATGATTATGAAGAAGCGGTGACAATTGCGCATCAAAACAATTTGCTTGGCACATCAAAAAATATTGGAGAAAATATTTTTTATGGATGTATTCAAGTGTTCAAAGCGCTCTGTTATTTTATTGCAGTTGCTTGTTATCCTGTTGTTTATAATATCACCTACGGGGCTTTTGCAAATGTAAAGGGTTGGTTGCAAACCAGTTATGCTGCAGCAACGGCAAATATCCTTTTTTATATGTATGCGTTAGGTCGTCTTGCTGATCAATCTTACAGAACGATAAAAATGCATCTTCACTCTCAAATAAAATCGGGTGGTTTATGGACGATAGGTTTGTTAGGTGTGTTCACGGCATTTGGTTGTGCTAATCTTTTAGCGACAGCGTTGATACAAGTTAAAAAAGGTCAATTAAATAATTGGGGCTTGCCTCCCGCAATGGTGCCGGTTTTTTTCCCTCTCGTTCTTGGTTGTATTTCCGGGTTAACAAACGGCTTTGGGCTTGCGCGTATTGATCGAATCATTTTCGACAAACATTTAACCGCTTCAAATGGCGCGGGCAAAAAATGGGTTGAACTTATCACTGGAGCTTCTGTTGAGCGAAAAGCAGATGTGGCTAGTCATATTGTTAGTTTGCGTAATAATAGAGCTGGGACAATGTATCAACAACTTGAGACGCAAGAAAGTAATCCTATCCATAATAGGTCTAGGTTCGGAGTTCAAAGCGCCTAGTTGCAGCAGCTTTACTGCTCGTGCGCGACCATGATAAATTTGCCTGATGTTCCTATTGCAGAATTAAAATCAATAGAATCAGAAACAAATTAGGTTGTAGCGCTTGTTGCGGCCGGGGACAGTTGCTATACTAACGCCAGTTTTCCTGGCCTTCTTTTTTACCGGTAGGTATATGAGTAATTTCGACCAGATGTTGTTAAAAGCAAGAGAAATCTTAAAGCATTCCTATTCGCCTTATTCCAATTTTCCTGTTTCCTGTGTCATTCGCACCAAAAATAATAAAATTTTTGCCGGTGTGAATATGGAAAATGCTTCATTTCCACAAGGTATTTGTGCTGAAAGTGGGACTGTTGCACACATGATTTCAGCCGGTGAGCGAGAAATTGCAGAAATCGTCGTTTGTTCACAAAGTAATACACTTTGTTTCCCGTGTGGCGGTTGCCGTCAAGTATTATCTGAATTTTCTGATGAAAATACGATTGTTCACATTTGTCATGCAACCTCTGATGATTTGCACACGACCAATATGGGAACGTTATTACCCCACAGTTTTAGTAAAAGAGAATTGGAGAGTTAAAATGTCATCACCGGTCACGATTCAGGCAGCGATTGAGTACGTTAAATCAAGAGCTCCAGGATTCAGTGCAAAGTTAGGGGTGGTGGCGAGTTCCGCACTTTCTGAATTTTCTGATCAATTAACACGAGCCGTGGTTATTCCTTATCAAGATATTCCCGGCGTGATTGCAGGCAGTGTACCTGGTCATGGTTCAAAACTTGTCATGGGTTATCTCGGCGATGTGCCGGTAGTTTGTTTGCAAGGTCGCTTGCATCGTTATGAAGGCGCGCCGTATCGTTCCATGCAAATCCTCATTAATTTAGTCAAGGGTTTAGGCGCTGATTCAATTATTATTACCAATGTGTCTGGATCTTTACGTGCCAGTGTTGGACCGGGCGAATTAGTCGCAATCAACGACCACATTAATTTTTCATTTGATAGCCCGCTGGCTGGAAAAAATGATGACAGCGTCGGACCACGCTTTGTCTCGATGACCAATACTTATGATGTTGGAATGCGACGTACGTTATCGGGGATCGCGCATCAGCAAGGTTTTTATTTACACGAAGGGGTTTATATTGGTGTGGGCGGTCCGCATTTCGAAACGCCTGCAGAAATTCGTATGTTTCAAATGTTAGGTGGTGATGTGATTGGCATGTCGACGATTCCAGATGTGTTATTCGCAAAACATTGTGGCTTAAAAATTGCCGTGTTAGCGGTCATCGTGAATTTAGGCGCAGGCATGAATGCGGGTGAAGAGCTTAGTCATGAACATACGTTAGAAGAAAGCGCAAAAGCCGCAAGCCGTATGACGAATTTGATTGTTGAATACATAAAAAAAGTTGATAGTTTGTAATAATGTTTTTTGCTTAGCGGAGTCGTCATTGCGAGTACTCGAAGCAATCCATCCGAAAGAGAAGATAGATTGCTTCGAGTACTCGCAATGACGACAACAAGGGTTTTGATTAGAAAGGTAGTTAAGTGGCCAAATTATATTTTTATTATTCTGCAATGAACGCTGGTAAAAGCACATCGCTGTTACAATCCGACTACAATTATCGTGAACGCGGTATGGAAACATTGTTATTCACCGCCGGATTTGATGATCGTTACGGTGTTGGAAAAATTACATCGCGTATTGGGTTGCAAGCAGAAGCAATCATTTTTGACGAAGAATTTGATTTTCTAGAATATATGGAAAATTATTTGGCGGCGACAGATGCCAGTAAAATAAGCTGTATTCTTGTCGATGAAGCACATTTTTTAACAAAAGAACATGTTGAACAATTATCGGATATCAGTGATTATTTAAATATTCCTGTGTTGGCTTATGGTATTCGCACCGATTTTCGTGGCGAACTTTTTTCAGGCAGCGAATATTTATTGGCATGGGCGGATAAATTATCTGAAATAAAAACCATTTGTCACTGTGGGCGAAAAGCAATTATGAATTTGCGCATTGATGAAAATGGCGAAGTTGTTTCTGAAGGTGCGCAAGTGCATATTGGCCATGATTATGTATCTGTTTGCCGTAAACATTTTAAAGAAAAAACACCCAACTAAGAGGAGATAACTATGTCAGCTGATAGTCGTGCATCGTATAAAAAAAATGGGCTCAATTCTCCTCTTGCGTGGCTAGTGTGTCTTGTCATTAGTTTGTTTTTTTTCTATGAGTTTGTGCAACTCAATATTTTTAATTCAATCGCTTCTGATATTCAATCTACGTTTGATTTAAGTTCTACAAAAGTAGGTTATTTGGCGTCGATGTATTTTTACGGTAATTTTTTAATGGTAATTCCGGCGGGCATGTTGCTTGATCGATATTCAACAAAAAAAATTGCGTTAACTGCGATGCTGCTTTCAACCAGTGCTACGATTGTTTTTTCAATGACAAGTAATTTTGAATTAGCAGCAGTTTGTCGATTTTTAGCGGGTATGGGTGCGGGCTTTTGCTTTCTTTCTTGCATTCGCTTGGCTTCGCGTTGGTTTACCGCTGATCGTCTCGCATTTGTGACTGGGGTGATTGTCACTATGGCGATGTTAGGAGGTATGGTTGCGCAGACACCAATGGCGCTTCTTTCCGAGGCGATTGGCTGGCGTCATGCAATGTTGTGCAACGGAATTTTAGGTCTTATTGTTATCGCATTGATTTTCTTGGTTGTTCGCGATTGCCCAAAAGTAGAAGATGGGCATATCAATGAAGAGCATAAACATTTAGAGAAATATGGCGTGTTGCATAGTTTGTCGCGAGTGATGAGAAATAAAAATAATTGGTTAGGTGGTTTGTATACCATGTTGATGAATTTGCCGATTTTTATTTTAGGCGCACTTTGGGGGATGATTTATTTAGAGCGCGTGCATGGAATTACGCATGCACAAGCTTCTTATGTTGCGAGTATGCTGTTTGTTGGTGTGATTTTTGGTTCACCTGCATTTGGTTGGTTTTCCGATAAAATTCATTCACGACGTATGCCGATGTTTATCGGGGCAATTACCTCATTAATTGTTATTCTTCCCGTGTTGTACGTGCCGCATTTGTCGATGACAACTTTGTTAATATTGTTTTTCTTATTAGGATTTTTAACCAGTTCTCAAGTAATTAGTTATCCTGCGATTGCAGAATTGAATCCGATTGAATTAACGGCAAGTGCGGTGAGTATTGTTTCTGTTGTGATTATGGCGAGTGGTATTGTTGTTCAGCCATTGACTGGTTGGCTTATTGGTTTGCATTGGGATCATACGATGTTAAATGGGCAGCCGGTTTATTTAACTAAAGATTTTATGTGGGCAATGTTGATTATGCCCGTGAGTTTTGCGCTGTCATTCTTTATTGCTTTGAAAATTAAAGAAACCGGTTGTCGCTCTGAGTATGAGCATTTGAAAGATTAAAAAAATGAATAAACGCGCTTTCATTATTGTACTAGATTCTTTCGGCATTGGATCTTCTGCAGACGCATCTGCAGAAGATCAAGGTGCCAATACTTTGTTGCATATTGCAGAAAACTATCCGTTAAAAATCCCCAATCTTTGCGCGTTAGGTTTAAACGAAGCGTTAAAAGAAAGTTGCGGACAATATGCAAAAGGGTTGCCTGTTTTAGAAAATTTTTCAGGCAGTTACGGTTATGCCGTTGAAAAAAGTGCGAGCAAAGATACGCCGAGTGGTCATTGGGAAATGGCTGGTTTGCCAGTCGTTGAAGACTGGGGTTATTTTAAAGAAACAAGTAACACATTCCCTACTGATTTATTAGCAACATTTATTCGTGAAGCAAAAATACCCGGCGTGCTGGGAAATTGTCACGCGTCAGGCACGGAAATTTTAGTAGAATTAGGCGAAGAACATATTAAAACCGGCAAGCCAATTGTCTATGCATCAGCCGATAGCGTTTTTCAAATTGCGGTGCATGAAGAACATTTTGGTTTAGAGCGTTTATATGAGCTTTGTGAAATCGCACGAACATTAGTAGATCCTTATCGAATCGCACGTGTTATTGCGCGTCCTTTTATTGGAGAAACTGCGCAGACATTTAAACGTACCGGTAATCGTCGTGATGTTGGCATTCCACCTTTTGCGCCTACGTTATTAGATCATGTGATTGAGAGTGGCCATGAAGTTTTTGCTGTTGGTAAAGTTCACGATATTTTTTCAGGAAGAGGCATTACGAAAAAGTTAAAAGGTTCAACGAACGCAGAAAGTTTTGCTTCACTCATGCAAGCGCAACAAGAAGCAAAATCAGGTGATTTCGTATTTGCAAATTTTAATGATTTTGATACCTTGTTTGGGCATCGACGTAATGTGGTAGGATATGCAGAAGCATTAGAAATCTTTGATCGGCAATTGCCGCAATTTATCGCTGCGATGCAACCAGGTGATTTGGCAATTATTACGGCAGATCATGGTTGTGACCCAACTTGGTTGGGTACTGATCACACGCGCGAGCATGTGCCTGTGTTAGCGTTTGGTCCAAATATTGTGGCTCGATCTTTTGGTAAGAGAAATAGTTTTGCTGATATTGGACAGACGATTACAAAACATTTAAATGTCGAATTTTTACGTTATGGAACAAGTTTTGACAAAATTTTTGATTATTAGCGCATTCGTTTTTTTATATAGGAGCAGCAGGAGCTCGTGTTTTATCTGATTCATTATTTGATTTGTTGACTTCCTTGATCTCGGACTATGCTTAAAGATACGATCAAAGCAAAACAGGCCTCAGGCGAGTTTGAATTTAGTAAGCCATATTAGCGTTTAAATTTTTATTGTTGATGTGTTTCTTCAGGAACGTAACCTGCGGGTTTTTCACTGCCTTCGCCAAATAAAAACTTTTCCATTTCTTTAACCAAAAAAGCGCGAGCCGTTGCATCTAACATATTTAAACGATATTCATTTATTAACATCGTTTGATGGCTGAGCCATTGTTGCCAAGCGGGTTTAGAGATATGTGTGAAAATACGTTGACCAAGTTCGCCGGGATAAGGTTGCGCAGTCAGCGCCTCAGCGTCGATTTTTAGTTTTTCACAGAAAATGGTTTTTGTGGTCATGGAAATTCTCTCGCAAGTTGCATTAATAATTTTTTTATCGGTGCCGGAACGCCTTTGGGTAAAGGATTGTGTGGATTATGCCAGAGTATTGAGGTGTTGGACATAGCGCGTGTACTTGTGCTTTTAACGAGATGTTGGACGGGGGTCGCAATTAATTTAAAATGACTAAATATATGTTTAATCGGATCAAGTGCTTGGGTTTTGTTTTTTGTGCTTAAACCAAAATTATTTAAATAAGAAAATGGCAGGTCAGGAGTAGTCGTTTCAGGCAAGCTCCATAATCCTCCCCAAATACCTGCTTCGGGTCTTCGTTCTAATAAAATTTCGTTTTTTTGATTTTTTAATAAAAGAAAAAAAATATGTTTTGTTGGCAATGATTTTTTTGGAGATGGATTGGGGTAAAGCGCCGTTTCATTTTGTTCGAATGCCAGGCATTCACTTGAAACAGGGCATTCAATACATTTAGGTTTGCTACGCGTGCACACGGTTGCACCTAAATCCATAATGGCTTGTGTGTAATCAGCAATATATCGGCTTGTCGGTGTATAAGCTTCTGCGATTGCCCATAATTTTTTTTCAATGTCGGGTTTTCCTGGCCAACCAGCCACTGTATGTAGGCGTGCCAGCACGCGTTTGACATTGCCATCTAGAATAGTAAGCGCTTGTTTTTCACTAAATGCGAGTATGGCGCTTGCGGTTGAGCGACCAATGCCCGGAAGTTCTATTATTTTTTCTACATCAGATGGAAATTTTCCGTAATAATTATTTTGAATGATGATTGCAGTTTTATGCAAGTTTCTTGCGCGTGTGTAATAACCTAATCCCGCCCATAACGCGAGTACGGAGTCAAGTGATGCGCTTGCAAGTGATGCGATGTCAGGAAAATTTTCCATAAAACGCAAGTAATACGGAATGACTGTTTTAACCTGCGTTTGTTGTAGCATGATTTCAGAAATCCAAACACGATAAGCTGTTTTATTCTGTTGCCAAGGTAAATCTTTTCGTCCTTGTTTTTTGTACCACGCTAAAATTTTTCGAGTAAAATCGTGCAAGCTTATAGTCCCTGGATTAACACATTAAATTTATTTTTTATTTTTCCTTCATTCGCTTTTAATAGCGTGCCAAGAGATTGCGTTAAATCCACGCTGACGCTAGGCGAAGCAATTTTTCCTGAAATAGTGACAGGAAGGGCGATGTTTTTAGTTTGTTGCGAGCGTGTATAAAATACATTGAGTTTAATATTTAACGTTTGATTATTTAAATTAATAGGGCCGGAACCATCAGCGCGATAATTTTTTGCAAGCAAAGTAAGGGTGGTTGTGGCAATGCCATTCTTAATAGGCGCTTTTATTTTTAATTGATCAAAAAAATCAGCGCCTTCGACAGGTAAATTCGGTATAACGCTGCCTAAATGAATAGTAAGCAATTTTCCGTTTACAACTTCCAGTGACAGATCGCCATTTAAGTTTTTAATAAATTGTTCGGCATTGATGCCTTGGCTCGTTAACGTTGTTGTTGCATTCATTTTTCCTGAAATGCTAGCTTTTTGTGTGAGATCAGCAAATAAGCTTGCTGCTTCAATATCACTCGCATTTAAGTTCATCGCAAATTTTGGTGTTGCGTTGCTTAAATCAACACTTGCTTTACCTTGAATATGTCCTTGATAAAATTGTGATTGAAAATCTGTTAAATAAAGTATGTTATCTTTGTATTCAAGATGTGCGTCACCTTTTGAAAAATGTAATTGATTTTGTTGAAAGTCTTGAAAACTAAAATCGATGGAAACCAGTTTTTTTAATAAAGGCAGAAGCGCCATGCTGATGTGAGGATTTTCAATTGCCATCACTTGTTTTTTTTCGGCGGAAAAAAAGGTGATTTTATCAAGATCGAGACTGGGGCGAAGAGAATATTGCCAGTGCAATTCTCCATCAATCACAACATGATAGCCTGTGGCGGCTTCGAGTTTTTGCGTAATTGCGGTTTTGGAAATATTAGCAGTGATCATTTTTTCTGCTACGAGATAAGCAGCACAAAAAATAATAACCACACAGACGATAATGCTAACCAGTACTTTTTTAGATCTTGACATAAAAATAACCTTAATGCTCATTAATTGTTTGCGACAAGTCAGGAAGTATTTTACCATAGCGCCCATGATTAATCCCACTAAAGTAATTGATGGCACGTATTATCACGCTCAATGTTAATGGTATTCGTTCAGCGGCACGCAAAGGTGTATTTGAGTGGTTGCTTACTCAAAATGCCGATGTGATTTGCTTTCAAGAAACGAAAGCGCAAGCTCACCAACTGAACGATGACGCTTATCGTTTGCTCGGATATGAGCGCTATTTTCACGACGCGCAAAAACGCGGTTATAGTGGCGTGGCGATTTATAGTAAGCATGTGCCGCGCAAAGTAACGGTAGGTTTGGGATGGCCTGAGGCAGATAATGAAGGGCGCTATATTCAGCTCGACTTTGAGAATATCAGTGTTGCGTCGGTATACTTTCCTTCGGGGACGAGTGGCGATGCGCGTCAAGCAGTTAAGTTTGATTTTTTAAAGCGATTTATAGATCATTTAAATGCTATTGAAGCGGATAAAAAACGTATGATTTTTTGTGCGGATGTGAATATTGCACACAAGCAAATTGATATCAAAAATTGGCAGGCGAATCAAAAAAATTCTGGTTTTTTACCAGAAGAGCGTGCGTGGATGGATGATTTAATTGAGAAGCGCGGCTTTGTTGATTGTTTTAGAAAGCGAAATCAGGCGCCTCACGAATACTCTTGGTGGTCAAATCGAGGGCAGGCGCGTGCCAATAATGTGGGGTGGCGGCTTGACTATCAATTGGCTACGCCTTCTTTACATTCTGATGTTGTGTCGGCTGAAATTTATCGAGAAAAACGCTTTTCAGATCATGCGCCCGTCGTGATTGAATATAGTTTTGAACTATAACTAGTTGATTTATATTAAGTTTATTTATTTTCATTTTATGAGTTCTTTTAAGTCTCCCTTAATTGCGCTGCGATACAATTTATAAAAATTATACGCCCTCTTGGGTAATGCGACGAGGCAATTAAGGTGAATAAGAATCAGGTATCAGGTGTGACTCAGGGAATTGGAGGAGTGTGGTGATGTCTTTGTTTGAAAATAGTCCGCCACGTGTGGATGCAAATGTGGCTTCTATTGATTTTTCTGCGCCTGAAGTGTTAACAGCCATTGCACAGATTGAAAATAATGAAATGTTGTTTGTGCAATTGCAACGTGCGAAAGACATTCCGTCACAATTTTTACCAGAAAGTAAGGATTATTGTTTAGTAGTGTCGGATACTCCTGCGCACACAGGCGAGCTTTCTTCTGAGGTAATGAATCAGATTAATGCCTTTGCACGCGCGCATATTGCTGATCCGAAACATGCACGTTGGTTATTGGTGCATACTTGGCCGGCGAACAGCGATCGCCCTCAATCGACATTAGTGTGCTTTATTCAGCATTTTGAACCGAATGCTTTAGTCGATAATACCGAAGGTGCTGGCGTTGCAAATCAGATTGTCGCTGCCTTACAAGCTTTACAAGGAGAGGGCTTGGTGACAACTAATATCAACTACGAATTAATTCGAAAAATGAGCAAGAATTTTGGTGTATTATTTGGCGGTTCTTTTTCGGATTTAGCAAATCGATTGCGCGTGCATTCTGTTGATCAATCAGTCCGCAAGAGCGAAAAAGTAGCTCATGAAAAAGGGCTATTTACGCCTGCACCAGCGCCTGCTGCGAGCCTTGGATTGGGTGGTGTTTCTGATTCTATTGAAGACGAGAATCCTTAGACTCGATTAAGCCAATTTTTTCTATAGGGTGGATTGCGCGGAGCACCGCTAATCCACTCTACTTCAGATCAATGCATTTTTCGAGTTCATGAAATCGCTTTTCTTTGTATTTCAAACAATTCTTTCGTACCGGCTTGTGCGAGCTCGATCATCGCGTTCAGTTCGATTTGAGTGAACGGTGTTTTCTCAGCCGTTCCCTGAATTTCAATAAAGCTGCCATTTTCTGCCATGACAATATTCATATCGGTTTCTGCTTTAGAATCTTCTGCATAATCGAGATCGAGAACTGCTTGGCCTTGATGAATACCGACAGAAACAGAAGCAACTAGAAAACGCATTGGGTTTCGTTTAATAATTTTTTTCTCTAATAAATGCGTGATGGCATCATGTACGGCGATACACGCGCCTGTGATAGAAGCAGTTCGAGTGCCGCCATCGGCTTGGATAACATCGCAGTCGATAAATAAAGTGTTTTCTTCAAGAGCGGTAAGGTCGAGGCAGGTGCGTAAAGAGCGTCCAATCAAGCGTTGAATTTCTTGTGTGCGTCCGGATTGCTTTCCAGCGGCTGCTTCACGTTTCATGCGTGTGTGGGTTGAGCGAGGCAACATGCCATATTCCGCTGTGACCCAACCGGTTTTTGAACCTTTTAGAAAAGAAGGTACGCCTTCTTGAATGCTCGCAGTACAAATGACTTTGGTATCACCATACTCAACAAGCACTGCACCCTCTGCGTGCTTAAGATAGTTTCGCGTAATACGGATAGGGCGTAATTGAGAAGAGTGACGTTCACTGGGTCGCATGTAAAGCTCCATAAGAGTTATGATAAAGTTAAAATTTTTTCAAATCAGGCATATTCGCCAGTGCTTGAGAAGTTGACTGAAGCGTCGTTAGTGTCATGGTCGTTTGTACCGAGTTCATAATTAAAATTCTTCGCAGGTCTTCTTCGATTCGCGATAGCATTAAAAAACAGCTTCCTAGCAGTACCGTTTGTTCTTTGAGCAGCCCCCACATACCCATGCTGCCAATTTCTTCGTACCATTTTGGGTTTTCAATTTTTTGAGATGCGATATACGTAAATAGTCCCGATTCGCTGATCGTGCTGCCGCCACTATAATTTTCAAGTGGGCCATCAATAAGAGGTTGCGGGGTGTTTAAGCCATAGATATAGGCGAAGTTATCTGTAATGGCTGATTGTATCGCGCTGTAAGTATAATAGGCGCTTACGACACTGCGAACACTTTTCTTGCCTGGATCAGGGTCTTTGTCATCAATTTTATCTGTGAGCCAGCTGCCAGGAGCTTGTGCTGTACTCATCGCTGCTCCTGAGGCGAGCATAATATAGTTTCGTGCTGCTTCTTGCTGCTCCGGGCTGTAGTAACCCGGTATGCTAGGATTCACATAAAGTGCTGCAATAGAAGTATTGTTAGCGTCAAAACTTGTAGCGCTACCGTCTTCTTTGAGTAAATAATTTTTAAAGATAGCTTGGTAATTATTGCTTAGCGTAGCGTTAGTGCTGGAGCTGCCTTGGTAGGCTTTTTCTACGTCGTGCAACAATGTTTGCTGCGCGTTAAAGCTGCTGTTTTGAGCATTATTAATATTGGTGAGAGCTACTTGCGTATTGCCAAGAGAGGGAAGCTCGCTGAAAAGAGCATTCGTGAGAAGCTCAAGAATGCTATAAAGTTCAGTCGTGGTGGTGGCGGTATTGGTGCTGATGGTTTGGGCGCTTGTATTCAGGGTGCTAAGTTGCGAGCAGGTATCACATGAGGTGCTTTGAGCTTTGGCGCTAATAGGTAAGTATAATAAACTGGCAAGCATTGTATGGGCTAGAAATTGTTTTGTGTTCATTGCATTTTTTCCTTGTAGTATCAATGAGCGATTATAAAAGCGTTTGAGTTAGCAGAGCCCCATAGACTATCTTGTTGGGGTGTTGCCGGTGGTGTCGGCTGCGCTGCTGCTGTCGGCTGCGCTGCTGCTGTCGGCTGCGTTGCTGCTGGATTGGTATTGAAAGATGCGGCCGGCGCATAATAAATGGGTGCAGATGGTGTTGCTTGAGCGCTTGGCGTTGGAGTCGTCGGTGTGTTTGCAGTGGGGCAACTGCAAGGAGATGAGAGTGATGGGCTGTTGGATCGATTCGTTTCTGCCATTTTTTTATTAAAATCGGCGGCGCTTAAGCTGAATGTTGTGATGGGGGTAATGCTTGCTATCATTAAAAAAAGAAATATTCGCAGCAGAGTGATCATTATTCGTTCTCCAAGGCGCGCAGGATGAGTGAAAAACGAGCCGGGGAGAATACACGTGTCAGTAATCTTAAGCGCTCGAACACGATATTCCTTCTCAAAAATAGCGCGATGAGTGTATTGCTTGGGCTTTTTTCTTCTGCATACATTAAAAGTTTAGAAGCAGAGCCTGGTTCGATGGTATCAACGGCTTGTAAAATACGTAACAAGCGAGGCATTTTTAGAAACGTGGCGAGTTTAATAAAGTTTTCTTCTTCACTGACTTTGAATGTTGTCAGGGTTTCAAGTGCGTCACCGAGTTTATCAATTGCAGCTTCGAGTTGCGGATCCCCGTCTTTGGTCCAATCTTCAACGCTTTCCATAAAAGCAACCACGCGATAAATCATGGGATCATTAAATTGATTCCAATATTCATGAGCAGCTTGTAGATCAAGTTTTGGCATAAAGAAAGCACGCTCCGTGTAAGATACCTATATTGTAACGATATCTTGGGCAATGTAAACTGGTTGGACAATCGAATGGAGAGACCCATGGCTAAAGCAAAAACGGAATCACAGGCAAATCAGCCTAAAAAAAGAGGTTTTTTTCGAGGGCTAGCGAATACGTTTTTCGATGTGCCACGTTGGGTCAATGCTAAGCAATATGTTCAAACCAATAAAACGCTTTATGCAAAGATCAAAGATGTGTTTCGTATTGCGAAAGCGCAAAGAGAAGAAACGTTTGAAGCAGCGATGCATCGTATGAACTTGACTGAACAAGATTTAAAAGAGCGTATGGCGGCGAATCAGCGCGGCATCATCATTTTATTATCGTTTATCGGTATTTTATGTTTGTATGGTTTTTTTCTTATGTTCAAAGGCGCCGTGGCTGGAACGTTTGTTGTGTTAGCGGTGATTGCGCTGAGTGCGGTCCGCGCTTTTCAATATAGTTTTTGGAATTTTCAAATTAAAAATAGACGATTGGGGTGTTCGTTTCAAGAGTGGTTGTCTAGATAGATTGACCGTTATCCTGATCCATACTTTTATCAATTGATTGAATCAGTTGATAGGTGCGCTCAGAGATAACGCCTTGATCATAATAGTGTTGCGCATCTGTTAATATTGTTTGGCCATGTTTTTTTACCAGTGATCGTGTGACTGCAGTCACTTGTTCAATGGGTGCTTTCAGTAGTTCATCGCGTATGTTTTCACTAAATACCAAAAATTCACGCAGCGCAACTTGTTTGCCGTCAACCGTCGGAACCAGTTTTTGCCAAATAAGCAGACGAATAGTTTCGAATAAATCGATTGTTCTTCCATAGCGCTCTGCAACAGGAAAAGTGTTAACCAAACGTCGAATTGTTTCAGAAACGCCATTGCTATGAAGTGTGGTATAAACGGGATGACCTGTCATTGCTGCTTCCATGACGGCGCTGATAGTTTCAGGATCGCGTGATTCACCGACTAAAATTAAATGCGGTTTGCGTCGCAAGGCATTGCGAACTCCTGCGGCAAAGCTGGGTAAATGTCGTGGAATTTCAGATTGTGAAATAATCGCGCTAGTCGTGTTAATATGATCATAAACAAATTCGATCGGCGCTTCATAGGTTAAGATTTTTCGATTGCAATCCGGTTTTTCAGCAATGTGACGAATGATCGATGCGAGCAACGTACTTTTTCCTGAACCAGTGGCTCCGGTGACATATACAACGCCTTGGTCAGGTGCAATCGCATCAATAATCGCTTGCGGTAAATACATAGTTTCTAACAAAGGCGGATCAGTAGGAATGGTTCTCGCGGTAAGTTGAATGCCGCTGTGGCCTTCGACTAAACAGGCGGTTGCATTGATACGAAATCGAAAACGTTCTGAACGACTGGGGCGAACTTCGTAATGTGTATCGACATCAGTGCCAGAGCTTAATTGCGCGGTACCATTGGGTCCATACATCACATTAAGCATTTCGCCGACTTCATTATTGGCAAGCGGGCGCCGTGTGATTTTAACAATTTGTCCATAAATTTCAGCGCAAATCGGTTGATTCGTTTGCAACGTGATATCCGATGCCTTTAATTTGCTGCAATGAATGAGTATTTGCTCGAAAATAGTGTCCGTCAAGCGTAAGGGTTCATTGGGAAACAAAAAGTCTGTGGTCTCTGTCATTTTATTATCACCGGTTGCCATTCTTTGCTGTTGGTTTGAAGCTGCGGTGTTGCCGTAATACGCAACACTTGATCGTTAATGTTAATGCCATTACCGTCGCCAGTGACGCCTAAATCAGTTTTGGCGACAAACGGTTCGCTGATCATATGTTTGGCGAGTAAATCGCGATACAGCAACATGCCTTGATAATCACGTTTCAATTGCGCGAGATTGACGTTAAAAATGCGATCTGCTTGTATTTCGCCCGTCTTCCAACCGATGGCAATATATTTTTTCCAGACAATTTCTTCTTGAGGGTTGCGGGGTAATAACGTTTTATTGGGTAACTCAGGCATTTTAAATTTCATCCATACATAGGTTCGCCATGTCGGTGGTGTGGTCACGAATTCCGCTTGTTTCGCAATGCGATACGTTTTGTCGGAAATGCGTAATGAATCAGGTCCAGAAATGCTGAGCGTGTTCGTTGCCTGAATGAGAACGGGGGGTACAACACTGTGTTCGAGCATGAGAGGATTAAAGTTGAAAATATTGTCTAAAGAAGTCGATTTTTTTGTTAGAGACGCATTAATTTGTTTAGATCGATAAGCGAGACCGGATTGCGCGCCCAAGGTTAAGGCTGTTTCTTTCAAGCCTTCTTCGCGAATATTGCCAATCGGTTTTTCTGATTCGCCGTAAGACGTGCTGCTGAGGTTTTCGATATCAGATAAATTATCGGTGTTAATGGGTTTTGGGGTGCTGGCACAGCTGGCAAGCAGCGCGGCGGCTAACAGAGGAAGCGCGTATTTGAACAGAGTATTAATTCTCAGCATATCGCAACTCTATCACCTGAGTTTCGGGGTAGAGAATGACATCGGCGCGTTTGCCGCATTGGAAAGCCACGTTGGATAAAATGTCCCCGAGCATTTCATTCTTGCTATTAACGGTGACTAAAATAGGCACTGCAGGTTCGCGTCCCACAATTTTCACGCGGTAATAAGCGGTTTGGGCAATTTGCTGAATCAGCGGTTCGATGGGGCCCGACCAATCAATTGAAGCGCGCCCCCCCATGCCATAAGTCGAGGGATCAGGCATAGCTTGATTCGCGATTGGATGGAACGCCGCTTGTTCAGTTGCCGCCAGGTTTTCTAAAGAATTACTGACAGAGGTTGCGGCTTCGGCCAAAGTGACATTGGATGGATCGGAAGACGGATGCGTGCTTGGCGCATGATTACTCGCGCAACTGGTTAAGAAAATGCAGCCCACCAACGAGGTGTGCATAATAAATGCTTTTATACTCACAAATAATACTCGTCCTAGATACGCAACCAAAGAAACATCTATTGATTCTATTTAAAATGTGCGCCAACAACAAGAGCGGAGTTAAGAAGTCTTAACATTTTCTTACGATTATGAGGTATTATTAGTTAAATCGTTATCAGTGGATAACGCTGTGACAATAGCGACGGAGAAAGCCCCCTTTAACAAAGGGGGCGGCCGAGTGTAACGAGGCGGGGGATTTTAAGTGATTGAGTGTAAAAATCCCCCCGCTTGCTGTGCGATCGACCCCCTTTTACAAAGGGGGTGATTTTAGTCGTTATTGACGTGTAAAGTTTGCTTGAAATAAATAGGGGAAGAGTTATGGCTGCATGGAGAGACACAGCGCGATCGGCACGGTTTTTTTTCGTCGATTATCGAGCCGCGTTTCCTTTGTTATTGTTTTTGCTTCATATTCGCGTGTGGACGTTTTTTTTAGCGATTTTTGTGATCCTTTGTTTATATGCGTTAGAGCGCTATGGCTACACCGTGCCCGTGTTTTTGAGGATACTGCGCTCTTGGCTAGCGGGGTCTCGGAAGTGTTCGCGTCCTTGGTGGAGAAAATAACATGGCGGATATTGTTAAAGAACTCGCAATTATTGTGAAAGCTTTGGGGGTGCGATTTACGCTCAATGGTACGGCAATGACGGTGGAAGATGTACTAGCAGAATCTTGTATGATGCCGGCGATTGCAAAACGCGCTGACCAGCTGGCTTCGTTGTGTTTGGGTTATGGCATTGGCGTGACGTTCGAAGAAATGAAAGAAGCTAAATTGGGGACTCGTGCCAAGTTTGATGACGTGACGCCCAATATTTTGCGTTATCTTTGCATTTTGGACGTTATTAGTGAGTTGATGCGCAACAAAGACATGAGTGGTAATACGCCGTTGGATGAGCTTTTGTACGATTAATTTTTTTAGAAAATTCATGCAGATACAGAAAAATAGTGTATACTTGGTGCTCATAGAAGGAAGGGGTTTGATGAATATGGCAACTACTTTTTTTGCTCACGATTTAGAAAGTATGGTTATTCGTAAGGTAGGTGCTTTGCCAGACTTTACGCAGAATATGCAAAACAACGCATCGCCGGAAGTTAAAGATCAAGATCAGCCCTATTTTGATGAACTTCAGCCTGCCTATCAAACTTTTTTAAATAAGTACTCACCTGCCCCCACTGCTTCATTTAAGCCGTAATGACAATGGATGATAAAGAGAAAACGCGAGAACTTTATCGCGATGTTGAAATGTTGGTGAATGAAGAAAAAGCTTTACGAAAAAAATACGGAATAGGTGAGCGCTATAAAGCTATTTCATCTCGACTGGATGCTGTATTGCAATCTGTTCGGCAAGCAGTGAGTTTGCCTCCACAAGAAGTTGCCATCGAACGTAGTTCTCCCGCTTTGTCCGAAGGTCAGCAATACGTCTTCGTTCATCTATTCAATAACAAAGGTAAAGTGCTTTCCCGCTGGGAGGCTATGTTATCTCCACGACAATTAGCCGAATATAGCGTCAATCGACCTATTTATGCTGAACAAAAACAAGTAGAAGCCTATATTCGTAGCCGACCTAATGATGATGAGCACGCATTTCTCATGATGAAAATAGAACAATCCGATGTTTTGCAAAGAGATGAATCAACGGATAATTACGATTCATTGGGTCATCCTTTGCTCAAACTCAAAGAGGGGGCCTTTAAAGAGCAAGGGTTGATCTATTTTTTCCATAAAGGCGTACGTTATATTTTATCGTGCGGACATTTGATTGCGCATGAGCAATAGAGTTCTTTCCAAACCTTTGTTGTCGTCATTGCGAGTACTCGAAGCAATCCATTTTTTCCTGTTTTTTTCGGATGGATTGCCGCGCTGCACTCGCAATGACGTTCCCTTCGGGGACGTTTGGAAAAAGGTCTAATCATCATCTGTTAAAAATCTTCTGCCCCTCACGAATTGCATTGGCTAATTTCTCGGCTTCAGGCATTGAGCCTTCTTTAACGGCGTGAGGCTGTGCAAATAACGTGGAAGATTCCTTTAAAAGTGTTTTGTTCGTATTGTTTTTTTTGACATTTTCAATCTGAGTGCTGCTTTGTTTTGGCTTGATTTGTGAGAAAATGCCGAAATTTTTCTGCATAGTCGCTTTCGCATTATTAGCGGCAACATAATTGCGGGTTAAAGATCGGGTAACGGAAAAAAGACGGGTGATTTTTTCGCGTCTAGCTTGTGTGTCAAACGCAAGCTCTGGGTTGGGTTCCTCGTCGTCTTCTGGATCTTTCGCCATCTTTTCTTTGAGATCGAGAAGCTCGCGTTGCGCGGCTTGTTTTTTGCGTTCATTTTCAAGCACTTGCGACATTCCAAGCATGTCTTTATTGTGAGTAAGGTTGTTTTGGATTGTGAGTTCTTTTTGCAAAGCCGCCGCTAATTCCATTTCATACTGGAGTTGTTTGGCATTTCGATTGTGTTGAAGCTGTTTACCGCCACCGCCTTCTTCGTCTTCACCAGAATTGGCTCGACATGCAAGGCAGATGTTGGCTTGCTCGAGTAAACGACCTTTTTCAACTACTTTTGGAAAATAGTGAATGGGCTTAGTTTGGCGACAAATCGCACACGTTCTGCTTGCTTTACTTTCCATAAACGCACACCTAAGCCATGAGGATTCAATGAAGTTAACTTTATTATTAAAAAGCGAACAAATAATTCTACAATAAATTTTAAATGGCAGCAATTTCTGCTATCTTATTCTGCACTGACCATTTTGATCAGAAAGAATACGTACAAAAAAACAACTAATTATAAGGGAGTAGCGAGATGGCGAAAGGTTTATTTTTACAAGAACCTTTTCTTAATATGTTGAGAAAAGAAGCGATACAAGTTGCGATTTATTTAGTGAATGGCATTAAACTTCAGGGTGAAATTGAGTCCTTTGACCAATATGTCATTATCTTAAGGAGTAATATCAGTCAGATGGTATACAAGCACGCTATTTCGACCATCGTACCTTCACGACCTATGCCGGCGATACTTTTTGAGCCTGATGAAATGGGTCAATAGAATATTTGTGTCAAAACATTTGTTGCACCTTGAGCCTTGGCTCATTAGAATCAACGGCCTTTGATCTTATTGAAAACAGTGAGTGTGGCGTTATGGGTAACTTTTTTCAAAATATTTGGCGTCGCGATCCTTGGTCAGGGAGTGAGCAAAAGCCTCCGGAGCTTGATAAAATTATTGCCGATGCTCTTAGCAAGTTAAAAAAATTATTTAATGCTGGAAATTCTGGCCGTTCCAACTTTTCCAATTCAGGATCGTCTAACAATTCCAGACCAAACTCGAGTGCCTCTTTGAGCGGGCTCTTCATGTTTGCTGCGATTATTTTAGTGCTGGCATGGGCGGCGCTGGGTTTCTTTATTGTTAAACCTGCGGAAGAAGCCGTGATTTTGCGCTTCGGTCACTATGTTGAAACCGTATTGCCAGGGCCGCATTGGGTGCCTCGTGGAATTGAAAGCTATACTAAAGTGAATGTTCAGCAAGTTAGCTCGTTTAGTTTTGGCACGGATTATTTGACGCAGTCGTCGGACGATGCCAATTTTGATAATAATGGCCAGAAAGCATCGGTTGTGAATGATACTTATACCGCGCCGGTTTCCGATGTTGACGATGATACAGATAAAAACGTCGTGAATGCAGAACTGAGCGTGCAATATCGTATTATCGATCCAAAGCAATTTTTATTTAATATTGCTAATGGCGCAACTACTTTAGAACAAGCGGCGTCAGCAGCATTGTCAGAAGTGATTGGTAGTATGAGACTTAATGCCGTATTAACGATAGGTCGCGATCAACTTACTTCAGAAGTCAGAACGCGCTTACAAAAAATGATGAATAACTATCAAGCAGGGATTGAAGTTGTCGCGGTTAACGTGCGTAAAGTACAAGCGCCTGAAGAAGTCGCAGACGCTTTTCTTGACGTAGTTCAAGCTGGGCAAGACGAACAGCGCTATATTCAACAAGCACAGGCGTATGCACGTAAAGTGATTCCGATTGCAGAAGGTGGACGCAATCGCATTCTCGCGCAAGCGCAAGCCTATCAACAGGAAGTGATTTTAAATTCACAAGCCGATGTAGCAAGTTATTTGGCGTTATTAACGGTTTATCAACAAGCGCCTGTGATTACTAAAGACAGAATGTATCTTGAAATGATGCAAGAAGTGCTTTCAAACACCAGTAAAATTTTATTAGATACAAAACAATCTAATAATTTGATTAACTTGCCATTGGATCGTTTTTTTTCTCTTCCTAAGAATACGACTTTAGCGAAGCCCGCTGTTATTGAATAATGTAGGATGGATTAAGCGTACTTGCCGTAATCCACCAGTTTTAAAATGAGGTTATGATGAAGTATTTAAATAAAATAATTGCGACAGCGATAGTATTTTTATTTTTGTTGATAATGGGGAGTGTTTTTACCATTGAAGAGGGTGAGAAAGGTTTGGTTTTGATTATGGGAAAATTAAAAACAGATTCACAAAACATTGCTGAAACCTACGGCCCTGGGCTGCATTTTAAGTTGCCCTTTATCAGTTCTGTCAGAAAATTCGATACGCGAATCCATGGGTTTACATCGGGAGAATTTTCAACATTAACCTCAAAGCAAACTTCTGTGGTTGTAGAGTATTATGTTAAATGGAGAATTTCTAATTTATCACTTTATTATCAACGTACCAGCGGCATAGAAGAAAGAGCAGAAAGTTTAATGGAGCAAAAAATTAATGACGAGCTGCGTGCGCAAGTGGGTAAGCGTACCAGCGGTGATTTAATTTCAATCGCGCGACATGAAATTTTAGTAGCGGTGCTTGCCAATATCCAATCGAGTTTATCGCAAGACTACGGTGTTGAAATAATCGATGTGCAAATACAGTCAATAAAATTACCGACGCGTGTTTTGGAATCTGTATTTAAGCGTATGGCAGCTGAACGTACTCAGTTTGCTAATAATAAACGTGCTGAAGGATTAAAAGTCTCTGAAAGTATTCGTGCTGCAGCTGATCAAAAAGTTGTGATTATTAAAGCGCAAGCATTGCAAGAAGCGGCGGTATTAAAGGCGCAAGGTGAAGAAAAGGCCGCGAAACTTTATGCGGATACTTATGGCAAAGATGTGAAATTTTATAATTTCTATCGTAGCTTGTTGGCGTACCGTGCATCGTTTAAAAATAAAGATGATGTGTTGGTGATATCACCTCAAGGTCAATTTTTTGATTATTTCCATCAGGCGTCAGATAAGTGAAAACGGCGATTGTTGTTGATTGGTTGGTAGTTTACGCCGGTGCAGAGCGTGTCATTGAACAAATGATTGCTTGTTTTCCTGACGCGGATGTATTTGCGATTGTTGATTTTTTGCCAAAAAACCAGCGCGCGTTTTTGCAAGGAAAAAAAGTTACCACGACTTTTATTCAGAAGATGCCTTTTGCGAAACGTTTTTACCGTCATTACTTACCGTTGATGCCGCTCGCGATCGAACAGCTTGATTTATCGGCTTACGATGTTATTTTGTCTAGCTCGCATGCAGTCGCAAAAGGCGTCATCACTGGGCCTGAGCAACTACATATTAGTTATGTACATTCCCCCGTACGCTATGCTTGGGATTTACAATCTCAATATTTACAAGAATCAAATTTAGACAAAGGCTTGAAATCGTGGCTTGTGCGCTATCTCTTGCATCGTATACGACTGTGGGATTATGCCAGCGCTGCGCGAGTCGATCATTTTTTATGTAATTCCCATTATATTGCACGACGTATTGAAAAAACGTATCGTCGATCAGCCACAGTTATTTACCCTCCCGTCAATGTCGAGACGTTTTCTTCGTGGTCGTCCGTGCAAAAAGAAGATTATTACGTTACCGCTTCACGGATGGTGCCTTACAAAAAAATGCCATTGATTGCTGAAGCCTTTAAAGCCATGCCAGAAAAACGTTTGATCATGATCGGTGATGGTCCTGAATTAGAACGAGTGCGTGCGGTTGGTGCGACCAATGTTGAGGTTTTGGGTTATCAATCGTCGGCATCGTTACAACATTATTTATCAAAAGCACGTGGATTTGTTTTTGCGGGCATTGAGGATTTTGGTATTATTTTGGTCGAAGCATTAGCTAATGGCACGCCTGTGATTGCTTTCGGTCAAGGCGGGGCGAAGGAAATCGTTACCGATGTGTCGCAAGGATTAGGCGCTACGGGCATATTTTATGGGCAACAAACGGTGCCTGCCATTGTTGATGCGATACAGCGTTTTGAACAAACGTTGATAAATTCAGCAACATGCGCTGAGAGCGTAAAAAAATTCAGCGTTGATCAATTCAAACAGCAACTAAAGGGTTTTGTCAGTCATGCTATCCAACAAAAATTCCCTTAAACCTTATATCATTATTATCCTTGCAACTATTTCGCTTTATGTGTGGCAATTGCATTTGTATCCGATGATCAACCCCGACGGCGTCACGTATATAGAAGCTGCGGCTGCTTATTTGACAGGAGGTATAAAAGCCGCGATTGCATTGAATGATCAAGCAAAGTGGCCATTTTATTCGATATTTATTGCTGAGGTGCATTCTTTAACAGGGCAATCATTGCTTCTTTCGGAACAGATTTTAGATGCATCGCTGATTGTCATCAGCGCTTGTTTTTTTCTGTATTTAGTGCGCGTACTTTCTCAACATAAACATGCGAGTTTTTGGGCGATTGTAATTTGGTTAACCTGGCACGCATATGCTAAATGGTGGCCGACGATTGTGCGTGATCATGGGTTGGTAACGGCGTTGCTATTGTCATTTTATTGCTATTATCGTTTCACCGTCACACGACAATTACTTTGGGCCTTGGCATGGTCATTCTGTCTAGTGTTGGCAGAATTATTCCGTATTGAAGCGGTTCTTTATTTACTATTGATTCCTTTTTCTATTTTCCTTTTGACGCAAGAAACTTTCTGGCGAAGAATTATTCTATGGTTAAAATTGAATGTATTATCGTTGCTTGCAGGTGCTTGCGTTGTGATCTTATTTGTCAATAAAACGCTTACACCTGACAGTTTACGATTTGCTTATATGTGGCAAGAATTCACGAGTTTATTTTCTATTATGATCCATGAATTTATGACGCGTTATCAAGTTATTCAGCATAGTGTTTTTTATCGTGAAAATGATTTTTCAGCGTATGCATTATTGACTTCTTATGCAGTTGTTTTTATTGGATATGTGATTACGCAGGTGAGTTTAGCGGCGTTGCCACCCTTATTTTGGACGAGGCAGGTATTTCAAAAACTGAATTTTCAGGTGTTGAAACATTCTTTTTTGGCTTATATGAGTTTGGCTTTTATTATCCCATTGCTTTTTTTTATTGAGCATGTGTTTCTCAATGGGCGTTACTTATTGCCCTTGGGATTATTTTTCTTGCTATTTGTAGCGAGTATTTTGCCGCATGTGATTGACTTATTGGCGGGAAAAAAGAAGATTGCCTTTATTGTTCTGATGGGAATTCTGCTCGCTATCAATTTGTGCGCTAATTTATATAGCTTTGGTCATATCAATCAAGATGAAAAAATTATAGGTACTTGGGTAAAGCAGCATTATTCGAATGATACTATTTTTACGAATAGTAAGTTAATTCTTTTTTATGCGAGTTCGTCTCCGGATTATAAGCATGGCGCAGTACGTGAAATGTGGTTGAAAGGCGTTGAAGGCGCTCGGGTCCATTGGTTGAGGCAAAACAATGCCTGGTGCCAATATAATTTGTTGGTATTCAACGTGCCTGAAGGGTTTGAGGCGCAGCAAGAAAAAGCATTCGCATGGTTACAGCAGCAAAAAGCGATTGGCCCCATTATTACACGCTACAAACGCGTGTTTAACCAAGGTTATGTGGTGGTTGCGCCGATTTTTTCGAAGGGGTGTTTTGCGATGGTTCATGATCAGTCAGCCAAAGTATCTGTAAAAAATAGTTGATTGTCGCAGGCGCTTGTCGTAAGGTAATCGATAGTTATATTTTATACGGGGTCGCCGCTGTGATTGATCCTGCAGGGTACCGCGCAGGCGTTGCCATCATTATTTTCAACCGGCAAAAAAAGTTATTTTGGGCAAAAAGAGTACGTCAAAACGCGTGGCAATTCCCTCAGGGAGGCGTTAATGAAGGTGAAACGCTTAAACAAACGATGTTTCGAGAGCTCAAAGAGGAGACAGGCTTAGATCCTGAAGATGTCAGAATTGTGACAGTCTCTAAACAATGGCTTTATTACCGTCTTCCCAAGCATTTAATCCGTCATCGCTCGGAGCCTTTGTGTATTGGGCAAAAACAAAAATGGTTTTTATTAAAATTTATTGGCAACGAAACCAAATTTAATTTTAATTTATCTGAAAAACCTGAGTTTGACGACTGGCAATGGGTGAGCTACTGGCATCCTATGAAAGAAGTCATCGCTTTCAAAAAACAAGTTTATCATCGTGCTTTAAAAGCATTTTCTTCTTATGTATTTCGTCATAGAGGTGGAAAAGTAGAACAAGGGCAAGCTACGCCCCCAACCCCACCGCCGTTAAGCGAAATAATGGACTAAACACTATGTTAGCCATTTTAGATAAGATCATGAAAGAAATTCGCAATGCGCATGATTTTGATGAGGCCGTGCTGATTCTTGTTCAACGTGTGCGTGAAAGTATTGAAGCGGATGCCTGCGCACTTTTTTTAGTAGATCACCATTTGTCTCAACTGGTTATGCTCGCGACGAAGGGGCACAAAGTTAAATCAATCGATTCTATTAAACTTGATCTTGATCATGGGTTAATTGGAATCATTGCAACACAAAAAGAATTGCTCAATCTTGCCGATGCGCAAACACATCCCGCGTATTA
>JAZKAS010000007.1:0-15622 GCA_040389005.1 Pseudomonadota bacterium
TAATCACTTACTTTTTGAATCAAACTATGACAAAGAGGGCGTTTTACCGTGCCTATTTACGAATACTTATGCGAAAATTGTGGCCAAGAGTTAGAGAAAATCCAAAAAATCAATGACGAACCTTTGGTTGAATGCCCAGAATGTGGCAAATCGAGCTTGCGCAAAAAGATATCAGCCGTTGGCTTTCAGCTGAAAGGCACGGGTTGGTATGCGACAGATTTTAAAGATAAGCCCAAAGCGCCGGTGGATACCCCAAAAGAAACGACTAAAAAAGAGGATTAATTCATGTTCGCGACCCTTCGACGCTATTTTATCTCTGGCTTAATCGCTTGGATTCCGATTGTTGTTACGCTTTTGGCGATCAACTTTTTGTTTGGATTTATTACCAGTATTTATCACACCGCATCAAAATATTTTCATTTTGGTGTCGATATTCCCGGGTTTGGCATTATTCTGACGCTGTTAATTATTTTTTTCACCGGCATTTTGACCGCCAATTTTGTCGGCAAAAAATTAATGGCTTGGTGGAATTTGTTTATTAGCAAAATTCCTTTGGTGCGTACGATTTATTTAGGTGTCAAACAATTGCTCGATACGATGTTCACTAAAGGTCAGGCGTTTCGCAAAGTGTATTTAGTGGAATATCCGCGCAAAGGTTTGTGGACGATTGCTTTGCAAACTGGTCAAGGCAATGAAGCATTCAATTCGCAAATTAGCCAAGCCGGCGTGATTACATTATTTGTGCCAACAACGCCAAATCCAACGTCAGGTTTTATTATTTTCGCGCGCGAAGAAGAAATTATCCCGCTGGATATGGGCGTGGATCAAGCGTTGAAATATGTGATTTCTTTAGGGGTGGTTCATCCTTAATTTTTTTTATTGTAGATGAGGATTATTATGAAACGTACACATTATTGTGGTGAAGTGACTGAACGTTTGTTGGGTCAAAAAGTAACGGTGGTTGGTTGGGCGCATCGACGTCGCGATCATGGAGGCGTGATTTTTGTTGATTTACGAGATCGCGAAGGATTATTGCAGATCGTTATTAATCCTGATCAAGAAGCGACATTTGCAACTGCTGAAAAAATTCGTAATGAATTTGTGTTGCAAGTTTATGGGCAAGTACGTCCGCGTTTAGAAGGCACGGTGAATGATAAACTCAAAACCGGGAAAATTGAAATTGTCGCCGAAACCTTAGAGATTTTAAATACTGCGGAACCGGTGCCATTTCGTATTGACGAACAACAAGCCATTAGCGAAGAAGTGCGTTTAAAATATCGTTATCTCGATTTGCGCCGTAGTGAAATGTCACAACGTTTACGCACACGTGCGAATATTACTAAAATCATGCGTGAGTATTTGAACGAACAAGGATTTGTCGATGTTGAAACGCCTTTTTTAACCAAATCAACGCCTGAAGGCGCGCGTGATTACTTGGTGCCGAGTCGTGTACATCCGGGTGAATTTTTTGCATTACCACAATCGCCACAACTCTTTAAACAATTGTTGATGATGTCGGGCATGGATAAATATTATCAAATTGTTAAGTGTTTCCGTGATGAAGATTTACGCGCCGATAGGCAGCCTGAATTTACGCAGCTCGATATTGAAATGTCGTTTATTGATGAATCCGATATTCAAACTCTTGTCGAAACCATGATGCGTAAAATTTTCAAAACGATTTTGAATGTCAATTTGCCAGAATCATTGCCGCATATGACGTACGCAGATGCGATGTGGAAATATGGTAGCGATAAACCAGATATGCGCATTCCATTAGAATTTGTTGAAGTGGCAGATCTTATGCGTGAAGTGGATTTCAAAGTATTCAGCGGGCCAGCAAATGATTCGGCCAGCCGGGTTGCTGCATTAAAAATCCCAGGCGGCGCCGATATTTCACGTAAAGAAATTGATGATTACACGCAGCTAGTTGGTATTTATGGCGCGAAAGGATTGGCCTATATCAAAGTAAATGATCTTGATAAAGGCATGGAAGGTTTGCAGTCTCCAATCATTAAATTTATTCCAGAAAATACTGTGAACGAATTGTTAAAACGCGTTGATGCAAAAACGGGTGATATTGTTTTCTTCGCTGCGGACAAAATTAAAATCGTTAATGAATCTTTAGGCGCGTTGCGTTCGAAGATTGGTCACGATAGAAAAATGTATTCGTGTGAATGGGCGGCTTTGTGGGTCGTGGATTTCCCTATGTTTGAGCTCGCCGATGGGCGTTGGAATTCATTGCATCATCCGTTTACCGCGCCTGTATTGAAATCACTGGATGACTTAACAACATCGCCGGGTGAATTGATTTCACGTGGTTATGATATGGTGATTAATGGTTATGAAGTCGGTGGTGGTTCGATTCGTATTCACCAATCTGAAATGCAACAAAAAGTATTTGAATTATTGGGCATTGGTGAAGAAGAAGCACAAGCGAAATTTGGATTTTTACTTGATGCACTAAAATTCGGTTGCCCACCGCATGGCGGAATTGCTTTTGGGTTAGATCGAATTACGATGTTGTTAACGAATACAACTTCTATTCGCGATGTTATCGCATTTCCAAAAACACAAACTGCGAGTTGTGTGATGACGAGTGCGCCGTCGCCGGTTGATATGAAACAATTGCAAGAACTGAGTATAAAAGTAAATTTAAAATAATTATTATTTAAGTCCAATTTAAGTTAATTTGGCTATGATAAACAATAATTGTACTTTATTAGGATTGCTAATATGCCAGAATATAAGCCGGAAGAGATAGATGTTTTGCCTGACTCTATTAATTATAAACCCCTCAATGGGCCACTTGAGCAGTGGCCTCTTAATGAAGAAACGCTTGCAAAACTAGGCATAAAAAAATGGACTAACGCGTTTTGGGCGCAAGGCAAATATAATGTTCCTCAGGCGGGTTATGACCGTCTCTCTGCTTTTAGTCGAGAATCCTGTGAAATGGGTAATAAATTAGCTATTACGCCTATGCAAAATGACATGGGCGGCTTTAAAGTTGTTGCGATAGAAGATATTTCCGCTGGTGAACAAATGATATATGGCAGCCAATGTGTGTTTTCTTCTGTAAAGGGTGACCAATATGCTTTTTCGACATTTAAAGATCCTCATGGTGTTGAGTATTTTTGCACAAGTGTAAACTTTAGGAATTTTGGTGGCTTTATATCGCATGCATTTAGCGATGAAGCTTTGCAGTCAGAAGTTTTGTTTGCTTCTAGTGAAACGAAAGATCAAGTGGCAACTGCAAATTTTAGCACAATTGATGTGCCTATGGGTTATCAAAGCCTAGCGCTTCTTGAAGCGAAGAGAGCAATAAAAGCAAACGAAGAACTCTATATTAACTATGGGCCCCAATATTGGCGTAATCGTTCACCTATACTTTTTATGAAAGACACAGGTGTTGTCATAGACCCCAAGCTATATTGTTTAAAGCGTTGTTTGCTCGAAGAGGCGCGAAAAATTTATAATCCATCGAAAAGTGAAGGTGAATGGAAACAGAGCGTAGAAAAAGATAAAGAACCCGTTATTTGGCTTACATTAAGAAATAAAGAATCACTCAATGAATTACATAGTTTAAAGCAGCATATTCTAAATCACATAAGTAACATTCAGGTTGTTGTGTCAGTTAATCAAAAAACTAATCTGCCTGTCTTAATGATTAAATCTTCATCGAATCTCGTGCGTTTTGTTCATGCGGAAATTCCCCCGTTTAATCCCCTTGCGGTGAGCGCTGAAGCAATGCGACAAATAGGATTTCACGCTGCTGTATTTGATTTAGATTCATGTGCTGCGAATGATAAGAAAGAGCAAGGTGAACTGAGGCTAAAATAATTTCATGTCAGACGTTGAGTGTTTGTTACGCCTATAAAACAATGTATAATGAACTATTTTATAGTTGTTTTTGGAGAGATCGATAATGGCTGGCCATAGTAAATGGGCGAATATTCAGCATCGTAAAGGTGCACAAGATAAAAAACGCGGTAAAATATTTACGAAACATATTCGTGAAATTACCATTTCTGCAAAAATGGGTGGTGGTGATCCTGCCAGTAATCCACGTTTGCGATTAGCGGTAGATAAAGCACTTTCTGCGAATATGACACGCGACACCATTGATCGCGCCATCAAACGCGGCGCAGGTGGTCTTGATACGGATAACATGGAAGAAGTGCGCTACGAAGGATATGGCCCTTCGGGTGTTGCGGTAATGGTGGATTGTTTAACCGATAACCGTAATCGTACCGTCGGCGAAGTGCGTCATGCATTCACCAAACGTGGCGGCAATTTAGGCACAGATGGCTCAGTTTCATATTTATTTAGCAAGCAAGGGCATATTGGTTTTTCTGCGGGTGTGAATGAAGATAAAGTGATGGAAATTGCTTTAGAAGCTGGTGCGGACGATATTGAAACTGATGATGACGGTAATATCACGGTCATTACGACGGCGGAATCTTTTGAAGAAATTAAAACTGTACTAGAAAAACAAGGTTTAAAATCAGAGTTTGCGGAAGTGACACAAGTTGCAGCAACCATGATGGCGCTCGATAAAGAGGGCGCGGAAAAATTGATGGCGCTGGTGGATATGCTTGAAGATTTAGACGATGTTCAAAATGTTTATACAAATGCGGATATTGCGCCGGAAATTATGGCTCAGTTGTCATAATTTTTTTAAAGACTATCTTAAAAGATAACGGCCAGTTGCATGTAGTCACTGGCCGTTTTTTATTGTAGTTAAATTGACGGGTTGGCGGCGACTTCTGGCTGCTGATTTGTGTTCTTGATATTTTCTTTATTTTGAAAATACACGCACATTTGTGTTTGGCCTTTCATGAGTTCGGAGATTTTTCTGCGTTTTGCGTAATCGCTGTCTGAATCAGGTAAATCGTGATAACTAGCGGCTACGATTTGAAACCTTTGTTCTAATGTTCTGATTTCTCCTGTAAGCCTCAATCGTTCTGATAATTCGTTTTGGGGCATTGTGCTTTTTCTGCTTTTCAGCAAATCTATCGATGCCTTCAGCGTCTCGTATTCACAAATGATATCCTTGATTTCGGTTGATGATAATTTTCTTTTTGTCATGAGGTAGAACCTTATTATTGTTATTTTCTCGCGCATTATATGTTTTTATTTAAAACAGTAAACAATTTTTTGAACAAAAATTGAATATTTTTTGTATTTTTACGCAACATCTAGTTGTTTGTAATTATTTTGACCATATATATGGTGTTTAAGAGTAATTTAACGTATAAATAAGCTATGAATAAATGATTTGGAGAAGTGTTGAGTATCATTTTAGGGATTGATCCCGGATCTCGCATTACAGGCTACGGTTTAATTCATGCAAAACCCAATAATCAATATACATTTATTGCCTGTGGGTGTATTCGTATTGAAAAAGAAACGTTGGGCAATAAATTAAAGAAAATTCATGAAGTTATTGCCGAATTAGTGCAAACGTTTCTGCCAGAAGAAGCTGCTGTTGAACAACTGTTTTTTCATGAAAATCCAGGTACTGCGATCAAGCTCGGTCAAGCGCGAGGCGCTGCGATTGCGGCCGCTGCGTTGCATGGATTATCCATTCATGAATACACTGCACGACAAGTCAAAAAATCAGTTGTAGGTTATGGTGCAGCCACCAAAGAGCAAATACAACATATGATTCAAATATTGTTAAATCTTAAAGAAAAACCGCAGGTCGATGCTGCCGATGCATTGGCTATTGCATTGTGTCACGCTTATACCCGCCAAGGATTGCAAAACATGAAAGGTGTTGCAGTTAAAATGCGATATAAAAGATTGCGTTAATTTTTATTGCCTCATAAGAAACTTTTAAGTTTTATCAACTATAAAGATATCAAGTTGATAATGATGGAAGAAGGTATGCTAAATCTTGAGGTTAATTCTGATAATAATAACTCTGAAGGTCAGAATGATTGGAATAATTGGAATAATTATGATGCTGTCGAGCACGCTTTGGAACAACGATTAAGTGATAGAAGGTCAGCATCTGAATCTGAATCTACTTCTAGCTCTGAGCTAGAGCAGCCAGTGGTGACATTTTGGATGAGGCATCAATTGCTTGTGCAGATGGGTTTGATAAGTATGCAAGCCATTATTCAAACGATTGTCATTGGTTTTAGTGATCGAGATAACGGGCAGGCGGAAGGAAGTAGTCCAGCGTTGGCGGTTAGTTTAATGTTGTTGCCTCCCATTCTTTTATCACTACAATTAAATTGGCAGGCAGCATCACCGGATGCGAAAGTGAGCGAAAAACTTCATTATTTAGCTTTATCATTAAGTGTGGAAGTGATTCTTAATATTGTTGGATACGCAGTGCTTTCATTGACGGCAGATAACTTTCCTAAAGTCATGAGCTCTGAATATACGAATGCGCACAATCCTTTTTCGGATGAAGCAAAAAAATTATTTGAGCAATTAAGCTACGCGTTTTATGTTTGGCCTTCGATCATTGGAGTTTGGTTTTTATTGAATGTAGCCGTGTCGCGTACGGTGAATCAAGATGTTAGAGATTGGAAAATATGGTGCGTTGAAATGTTTGATTCCGAAGCTTGGAAAACATGGCGCGCTGAGATGCTTGATTCCAAGGCCTGGAAAGCGTGGTTATTAAAAACGACACACGGTGTAAGTGTTCCGATGACTTTGGCGATTGTGGGGTCTCGATTTGCGATTCAAAATTATGTCACTTCAGCAGCAGAGTCTTATCGTCCAGTGCATTTTGCCGCAGAAGCAGGTCAGCCAGCTTACGATCTTACGCCTGGAAATCAAGTAGCTAATTTTTATATGCAACTGATGAATGTGGGTTTTGGTGTGGACAGTTGCTATGAATCACCGGATAAAAATGCAGATATGACAGGCCATGGAACAATGACGTGCCTTGTGTTTGGCGCGTGTTTAGTTTTATATATGTTATCACCTGAATTAAAAAAACCTGGATATGATGCAGCGTATTTATCTGCTTCTTTATTTGTGGGTGCTTGGACTTTGTTGATGAGACAATTTGCGAATTGCCATTCTACGGGGGCGGTGATAACTGCTCCACTTGTTGCTATGTGCATTCCGCTGGAAAGCCTCTGAGTTATTGTTTCCAACTCGTCAAGATTATGTAGATTTTTGGCAAAATATTGCGACATCTGTCCAAGAGAGCTTTCAATGGTGTTCAAGCAATTTTTACCAACGCAATGATTTTACAGATTCGAAAACTGCTTTAATAGCAAAAAACCCTGATGAGTTATCTATGTTAGAGGTGATGGTGGCGAACTCATCTGTGAGTAGTTATACTCCTCCTCAGCGCAGGTGATAAAATTGGGAGTATTCGATGATCGGCAGAGTGCGTGGAATATTAGTTGAAAAGCGCGCGCCGTGGTTGGTCGTTGAGCTTGCTAATGGTTTGGGGTATGAAATCGAAGCGCCGATGAGTACATTTTATAAATTGCCGGAACTCGATCAGCCTGTGGTATTACATATTCATCAAGTCGTCCGTGAAGACGCACATCTTTTGTATGGATTTTTTGAAGAGCGCGAACGTATTTTTTTTCGTAATTTAATTAAAGTGAATGGCGTTGGCCCCAAACTTGCGTTGACGATTTTATCGAATTTTGATCCGAATGCGTTTGTGATTTGTGTTACACAAAATGATGTCGCTGGTTTAACGCGCGTTCCCGGTGTCGGTAAAAAAACCGCTGAACGTTTAATTATTGAAATGCGTGATCGCTTAGATGATACCGTTCTTTCCATGCCGCTTAATCATAATATTCCAGCTTCAAGCAATTCAGCGGTTCAAGAAGCTTTAAGTGCGTTAGTGGCGCTTGGGTACAAGCCTCAAGAAGCGAGTAAAGCGATGGGCCAAATTGACACGACGGATTTATCGTGCGAAACGATTATTCGTCAGGTGTTACAGCGGGTAATGGCGTAATCATCATTTATCGATATAAAAAATAAAGCTGTTTACCTGTTTTTTTGTGATATGCTTTCTAAAAATTCAATTGATATCAATCATGAGCATTATCGACGAACGCATGGTCAACCCTGAAATTCAAACGACAGAAGCAGCGTTGGAAGTATCGCTACGTCCACGTTTATTACAAGACTATGTTGGGCAACCGCAAGTACGTGATCAAATGCAAGTGTTTATCGATGCGGCACGTGGTCGCAAAGAAGCATTGGATCATACGCTCATTTTTGGCCCACCAGGTTTGGGTAAAACCACGCTGGCCAATATTATTGCCTATGAAATGGGTGTTTCGGTTAAAAGTACTTCTGGCCCTGTGTTAGAGCGTGCCGGAGATTTAGCTGCGCTTTTGACTAATCTTGCACCACATGATGTTTTGTTTATCGATGAGATTCATCGTTTAAGTCCTGTTGTTGAAGAGATTTTATATCCCGCGATGGAAGACTATCAACTCGATATTATGATCGGCGAAGGACCAGCCGCACGTTCCATTAAATTAGATTTGCCGCCGTTTACGTTGGTGGGTGCGACAACGCGTGCAGGTTTATTAACATCGCCATTGCGTGATCGTTTCGGCATTATTCAGCGTTTAGAATTTTATTCGATTGAAGATTTAACGCATATTGTGTCGCGATCAGCCGCCATTTTAAATATTACCATTGAAGAAGCCGGTGCGCATGAATTGGCCAAACGCGCGCGCGGAACACCTCGAATTGCTAATCGGTTATTGCGCCGCGTGCGGGATTTTGCGCAAGTACGTGCAGACAGCGTTATTACACAGCAAGTTGCAAGCGATGCGTTGAGTTTGTTTGATGTTGATCACGAAGGGTTTGATGTCATGGATAGAAAAATTCTTCTGGCATTAATTGAAAAATTTGATGGCGGCCCGGTTGGCGTGGATAGTTTAGCCGCAGCCATTGGTGAAGAGCGCGGCACAATTGAAGATGTGATCGAGCCATTTCTCATTCAAAAAGGGTTTATGGTGCGCACCGCACGCGGACGCCTGGCGACAAAACATGCCTATGTGCATTTTGGTTTATCTTCTTCTGCGAAAGCGGATGGTGTAGGGCGGGAGTCTTTGTTTTAAATAGAGTACCTGCCTATACAACCTCAACCCAACCTAACCCTCGGGTTATGAGGCCCCTTACCAGAATTTGATGCTGGCTGATAGAGCGTCGATCTACTTGTGAAATTATATGATCCGGTATTGCTTTTTTGTAACTCTTCAAGTTTACACATTATAAAATCACGTGAAAAACGTGTGGGATTATCTCGAAGATGAGTATTAATGATAGATAATAATTGTTCATCAGAAATATTAACGACGCATATTACGGGGTGTAGGAAAATCTTAATAATATAGATATCCCTGCTCTTGCATGCCGCCAAAAAAGCACCATGATCACTGAGGGCGGTGTGATTGCGTAAAGTTAGGACAATGCCTGTATCGTCAACAGCATAATTATTTTGGCGTGCAAGAACAAGTGCTAGCCATTTTATGGGATGATCGATGCCCTTAATTAATTGTTCTCTATTTTGTTCGAACGATAGCAAAGCGAAGATAAGCTGAGTAGCACTTTGAGTTTGATTAATTATTTTCTGGGCTCTTGCAATTTTCGTTTCGGTGCTTTCTGAATCTAGCTCGTAAATAGCGCACCAATTGAAAACAAAATCAAAATCAGAAGCGAGTACACTATCAATGTGTTTTTTCGCGCGCTCTGATAAATTTTTATAATAAGGTTGTTTGGCAACTGTGAATAATTTCAGTAATTCTATATTGCCTGCATGATATGCGAGAGTAATAGCAAATTCGTTTTGCTTGTTTTTTTCATAAGGATCGGCGCCAGATTCATATAAAGTGCGCGCAATTTCAGTATGACTATATTGACAAGCTACCATCAAAGCAGTAGTGCCGCTTTTATCGGGTTTGAAAGGTTCAAAATTTCCTTCTTGCAGAAAAAGCGCAACAATTTCCTCACGCCCACGTGCGCATGCAGTAAAAAATGCTGAATATAATTCATCATCATTTTCTTTTTCAAATAAGCGCTCAACAAGTAGGGTGTTAATAAGCAGTATTCTTTTATAGACCTCTGGCCAATTGTTTTGGCGTGCTATAAGTAGTGGGGTTTCTTGATGATGATTACTTGCAGAGGCAAAGCTGTCTAGCTGGCTAATTTCTGTGCGATAAGGCGGAGATAATAAAAATGCTGCTGCGTCAGGGTGATGATGTAATAGAAGCAGCATTAAGCCATTATTTCCATGCTCATCTTTTTGAGAGCTCCAATCCCCTCTCCCATCAAGGAGGTGTTGACGTATGCTGCTGAGATCGCCGTCTCTACAAGCGGTTAAAAAGCTTTTTTTTAGCTCTCTATTCGTTAACGTGAGACGGTCTAAGTTTCTAGAAACTTTATCTGTATTTAGGGGGTAATATGCTTTTACAGGTCTAGTTTTCCCGCGTACGCCTTTCTTCGCCTGATTTTTTGTCATTTTGTCGCCGAAAAAAATAAACATGCGTCAAATTTTAGCAGGGCAATATGAAGCAATCCTTAAGCCGCCGGCAAAGTTTTATTTGTAAAAGCTAAGTCAGGCCAAATATTTCATCGTTAGTAAAGAAATTCTTTTAAAGTAGATGGTGCAACCCAGGAATCTTTGTTTTAATCTGATGATTGTTCTATTTTCCTACCCCTGATAAGATAACGCACATCATTCTAAGTATTGAGGTTTTCATGGGTAACGGCGATGTGTTGCAATATTTTTGGCAAGCGGGTGGGGTTGTTAAATGCGTCCTGCTGATTCTAGTAGCTGCTTCAATTATTTCTTGGACATTTATTTTGCAACGACGTACTTTTTATAAAAAAGTAGAGCGTTTAATACATCAGTTTGACGCTAAAATTTGGAAAACCAAAGATTTAACCGCGTTTTTTCAAGAAGTGAAAAAAACGGCTAAATTTCATGCTGGTATTGAGCATATTTTTTTAGCAGGTTTCAGTGAGTTTTTACGGGTGAGAAAAATCGCTTCACGTGATCGAACCTTTGTTATGGAAGGTGCAGAGCGCGCAATGAAAGTCGCGCATGCCAAGGAAGTGATGAAGCTTGAAAAGAATTTGTCGGTATTAGCGAGTATCGGCTCGGTGAGTCCTTATGTCGGCTTATTTGGTACCGTGTGGGGTATTATGTCAGCGTTTAGTAGTTTGTCAGAAGCGCAGCAAGTGACGATTGCGATGGTTGCGCCGGGGATTGCCGAAGCGTTGGTGGCCACAGCCGTTGGTTTGTTTGCCGCGATTCCGGCAGTGTTGGCGTATAACTTTTTTTCAACCCGAGTGAATCAAATCGCCGAAGAATTCGAGCAATTTGAAGATCGGTTTTCTTTGTTATTGCATCAAGCGTTATATTCAGAATTAAATGCGGATAATGAGATCAATTATGAAGCATCATAAAGGCCCTAAAAAACGCCCCATGTCAGAAATCAATGTCGTGCCGTATATCGACGTGATGTTAGTTTTGCTCGTTATTTTCATGATTACCACGCCGCTGTTAACGCAAGGGGTTAAAGTCACTTTGCCGAAAACAAAAGCCAATGCGATCCAAGAAAAAAATCAGCAACCGATGATTATTTCAGTCGACAAACAAGGGCAATATTATTTAAATACGGCGCCCGAGCCCAATAAACCGATGACGTCGCGCGCGCTTGTGAATTTAGTTTCCAGCAGTGTGGATATGGCAAAACAAGCAGGATTAACGCGACAAGTTTTAATTCGCGGAGACGCAGCAGTCAATTATGGCGCCGTGGTGACAGCGATGGCGTTATTGCAACAAGCGGGTGTCGATAATGTCGGTTTAATTACCGAAACACCGCAAGCGCTTCAGGATAAATCTTAATGCGTCAGTTTTTTTTATCACTTGTTTTACATATTGTTTTGTTGTCGCTTTTATTGTTTAGCATGAATCAATCGCAACAACCGCCAATCGTCAATAAAGGTGAAAAAATTATTCACGCAACAGCGATTGAAAATACCCAAGTAAAAGCCGTTGAAAAGAAAATAGAAGATCAAAAAATTCAACAGCAACAAGCAGAAGCAGAAAAGCAAAGACAAGCGCAGGAAAAAATCAAACAAGCAGAAGAAAAACGTGTGGCTGAACAAAAACGCGTTGAAGATGAAAAAATTGCGGCGCAGAAAAAAGTAGAAGAAGACAAAGCGATTGCCTTACAAAAAGCTAAAGATGATGCTGAGAAAAAACGTTTAGCTGAGTTAGAAAAACAGAAAAAAGCGGAAGAAGAAAAGTTAAAAAAAATTAAAGATAAAGAAGAAGCCGATAAATTAAAAGCACAAAAAGCCGTTGAAGACGCTAAAAAACTTAAAGAACAGCAGCAAAAACAATATGAAGCGGCGGCAGCACTTCAGAAAAAAATTGCTGCTAAACAAGCTGCGATTGCACAACAACGTTCTGAAGCGATTAATGGCGTGGTTGATCAATACAAAGGCTTGATTTTAGAAGCCATTCGACAAACGTGGTTGGTGCCACCAGGAACAGAGCCCAGTCTAGCGACTCAGCTCGTCATCACTTTAGGCACTGGCGGTCAAGTGACGAACGTGCAAGTCGTGAAAGGCAGCGGTAACGCATTGCTCGATCAATCTGCGGTGGCTGCGGTTTATAAAGCATCGCCACTTCCCGTACCACCCGATGCTGATGCTGCTGCGGTCTTTAAACAATTTAGCTTAACGCTAAAGCCTGAGCAAATTGCTTAGGGCATCGGGTTTGCGGCGGGTTCAGGGTGGACTTCATACCTTCGTCTTATTCCAGAAATAGATTTTTCTAGGATACCTTTTGTGGCAATGGCTTCTATCAGGCTCGCACTTGCTGCAAAAAAAACAACAGGAACATTAAGGCGTGACCTATTTGTGTTTGAAGAGAGGTGATGAAGTAATGAGTGTTTGTTGTTAGAAGGCATAGAACAAAATTCGATAACGGAACATGTTATAAATGCAATTAGACCAAGCTGATGGATAAATGTGACAGTGCGCACGCTGGCGTTGATCCCAACCCTGTTAGCTAAATGCCAAAAAAACAATATTCCTGAAGTAGCCTGGAATATGAATTTTGTGAGATTATCCTGGTGCTCCCAATAATTTCTTAAGTCAAAATCATATCTTGCGTGAACGAGGTATTCGTTAATTTCTTCGACCTTAAGATGCGTTAAGGAAAATGCTGTTGCGCTGTAGATAAGGTAGCCCACGATGACCGCTAAGCCTTTCGCTGTTGCATTGGATGCGCCGAAAGAAACTAATGCGTTTTTGAATAAACTTGCGCCGGTATAAGCACGTAACCACCCATTGATGGTGGGGTAACTTATCATAATTAAATGGCCGCAAAGCAAAGCGCGGGCTGCAAAAGGTTGAAATAAGGGTTGATGGAAAAGCATGCTGATGGGTCGATTGCGCTCGTTACAAACCTCCGCATGTTTACGAAATGCGGCTGCTACCTCTGTGTATATCGTCGTAATACCATTTGACACGCCCGCTAAAACAGCAGCTGTCCATAAAGCGGGGGATACAGGATTGTTTGAAGAGCCGGCAAGGCTCATTAAAACCACAAGCATTGCATTGGTAACGCTTGATAAGTTGGCAATAAAAGCGATAAAAATATGCCAAGAATCATTGGCGGCAATTTCATCTGATAGCGGCGTATCTAACTGGCGCTCTATTCTGCCGATAATGGTATTGTGTAGCAGCCATATGCGACAACTGCCAACAACTATCCAAGGCAACAAAGCAGTAAAAATTTGTTGTACTAAGGTGTAGGGGTGATCAAGATGTGAATACCTATCTTCTAAATAAAGGATGAACATAGGGACGGAAATGGCTGAAAGCATCCCAATGACTGGGGTTATGAAATACACATATCTGTTAAGGCTGCTATTCAATAACTCTGCAAGTGGTTTGATTTGCTGATGTAATCTTTGAGCATATCGATTTAAAGATTCGTTCCAATATTGATATGCAGTAATGGGCACAGGAGCTGGGTAGATTAAAATAGGATCGAGAGCTGGATGGACTGGCTCAGCAACCGGGGTTTGATCAGTTTCTATATCGTCATTATTGTTATTGTAACAAGCTACGGTGACTATATTAGTGGGCCTATATGGACGAGATTTTGAATAGAACATAATGTTTTTTTTATTTTTTTGGTAAGTTTAATAGAACTTCTTTAAGGTTTTCTGAAATCAAAAACTTTTTTAATAAAAAATTTAAGTTTTTTTGACATACGGCTAATAATATCTAGTTGTTTTTACGTGCACCATGTAAAATCAAGCGTAATCATTGTCTTGTGAGCCAGATTTTATGAAAATGCGATATTACCTGTTTTTACTGCTGTCTTTTTTTGTAATCACCTCAGCGCAAGCATTAATCAATTTAGAGCTCACTCAAGGGACTCGATCAGCATTACCCATTGCCATTGTGCCCTTTAAGAATGTAACCACTTTGCCTGAAGATTTGCAAGTTTCTGCTGTTGTGACGCATGATTTAACCAATAGCGGCGAGTTTTCTGTTTTAACCGGAGGAGGTTTGCCGGAAACACCCACGTCCGTTGGGGAAATTCAACTTGCGCATTGGCACGGGTTGGCGGCGCAATACGTGGTGATCGGTAGTATTACACCTATGGGATCTGATCAATATCGCGTTGATATGAGTCTGGTGAATTTATACAAAGGCCAAACAGGCGGCAAAGTAACGCCAGCATCTGTCTTATTAACCAAAAGTTATACGGTACAAAAAGCTCAATTGCGTCGTTTAGGTCATCAAATTAGTGATGAAGTGTATCAAGCGTTGTTAGGCGTTCCGGGTGTTTTTACTTCAAAAATTGCCTATATTTTGGTTCAACCGGGCAAAACAAAAACACAACCTGATTATCATCTGATGGTTTCGGATTATGATGGTTACAATGCGCAATCTGCCGCGAATTCGAATCAGCCCATGATGTCGCCGTCTTGGTCGCCAGATGGTCAACAAATTGCGTTTGTTTCGTTTCAAAAAACCTTGCCCGCTATTTTTATCGCTAATATTCGCACAGGAGCATTGCAACAAGTGACGGCATTAGCGGGCATTAACGGTGCACCTGCGTGGTCACCCAATGGCAAACAGCTTGCATTCGTGTCTTCGCAAACAGGATATGCAAAATTGTATACGATTGATTTATCTACTCGTGCTATCACGCGTCTGACAGAAGGATATTCGATTGACACTGAGCCGTGTTATATGCCCAATGGCCAAAGTTTGGTGTTCACCTCGAATCGTGGCGGTAATCCGCAAATTTATGAATACTCTTTTGCCAAGAAAAGCGTTGAACGGTTAACGTATGTTGGTGACTATAATGCCAGCGCCAATGTGTCTCCAGACGGCAAACAAATCGCAGTTTTGCATCGTGACAAAAATGGGTTTAATATTGCGATTCAGAATTTGGACACCGATCACTTCCAAATTTTAACGCACGATAATCATGACGAATCACCTAAGTTTTCGTCAAATGGCAAATTGATTTTGTATGCGACAGAACGTACATTAGCGATTGTTTCAAGCGACGGACAAATAGGCATTTTATTGCCTGCGAGTGAAGGAAATGTGCGTGAACCAACTTGGTCGAGAT
>JAZKAS010000008.1:0-9536 GCA_040389005.1 Pseudomonadota bacterium
ACAGCATGCTTTTTATATGAATGATTTATCTATAGCTAAAAAAAATGGTAAAATCAACTAAAGCAGTTAAATCTACTTCTGTAGCAAAAGATGCAAAATTAGAAATTAAAAATCTAAAAGCAGAATTGAAAGCACTTAAAGCAACGCATAAAGTTGAATTGAAAAATGCAGTAGAAGCGACTTACAACAGTGCGATTCATGCGGCATTTGATCAATTCGAACAACGTGAAATTGCACGTGAAGCTGTAATCGAGAAAGCCGTGAATCAAGCATTGGCTCAGTTCGAAAAAAGCTTTGATAAGAAAGCAAAGAAAACAAGCAAAAAAGCAAAACCTGCTAAAGCTGCAAAGAAAAAAGCGAAAAAAGCTTAATTCTGATTGATAATAAAAAACCCCAGTCTTTGATAAAAAATACTGGGGTTTTTTTATGACAAAAATCTGGGGAGATAAACAATGATCGGCATCATGGGCGCAATGCACGAAGAAGTAGCTTTATTAAAAGAGGCTATGAAAATCGAAAAAACCAGTATGATTGGTGGTCGAGACTATTATCAAGGCAAGTTGTTTGGCCAAGAAATTGTGTTAGTACTGTCAAAGATTGGCAAAGTCGCTGCATCGATTACCGCCACATTGTTGATTGATAACTTTGATGTTGAATACGTTTTGTTCATGGGCGTTGCAGGTGCTGGTAATCCCAATGTCAATGTTGGCGACGTTGTGGTCGCAGACTTTTTGTTACAACATGATGTTGATGTTCAACCTTTTTATAAACCTCATGAAGTCGCCATATTAAATAAAGCATTATTTGAAACCGATGAAAAACTTGCCAAAAAATTACTTAGCGCTACCGAGAACTTTTTAGAGCATGGTTTGGAAATGCACGTTACTAAAAACTCGCTTGAAAAATTTAGTATTGCTTCTCCTAAAGTTCATTTTGCAACGATTGCGAGTGGCGATCAATTTATTCAAGATGCGATCGTGCTAAACGACATCCATCACCGTATTCGAAGTGAGCAAGATGTATTACTCGGCTGTGTCGAAATGGAAGGCGCTGCTGTTGCACAAGTGTGTTTCGAACTCAATAAACCCTGTGTGGTGGTTCGCACGATTTCTGATAATGCGAATCATTCTGCGGCAATTGATTTTGGTGCTTTTTTAAAGGAAGTGGCGAGTCATTATGCGCTGGGAATTATTCAAGAATTTTTTGAATTAAACAAAGTTTAACGAGTATACTCAGCACATATCACCTTATGTGACGTTTTATATTCATCATATTATAGAAAATTTGCCGATTATATCCATGAAATTAGGCATTAGTGTGTAAAACGTAACCATCATATTAATGAAAACAACGCTCAAGAAAAATGGCCTTACGAGCTTAGAGCCTTTTAAAATAACGGCATGTGCGCCTAAGTAACCACCAAGCATCTGGCCAATAGCCATGACAATTCCAAGCAGAAAATTGACTTTTCCGTAGAAGATAAAAATAATTAATGAGAATAGGTTGCTTTTCAAGTTTAGAATTTTTGCATAACCCGAGGCTTCTAAAAAAGTATATCCTAAAAAAAATACGATGCTAATGATCCAAAAATTGCCGGTGCCAGGCCCGAAAAAGGCATCGTAAAATCCTAATATAAATCCAAAAACAGGGAAAAATATATGTTCAGGCAATCGTTTAACGCCCGGATGAACGCCTAAACTTTTTTGAAAAAAATTGAATACAAACACGCCCAGAAGTAAAAAAGGAACAATAAATTGCATGAATTGATTCGATACATAATTCACAAGACATGCGCCACATACCGCGCCAATGAGTCCCATGATAAGTCCGCGACAAACCGTCGAAAATTGAATGAGTCCTTCTCGATAATATTTATAAACAGCGACGCCCGTTCCTACACTGCCTTGTAATTTACTGCTGCCTAATGCTTCTGAAATTGGCATGCCGGTTAATATGAGCGCAGGTAAGCTAATTAATCCACCGCCACCGGCAATGGCATCAATAAAACCAGATAAAAACCCCATAAAGATTAAATAAGAAAACAGTATAAAATAATTATGAGATAAAAAATGAATGTTTGTCAGAAATTCATGATACAAGTTCATTTTGCTTCTTTCCGTAAATAGATTCTTTGTAGCCAGCGTCGTTCATTTTCAGGAGTGCTTATTTTAAAGCCATCTCGTTTGTGTAAGGCTTTATGATTGTTAATAATCAAGGCGTCCCCTGGTCTCAAGTCAATAGAAAATATTCGCAAGGCATTTATTTTTTCTTTTAGTTGTTGATAGACCTGGCTTCCTTCTTCATCTAAGGCAATACATCGAGATGAGTTGGAATTATAAAAAATAGAAAATTCACCTTTTTCATCACGCTCTAGTATGGTTCGAGTAATGCTTGATTCTGTCGTGTAAGATTGTCCAGTTTTCATTAAAAACTTTGTGGTTAATAATTTTTGAATCAACGAATCAGGTAAACTTTTAACAATGTCTTTTATCGCTAAAATACTCGTAAATGCATTTTTATCTCCTCTTAAAGCAAGAAGAGTGAAATAATCCGTTGGAGATTTTTCATGAATATTTTCAGTATGCCAGTCAAAAGTGGCCAAGGATCCAGCGCCGGACTCCTCGTGTTCCTTGCCTATAATAGGGATAACATTGTGTATCACGCTGTCATTTTTTTCGCCTACATTAATATAAGGAGCGCTTTCTAAATAGAAACTTAATAGCAATAAAATGTACTCGCTGATATAAGTTTTTTCTACAGGATCAAAATCACTGTTTGGCGTGTTTGGTAATACGGAATCTATGGGTAGGTTTTCTATAAAGATAAAAGGTTTAGTGCTTGCTTCACGGAGTATTTTTAAAAAATTAGATGAAATGTCTATGGTCTTACATTTGCGTAATATTTTTTTAAAATCAACATAAGGATTTTCTTTAAAAATTTGCATACTTTTTACCAAATGCAATTTTTCTTCATCGCTGAAGCGATAATATAATATTTTATTATCATTCGATAAATGTTTTCTTAAATCAATTTGAGAAGGCAAATGATTAATTGTTAAATTCATGTTTTATGTTCTGATAAATAGGGTGTTAAAATTGCACGAACAGCCTCGACACCTTTATTAAGCGTGACAGCGTCATCCGCAAATAATTTAAATTCAATTACGCGATCTGCGCTAGCGCGATATCCCGTTTGGCAACCCAGCCCAACTAATGCAGCTTCGAGTTTTTCAGCGATAAAACCCTCGCCAATCCCTGAGATAATCCAATTCTTAAAATGGAATTGTTGGCCAAAATGTTTTTGTTGCAACACGGGGAGCACATAATTTAAAAACATTGGCAAACATTCATGCGGTGGCCCGGGCAACATAAAGATGAGTTTATTTTCGAAGCGACATAAACAACCAGCCGCCGTACCATTCGGATTTGCAAGAATTTCAGCGCCTTGAGGGAAAAGCGCTTGTTGTCGGTTGGATTCAGGGACGTTGTCTTTTGTGCCATAACGTAGTTGAAAGCGATCGAGAATGGCTTGCCAAACTTCTTCATGATGCTCTAATGGTTTTTGTAATGCTTTGGCTAAAGCAAAACGCGTGCGGTCATCGGTAGTGGGGCCTAAGCCGCCTGTAATAATGAGTGCGTCATTACTTTCTAATAAGGATAAAATGCTTTTGGTGATATTGGCTTCATCATCACGAACAATGCGATGTTCGGTAACGTACATTTGTTCATGAAAGAGGGTATTCGCCATCGACTGAGCGTTGGTGTTGAGAATATCACCGACGACGATCTCATCGCCTGTGGCAAGAAAAGCAATGTTACTATGCATCGCCTATTTCCTTATAATTTTTAAACGTGATATTTTTTTATATAAGCATATGTGAGATTATATAACGATTACACCAGAAGATGCGAACTTTTGTCTTCGACTCAATGCAATTTTAAAATGATGGCTTCGGGCAGAAAAGTCGAAATGGCACTCGCTATTTCTTCGTTTTCTCCTGTTGCACCTTTAAACTTGTATTCTATAATCAAAGAATATCAAAACAATAAGTGAGCCAATGCCAATTTAGAGACATTACGCGATGAGTCTGTGTTAATGAAAACAGAACAGTCGCGAGGGTCGTTACAATATGTTTGGAGCGCTATAAATAAAATAGATATTTCTGAGTCAGAGATCTCTGAGATACACAACCATGTATTTTTAATTGCAAAATTATTTTTACGTCTTGAGACACGTCGCTACAAGTACCACTGCATGGAGCTCGATCAGAAGGAGCGCCAGTTGGCACCATTATTCTTTTTGTTGGGCAGCAAAGAGTCCATTACATTACCTGATTTTTTAAATTTCATGTCGGGTTTCCTGAGCTTTTTACGGATTCCATCTGTAGACGTGCGCAATTATATTTCAACACTTGAAGAGTTCCATAGTACTATTTCGTATTTGAATTCTAATGGAGCGCTGGGCAACCCAATTAACATTAACCCTTTTCTCTGGCTTCTTGTCGATCTCATGCTTGATCAACACAGCTGCTTAGCTTTTCTGCCAAATATATTCCAGGTGCTGAAGGATATTAATAGCGAGCCCAATAAGTTAAGGTTTTTGATGGATGAGCAAGAAGAAGATTGTAATAGTAATGAGATTGCTCAGGTAAAAAACGCGTTGAAGACAGTGGCTAAGAGTGTTTTTGGAAGCAACTTAAATTCGAGCTGCTTTTATCCCCCGATGGGAAGCGCTTCATCAAGCTCGAGTGCTGATAGGAGAGTGTCTCAATTCTCTATACAGCCTAATGGATAAGCCATATAAAAAAAATCATATAAGATATAACGATCAGCCGACGATGCTGTGTTGTTTAAAAGCATCGTCGGTCGCAACAAATGCAGTCTTACTCGGCATCGCTCACGGCAGCAGTGGCTAATAACGCAGCGCGTTTTGATTCCATCGCTTCGCGTTGTGCTTTAGTAAGAATTTTTTCTTTAATACGTGCCGCTTTACCTGCAAGTTTACGCAAATAGTAAAGTTTTGCACGACGAACGTCACCTAAACGTACGACAGCAACGCTTTCAATTAGCGGGCTGTATGTTTGGAAAACGCGTTCTACGCCTTCACCATGCGATACTTTACGTACTGTGAATGCAGAATTTAACCCGCGGTTACGTTTTGCGATCACAATACCTTCAAAGGCTTGTAAACGTTCGCGTGTACCTTCTTTAACACGTACTTTTACAGATACCGTATCGCCTGAGCGGAATTCAGGGATATTTTTCCCGCGCATTTGTTCTGCTTCGAACTGTTGAATAATTTTACTCATGACGTTTCTTCCTCGTTAATAAACTCTTCTAATAACCCTTGCGCTTCTTTTGATAGCGCCCCATCTTTTAACAAATCCGGTCGCTTTGTCCAGGTAGCGCCAAGAGATTGTTTTTCTCTCCATCGTGCAATATCACGATGATTACCACTTAACAAAACTTTCGGAACATCCCATCCATTATAGCTTTCCGGTCGTGTATATTGTGGGTGTTTCAGTAATCCGTGATAAAAACTATCATCGATTACAGAGCCCGCATCGCCCACTACTCCTGGAATGCATCGTGCAATTGCATCAATCATCACCAGCGCGGCAAATTCTCCGCCACTAATCACATAATCCCCCAGTGACCATTCTTCATCGACACATTCATCAATAATGCGTTGGTCAATGCCTTCATATCGGCCCGCGATCATAATTAAATCGCTTGCAACAGCTGCTTTTTTTGCAAGCTGTTGGTCAAACTGCTTTCCTTGCGGGGAAAGATAAATCACTTTTGCATTTGGCAATTGTACTTTAGCAGCCTTAATTGCTTGATGAAGCGGCTTTGCCATCATCACCATGCCGGGTCCGCCGCCAAATGGCGAGTCATCGACCGTTCTATTCTTATCGTCAGTATAATCACGTGGATTAAACCACGAAACCTCGACTAAGTGTTTTTGCAGTGCTCTACCGACAATTCCAAACTTCAATGCATCAAGCATCTCTGGAAAAAGTGTAATCAGTGCAAATTTCAAAAATCCGAATCCCAGTCTACAATCATATAATTCGTTGCCAAATTGACTTCTTTGACCACTTGTTCGGGCAAATAGGGCACTAAATGCCGCTTCTCGCCTTGGATCACGAGGACTGGATTGGCTCCAGTATCCATTACTTCATCAATGGCCCCCAACGTTAGCCCTTCGACAGTTTTTACTGTCAAACCTTCAAGGTCGGACCAATAATATTTTCCTTCTGGAAGCTCAGGGAGTTGCGAGCGTTTTACCGCAATTTCGCAATTCGTCCATTGCTGCGCTGTATCTCTATCTTCACAACCCACAAGTTGCGCGACTAAGTATTTTCCGTGAACAGCATCACCTTCAAGCATGACTTCAACCCATTCGCCCTTTTTATTGACGTGCCAAGGTTCGTAATCAAAAATATCTTCAGGGTGTTCCGTGAAACTGACAATTTTCACGGCACCATCGAGCCCATGAGGCGCACCTACTTTTCCGACGGAAATGTAGCGATCAGCATTTGAGCTCATTTAAAACCCTAACTATTCAGCTGCTTTTTCTGCAACAACTGCTTTTTTACGAGGAGTTTTTGTTGCTTTGTATTGAACGCCAGTTCTCACGCCGTTTTGCTTGAATTCTTTAAGAAGACCTGCAACGCGATCAGATGTTTGTGCGCCTACGCCCAACCAGTAGTCAACGCGTTCCATATTGAGTTCTAATCGAACTTCAGCGCCGCTAGCGATAGGATTGAAATAACCTAATCTTTCAAGGTTGCCGCCATCACGTGCGCTGCGCTTATTTTTTGCAACTACATGATAAAAAGGGCGTTTTTTCGCTCCTGTACGGGTTAAGCGGATGGTTACCATATCATTTCCTCTAAAAAATAAATCTAGGTGTCAGTATTCTGACAAAAGGAGGCAAATTATACGGAAAAAAAAGAAAAAGTACAGTGACTTTTTATTCGTCTTTATTTCCCAATAATTTCTTCAAATCATTGCCAAGACCGTTGGGCAACATATTCTGTAGCTGGCTCATGTCTGGCATTCCACCCATGCCGCCCATTCCGGGCATACCGCCCATGCCGGCCATTCCACGCATCATTTTTTTCATGCCGCCGCCTTGAGTGACTTTTTTCATCATTTTTTGCATTTGTTCGAATTGCTTTAATAATTTATTAATCGCAGGAACGCTCGTACCAGATCCTTTGGCGACGCGTAGTTTGCGTGAGCTTTTGAGAAGAGCGGGGTAGCGACGTTCCTGGGGTGTCATTGAACCGATAATCGCATCAATTTCTTTAATGCGTTTTTCAATATCGCCGGCGCCACCGGTCATTCCGCCCATCATTCCGCCCATTCCCGGCAGTTTTTTCATGATGCTCGCAATGCCGCCTAATTTGCCTAACTGCTTAAGTTGATCACGGAAATCTTCTAAGTCAAACGCATGACCTTTTTTAAGTTTTTTAGCAAGCTTCTCGCCTTTGGTTTTATCGAGCTTTTCAGCGTCTTCAATCAAACTTAAAACGTCACCCATGCCCAAAATGCGAGAGGCCACGCGGTCAGGATAGAAGGGGCTAAGTGCGTCGATTTTCTCACCGACCCCCATAAACTTAATCGGCTTGCCGGTAATTTGACGCATAGAAAGTGCGGCGCCACCGCGAGAGTCACCATCAGTTTTGGTTAGAATAATACCGGTGATATCCAGTGCATCATTAAAGGCTTTGGCGGTATGAGCGGCATCTTGTCCGGTCATGCTGTCGACGACTAGTAAGGTTTCGGTGGGTTTAGCGAGCGTATGAATTTGCTTCAGCTCGTCCATCATTTTTTCATCGATATGTAGACGACCTGCGGTATCAATAATTAACACTTCACTAAGCGATCGTTTTGCCGCTTCGATGGCGTTTTTAACAATATCAATAGGTGATTGTGAGGCGTCACTTGGATGTAATGATGCTTCAACGGTTTGAGCCAGTGTTTCAAGCTGCTGAATAGCTGCGGGACGATAAATGTCGCAACTCGTCAACATCACCGACTTTTTCTTGTTTTCTTGAATCCATTTCGCCAATTTACCGGCCGTGGTGGTTTTTCCGGAACCCTGTAAGCCGACCATCAAAATAACAACTGGGGGTACGGCATTGAAATTCAGTTCGCTTTGTTCATCGCCGAGAATATGCGTCATTTCATCACGAATGATTCGAATCAGCTCTTGTCCGGGCGTTAAGCTTTGTAATACTTCTTGCCCCATGGCTTTTTCAGTGACCGTTTCAATAAACGGTTTGATGACCGATAAGGCAACATCGGCCTCTAATAAACTGACGCGTACATCGCGTAAGGTTTCTTTGATATTAGTTTCAGAGATTCGTCCTAGACCGCGCAGATTCTTAAATGTGCGGTCTAGGCGATTGGCTAAAGATTCAAACATATAAAATTATCGTCCTAATTCACGCAAGGGTTTCTTGCTTAATAAATGTTCTGTAATGGCCTCTAAAGAGACGCCGCGAGTTTCTGGGATAAAGAAGCGTGTGAACACAAGACCTAAAATACACGCGATCGCATAAATCCAAAACGTGCCTGCGATACCACAGCCTTTGAGGAATAGAGGAAAAGTAAATACAACTAAGAAGTTAAATCCCCAGTTACAAATAGAGGCCATTCCCATGCCGGTGTTACGGACATGAATTGGGAAGATTTCGGCCATCATTAAGTGTGGAATTGGGCCGATCGCGATCGCAAAGAAAGCGATGTACACAAGAACCGCCAAGAAAGTGACGATGCTTAAATTTGCAGCCTGCAATTGTGTACCCATGCTAATGATGATGAGCGTGGCAGCGGCGCCGGCAAAACCAATATAAAGCAGTTTGCGGCGGCCAACTTTTTCAACCAACCACATGGCTAACACGGTAGTTAACATATTGACCAAGCCTACGCCTACGGTCGCTAAAATCTGCGTGCTCGCGCCATCGATGCCAGTGGCTGCAAAAATACTTGGGGCAAAGTAGATGACCACGTTAATGCCGCTGATTTGTTGCAAAATGAAAAGCCCCATGGCGACTATAAGTGCCGGCCGAATGGTCGGTGAAAACAGTTCGCTCCATTTGGCCATTTTGCCTTCGTCAGCAATCGTGTGTTCGATCGATTTTATTTCAGCTTCGTTGTCGCCCGTTGGATTAATGCGATCGAGCACTGCTTTTGCTTTTGCCGTTTGATTAGAAAGTACCAACCAACGATGACTTTCAGGCAAGCAAATCATGCCAATCAATAGAATCAACGCAGGAATTGCTCCGGCCGCAAACATCCAACGCCAGTTAATGCCAAAGACAAATAAATAATTAACCACATAGCCTAGCATAATTCCGATGGTAATGGCCAGTTGATAACAACCGACTAAACGGCCGCGTAGATTGGCAGGCGCCATTTCTGCAATATACAGCGGAGTCATGACGCCGGCGATACCAATGGCGAGGCCGGTGATTAGTCGAGCGATCACCAGCGTTGTTAAATCGATAGAAAGCGCTGCAC
>JAZKAS010000008.1:9546-25679 GCA_040389005.1 Pseudomonadota bacterium
CTGACAGTAAAAAGAATCGCGGCAGAAATAAGCGCTGTTTTGCGACCAATCTTCGTGGTCAATTTTGTGGCAATATAAGAGCCTAATACGATGGAAGCGAACATGGCTCCCAAAGGTAAAGCGCTGGCTAAAAAGCCTAAAGAAGCTTCATCAAGGTGAAAATGCTCCGTGAGCGTTGGCAGGATGCCGGCGATAACGCCTTCATCGAACCCAAACAAAAGGCCGGAGAGGGCGGCGATACTTGCGATAAGATAGACCATAATTTTCTTCCTTAACCGATAGCTGTGTTTTCCAGAGGCGCGTGTTTTTTCAATCGAATGGATTCTACACGATTATGCCGCACCTGCAAAATTTCAATGCTGCAACCGTGGATATCTAATGATAACCCAGGTTTTGGGATCGCTTCGAGATGCTCGAAAATGAGTCCATTCACGGTGTTTGCGTCAATGCTAGTAAACACGGTGTTTAATTCTTTATTAAGATCACGAATGGTGGCGCTGCCGTCAACGAGATAGCTGCCATCTTTTTGTAAAACAATATCCTGCGTATCTTCAATAACATCCGTAGTAAATGCGCCGACAATTTCTTCGAGAATATTATCTAAGGTGACAAGGCCTTTAATTTTGCCGTATTCGTCTACCACTAGCGCTAATCGATTCTTATGCTTTTGAAAATGTAACAGTTGCTGTTTTAAATCGACCCCTTCAGGAATAAAGTAGACTTGTCGTAAATATTTTTTAATTTGTTTTTTGTTAAAAGTCGTAAGATTAATGCTTTTAAGAATATCGCGTGTATGCAAGATGCCACATGTATTGTCAATATTACCATGAAACACGGGAACGCGCGTATGTTGTGCGGCATGCAGTTGTCGGATGATTTCATGCAGGTTGTCATTGAGATTAATTCCCACGATGTCACTCCGTGTGACCATGATTTCATCGACGGTAATTTTTTTTAAATCAAACACGCCGAGTAACATGGAGCGATCTTGCGAAGGCATATCATCCGAAGAAGTATGAACCATCGTGCGTAATTCGTCACGACTGAGAGGCTCTAGTTGCGCTCCTGATACTCGTACGCCAAGTAGGCGCAATAAGCCATTTGCGATGGTATTGATCAACCAAACGAGCGGGTACGCAATTCGCAATAGCCAGCGTAATGGAAAAGAAACAATGGCAGCCGTCTGTTCGGGATAGAGCGCTGCGACGGTTTTGGGTGCGACTTCTGAAAAAATCAACACAATGAACGTTAAAATAATCGATGCGATGAATGCGCTCGTTTCGCCATACAAATCGATCGCGATAATTGTCGCAAGTGTTCCTGCGAAAATGTTAGCGAAAGTATTGCCAATCAGAATGACGCCTAATAATCGATCGGGACGCTTCAGCAATTTCAAAATTTGTTTGGCACGTTTGTTGCCGGATTGGGCTTCATGTTGTAAGCGATATCGGTTGGTTGCCATCATTCCAGTTTCTGAGCTTGAGAAAAAACCTGACACAATAATGAGCAAAACAAGACCAATAATAGCCGCTAACACAAGGAGTTCCTTAAATGAATGTTCGCAGGTATTATGTTATCTGTCTGTGAGAAGATCAAATGAATTAATCGAGGAGAGTTTTTTATGGTGAGCGTACCGTATAAAAGTGTCGCAGCAGCGTTGGTATTGGCAGTTATACTCGGACCGATCGGGGTTTTTTACTCTTCGTTTATTGGCGGAGTGGTGATGAGTATTTTTGGATTGGTGGCGCTTGGTACGATGGCCAGCATGCACTCTCCTTTGCCTATGGCGACGGTGTGTTTATTGGGTATTATTTGGGCGATGATTTCGGTCCGGTTTTATAATCATAAAATGTTGAAAGTGGCTCTCAGTGGAAATTTAAGTGAGTCCATGCGCTTTCGTAAACGTAAGAAAAGCATCCTTAAAAAAGAAGCTAAGTCTGTAGATCTTCCAGAAGAGGTAGCTGAAGCAGAAGAAGCGCCCGCATCGTGGAAGTTATGAAAATAAAAGCGGTAGGGGCTGTGCCTTGTGCCTGCCCTGTTTTTTTCGATCAGGCGGTTGGGTAGTAAAATGGCAGAATTAAGGAGGGTTATTCGCAGGGTTGTGCCTGAAAATGATCAGATAAAAATATTACATCCTGTCGTGGATCGAGTGTTGCGAAGTCGCGGTATTCTGTCAGTTGAAGAAGTTGATTATGCATTGCAACATTTGTTACCGTTTCATGCTTTAAGTCAGGTTGATGCCGCGGCGCGTTGCTTGGCTGATGCACTTGCTAAACAAGAAAAAATTCTCATCGTTGGTGATTTCGATGCCGATGGCGCAACAAGTACTGCGCTATCCGTGCGTGTATTAAAAGCATTTGGTGCAAAACAGGTTGAATTTCTTGTACCGAATCGATTTAATTTTGGTTATGGCTTAACGCCTGAATTGGTCGAAGTTGCCAAAACAATGCGACCAAACTTAATTATGACGGTTGATAATGGCATTTCAAGTATTGCGGGTGTGGCAGCTGCAAAAGCAGTTGGCATTAAAGTGTTGATTACTGATCATCATCTCTCTCCACCTGTTTTGCCGGATGCGGATGTCATTGTGAATCCGAATCAACACAATGATGTGTTCGAAAGCAAAGCGCTTGCCGGTGTTGGCGTTGTTTTTTATGTCATGTTGGCCTTGAGGGCAGAATTGCGCACGCGTGATTGGTTCTCGCAACAAAGTATCGTTGAACCGAATCTTGCGCAATATTTAGATATAGTTGCATTAGGCACTGTTGCTGATGTCGTTCCACTCGATCGTAATAATCGTATTTTAGTTGCGCAAGGATTAAAGCGTATTCGTGCTGGAAAATGCGTGCCAGGTATTGCGGCATTATTATCGATTGCCAAAAAAATCCCAAAAAATCTACACGCGCAAGATCTTGGATTCTTAATCGGTCCACGTTTAAATGCTGCAGGCCGCATGGATGATATGTCTTTAGGTATTGAATGTTTAATTACCGATGACCCTGCGCGCGCCATGTTTCTCGCACAACAACTCGATGAGTTTAATCGAGAACGAAAACTGGTTGAGCAAGAGATGCAATTGCAAGCATTAAACACGCTTAAAAAAATCACGTTGGGCGCGGCAAAAACATTACCTTTGGGATTGTGTTTGTTTGATGAGACGTGGCATCAAGGGGTGATTGGTATTTTAGCTTCTCGAATTAAAGATAAAGCGCATCGCCCAGTGATTGCATTTGCCAAAGAAAATGAAACAATTATTAAAGGATCTGCACGTTCAATTCCCGGCGTACATATTCGTGATATTTTGGTGGAAGTGGATACGTGTTATCCCAATCTCATTATTAAATTCGGTGGTCATGCAATGGCCGCAGGATTATCGCTGTTAGAAAGTAATTTAAAAGCATTTTCTGAAGCGTTTAACGCAGTATTAGCAAAACACGTCACACAAAATATGTTAGAAAAAATTGTAGAAACGGATGGTGAATTAACACACGATGATTTCACTTTGCGTTTTGCAGAAATTTTGCAAGAACAGGGTCCATGGGGTCAACAATTTCCTGAGCCCATTTTTGATGGACGTTTCAACGTAATTGACGAAAATATTCTTGCGGGAAAATATTTAAAGTTTACGCTCTCACCAGAAAATAAAGATCAACTTATCGAAGCAGTTGCGTTTAATATTGATATTGAACAATGGCCGATGCAACGCTGTGAAGTTGCGCATGTCGTGTATCGCCTGGATATTAATGAATTTCGAGAACGACGTAAGTTGCAATTGATTATTGAACAAATTGAACCGATTAGAATATTGGAATAAGGGTTGGCGAGAACATTGCCTGGAAATCATCCATCAAGTGGTTGATATCCAGCCACAGAGTGGCTATAATTTATAATATGTACCAGCGTAATTTAAACTTACATTTGTTAGCCGCACTTCAGGATACGCCAGTTGTCTTGCTGAATGGTGCGCGCCAAACCGGCAAAAGCACTCTAGTGAAGTCTCTCGCTAAGGAAGGGCTTTTTGCATCGCATTATTTAACTTTAGATGATGTGAGTGTGTTATCCGCAATTAGGCATGATCCAGCAGGATTTTTGAGTGGACTTCCGGATGATCAATTGATCATTTTGGATGAAATACAGCGCGCACCTGAACTTCTGCTCTCTATAAAAGATAATGTAGACCAAGATCGACGCGCGGGTCGTTTTTTACTGACGGGTTCTGCCAACGTATTACTACTGCCTAAGTTGGCGGATTCGCTCGCTGGTCGTATGGAGATCCTTACCCTTTGGCCATTAGCGCAGCAAGAGCTCAATCATTCCACTTATCGTTTTATTGATAAAATATTTGAAAATGATGTGCAATTTACAGCGAAATCAACTTTAAGTCGCCTCGAGCTTATTCAAATTTTATGTCGAGGTGGATATCCAGCTGCCATTCATCGAAGTGAGTCACGACGGTATGCTTGGTTTGAAAGTTACTTAACGACAGTGTTGCAACGTGATATTAAAGAGCTGGCTAATATTGAAGGGTTAACAGAATTGCCGCGGCTTTTACAGTTGCTAGCGACGCGTCACATGGGTCTTGCTAACTATGCAGATTTGTCGCGTAACGCAGGGTTATCGCAAACAACCTTAAAGCGTTATATGGCTTTATTCGAAGCAACGTTTTTAATTTCTTATTTGCCGCCCTGGTTTAATAATTTAGGTAAACGCTTAGTTAAAACACCAAAATGGATGCTGAATGATGCGGGATTAACAGCGCATCTATTAGGGCTGAGTGTTGAAAAGTTAAATAATTTTCCGATTATGTTGGGTTTTTTATTAGAAAGTTTTGTTGTTAATGAGTTGCAAAAACAAGTGACTTGGCAGGATTTCCCAACGCGAATTTTTCATTTTCGAACGGAAGCGGGCCAAGAAGTTGATATTGTTTTAGAAAATAGACATGGCGATCTTGTAGGTATTGAAGTGAAAGCGAATCATACGGTCTCAGCGCATGATTTTAAAAGTTTGCATGTTTTAGCAGAATTAACCGGCGAACGATTTAAACGCGGAATTGTTTTTTATTCGGGAGATAAAGTGATTCCATTTGGTAAAAATTATTATGCGTTACCGATTTCTTTTTTATGGTCTGAATAAGAAGGTGTATCACTATGAAATATCACGATATTGAATTCGAAGCTTCGCAAATTTCTATCGATACACGTACATTGGTGACCGGTGATGTGTATATTGCCATTCAAGGTGAAACACAAGACGATCATGATTATGTGTAGACTAACAGAGTTGACCCCTTGGGATTTAATAAGCTCAATTAAATTTTTTATAGTTACTATATGAGTGAGATGATTCGCTATTATTCACTGATACTTTATTTAAACCGTTCAAGTAACTTAATTTCAGCAAAGGAGAGTGCTCCTCTGGTAGTTGCTTTGTGAATGTTAGTGACTCTCTGCATATTGCATAATATTGTTTGCTTTCTTCATAACGGCGTTGATAATCTTTTTTAATTACATCACTTAATCCATCTTGCTGTTTAAGTATTCTGAGCAAGCGATAGGCTTTTTGATATAAGTTGCCTGCAGTTTTGTGATCGCTTGCTTGGTATGCCTTATAAGCGTTACGAAGCGCTTGAAAAACTTGAATGTAAGGATTGTCTTCAGCGATATCTAGCATGCGACGATCAATACCGTATTGGTGTGCAAAGCTATCTTTGCTCTCCGCCGTATTGTTTAGCTCCTTTTGAATGAACGCGTGATCATTCGTGCTGGCAACGTACTGATCTCTAGAATCGATTATTCTTTTTTCGTCGATTTGTTCATAAACATAGATTTGTAAGCCGATTAAAAATCGTTCATAACTATAGCCATAAGAAAATAAAAGATTTAAGGCATCAAAGCCTATTGGGCATTTTTCAAAAATATTTCCGAGTGAAAGGGCGCAAATGCTCGACGTGCTTACTGGTAAATTGGGATCGACAAGTAATTTTAATAAAACAATCACTTTTGATAAATGTATTTCATTCTTTCTATTTGAATTTTTATGGTACACTTGAACAAAAAAACTAGAAAATATTCTATGCTTGCTGTACGTATCAGGAGTGTTAAGGCAATGTCTATAAGGTCGTAGAAATTTTTCTAAATTTTTTGCTACAATAAAATTTCCTTCTGAATCTTTTTGTGTATTAGTATCTGTAACAAAATCCATCCACGTGGTTGGCATCCACCACTGCGAGAGAGTGTTAAAGTCAAACCAGTGATTTTCTTCAGTTGTTTGATTAGACACGATTGGCATAATTGTTTTAGTCGTTGGCCACATGGTGATGTTTCCTCTTTTTTGCTTTATCTCAAACAAGCTTGATCTTCGCGTATTTTACACTTTTTTGTTATAAGATAAACTCTCAAATGAACTACTAAACTCAGATGCATCTCCCTTGGATGAAGAACTCGGACTGCATTCATCATCTGAATTCCTTCGCAAAAAAGAATTTTCATGTAAAAATTGTAATCTAATCTGTGAGGCTGAGTCGAAATTGCCGCCTTGAGGAGAGGCATCGCTTTTCTCATCTTCGCTGCTGGGTTCTTCAAAAGGATCTATATTGAATTGTGATAGTGGCGCACGTCGAAATAGAGTCATGCCCAATCCTTCAGCAACACTCATTCTTCTTCTGGGAGTAGGTATTGGTGTGAAAGCAAGCCGATTGTTGCGAGTAACAATCGCGCTATTGGTGGGAAGTATGACCCTTAAGGCCGGATGTAGCGTTGGGGGTTGAAGCGTGTTTCTAGAGATTGTTTCAATGCTTTCTAATGCCTTAAGATTAAAGCCATAGTCAGCGGTTTCTAAAATATAAAAAAGTGTGTCGACTACAAAACGATTGTTTCCAGATAGTTTCTCTTGAAAATATTTAATTGCTAGAATCAGTGCTAGTGTAAGCACGGTTTGCACGAGTGCGGTCTCGAATAATATGCTGCGTGTATCTTCAATTTGCTTGATTGAAAACCTCCTTACTTCGTCTACTTCGGAAGTTATAGTTACCACGCTGGGTAATTGCCAAGCTCCTTCAAATTGTTGGGGAATGGTTTCATAAATTCGACAAGCTGCGGACCATAAAGCAAAAAGCGCTGAAAAAGGTACTATGGCGATATTTAATATGTCGCTTGATGCGAGCGGTTCATTTCTTTTTGCATTGCTAAGATGCTGTTTCGCAGAAATGTATATCGCGAGTGCGGTGGTGATAAGATAAATATTATTTCCTACAAATTGTATGTTGCGACTTAAAGATAGGTTTCGAGTTAGCATAAATGATTATCCTTTTAAATTATGAGGCTTTTCATAATAAATTTACGTCCTTTTAATCGGTATTTTACTCGTTCAAGCTTAAAGAATTATGAAAAGTGACTAATTATTGCGCGAAAAATGCAGTTCTTGCCAGTGATTGAGGGTGTGTTAGAATAAGACAAGCTTGTAGAAAGGGATTGCCCAAAATGATCTTTATTAAACCCTCGAAATGACGTTGAGCCCAAAGATTTTTTTGGCGATGTTAAACATAAAGATATCTTAATGCTTTTTTGAATATTGAATTGCCCAAATTTACAAAAACTAATCGCGAAATGTTGGTGTGTCGTATGAAAAAACCACCGAAGCGGCTGGCTTGTAAATTTGACGATATTGTCGCTTTATAATGATTAGAAGGGAGTAGTAATATGGAATACCGAGACATTGAATTCGAGGCCTCTCGCATTTCCATTGATACTCGCACGTTGCGGGCAGGTGATGTGTATATTGCCATTCAAGGCGAAGCACAAGACGGTCACAATTACGTGCAAGCTGCCAAAGACAAAGGCGCAGTTGCCGCGATTGTGTCAAAAAAAATGCCTTGTGATATTCTGCAAATCATCGTGCCAGATACGACCATTGCATTAGGAGAAATTGCAGCACAATGGCGACAACAATTTTCTATCCCTATTATTGCGATTACGGGTAGCGTTGGTAAAACGACCACGCGCAATATGATCGCAAAAACTTTAATCGAAGCGTTTGGCGAAGAACATGTTTTAGTGCCGCAGAAAAACTTTAATAATCATTGGGGTTTGCCTTTAGTTTTATGTCGCTTAAATTCACAGCATAAAATCGCTGTGCTTGAAATGGGTATGAATCATTTAGAAGAAATTCGTTATCTCATGAAAATCGCACAGCCAACTATTGGAGTGATTACCAATGCGGGCACGAATCATATTGGTCTTTTAGGTTCGCAAGAAAACATTGCCAAAGCCAAAGGTGAAATGTTTGAAGAATTATCGAAAACAGGATGCGCGGTGATTAATGCGGATGACCGATTTTATGATTATTGGAAAAATCTTTTAAGTACACAAAAAATGTTATCATTTGGCTTGCAATCAAGTGATATCACCGCGAAAAATATTCAGGCGAATAGTTTTATATTGGTAACGCCGGTCGGTGAGATTGAAATTAAGCGCATTTTATTAGGCCAGCATAATATTTTAAATGCACTTGCAGCGACGGCAGCGGTATTCTCCGCAGGATTAAATGATTTGCACATTATCAAACAAGGTTTAGAGGCTATTCAGCCAGAGCATGGACGTTTAGAGCCCATAATCACATCGCAAGGCGTGATTGTTTTAAATGATACGTATAACGGCGGTGAAACTTCAACGCTTTCTGCGTTACAAGTATTATCAGAATATCCCATGTCAACAACTGGAAAAAAAATTGCAGTGATTGGCGATATGGCAGAATTAGAAGACTTTACTATTCCGATGCATAAAAAAATGGGTGAGCATGTCTCACGTTTCGTGCCAGATATTTTTATCGCCTTTGGCCCGATGATGAAATATGCGTATGATAATTATTCCGGGAAAAATAAGCAGCATTTTGTAACGCACGATGAAGTGGCGGGTTATTTGAAAACAATAGCGAAAACGGATGATGTTGTTTTATTAAAAGGAGCTCGGGCAATGGCCATGGAGAAAATTTTTCAAGCCTTGGTCTGCCCTTAAAATGAAAAAAACCTGACTATTCTGAAGTCAAACGCAGAAAAGTCTTGACTATTCTGCATTAGGCTGTAGAAAAGTCAATTTTGAAATCTTTTGTTGAGAGGCAAAAAATGGAACACTTCACAAAAATACTCGAGGGTTATCAAAGCTTTCGTGATAAATACGTGCATGGCGATACGTCCATCATGCAACAATTGGCGCATTATGGCCAACAACCGCAAACGATGGTGGTCGCGTGTTGTGATTCGCGTGTGGATCCTGCGTTGATATTGCAATGTGATCCGGGTGATTTATTTGTCGTGCGTAATGTGGCGAATATTGTGCCGCCGTATGAAAAAGATGAAGCGCACCACGGTACGAGTGCGGCGTTAGAATTTGGTGTGTGTTATTTGAAAGTTGATCATTTAATTTTATTGGGCCATAGCCAGTGTGGCGGCATTCAAGCGTTATTAGATGAAAGTCGCGTCGGTATTAATGATTTTATATCCAATTGGGTTTCGTTGATTAAAACGCCTCCTTGTGAACATTGTACAACCGATGATTATGCAAAATTAGCGCTGCATGAGTCGTATAAAAATTGTTTAACTTTTCCGTGGATTAAGGAAAGGGTTAATCGCAATACACTAAAAATCCATTTGTGGTTTTTTGATATTAAAGCCGGTGAAATTTTAACTTATTCAGATGCGCACAAAGAATATGTGCCGTTATCACGCGGGGAAATATGAGGCTTTGCTATCAACTAATTCGGCAATGGTTTTGGGCGTTACCTTTATTGGTATTACCTATTAGCGCATTTTTTTTCGCGCCGGGTTTAGAAATTGAGGCAGATAATCTTAAGTACATGGGCATCGCATGGAGCATGCAAGAAACGGGCAATTACTTAGTGCCGTTTGCCAATGGTGTGCCGTATACCGATAAACCGCCGTTGCTTTTTTGGATGATTCTCGCATGTTGGCATGTGTTTGGTATCAATGCGGTGGGCTTGCAATGTCTGGTGAGTCTTTTGTTGGGTGCGTGGATAGTAATGACAAAAGCGACTTATTCTGTAATTTTTCCTGAAGACAATACGGGCAAAACATTACTTCCTTATCTTATGATTGGTTCATTTGCAATATTAGATTACGCACATTTTTTACATGTTGATTTATTTTTAGTGACGGGCGTTTTGTTGACGAATTTGGGCATTTGTAAGCGATTGCATGCTTCTTTTGCAAGATCAAATCTCTATATTGTCTTGGGGGTTTTTATAGGTCTGTTTGCCAAAGGACCTGTGATTTATGTTTTCACGCTGCTGCCTTTTTTTATGAGTATGTTGCTTCATCAATCTTATCGTGCGCACTTTTTAAAAATTATTGGTTTGGTGATGATGGGCACAGCGCTTTTCTTGATGGCGTGGGTGGTGCCGGTGATATTTATGACCAGTCACGAATTTTTGCAACAAATATTGTATAAGCAAGTTGCCAATAGAGCGACGTTTGTTGATGATAAAACGCACTTTTTTTATTTACTTAAATTACCGTATCTTTTATTGCCTTGGTCGTTGGCTATTTTGTTTATTCGAAAATTTAGTAACGCGGTAACGGAAGTCTGGCGCAGAGATGTATTTGTTATTGCGATTATTGTGATGGGTGTTGCAGTGCTGTCTTTTTTTGGTCAAAAACGGTTTTGGTATTTATTACCTTGTATTCCGTATTGCATGATTATTTTAACGCGTTTTTTCGTTGTGAATACACCGAGGTTTCTTCGCTGGATTAAAATAGCCAGCATCAGTGCTGCGTTATTATTTGCGACGATTAGTCCGTATTATTTTTCTTTAATCGAAAATTCGTTTCAACTTAAATTAATGAAGCAAGTTTTTTCTGAGCAAAAAACAAAAGGCAACGGTGTGGTGATGTTATCGAATGGTGGGCCGATTTATCTGTTTAATTATTTTGCCAAAATGCATTTCATTGCTACTTTGAATAGCGCGACTGACATGCAACAATGGCTGGTGCTTCATCCGCGCGGAATTGTGATCGTTCACGCGAAACAATGCCCTGAGCCGTTACATCTCGTGTTGTATACGCACGAGATGCATTATGCATTATGTCAGAGTATAGCATCACCCGCTTAGCTTTAGACTTTGTTGCAAGTTCGTTCGTTATCGTTCATGTACCTCTATGTACACTCCCTCAACTTGCTTACTTGCGCCTTGTCTAAAACTAAGTGGGCGGTGCTATAAGTGATCTCTGCGTTTTTTTGCAGCCTCTAAAAATCCTGTAAACAAGGGGTGGCTGTCACGCGGCGTTGAGGTGAATTCTGGATGGAATTGGCACGCGACAAACCAAGGATGATCTTTGACTTCAATCATTTCGACTAAATGGCCATCGACTGATACGCCTGAAATGACTAAGCCAGCAGCTTCTAATGCTCGAACATATTGATTATTGACCTCATAACGATGACGGTGACGTTCGATAATCTCGTTTTTATTATAAAGTGTGCGCGCTAAACTTCCGGCGGTTAATTGACAGCGATATCCACCTAAACGCATCGTGCCGCCTTTGTCAGTATGTTCATCACGTGTTTGAATTGAGCCATCATTTTCTTTCCATTCGGTAATCATTGCAACCACTGGGAACGGTGTATTTGCATCAAATTCCGTGCTGTTTGCATTGGGCATGTTGGCTTTATTTCTAGCGTATTCAATCATCGCAATTTGCATACCTAAACAAATACCAAAATAGGGGATTTTATTTTCACGTGCAAATTGCGCGGTCATAATTTTTCCTTCAACGCCGCGTATCCCGAAACCGCCGGGAACTAAAATGCCATTTAAACCTTCTAAAATACTGGTGCCATCGCGCTCAATACTTTCAGAATCAATGTAGCGAATATTCACTTTCATACGCGTTTCAATGCCGGCATGAATCAACGCTTCACTGAGTGATTTGTATGAATCCGTTAAGCCCATATATTTTCCGACCATGCCAATCGTCACCGTGGATAAAGGGTTCGTTTGTGCGGCAACAACGCGTTCCCAATCGCCTAGATCCGCAGGCTGTGTGCGTAAGCTCATCATTTGTACGACAATGTCATCTAAGCCTTGCGCATGAAGTTCCATAGGAATGCGATAAATGGTGTCAACATCATAAAGTGGGATAACGGCGCGTTTTTCAACATTGGTAAATAAAGCGATTTTCGTGCGTTCGTGTTCGGGTAACTCTTGTTCGCACCGACATAATAAAATATCAGGCTGAATTCCAATCGAACGTAGTTCTTTAACAGAATGTTGCGTTGGCTTGGTTTTAATTTCACCGGCGGTTTTGAGATAAGGCACGAGTGTTAAATGAATAAACAACGCTTGTTCGCGACCAAGTTCAATGCGCATTTGCCGAATGGCTTCTAAAAACGGTAAGGATTCGATATCACCGACCGTACCGCCAATCTCGACGAGTGCGACATCGGCATCATTTGTGCCGTAACAAATGCAGCGCTTAATTTCATCGGTGATATGCGGAATGACTTGTACGGTTCCACCTAAATAATCGCCACGACGTTCTTTTTTAATCACATTGGCATAAACACGACCGCTAGTGAAATTATTCGCCTTCGTCATCTTCATGCGCACGAAGCGTTCATAATGACCAAGATCAAGATCAGTTTCCGCGCCATCCTCTGTCACAAACACTTCACCGTGTTGGGAAGGGCTCATCGTGCCGGGGTCGACGTTAATATAGGGGTCGAGCTTCATCATGGTCACTTTTAGACCGCGTGATTCAAGAATAGCTGCAAGAGAAGATGCTGCGATGCCTTTGCCTAAAGAAGAGACAACGCCACCGGTGATAAAGATGAACTGGGTCATAGTGTGTTTTTCCTAGGGGATAGTAGGAAAGGTACCAAAATCTTGTAACGGCTGCAATGAGTTTTGAAAGTGATTATACTGCGCTTTCTCATGAGTGGATAAAATAATGTCAAGCACTAGTATCTTTTACAAATTTGCCTACTTTGTGTTGTTTGTCGTTTTTTTATTGCAAAGTATTTTCTATCCTAACTTTATTCTTTCTGAAGAACACCATTATCTCGAGGTGGCATCTAATCTATTTTATCATTCGCATAAGTGGATGTTAGAAGACTCGATGGGAGTTTATCTGAGTAAACCACCGTTATTATTTTGGATGTTAACCGGTTTATGGAAAATATTTGGCGCACACAACTGGGTGATTCACTTTTTATTGATGAGTATTTTGGCGGGGATTTTTTTCTGCTCTCAATATTTGTACCGAATTTTATTTAATGATGCTGAGCAAGCACAATTAGTGCCTGTGATTATTTTGGGAAGTTTTTTATTTTTTTCTCGAAGTACGGTTTTTTGTTTTGATAGTTTAGTGGTATTGTTTTTTGTATTGAGTGCCATTGGAATTGTTTGGGCGTTAAAACATAAATACATGCAAGGGTTTGTTCTTTATGGATTTTCTATAGGTTTGGGTGTATTAGCGAAGGGTCCTATTATTCTTGTATTTTGTTTGCCATTTTTTGTTGTCGCGACTTTTTTGCGGCATGAATATTCTGTGCAAGATCGTGCGTGGTTTTTAGGTTTTTTTCTTAGCATATTAATTGTTTTGGTGTTGGTAATGATGTGGTTGATTCCCATGTTGCATCAATTAAGCTCTGTGCGACAACACATGTTGCTGTGGCATAGAGGATTCGGAGTGGGTGATACCTATGGCCATGTACCGTTTTATTTTTATATCAAAACTTGCCTATTATTATTTTTGCCCTGGTTATTGTGGCCTTATGGCGTGCGATCATTGGTTTATTCAGTGAAAAAAAATCGTGATGTTGGATTTAAACTAGTGTTTTATAGCTTATTATTGAGTCTGGTTGTGTTATCAATAATCCCCCCAAAAGCCTTGCGTTATGTAATGTCATCCATGGTGCTTTTTGCACTATTGTATGTTTATGCGTTATATCAAAACAAAGCTGTTTTCTATAATGGTACGCGCGGGGCATTAATTGTGTTAACGAGTATTGGCGTTGCTGTTGGAATGATTACTTTGTTTTTTCCACAATGGGTGATGGCAAAAATTAATTATCCTGCTATCACCTATTTTTGGGTGTTAATGTTTGAAAGTGTAATCGTGGTTGCGGGTATTGTATTAATATGCTTTAAAAAGCGAACGTTCCAATTTGAAGCGATGCGTTTATGTGGATTCACATGTATGTTAGTGATGTGCGCGTTTGTGCTTCCGCATGAAGTGATGTCGAAAAATTTTGACTACGTGTCCTTTGTTACTTTTTTGAATGATGCGAAAAACAAAAACATCTCGATTGTCTATTGTCGTGCATATGGGGGGTATCAATATAGCATGACAACACCACTCTTGCCGCAGGAAAAATATAAGTTAACCAAGAAAGAGGGCGCGCAGAGTAATTTTGTTTATTTTGTTGAAGTAGTAAAAAAAACTGAGCCAGCCCAAAAAAATTATCTTTATCGTTTGCTTTATCCGAGTCAAACGGGGGCTATTTTTGTGAGAAAAATGCTCGCAAGTGAGTTTGTCGGGTTATCTTTCAAGCAACAGCGTTGCTTAGTCAATATAAAACAATTGTAAAATTCGTTTTTTTAGCAGTTGTATTATTCACATCCCACATGCGTGCATTCACAAAATTAATTTGCGTAAGTTGTGGGCCTGCAATTTGTTTAAGCTGGACCTCAAAAGTCCAATTTTCAACGCCACTTGTGCCAGGCATGTTTTTAATCGGTGCGACATATTCATGTTCAACGAGTTTAATAAAGTTGGGATTATAAGATTCCAGTAACCAAGAATAGCCTGTGGAAGGGGTTGATGCTAATGTAATCGTAAATTGATTATTCATTTGATTAACAAGGATGGTTTTGTTTGGGTCAGTGATTTGTTGTGAATTTTGTGCCTTATTGGTTGTGGCAGCAAAAGTTAAGGTGCTTAATGAAAGTAATACACAAGATATTATCTTGCTTAATCGACGTGTTATGCTCGTACTCAACATAGTTTTTTTCCTAAAAAATAGGCTGACGCTGAATGTTTTTTTTAAGTTGTAAGCTTAAAATGGCAGCGATAATAGTAAGTAATGGAAACAAGCTTAAGCCAAGTATGAAACTGTTTGTTGCGTGAATTACACCGCCAATCAGCGGCTGTAAAATCGGTGCGCCGATTAAAATACTGAGTACGTTTACGAGTCCCATCGCGGTTGCGCTGACACCGGGAGGTGCCATTCTTTTAGCTAAAGCAAACGGGATAACATAAACCGAAGATAGCATGCCAATGATAATCAATAATGCGTAAATCAATCCAAGGGGAAGTCCTGGAATAAAAATGAGTGGAAAAAATAATAAAGTGATTATCACAAACACCCAAATGATTAGTGTCGTGATTTTGTTTTTTAGTTTGTCCGTTACCATGCCCATGAAAGGTGTGCAGATAGCCGCGCCTGCAAAAATACTAGCGCTTGCAAGCGCTGCTTGGCTTAAGCTGAATTGAAAATTGTTTTGCAAAAAAGGGATGCACCAGAAACCTGCAAAGGCTGAAAGTATAGCAAACGCCAGGCCGCTAATTAGGCTCGCAATCCAGAGGTCGGGTAATTTAAGCAGCAATTTTAAATTTTGTTTAAAAGTTCCTTTCCGAATCAGGGAGTCAGAGGGCGAGGTATAATAGACTTTTGGGCGAATAAAGATTTTCTTTATCTTCGCAAAAATGTTCAGGGGTGCTTTTTGTTTGCGTTCGCGTAAAAAAGCAAATCCTAATATCGCAGCGATTAAGCCCATTATGCTATAAATCATGAGTGTGTGACGCCAGCCGATATGGATCACACCTTGTGCGAGTATGGTTTGGCCCACTGCGGTTCCGAGTACCGTGCACATTTCCGTAATGCCGACCAGAAAGGAAAAATAACGTTTCAAGAAGCGTTGATCAATGACATAAAAAGCGCCGACTAACCCAGGGGCTGCAAAAATGCCCATGAGAATTCGAAAAATAACACTGCTATGTAAGCTTTCTGCAAAAGAAAAACCTAAGCAACTGAGGGCTAACCCACCCATGCCAAAAGTATAAATATAACGGATATTACCTCGATCGACTAAAATGCCCGCAGGAATTTGTAAGGTGACAT
>JAZKAS010000008.1:25689-49944 GCA_040389005.1 Pseudomonadota bacterium
GATGAGAGTAAGCTGACGCCGAGTGCCGATGTGTTTAAATCATGCGAAAGTGGCTCGATCATCACGCTAGGAGACGATTGCAACAAAAATTGATAGAACATGAAAAAGCTACAGATCGCCCATAAGATGAAAGGCTTTATTTGAAAAGCGGGCTGAGAGCTCATAGGATGTTCCACATAAGATAATTTTTACACTTTGATTTATTATAAAGCCGCTATTATTTGCTAAGCAATTAATAACTTCGAATTAAAATAAATTCTGCTAATTGTATTAAGGTGGTTTTGTAAATTGAGCCTGAAAATTTATCTAATGACTGAATTGCTTGTTGTTCATGTTGCTTTGCGAGATGCAAAGTGTAAGCAACGCTTTGATGGCGTGCAATAATCGCTTGAACTTCTTCTAATCGCACGAGTTCGCCTGTTGCAATAATGTGTCCAAGCAGCTGTTTTTCTTCTGCATTAGCGTGACGAAGTGCGTGAATGAGAGGGAGCGTAACTTTGCCTTCTGCTAAATCATCGCCAATGTTTTTTCCCAGTTCGGTGGCATCGCCTTGATAATCCAGTGCATCATCGACTAGTTGAAACGCGAGGCCAATATGTTTGCCAAAATTTGCAGCACACTGAATGGTTTCTGTGTCTGTTGTTGCGAGTGTGGCGGCCATTTCGCATGCCGCTTGAAATAAAACGGCAGTTTTGGCGTTGATGATTCGAAAGTAAATAGCTTCATCCAAGTTGATGTCGTGGCGACTCATTAATTGCAGTACTTCGCCTTCCGCCATAACATTCATGGTTTTGGCTAAAATAGCCATTAAATCATGATCGGCCATATCAACTAGCAATTGAAAAGCCCGAGAATAAAGGAAATCTCCCACTAAAACGCTGGCTTCATTCCCCCAGACATCGTTGGCGGTAGCAATACCGCGGCGCATAGTCGAATTATCGACGACATCGTCATGTAGCAGTGTGGCGGTGTGTATAAACTCAAGAATACAGCCAAGAAAAATTTGTTGCTTTGAGGTGTGGCCGAGTAGGTGACCGATGAGTAATGATAATAACGGCCGAATACGTTTACCACCCTGAAGAATATGCTGGCTGACATCTCGAACAAGCGGGACATCCGATTGCATGGCAATGTGCATCTCTTTTTCGACGGCGTGTAGGTCGTCGGCAACAATGGCTTGAATCTGCTCAAGAGTCATTAGATTATAGTGCTAGGTGTGTTAGCCAAGCATCGTAGGGAGGTAAAGCCTTATTGTCAAGGTAAGTACAAAAAGTTTCATGATTGCATATTGCCATTGGGCGCTTTCTTTTGTAGAATGGCCGACCTAAATTAGGAGAGCGGTCGAATGTACGCAGTGATTAAAACCGGTGGAAAACAATACCGAGTGGCCGTTGGCCAAACATTGAAAGTGGAAAGCTTGCCAGGCGAAGAAGGGCAATCTATTGATTTTACAGAAGTTTTGCTTGTTGCGAATGGTGATGTGATCACCGTCGGGCAGCCAAGAGTCGTAGGCGCAGTGGTGAAAGCCAGTGTTGTCGAGCATGGTCGTGGTGAAAAGATTCGAATTGTAAAATTCAGACGTCGTAAGCATTCACGTAAGCACATGGGGCATCGACAAAACTTTACTGCAATTAAAATTGAATCTATTCAACAATAATTTTTAGCGGTAATCCTTTGTGGTTACCCTGGTATAAAGAGGATAAATCATGGCAACGAAAAAAGCGGGTGGTAGTACTCGTAACGGACGCGATTCACACTCGAAGCGTCTTGGGGTGAAGAAATTTGGTGGCGAACGGGTATTAGCAGGTAATATCATTATTCGTCAACGCGGTACGAAAGTGAACGCAGGATTGAATGTTGGCATGGGTAAAGATCATACCTTGTTTGCTTTGATCGAAGGGCATGTAGTATTCGGATCAGGCGGACCAAAGAATCGTCCGTTTGTTGCGGTGAAGCCGATAGAAGGCGAGAAAGAAGCTGCGTAACTGCGCAGTCTTTCAAGATCGTTTTATAAAAGCCCCTTGATTGGGGCTTTTTTGTTTTGTGGAAAGTTTCGTGACAGCCTGTGATTTTGCAGGAACGTGCATCCATGCACTTGGCGCTACTTACCTTCCGTGGTCGCGACATCCTTCAAATCACAGGCTGTCGCAAAACTTGATGAGAGAGGATAAAGTAAGTGAGATTTGTAGATGAAGTCCTAATTGACGTTTACGCAGGTAATGGCGGTAACGGTTGCTTGAGTTTCCGACGTGAAAAGTATGTTGAGCGCGGTGGCCCCAATGGTGGTGATGGTGGTGATGGCGGATCGGTCATTTTAAAAGCCGATGAGGCTCTCAATACGTTGCTAGATTATCGCTACAAAAGAATTTTTCGCGCAGAAAATGGTCGCTCAGGCCAAGGCAGCGAATGCACTGGGCGAGGCGGGGAAGATTTGGTCTTAACGGTGCCAGTTGGAACGGCAGTTTATGACATGGATACTGACGAATGCTTGGGTGATTTGGTTGCGCATGGATCGACCTTGAAAGTCGCGCAGGGCGGCGAACATGGTCAAGGTAATATTCGCTTTAAAACCAGCACGAATCGTGCGCCACGACAAACAACTCCTGGAACACCCGGCGAAGAGCGTACTTTGCGTTTAGAATTAAAAGTCCTTGCCGATGTTGGTTTAGTGGGGATGCCGAATGCCGGTAAGTCAACGTTCATTCGGTCGGTATCAGCCGCAAGACCTAAAGTTGCGGATTATCCTTTTACCACCATGGCGCCGAACTTAGGGATGGTGAGAACTGGCGTTGATCAAAGTTTCGTGATGGCCGACATTCCAGGGTTGATCGAAGGTGCCGCAGAAGGCGCGGGTCTTGGTATTCAATTTTTAAGGCACGTGATGCGTACAAAAGTATTGTTGCATCTTGTCGATGTTGCGCCATTTGATGATACGAATCCGGCCGAATCTGTTCGAATGATCGAGCGTGAAATGAAAAAATTCGGCAATGAATTGTTGGACAAGCCTCGTTGGTTGGTGCTCAATAAAGTTGATATGTTGCCTGAAGAAGAGCGTGAGGCACGTTGTCAGGCTGTGATTGATCAATTGAATTGGAAAGCGCCTGTTTTTAAAGTGTCAGCCATTTCTCATTTGGGTACGCAGGAGGTTGCGAATCAATTAGGGGAATTTATATTCGCCAATAAAGAGGAAGAGTAGCGCTCATTGCAGTCTAGGTCCGCAAGTCAATAAAGAGCAATGATTTTTTTGGTTGGTTTGTTAGATGAGGATTGACAATGAGGGGCTGTCCTATATAATAGCGGGCTAATTTGTAGATGGTCTTATAACTGGAGAATTTCCTTGGCTAACACTAAACAAGCAAAAAAACGCGTTCGACAAGCCGAGAAGCATCGTGCTCATAATGCAAGTCGTCGTTCTATGATGCGTACTTATGTAAAGAAAACTATTCATGCGATCGAATCAGGCGATGCAACTGTTGCTAAAAGCCTGTTCATCAAGATGTCATCTGTGCTTGACACCATGGCTGGTGGTGGTTTGATCCACAAGAATAAAGCGGCACGACATAAAAGCCGTTTGAACCAACGTCTTAAAGCAATGAGCGCTGCAACAGCTGCTGCTTAATTTGTCTTTTTTCGTTTTAAGAAAAAGCCAATCTGATTATCAGGTTGGTTTTTTTTTTTGCATGCTATTTAAATACGTTTTGTTATATAAATAATACGATTTGAAAATAATATTTTATCAAAAGCAAAGGGCGTGGTTTTGGAGCGATGTAGCATGTCATTCTAATGGTGGGCCGTCTGCGACTTGAACGCAGGACCAACGGATTAAAAGTCCGCTGCTCTACCAACTGAGCTAACGGCCCATAGAAAAAGACAATCGAGAGAGTCAGCTATGATACTGATTTCTTAAAAAATAACAAGACTTTTTTGAATTTTTAGTCAGGCAATTTAATGGTGGGCCGTCTGCGGCTCGAACGCAGGACCGACGGATTAAGAGTCCGCTGCTCTACCAACTGAGCTAACGACCCACACGAGTCAATAATCATACGTATTTCGATAAAAATAACAATGTTTTTATAGTGATTTGCAGTGTTTTAGATATAATCATTTTCTTTTAAATAGGCGGATGAAGCATGCATATCGATGATATTAAACAATGGCTGCTTAAATATTTAGATTGTGAATATGTCGAGGTGACTGGGGACGGCCGTCATTTTGATGCAGTGATTGTATCGGATGAGTTTATCGGCTTAAATACATTGAAGCGTCAACAGAAAGTCTACGCCTGTTTGAATGAAAAAATCGCTAGTGGCGAATTACATGCGTTTTCAATGAAAACATTTACTCAACAAGAATGGCAAGGTCAAAGCAAATAATGGATAAATTAAGTATCGAAGGCGGTATTCCGCTGCACGGCGAAGTCACTATTTCTGGCGCAAAAAATGCAGTGTTGCCTATTTTAGCGGCAAGTATTTTATTGGATGGGCCGTTGATGATTAGAAATGTACCGCACTTGCGTGATGTTTCAACGATGGTGACGTTATTGCGGCAAATGGGTGCTGAAGTCAATTTATCCGATCGTGCGGATGTCATCGTCGATCCGCGAACTTTGCATCATTTTGAAGCGCCTTATGATTTAGTCAAAACAATGCGTGCATCGATTGTAGTTTTAGGTCCATTATTAGCACGTTACGGCAAAGCAAAAGTCTCTTTGCCTGGCGGTTGTGCGATAGGGACACGTCCTGTCGATATTCATTTGAAAGGATTGCAAGCCATGGGAGCCCATATTGATGTTGAAGGCGGCTATATTATTGCAAGCGCGCCCCAAGGTTTGGTGGGCATTCATTTTCTTTGTGATACGGTCACAGTAACGGGTACGGCCAATATTATGATGGCGGCGACTTTAGCTAAAGGTGAAACCGTGATTGAAAATGCTGCACGTGAACCTGAAATTATGGATCTAGCGCATTGTTTAAATCGCATGGGCGCAAAAATTTCCGGTGTTGGTACTTCGACCATTACTATTCAAGGTGTTGATCATTTATCCGGCGGTGAGCATCATGTGATCGCTGACCGCATTGAAGCGGGAACATTTTTAACTGCCGCGGCGATGACACGAGGCAAAATCAAATTAAAGCGCGTTGATGCCACAATGCTAGAAGCAGTATTAGCGAAATTACAAGAATCAGGGATGCTCATTGAGTTGCATGAAAATGGAGTTACCATCGATGCAACACAGCATCGCCCTAAAGCGATTGATATTAAAACAGCACCGCATCCGGCTTTCCCGACCGATATGCAAGCGCAATTTATGGCGATGAACTCAATTGCCGAAGGCGTTGGCACGATTATTGAAACGATTTTTGAAAATCGCTTTATGCATGTACCGGAATTGCAGCGCATGGGCGCGGATATTCGTGTTGAAGGTCATACCGCTGTTTGTCATGGCGTAGAAAAACTTATTGGCGCGCCTGTGATGGCCACCGATTTACGCGCGTCAGCAAGTTTGGTTTTAGCAGGCTTAGCCGCGGAAGGTAAAACGGTGATTGATCGTATTTATCATCTTGATCGTGGATATGAGCATATCGAAGAAAAACTGACGCAATTAGGCGCGAGAATTCAGCGGGTGCATTAATATCCGTAAAAATTACGGATAGATTGTTTTTTTAAAACGGCATAAGCTGTCTAAATTTTTTTTGTAGTACAAAATAAATTAAAGGTGATGGTATGAATATGCAAGATGAGTTAATGCAGTTTGCAGAGAATACACGATTTGCGTTATACAATTTACCGGGTATTGCTTATATAAAAGATTTAAATTCTCATTATATTGAATGTAGTCGCGATTTTGAAAAAATATTAAAGGTTAGAAGAGCTCAGCTTATTCATCGATTGGATGATGATTTTTCATGGGCAAGCTATGCAGAAGAATATAGGCATAATGATCAAGCCACTATTACTAAAAATAAATCTGATACCCTGGATCCCATTCCTCTTGGAAAAAAGTTGTTTTTATCAAGTCGATGTATAAAACAGCCCATTTACAATAAAGACAAAAAAATTATTGGAATTTTTGGAAGAGCAGAAATTTTGTCAACCAATCACACCTTGAATGAAGCGATGAGTTGTTTAAGTATTATAGATAAAAAAAACATACCTGTTTCTATAAAAACATACCAAGTTGATCACTATGGTGATGATTTAAAACTTACGTCACGTGAAACAGAATGCTTGTTTTTATTGATTCGTGGAAAAAGCGTAAAAGAAATGGCGCAATTTCTAACGCTCTCACCTCGAACTGTTGAGGTTTATATTGAGAATATTAAACTAAAAATGGAAGTATCTTCCCGTTCACAAATTATTGATAAAGCAATCGAGCTTAAATTATTTGAAATTATACCGAAAAATAGCGTTTTTGCTGACCTAAGAAAAAATGCTGCTCGTTGGAAGGATGTTCTGTCTACTATATAAAATTTTTATCCGTAAATAGTGCGGATAGTAGTTTGATCAAATATGACTATCATAAAGCGGAATATTAATTTTACTTTTGAGGTCAATATTATGTCGAAAATGCGCTTAAAACCGACGATTTCTGCTCATCTTCTTTCTTGTCAAAAAGAATGTAACAGTGCGATAAACAATCCTGAAAAAGATTTGCAATCTCAACTCTCAAGTTTTAAGAACTATGCGAATGCAATTTTGAATCAAATCAGCTTCTGGCGAGGTCCTTACGACTCAGATAAACATGAGGTTGAATCTGCGGATTTGGAGAAATACCGTGAAGAAATTCGGGGTCATATAGAACATTCTATATTATTGTTATCATATTTTTTATTTAAAAATAAGATGAAGAATGATTTTGAAGTCGCTGCTTGGCAAGAAAAAATTCATTCCAAATGGCAGCAATGTTTAAATGCAAGTGGATTAGAAGGATGTGTAATTCAGCCACAAGCGCGCGTTACAGCAATAAAAAAAACGGCCGTTCTTTTTGCTTCCTGTCTTATCAACACCGGCGTTAAATTGTTCCTTGATGGTTTTGTTAGTCATGGCACAGCTGTCACGCAAATAATTCTTGAGAATTTTGAAAGAGTTGCTGTGAGGACAGTGGTTTCAGGCGTGCTGGATGCTGCCGTGGCATCTTGTGTTGATCATGATGCGAATCGATACGAAACTTCAATGCGAGCCATGCGAAGTGCTTTTATATTTAGCGCTTTTGATCAAATGGGGCATGACTTAACGGCCCACTCATACTATGACTTGCTAGCTTATCAAAACTCTGCTTCAAGAGTAATGATGGTGATATCTGGATTAATAAATGCCGCAATGTCTTATCAAAATCTGTATTTTGTACCAGCGGCAGATGATTTGCCAGAGTGTGAGGGGGATGCAGAATTGCGTGCGTGGATAAATGATGGTTTAGTTGGTGTTTTTCCTTTGGAAAGCGCAAGTAGTTCGATGAGTCAATCCTCAAGTGTATCTTCAATAGAAAGTACAAGTAGTTCGATGAGTCAATCCTCAAATGAATCTTCAATAGAAAGTACAAGTAGTTCGATGAGTCAATCCTCAAATGAATCTTCAATAGTCTGTGCGCAAAGTGGTTTTTTTTCTAATAATATTAAGCTAAAAGATGTGAATTATTCTGATGAAGAGATAGAAGGTGAATTTAAAGATGTAGAGGATGAGTCTGGCGCAGATTGTTCTGATGAAGATAGTTCTGATGAAGATGTGAAGAATGAGTCTGGTGCAGATTTTGTTGTTGTAAATAGAAATGGAAATGGAAATACGTTACGAAAGAGATCGGATATGCGTTTTCATTAAAATAAGATTGCAAAATACATTTCAACTTTAATGCTATTTTTCACGCGCGCATATTGGTTGAGGGTTGACGTAATTGGATGCGAGAGTTCAGCGGGTGCTTAGATCTTTTTTTAAATCTTGATGATCGTCATTGCGAGTACTCGAAGTAATCCATCTTATTTTAGTATTTCAGATGGATTGCTGCGCAGCGTTCACAATGACGTTCTTTGCAAGAACACTCGAAAAAAAGTTTATTTCAAATAATATTCTAATGTCTTAATCAATCCATCTTCTAATTTAACCGTTGGTTTCCAGTCTAATAACGTTTCTGCTTTTTCGATAGAAGGGCGGCGTGTGGTCATATCTTGGTAGCCTTTGCCATAATATTGTTCTGAAGTCACATCAATAATTTTAACTTTCGCGGCATGTTCTTTGTATTTTGGAAAATGCGCGAATGCTTTAATTAAGGCTTCTGCAAGTTCACGAATGGAAGCTTCTGAATCTGGGTACGGATTGCCGATATTAATAATTTGTTGGCTTGCTTTATTGTCTTTATTTTCAATAATACGAATTAATGCGTCAATACTGTCATCGATATAACAGAAACAACGTCGTTGCGCGCCTCCATCAACCAACTCAATGTTTTTTCCAAATATAATATTACTGATAAATTGTGTTAGTACGCGCGAGCCGCCCTTATTAACATCATCTAATCTTGGGCCGTAAAAATTGAACGGTCTGAAAATCGTATAATTCAAACCTTCATGAATGCCATAAGCGTAAATAACTCGGTCAAGCAATTGTTTCGAACAAGAATAAATCCAACGTTGTTTGCTGATTGGGCCTAGCACAAGATTGCTGGTTTCTTCATCGAAAAATTCATCAGGCGACATGCCATAAACTTCAGATGTCGATGGAAAAATAACGCGTGTTTTATACGTGACGGCTAATTTAATGATATCAAGATTCGCTTCGAAATCGAGTTTAAATACTTTAAGCGGATCGCTGACATACGTTGAGGGTGTTGCAATCGCGGCAAGTGGTAATACCACATCACATTTTTTGACGTGATATTTAATCCATTCTAAATGAATCGTTAAATCACCTTCAAAAAAATGAAAACGCGGATGGTTTAAACATGCTTGAATTTTATCGCATTGTAAATCCATGCCATAAATTTCCCAATCGGTGGTAGCTAATATTTTTTCTGATAAGGTGCTGCCGATAAAGCCGTTAACACCGATAATGAGTATTTTTTTGGACATGATAATGATTCCTATGATTGAGATGAGTTAAAAACGGTTTTCATGGCTTCAATAACGCGGTCTTGGTCGTCGAAAGTCATGGTCGGAAATAAAGGTAAACTTAAAATGCGATCCGATGCATATTCTGTATTGGGTAATTGCCCGGCTTTCACGGGGAAGTTATCTTGATAATACGGATATAAATGCGCAGCTTTATAATGAATGCCGCTGCCAATATTGAGCGCTTTCATTTTTTCCATAAATTCTGCGCGGTCCATGCCGGCTGCTTCAATATTTAATAATGGTGTAAAAATATGCCAGGCATGTAAATCATTTTTATTCGCTGCGGCTGGCAAATGCCATTGTTTCCAACCGGCTAATTTTTCTAAATATCGATTGGCAAGTGCAGTTCTTTTTTGATTAAAAGCATCAAGATTCGGCAATTGATGAATGCCAATGGCGGCTTGCATATCCATCATATTATATTTAAAACCTGGCGCGACAATTTCATAATCTTGTTTGCCCGTTTTGCCGTAACGATTCCATGCGACACGGTCCATGCCATGAAAAGCTAATAAACGAATTCGCGCAGCTAATTCACTGTCACGTGTTGCAACACAACCGCCTTCGCCAGTTGTCATATTTTTATTGGGATGAAAACTGAAAATTTGAATATCACCAAAGCTGCCAATTTTTTTGCCTTGATATTCTGTGCCAATCGCGTGCGCGGCATCTTCAATGACGCGAATATTGTGCTTTTTTGCTAACGTATAAAGTGCGTCAAGATCAACGGGCCGACCGGCAAAATGTACGGGAATAATTATTTTAGTTTTTGGTGTAATCGCTTTTTCAATGTCGGATACTTCCATATTTAAAGTGTCGCGATTAATATCGACAAATACCGGCGTGCCGCCCGCTCATATTTGGCGTAGAAATAAACGTCATCGATGCGGTGATTACTTCGTCACCGGGCTGTAAATCAAGCGCTAATAACGTGAGATGCAAGCCCGCGGTAGCTGATGATAATAAAATCGCTTCAGGCGCATTTAAATATTCGCGAAACATGCCGCTGAGTTTTTCAACACGCGGGCCGGTGGTGATCCACCCTGAGCGTAAACACTCTACGACTTCAGCAATGGCTTCTTCAGAGATTGTGGGCTTTGAAAATGGTAAAAATACATCGGACATTTTGGCACCTTAACTTTGGCAAATTAATACAACACCGGCAATAATCACCAGCGTTCCCGTGAGTCTCATGGGAGAAAAAGAGTGTTCATGTAAAAAATAATACGCGGCGAAAGAATTAAAAATATAACCAATGCTCACTAGTGGATAAGCAAAACTTAAGTCAGCGCGTGAAAGCACTAAAAACCAAACGACGGTGCTGATAACATAAATCATCAACCCCGACATGATGCGAATGTTGGTCATGATTTTAAATCCAAAGTGCATTAAATTCGCAGGAGAAAAGCTAAATGCGCCGATTTGATTCAAGCCCATTTTAAAAAGTAATTGACCAAGTGTGTTTAAAATAACACTTAATAATACTAAACCGATAATAATTTTCATGTAACATCCTGGGGTAACGTCGAATTTAGATGATTAACAACAACAAGATCATTTTTGTTGCGCGCCACGATCCAGCCTTTGTTTTGCGGATAAGCGCTTATAAATACTTGGTATTTTCTTTCAGAAATAAACATATAAACCGTGCGCTTGCTTTTCCAGCGTTTTTCGAACTCCGATTCTTGAATCATCCATTGGGTAGTGTCTTCATGTCCCATGCCAAAGCTGAGTTCGTCAAACGATTCGTTCACAGTAATGATGCGCTGTAAATAATACGGTAGATCTTGATGATAATGATGATACGCAACTACTTCATCATTTGGTTGGCTATGTTGTTTCACAAATAACACAAGCGGTTTGATGGTGTGATCATCAAAATAATCGACCCGCGTGACGGCCGCAATAAAGATTACGCTGGCGATTAAATAAATAATAACGACTTGTTTCATGCGTGCACGAAGATAATGCGCAATTAAAATCGCCAGTGGCGGGAACGCTGGAAGAATATACGGAATCAGTTCTGAGTTAGATGCCGAGAAAAACAAAAATACAAATAAAAACCATGCTATGAAAAATAATTCATTTTCGAATTGAAAGCGATTGTTCCACCGCACTTGTTTGATGGCCCATAACGCTTTGGGTAAAAAATAAATCCAAGGTAGCGTGCCTAAAAGAATCACCGGTACATAAAACAAAGGAAATTGATTGCGATGCGCAATGGGTGTTGCATAACGTAAAAATTGTTGTTCAATGAAATAAAAGTTCAAAAACTCAGGGGCTTGTAATTGCGCGAGAATATGCCAAGGGGCGACGAGTGCAATGAATATCAGTAAGCCGGAAACAAAATATAACTGCGTTAATATTCGCCAACGTTGAAAAATCAAAAACCATAAGCCTGCGATCGCGCCTGGAAAAATAATACCGATCAAGCCTTTTGTCATCATCGCGCCAGCAGCTGCTACAAATGCGCCCCACATATAATATTTAATATTTTTGCGTGAGGCGCGTGTCGCTAAATAAAATAAATAAATACTCATGGTAATAAAAACGCTGACCGTCATATCGAGCGTAATCACATGCGCCATGCCAAAATACAAACTCATCGAGCTCAATATTAACGCCGCGATCCAGCCGGTTTTGCGATCATACAGCCGGCGTGTAAATAAATACGTTGCAAGCACACCCAAAACGCCCATAAAGGCAGTAGCGAATCTTAATCCCCATTCGTTCAAGCCAAAGGTTTTAATGCTTGCGACTTGCATCCAATAAAACAACGGCGGCTTTTCGAAGTATTTCACACCATTGATTCGGGGGATGACATAGTCGTGATTGACCATCATTTCACGCGGAATTTCTGAATAACGCAGTTCATCCGGCGCAGACAAATTGCGCGTGCCCAAAAACGCGCCAAAGAACAGCGAAGTGATCAGGGTTAATAGCAACAAGTCTTTGAGCCACGAAGATCGAATCATGATTAAATTTGGTTAAATCGTAAACATTGATGGTCCGACATCTTACCACTAAACGACAAGAAGTGGGATAGTTTACGAGGCAAGTCGTTTGGGTGCGATGTTAGCCAAAGGATTTTATTGGTTTTGACTCACTGCTCAGCGATAGCATTAGTTTATCGCCGAGCTAAATATTATTAACCCATTTTTCCAGGAGCAGGGCTGCTCGCTGAGCTAGAAGAGGCTGTGTTAGCTGTGGAGGTCGGTATTTGTTGAGGGCTGCCTCCGGTTCGAAATGTAGTTGATGTGGGTGCGCCCGATAATTTTGCATGCTGTTCAGGCGGAACAATTACTGCGACTACTTCATTATTCGCGTATTCCGCTTCTGCAAAAAACACAACATCGCTATCTTCTTCAATTGCTTCTGCAGCAGCAACAGACTGTTCTGTGTCGTCAACTGCAGCTAGAGGGGCTGATGGCATTTTCATGTTTTGCAAGCTTGGAAAAAGCCGTAAAAAAGTCTTGAGATGATCTTTTGTATTGTTCAGTGCCGCATTGTCTGATTTAAGGTTGTGTGCAATGGCATTTTCCTCGATCGAGTATCGATTACGTACGGTTTCAATATCAGACTTTTCTGTTTCTTTTGACTTATTAATGCTTGCCTCAGCCGCAGAGGTGTCTGGATTATAGTCACCAGCATCGGCGGCGCATTCAATATCGTGTCTCTTCATATTTTCAAGGTCGGAGCGATCGCGTTTTGCTAATCTTTGAATCGTTCCAATTTCTGAGTCTCGTTGGTTGATTGTTTTCTGATAAGAAACTTTATTTTCTTGAATTTTTGCTTCCAATAAAGACAATTCTTTTTTTAGAAAGTTAGCTTTTTCTAAAGCTATTTGCACATAATTGTCGTTTAGAATACAGTGCTGGTGAAGTGTCTCAGTAATATTGTCTAGGGCTATTGAGAATTTAGAGTCATAAGGTTTTAACACGGTAGAGTTGTGTTCTTTAGTCGCAATTGCGCGCTGTTCAATGCAGTACATTATCAGGTCAATTATTTGAGATGTTTCTTGTTGTGTATTTTCTTCAAGAGCTGAAACACGATTTAAAATATCAAGGGCAACCTCTATTTTGTTTTGATTTTGTTCTGATGATTGTTTTTGTTGTTGAAGAATAGCACCAAGTGAATCTTTTAAATTGCTTGTTTTTGAATCTTTATGAGAGTTAGAAACAATTTTTCGGATTTCAAAGTAATCTTTAAAATAGTTCTCGATAATTTGAAATAAGCTAAGTGCTTTTCCCCCAGTGCTACTGCTGTCTGAACCTTTTAACATAGAAACTCGCTTCATCTTACTATTAAGTGGTTCAATTATAGATAGAAATTTAAAAAGTTCTATGATAGCTAAATTATTTTTCGTAAATACTTAGCTTGAAAGTCTAGGCATTGCCCCCATCTATGCAAAAGTTTATTTAATAGGCCAAATACCATGAGTAGTACGTTAGAAAAAATCAAGCAACAGATCGCGGAAAACCCTATTCTTTTGTATATGAAAGGTTCGCCTGAACAGCCACAATGTGGCTTCTCAGCGCGTGCGGTCGGGGTGTTAGACCAATGCGGCAAGCCGTATGCGACGGTGAATATCTTGGAAAATCCGGATATTCGTGCTGAATTGCCCAAATATGCGAATTGGCCAACTTTTCCACAGCTTTATATTAAAGGTGAACTTATTGGTGGAAGTGATATCATCGCGGAACTTTATGAACAAGGCGATTTGCAGCCGATGATTGATGCGGCGTAATTTTAAATGGTAGAAAGGAGAATGAAATGGTGATGTTAGTCGGCAGTAAAGCCCCAGGATTCAATGTTCCCGCGGTGTTAGGCAATGGTGAAATTGTAGGCTCTTATGATTTTCTTGAAGAAATCAAAGACAAATATGCGATGGTGTTCTTTTATCCACTCGATTTTACGTTTGTGTGCCCGTCTGAATTGATTGCGTTGGATCATCGTATGGATGAATTCAAGAAACGCGGCGTTGAAGTGGTTGCGGTTTCAGTTGATTCACAATTTACGCATAATGCTTGGCGCAACACACCGATCAATAAAGGCGGCATTGGTCCGGTGCGTTATGTGATGGCGGCGGATGTGGGGCATGGTATTTGTCAATCGTACGGTGTTGAACATCCTGCGGCGAAAGTAGCGTTTAGAGGCGCGTTTATTATTGATCGTCATGGTATTGTGCGTGCACAAGTTGTCAATGATTTACCATTGGGTCGCGATATTGACGAATTACTGCGTTTAGTCGATGCGTTACAATTCCACGAAGCGCACGGTGAAGTTTGCCCGGCAGGTTGGAAAAAAGGTGATGTTGGCATGAAAGCGTCGATTGATGGCGTTGCAGATTATCTTGCCAAAGAGGCGGATAAACTATAATGAATACTAAAATTAAGCTACTTTCGATATTATTGACTAGCTCAGTATCTTCCATGGCGTTTGCGCAAGGTGTGACGACACAACAAGCGCCCGGTACGGATAATACAAGTTTTTATCAATCTACGATTAATCAATTAAATCAATCGAATGGCGATGGTGACCAAGTGGCGTTAAGCCAAGATTGGACAAAATATCTAACACTTAGTGGCACCATGTACACGGATGCAAAAGGTGGCGATCTGAGCTACGCGACGCAAGGAGAGAACTCGGAGCGTTTATCAGTAACGAATGCGCATTTGACTATTGAAGCAACGCCGAATACGTGGTCGCAGTTAACGCTTGTGACCAATTACTCGGGCGCAAGTGGTACTTACGGCGCGAATCCAAGCGACAGTGATTTCACTAGCAGCAGTACAACTGATAATCCTGTTTATGTCGATCAAGCCTATGCGACGTTTGGCGATGAAAGTCGTTATCCGATTTTTGCACAAATTGGACGTCAATATTTACCGTTTGGTCAATATGACGTGAATCCGATTGTGAAATCATTGGGGCAAGTGCTGACAGAAATGAATACGACTGACGCGCAAGTTGGTTTTGTTGTGCCAGAAGGTTTATATGGCAGCACGTATATATTTCAAAATTCTGTCAATTCTGATGGCGATTCCAGCGGCACGGACCCCTATAATGGTGGTGCGGTATTGGGCTTTAAAAAATCCAATGAAGAAATGCAATTCGATACGGGTGTCGGCTATTTAAGTAATATGTCAGGCGTTGATTCAGTGGCGAATTATTTAAATGAAAATAATGCGGGATATGGCAGTTCAGTGGCGGCCTTAGCACCTTACGCGTCTTTTCAAACAGGACCGTTTGGTATTAAAGCAGATTATGTGACAGCGCTTTCTTCTTTTGATAAAACCACTTTACCGTATCAGGCGACAACCGATAACGGTGCAAAACCTTCTGCTATCGATGGGCAAGCGAGTTATGCCTTCAATGTCAGAGATATGGACAATGTGTTATTCGTTGGTTATCAAGTGTCTAATCAAGCTTCGGCGCTTAATCTGCCTAAGAAACGTTATGATGTGGGTTACAATGTTTACCCATGGAAAAATGTATTACTAGGACTTGAAGTCACGCAAGATATCAATTACGGTGGCTCAAGCACGGTTGATGTGGGCGATACTGCTGATGGTGAAAAATACTATACGTACAATGCGCGTGTCGGTATTCAATTCTAAGATCTTTGTAGGGTGGATTAGATGTGCTCATCGTAATCCACCTTTTTGAAAATCATAAAACTGAAGAGATTAATTAAGCCTACGTTCCAAAACTGCTATAACTATTAATAATCTTACAAAACAACTCCGCTGTCTTTTCAGCGTCATAAATCGCTGAATGTGCTTCTTTGCCGTCAAAGGGAATGCCGGCTTTTTCCATTGCTTTTGCAAGAACTGTTTGCCCATACGCCGCGGCGGCAAGTGTTGCGGTATCAAAGGTTGTAAATGCATGGAAAGGAGTTTTTTTAATTTCACAGCGTGTGATCATCGCTTGTAAGAAACTCATATCGAATGTTGGGTTATGTGCGACCATCACCGCACGATTGCAGTGGTGCGCTTTTTTATGTGCGTTGACGTTTTTAAATAAATCCTGCAACACATCTGATTCTGATTTGGCAAAGCGAAAAGGATGATGTGGATCAATGCCAGTAAACTTTAAGGCGTCGGCATCAAACGTTGCGCTCGCAAACGGTTCGACATGATAACCATAGGTTTTTTCAGGCGCTAATAACCCATTTTCATCATATGTAAGAGTCACCGCGGCGAGTTCTAACACGGCATTTTTTTTATAATCAAACCCTGCTGTTTCAATATCAATCACCACGGGATAAAAACCGCGAAAGCGTTTTGACATATCTTTCATGATTTATTCTCGCGCACGGGTATAGTTGAGTATGGCTTGTGTAAAAAGCACAAAGACAAGCGGCAAATAAATATATCCCCCCGGTATTTCAAAACCGAAACCGCGTATCGTAAGAACGCCACCGATCCACATTAAATAACATAATCCAATAATTTTGATGGTAGGATGTTTGTCAATTAATCGACTGAGATAATCACTCGCAATTACCATTACCAACATCGCTAAAATAATCGCGCTAATCATCGCCAGAAAGATTTTTGCAATACCAATTGCGGTGACTACGTTATCGATTGAAAACACAATATCGACAAACATAATTTGTGTAATGACTGCGGTAAAATTTGCAAATTGCTTTCGTTGTTTTCCTTCTTTGTTAATATGTGCGTGACATGCACGAATTTCTAAAGCAGGATTAATGACTAGAAATAATCCTCCCAAAATTAATACAATATTATTGATGGTCACGGGCCATGAGCCAATATGAAAAAACGGTTCGGTCAAGGTGGTTGCAAAAAATAAGGCACTTAAAAACAAAATTCGTGAACCTGCAGCGACTAATAACCCCAAGCGCCGTGCTAAAGCTTGTTGTTGCTTAGGGAGCCGGCTGGAAGCGGCGACAATAAAGACGATATTGTCGGCATTCAAAATAATTTCTAAAAAAGTCAAGGTGATCAGGCTGAGCCAGAACTCGGGGTTAGAGAAGTGGGGCATTATATTCCTCGTTTTTTAAGCGCCCGAAACAATACCTTATCATGCGGATTTATGCAAAGGATCTATACTTGCCCCTTTGATTTATTTTCCGCTCGATGTAGACCTCACAGTGCTTGGGGCAGTATATTCTGGTTTTGGTATACGCGACTGCACATGCATTTTTGCTTCAATGTTAACAGCCAGCGCATGAATGTGTCGTGCGAACCAGTTGTCCTGATGAGCCATAATATTGTCATATAATGGGCCATTTTTATCGATATGTTGCCGAAGGAATTTTTTGGCGCGATCTTCGCTTGATTTAAGATCGTTCATGTTAAGAATAATCCTATCTGCTATTACATCACTATTTAGCTTATTTAGCTCTTGGTACAATTTTGGAAGGTCTTTATCAACGCTGAATAGAGTTCTACTAAAACTAAGCATTTTAGATTCCCCTTATGTTGCTGAATGGTTAAGATTCTGTGATAGAGATTCTATCACTATCGCGCTTGGAAATCTGTCTAAAATAGCTGTGGGTGTATCAAGTAAACCTTCACAAACTGTTGGGTGACGAAGTAAAGGGCGATGGTTTTCTAAGCTAACCGCTAAATCAAGAGATTCTCTTACTAAAGTTGAGCAGTTTCTTGTAGGTCGCCAGTTACCAAAATTGATATGAAGTTGGTTTATTCGATTGGCTACATCTTCATAACTTTCCGGTGTTATTTTTGAGCACTTAACGATATCAGGTTTTCGTCTTGACAATGCCGCACAATCAGAAGAAATAGCTGTATGCATCGCTCCATCTGCGCCGAAAAGAAATTTTTTTGTTCCCCAAAAACTCAAATAACTAGCCGATTGAATACCTGTACCCTCGATTGGAAAAGGTGCTGTCACTAAACTTTCTTGTTTGATTGCATCCCTTAGCGCGGCTTCGATAAGCTCGTCGATATCAACATTTGTTTCACTTGTTTCAAAAATGAATGCTGCCAAAGCGAGATGACCTACCTCGCCACCGACTAGAGAAGAAGCGGAGCTAAGTAAAGAAAACTGTGATGCAGAGCCGCCTTGGCCAGCTTCCCATTGCAGTACTGCTACGCAGTGATATTTCATAATAATTCCTTTTTGAAGGTAATGTCTAAAAATTATAGGATAAAAGTAAGATTTTGCATGGAGCCTCAGAGCCTAAGGGGTCAAGTCTTCACATGACACATCTTATTGGAGTATAATCGTCGTTACGATTGATAAAATAACGAGACTAAGGAATGCCCAGACCATTACGCATAGAGTATCCCAATGCCTGGTATCACGTGATGAATCGCGGGGCGGGTCATCGTGATATTTATAAAAATGATAAGCATCGAGAAATATTTTTAAACATTTTATCTGAAGTAGTTGCTCAGTTTGATATTGAGATACATGCTTATTGTTTAATGAACAACCATTATCATCTGCTTATAAAAACTCCTCATGCAAATTTAGGTCGAGCTATGCGTCATATTAATGGTGTTTATACTCAAAAATATAACAGTTTGGAAAAAACAGATGGCTCTCTGTTTCGAGGGAGATACAAAGCGATTGTTGTAGAAGAAGAAAGGTACTCATTACAAGTCAGCCGCTATATACATCTTAATCCAGTAGAAGCAAAATTGACAAAAGGTGCGGGAGATTATAGTTGGTCTAGCTATTGTGCTTATGCAGGTAAAAATCATGACAAAAGTTGGTTGAAAATTAACGAAATCTTGAGCATGCTAAATAGCAGTAATAATAAAAAAGCGTATATAAATTTTATTGATGCTGGAATTGATAAAACTACTCGAAAATTTTATGAAAATAAAAAAACACCGGTAATTTTTGGAGAATCTTTATTTAAAGATAACGTGCTAAATAAATTAAAGGCAGTTGTTATTAAAGATTCTACACCGGATTATAATCGAACTAAAAATATACCGAGCATGGATTCTGTTGAGAGCACATGCATGGTTTATTTTAACGTCAACAAACAGCAGCTTTTAAATAATATCCGAGGTAAAGAAAATATAGCGCGAAAAGTTGCTATTTATGGATGTAGGGTGTGGTCAAAAGAAAAGTTATCGATTATTGCTGTTCGCTTTGATTGTAAGAGTCATGCGAATATTAGCAATGTGGTATCTCGTATTAATGAAAGAATAAAAGCGGATGTAAGTTTTGCGAGCATGATCAAAAAAATACAAAAAAATTGTAATGTCATCTTGTGTCATGTGAAGACTTGACCCCTTTGTTAATCCTTAAATTTCCCAAAATTGAGCGGCTGTAGTTGCCAAATCTGAATCTGAATCTGAATCTAAATCTAAATCTTTAAGCTCTTGAGAGTCTTTGAACGCTTGAGAGTCTTGAGGTGGAGGTGTAAATAAAGTGTCGGTGCATTTTGTTAAAGCGCTTGCTGCTTCTTTCATGTCATTCGCTGTGTCCTCACCTTTTTTGTAACATAGTGCGGCGAGTTTGCTCTGTGCATTTGTGTGACCTTGATCAGCTGCTAATTGGTATAGTTTAACCGTTTTCGTTGCATCTTTTTCTACACCCCAACCGAATTGATAACATAGCCCGAGACTGAATTGTGATTTTGCATGACCCTGTTCGACGGCTAATTGGAATAGCTCAACCGCTTTAGCCCTATTTTTTTCTACACCACAACCGAGTAGATAAAGCACACCGAGACGGTATTGTGATTTTGCATAATTTTGATCAACTGCTAATTGGTATGCCCTAGCTGCTTCATCGTAGTTTTTTTCGACTCCCAACCCTTGTTCATAACAGTGCCCAAGGGCGTCTTGCGCTCTTTTAAGATCTTGTTTAGCCGCTAATAAAAACATTCCAGTTGCCTTAGTCGCATCTGTTTTTATGCCATATCCATTTAGATAACATATCCCGAGATGGTATTGTGCTGCTGCATCGCCTTGGTCAGCGGTTAATTGTAGTTCTGCAGAATAGTTCATCATTGGTAGTACCTCATGTTATTATTGCTTGAAACTCTTGCGGGTAATTATAGTACAACTTACCTGAAAAGGATCGATAGGGTCGGAGTAAATTGGTCGTGAATCCTATCAATAGATTATCAAGAGAGAATCAAGTGACTCTGACCACTTTGTTTTTTAGGTTTGTAAAATCCCCCCGCTCGCTCCGCGATCGACCCCCTTTTTTTAAAGTGGGTGATCTTCGTCGCTATTGCTATCAGCAAACAGCGAGGACCACAAAAAATTGTCCGGTACAAAGGCGAGTCAATTCGCCCATTTGTTATTTAACGATGCGTTAAGCTCTGCAATGATAAAGTTCTACAAGATTTTGAATCCTGATTGTATGAGCAAGTAAAATGTCAAACAGCCAACTTTTATCCGATCTAGTCGATCAGCCTTATATTGTGCTGCCTATCATAAAAGAGTGGTTGTCAGTTCGTGACAAAGCGGCTCTTTCTATGTCGTGCTATAAAAGTAGTGCACAATGGCCATTACTCTTTGGGGCTAATAGCATCAAATTTAATATCGTTGATGAGTTTGTTGAAAAAGCAACGATTTCAGATTACAAATGGTTATTGTCCAAGTGCATTAGGGATGGGTATCCGAATGCCGTTTATGAAGAAGAAAAGCTCAGAAACGCGCTTTGGAAAATATTAAAGCATCCAGAAATAGATCCTGAATGTCGCTTGCTTGCGCTCAGGATTCTAAGCAATAATGCGGTTAAGTTATCGCTCTCTAATATGTCTTTTGCTAAGCGTGTAGATCCGTTAACTTTTTTGCTGCGTGACACTTTGTCTTGTTTAGATAGTCCAGAGAACATCCAGGAAGAATTTGAGCGCTTGTTAAATGTTATACAAGAAAAAATAAGTAATCTGCAGTGGTTAACATACGTCATAGCATGTTCGTCCGTCACTTCCGTCATAGAAGCCATGCACTTAATAATGCTAATGGTAAACTCGGTTGCGCATAAGCTTGAATACACGCAAGCGCAAAAAATCATTTGGCAATCATTTGAAATGTTCAGAGTTTTTTTTACTCGTGTTAAGTATTATAATGCTTTATATCTCAAAGGCCCTGTGCGTTTGTTGAGTCTGCTGGTAGTCAAATTTCGAGTGGAAGATTTTTCAAAGTTAATAGCATGGTTGATCGAGTGTATGAGTGAGAATAATAATAATAATTGTCTAGATCTTCAAGATTTTATAGAGGAAATTTTTTCTCAAGCTCAATTTACGCATGAACTCGCCGACTATGAAGCGGTGATGCCAGTTGCACGCGCCTTACTGACAGATCAATGTTTATCTGATAGATACCCTACAGGTACGCTTGCGGCCCTATCCCCCTATCTTCAAAGCCTTGGCCGCCAGACCGTGATCAAAGACACGTTCACCTTTTTGAAAGATGTCAAGCACAAAACAACCCCTGTCGGTATTCTAGCTACTGATATAGCTTCGTCAGTTCTTATAACCATGTCAGCCCTGGCGCGATTAGATTCTGATCTTCAAGAGGAGCAGCTCGAGGAGCTCATACAGGTTGGGCTGACCTTGCTGATGCGTAACAATCATAGTGATGAGCATGAGTATATCGCTATGAGGGTTGCAAAGGTGTTAGCATCCCTATGGCGCCATCTTCAAACAGAGCAGCGCGAGGCGGTGATGCGCGCCTTTTGGGATCTATTGAACTCTAATCGCGATGCCCTCGCGTGGGCTATGATTCCTGTTGAGACTTTGTGGCCTCATCTTGATAAGGTGCAGCGCCAGAAAGTCAGGGCGGTCGCGTTCTCTCTCTGTCGCGCGAATCGTAATTTAATTGGTTGTATGAAACAAGCCATGATTTTGTGTGTGCCTGAAACAACTAATAAGCAATTGCCTAAAATCATTAAAAAATTAACCGAAATGTTAAACGGCCGTGATTATTTTGCCTGTAAAAATACCCTCGAGGTTTTGGCTGCCTATATTAGTCACTTTCCTGAATATCCTTATCAATTTGACACGATCAGAAATGTAGCCGCAAAAACGTATCTTGTTGCCGTGCTTCAGATGACGCGCGTTGCTCAAGCATCACTTGAACAGGCGCTTACTTCGAGTTCATCGCCTTCTCCAAGCTAGCTCAACGCTATAGATAATGGTATATTGATTTTAATATTATCTTAGCAAGTGGTTATGATTTATGCAGCTTGATTTCTTAGAAAACCCATCAGCATTACAACAAGCAATGACCGATCATTACGCGACTTCTGAACAAGAAGCCGTGAGTGCGTTATTGTCACAAATCATACTCACGCCTGATCAAGAAAAAAGCATTCACGATCGCGCGTATGGGTTAGTTGAAAAAGTACGAGAGGCGCGTAAAAGCGATAAAGGCATCGATGCGTTTATGCAGGAATATGATCTTTCTAGCGAAGAAGGCATTGCATTGATGTGTTTGGCAGAAGCGCTTTTGCGCATTCCTGATGCGGCGACAGCCGATAAATTATTACAAGATAAATTAGGTACCGCGGATTGGGAAAAACATTCCGGCGCGAGTGAATCATGGTTTGTGAATGCAGCGACGTGGTCGTTGGCTTTAACCGGCGCTATTTATCGTCAAGATGAGCAAGAAAATAAAATTAAACAGGTTTTTAAAAACTTAGTCGCGAAAAGCGGCGCACCGTTTATTCGTACCGCCGTGCGTCAAGGCATGAAAGTTTTAGGCAAACAATTTGTTTTAGGTCAAACGATTGACGAAGCCTTACAGCGTGCGCAAGACACAGAAAAAATGGGGTATTTGCATTCGTATGATATGTTAGGCGAAGCGGCACGCACGGAAGAAGATGCGCTGCGTTATTACGCTGCGTATGAACAAGCGATTCATGCGATTGGAAAATCAGCTCAAGGCGCGGGCCCGGTAAAAGGTTCAGGGTTATCGATTAAATTATCGGCATTGCATCCGCGTTATCAAATGTCAAAGCGTAGCGAAGTGTTAATCACGTTAACGGCACGATTACAAAAACTTGCTGAACTTGCAAAATCGTATGATATGGGTTTAACGGTCGATGCCGAAGAAGCGGCACGTTTAGAAATGTCGCTCGAAGTGATTGAAAAAGTATTTTTGTCAGACGCATTGAAAAATTATTCAGGATTCGGTTTAGCTGTGCAAGCGTATCAAAAGCGCGCGCCGTTTGTAATTGATTATTTAATTGATTTAGCACGTCGTGGTGGTAAAAAAATCATGGTGCGTTTAGTGAAGGGCGCGTATTGGGATTATGAAGTGAAACTTGCGCAAACGATGGGCTATGATAATTACCCAGTATTTACGCGTAAGAATAATACCGATGTTTCGTATCTTGCCTGCGCACAAAAATTATTGAATGCGCGTGAATTTATTTTCCCGCAATTTGCGACACATAATGCACGCACGTTAGCGAGTATCTATGTTATGGCGGGTGATAATGCGGATTATGAATTTCAATGTTTACACGGCATGGGTCGGACCTTATATGATCACATTGTTGGACCAAATAATTTAAATCGCATCTGTCGAATTTACGCGCCGGTTGGCAAGCATCAAGATTTGCTTGCATATCTCGTGCGACGCCTTTTAGAAAATGGTGCCAATAGTTCTTTTGTCAATTGCATTACTGATGACAATCAACCAATTGAAATGATTATTCAAGATCCCATGGTACGTGTCACGGCTTTAGAAAACAAAGCTCATCCACATATTCATTTACCGATTAATCTTTACGGAAAAGATCGCAAAAATTCACGAGGTGTTAACTTGGCAGACAATCAAACATTACACGATTTACAACAACAAATCGCGCCCGCTTTAAAGCAAACTTATGAAGCACGTCCGTTAGTTCCGGGTGCGCGTTGTCAACAAACTGCAAAGCCGGTGATGTCACCGATGGATCATCAGCATGTTGTTGGCACGCGAATTGATGCCGATATTGATGATTGTGAAAAAGCCATTGAAAATGCCACAAATGCCTTTATCGCTTGGGATGAAACGGGCGTTAAAGCACGCGCTGAGTTATTACGCAAATTTGGTACTGCTTTAGAAAAAGCCATGCCAGAATTTATGGCGCTGGCGGTGGTTGAAGCCGGTAAAACGGTTGCCGATGCCGTAGCGGAAGTACGTGAAGCAGTAGATTTTTGTTATTACTATGCGGATCAAGCTGATAAACATTTAAT
>JAZKAS010000008.1:49954-56441 GCA_040389005.1 Pseudomonadota bacterium
TTGCATGGTCGTGGCGCATTTTTATGTATTAGTCCATGGAATTTCCCACTCGCGATTTTTGTTGGGCAAATTGTTGCGGCGTTAGTGGCTGGAAATACCGTGATTGCAAAACCCGCTGAACCGACATCGTTGATTGCCTATAAAGCAGTAAAATTAATGCATGAAATCGGTTTTCCTGAACAGGTCGTGCAATTATTACCAGGCCGTGGTTCTGTGATTGGTAATAAATGTGCGGCGGATGAGCGTATCAAAGGAATTATGTTTACGGGTTCTACTGAAGTTGCAAAAACCATTCAACGTACAATTGCCGCACGTGATGGTGAGATCATTCCTTTGGTGGCTGAAACTGGCGGTCAAAATATTATGATTGTCGATTCATCTGCATTGCCAGAACAAGTAGTTGCGGATGTGGTGGATTCTGCGTTTGGCAGTGCGGGACAACGTTGTTCAGCTTTGCGTGTTTTGTATGTGCAGGATGATGTTGCTGATAAAATTATCGAGATGCTGATCGGTGCGATGAAAGAATTAAAAATCGGTGATACGCGTGATATTGCCACGGACGTGGGTCCGGTGATTAGCGCTGATGCGCAAGCAGGATTGCAAGCACATATTGATCGCATGAAAACAGAAGCGAAATTATTGTATCAAGTGGCTGTTTCAGACGAGGCAAAAAAAGGTACGTTTATTGCACCCGTTGCATTTGAATTAAATAATTTGAAACAATTAACACGCGAACAATTTGGTCCTGTACTACATGTGCTGCGTTTCAAAGCAGCCGATTTTGAAAAAACCATTCATGAAATTAATAGCACTGGTTATGGATTAACGTTTGGTGCACATAGTCGTATTTCGCATGTGATTGAAGAGCTTTGCAAAAAAGTGCGCGTTGGTAATGTTTATATCAATCGCAATATGATTGGCGCCGTTGTTGGCGTGCAACCGTTTGGCGGCGAAGGTTTATCGGGGACTGGTCCAAAAGCTGGCGGCCCGCATTATTTACCGCGCTTGTGTTCTGAAAAAACTATTTCAATTAATACGACTGCAGCAGGTGGTAATGCAACACTACTTTCTTTACCCGAGGATAACTAATGGATTCTGAACTTTTAATTTTTGTTTTATTTGCTATTTTTTCCGGCGCTGCAGTTTTGTCCACAGCGGCTTTATTTACGCGGCAGTCACTGTTAGTTGCCTACATGATGCTCGGGATTATTTTAGGCCCTTGGTGCTTGGATATTGTTCCAGATCCTGGGCGTATTGCTGAAATTGGCGATATCGGCATTATCTTTTTGTTATTTTTATTGGGCTTGCATTTACATCCACAAAATTTGTGGGGTATGTTGAAAAAAGTCAGCTGGATTGCGCTTGTCAGCTCATTAGTCTTTGGTGCGTTGGGTTTTGTGGTGATGATACTTTTCCACTACACCATGATGGAAGCGTTTGTGGTTGGGCTGGCAATGATGTTTTCGAGTACGATTATCGCATTGAAGCTTTTGCCCACAACGGTTTTGCATCATCAGCATACGGGTGAGCTCATGATTAGCGTTTTGTTGATGCAAGATATTATCGCCATTCTTGCTTTGTTAGTACTACAAGCAGTCTCTAATGGTAATAGTGTTCATAGTGAATGGTATCAATTTGGCATTATTGCAATTTCGTTTCCATTATTAGCGCTGATCGCTTATTTATTTCAACGCTTTGTTTTACTGCGTTTATTAGAGCGTTTTGATACGGTGCAAGAATATATTTTCTTGATTTCAGTGGGTTGGTGTTTGGCCATGGCAGAACTTGCAGAGCTAATGAAATTATCACCACAAATCGGTGCATTTATTGCGGGCGTTTCTATCGCAGCGCATCCTATTGCGTTGTATATCGCAGAAAGCCTGAAGCCATTACGTGATTTTTTCTTGGTACTTTTTTTCTTCGCTATCGGAGCAAGTTTTAATTTACATTATATGATGATCGTGGCGGTTCCAGCACTTGTATTAGCCGCTGTTTCGTTGGTGATTAAACCGTATGTCTTTGCGTGGTTATTTCGCCGAAGCCATGAATCGAAAGAAGTATCTTTCGAAGTCGGTGTACGCATGGGGCAAATTAGTGAATTTTCATTGTTAGTTGCTTATGTCGCGGCATCGAGCGCTTTAATTTCACAAGAAGTGTCGTATTTAATTCAAGCGGCCACTATGATTACGTTTATAGTATCGTGTTATTGGGTGGTGATGAAGTATCCTACGCCATTAGCACATACCGAAAAATTGCGAAAGGATTAGCGCGTATACCACCATTTTCTTAAGGGTGTGAGCTCGATTTGATGCGTGAAAAGAGAAAATTTTTCATCGCGCACGAGCTCGCACCATTTAAGTCCGAGTGATACGCGTATAAGACTGGGCTTTAGCCCTCGCTGGGGTGATACTCCGTTTGAGGTCAATTTTTCAGAGCCTAATTGAAAGTGTTCCTGTGCTTTTTCTATTTGTCGCGCTAATAATTTTTTTAATGGTTCAGATATTTTCATTGTCAGCACAAGATTTTTATCGATCCCCAATTCACGTGCTTCTTCATCACTAAAAAATGCATAAGTTTTGATTGCGCGTTGTCGCAAATGTTTTAAATTGTCAATCAATCCTAAACAATAAGCCAAATGATGAATCGCTTCTGAATATTGTTTTGATTCAGGCAAAAGAATTTTGGCAATTATACGTTCACGAATACCATAGGTGTGCGTATAAAAATCTCGCAACGATTGTTCTGTGGGAAATTGGCAGTTTTGTACGATATTTTCAATCGCGCTGATGGATTGTAATAGTGCATTATAATTGAGATGATATTTTTCCATAATGGGTTCAAGTGCCATACTGAGTGGATGCGAAGCATGCTGTTGCTGCGTTTTGATCAACTCTTCTTTCCACCAACGTAATTTGGCATGTACCATTGCATCTTCGCTTAACACAAACGGCATGGTGATTAAAATTTCAAACAGCGCGAGGAGGATTTTAATCGCGTGTTTTTTTTCCGGCTCTATTTTAAGTAAGGCATAATAATTGTCAGAACCTGCGAGGGTGATGTTATCTAGCCATTGATTAATCATTGAGTAACGCTTTTAATTGATATAAATACTCTAACGCGGCTTTCGGCGTTGTGTCTTCTAGATTGATATTTTCTAATACCGTAATCGCAGGGTGGGGTTGCGCTGCAAGAGAGAAAATATCGTTTTGTAGAACCTGTGTTGCAGGGGCAAGAGGGCGATCGCCGGCAGCCCCTGCACTGGATAATAGCTCTAATTCTTTCAATTTTTTTCTGGCTTGAACAATTACATTTCGAGGAACGCCCGCAAGTTGTGCGACGTGTAATCCATAGCTTTGACTCGCAGCGCCGTCAGTAACGGTGTGCATAAAAATAATTTTCTCATTGCCTGTATTTGTAGTAAAGGCTTTCGCAGACACATGCACGTTTTTAACATAGCTGCTTTTTTGTTCGAGTGCGGTAATCTCAAAATAATGCGTTGCAAATAACGTCAGCGATTTTTTTTCTTCTGCTAAAAATTCGGCGCACGCCCAAGCGAGTGATAAACCATCAAACGTACTAGTGCCGCGGCCAATTTCATCCATTAAAATTAAACTTTTCGGTGTGGCATTATTTAAAATATTCGCTGTTTCGGTCATCTCAACCATAAACGTTGACCGACCGCTGGCCAAATCGTCGGACGCACCAATGCGTGTGAAAATTCTATCGATATCGCCAATCCGTGCAGAGGTTGCAGGAACAAAACTGCCGATATGCGCGAGTAAAGTAATAAGTGCCACTTGACGCATATACGTAGATTTACCACCCATGTTGGGCCCTGTAATAATCAACATGCGACTTGCGTTATTTAAATGTGTGTCATTGGGGATGAATGGCGTTTGCATGACGTGTTCGACAACCAAATGTCGTCCGCCTTGAATCTCAACCACGGATTCATTGCTAAAAGTTGGTGCGACAAGTTTTAAGGTGCGTGCGCGTTCCGCCAGTGTATTTAACACATCAAGTTCTGCAATCGCATGGGCGCTCGTTTGTAACGGCGATAAATGGATAAGCAGTTGTTCTAATAAATCTTCGTATAAAAATTTTTCTTTCGCAAGCGAGCGATCGCGGCTGCTTAACACTTTATCTTCAAATTCTTTCAATTCAGGCGTGATAAAACGTTCAGCATTAACGAGTGTTTGACGTCGATGATAATCTATCGGCGCATTGTTCGCTTGGCCTTTGGAAATTTCAATGTAATAACCATGAATACGATTGTAGCCGACTTTTAATGTCGCAATTTGTGTGCGTTCTTTTTCGCGTTGTTCAAGATCTAATAAAAATTGCCCTGCGTTTTCACTTAGCGTGCGTAATTCATCAAGTTCGCTATCGTACCCCATTGCAATAACACCGCCATCACGGATAACGACAGGAGGTGTTTCAACAATCGCGCGTTGCAATAAATCATGAACTTGAGGATGTTCATTAATTTGTTCAGCCAGTGATTGTATAAGCGCAGAATTCAAAGGCGAAAGTTGTCGTTGTAATTCTGGCAACATACCTAAGCTATCACGTAGTTGTGCGAGATCACGCGGTCGTGCCGATTTTAAAGCAACACGTGATAGAATACGCTCCATATCCGCAATTTGTTTTAAGGGCGCATGAATGCCTTCATAATAATAATGGGCATCGTGATGATTTGTTAATAAATGTTGAATCGCATGTTGGCGCTCGATTAAAGTCGAATGATTGCGAATCGGTCGATGTAACCATCGACGTAATAATCGGCTGCCCATCGCTGTAGCGGTATAATCTAATACATGACACAGCGTATTTTCTTCGCTGCCATAAATCGTTTGTGTGAGCTCTAAATTTTTTCGAGTGACGGCATCGAGCAAAATGCTGTCTGAGTAGCGCTCAACTTGAATGCTTTGAATATGCGGTAATGCGGATTGCTGCATTTCTTTTGCGTATTGTAATAAACATCCCGCAGCAGTGATAGCAAGTTTCATCTCTTCACAACCAAAACCGGCTAAATCATGTGTATTAAAATGTTGAGTGAGTAAACGTGTTGCTGTGTCAAATTCAAAATCCCAAGCCGGGCGTTCTTGCGCACCTGCGTATGATGGCAATAATGGCTTGGGAAAATTTTCGGGGATTAAAATCTCTGCAGGATGCAAGCGTTCTAATTCTGTTTGTAACGCTTCTTCGCTTTCGACTTCAGAAACATGAAAACGCCCCGCGCTAATATCTAAATAGGCTAAGCCAAACTTTGTCGGTGGTGCTGCAATCTGTTCCCCTCTTTGCAAAGAGGGGCTAGGGGAGATTTTTGAAAAGATAGCAAGAATGAGGTTATCTTGATGTGCATTTAAAAAAGCATCATCAGTAACGGTGCCAGGCGTTAACACGCGCGAGACAGCACGCTCAACGGGGCCTTTTGAAGTGGCGGGGTCCCCAATCTGTTCGCACATGACCACGGATTCACCAAGTCGAACTAATTTAGCCAAATACGATTCAGCTGCATGATGCGGTACTCCTGCCATGGGAATCGGTTTGCCAGCGGATTGACCGCGTTTGGTTAACGTAATATTCACCAGTTTCGCAGCTTTAATCGCGTCTTCAAAAAATAGCTCATAAAAATCCCCCATACGATAAAAAACTAAGCTATTCGGATGCTGTGCTTTGATGCGTAGATATTGCTGCATCATGGGGGTATGTTGTTCGATGGTGTTTTGCATTCTTAATCTTAAGTAACAGGGTAAATTACGAATTATTAATGGTGGCAAAAGATAGCAGTATGTTGCTTTTAATACAATCCGTGTATGATGCATGGAGATAAATTTTGATTTTTGTTACAAAAATCATTTCCCTTCCTTGATTATTGTGCAATAATCATAAAATCCACGCATTATTTAAAATTTGGAGAAAAATATGGCAGACGACAATCGACAAAAAGCACTCATGGCAGCACTCAGTCAAATCGAAAAGCAGTTTGGTAAAGGTTCTGTGATGCGCATGGGTGATCAAGCGGTTCAACCGGATATTGAGGCAATCTCAACTGGTTCACTCGGTCTTGATATTGCTTTGGGCATTGGTGGTTTGCCAAAAGGCCGTGTGGTAGAAATTTATGGGCCAGAATCTTCAGGTAAAACTACATTGACCTTACAAACGATTGCAGAAGCACAAAAAAAAGGCGGTGTTTGTGCGTTTGTCGATGCTGAACATGCCTTAGATTTAAGTTATGCACGCAAACTGGGCGTGAATGTGGATGATCTTTTAGTTTCACAACCTGATACAGGCGAACAAGCACTAGAAATCGTTGATATGCTCGTGCGCTCGGGCGGCGTGGATATGGTCGTAGTGGATTCCGTAGCAGCATTAACGCCGAAAGCGGAAATTGAAGGCGATATGGGCGATTCGCATATGGGTCTTCAAGCACGACTTATGTCACAAGCATTACGAAAGCTTACGGGTAATATCAAACGTACGA
>JAZKAS010000009.1:0-19431 GCA_040389005.1 Pseudomonadota bacterium
ATTTATTAGAATTACCAATTTTGTATTTAAGTTCTTATATCATTAATCATAAAATATACGCTAATCAAACCATCCACGTGGCTAATAAATACAATATTCCAATGCTACAACTCATTCAAACAGCAGAAGAAGTTCTAAAAAAGAAAGCGCACTATTCACTTGTTAATAAAGGCGCGGCTTACATTCCTATCGACACTCACTTGACTGAAAACTTACTACCAATGCTGGGTATAGATTTTGATGAAGATTATATTGCGAAAATAGTTAGAAAATACTACGCTTAGAGCGAACAATTACAAGGCGCTAAGTGATGAGAATACAAGCCATCAAAACAGGGTTATTCACCGCACTTATTATTTTATGCGTCGCACTATTTTTACGTAACGCGCCCCATATTTGGGATCTTCAAATGTGGGATGAAACGTTTTACATGGCAGCTGGATTATTTAATTGGAACCATCACTTTCGACATTATGAAGCTTCGCCACTTTACTCATATATTTATCGAATGACATGGCATTTTATTCACGATCCAGCAATTCTTCACCTGTGGATGGGTGTCGCGGTTGTAGCCGTAGCAATCATCGTCACAGCTCTTTCGGTTATGACAATTAGCCGAAGCATGGCGTTTACCGCAATCATCACTGTCATTATGCTTGCATCAGGTTATTCAGAAGCGCTGCCCAAACTCGTCTATGCCGCCATTGCGATTATAAGCACTGGATTCGCTATCTCTACCCTCTTGTCGCGATTACATGCGAAAATGGCTTGCATTGCATTAACAACTTTTATTGTTTCATTCATCCGACCTGAGTTCGTTGTCGGTTTTTACTTATCTAGTATAGCTTCTGTTATTCTATTGATCGCAAGCTATCGAGCCATCATTCAAAATCGGCTGCAGTCTTCAGTAACGCTCGGTTTATTAATCATCATTGCGATACTTGTAAAACTTTGGACTTTTCCGCTATTAAGCGGCGGCGCTCGTGCACTTCAAGCTTTTGGACAGCATTATAGCCTCTACCTGTTCAACATAGGCAAAGTAACCATCGACCCATTTCTCAATTACGAAAAAATCCTCGCTGAGTATCTACCTGGAGCGACTTCTGAAACGGATGCATTAAAAAAGTTTCCCGGCAGTATTTTTAACTACTTTATTTACAACATCGAAAGCGCCATCAAAGCTTTTTTTACTGCCATAACTGACATGGCCATGAACCACACTGTTGTTTCAGTCGCTATTATTGCCCTTATAGTTTATTGCCTCATTAAAAGAAAACACTTTTCATTTAATTTTGGAGACACTATATCGTGGCTTTTTCTTGCTGCTCCAACGGCAATATCGATCGTGCTTGTTTTTGCGAGCGGTCACTATCTTGTTATTGCGGCAACATTACTAATGCTATTTGCAGCCCTGTTGGTACGCTCGCTTGGTCCTCGTGATACCTTCGTTGGCGCAGCTGCGATTCTTATATTGACAGCGATTACAGTGAAGCCCCTTCCTTCTGCGCCCCAACCCCACTTTGAAACAGCTATGGCTTTACGTTCACAGACACCATTCGGCACTCTTCTCGAGCTCGATGGAGGCTGGTGCTACTATGCGTCTGAAAATTGTCATTCGATCTATGCTATCGATATAAAAAGTGACAATATGGTCCGTTATCTTGACGAAGATCATATCAATGGAGTTATGGTGAGCGCACCTTTACAGCAATGGGCAAAAGAAAATAACTTATTTCAGTTTACCGCTTTCTTAGAAAATGGCGCTTCTGGGTGGGTAAAAATCCCTCTTTCACCCGACTATACGCTCTTGCGACGAGAGTCTCTAGATACTTGATTTTTTACATACTTTACAATACGTTTTGAAGCCAAACAGCGTAAAAAGAGTGGGCATAAATGAATAAGCCGTCGATTACATCATAATAAAGCAAAAAAACAACGGACTAAAATTTACCCACTATTGACTAAGTACAGTTTACACGATTTAATGCCTCCTCTATTACCAATGGCAAGTAGGCTTGTTTAAAATGCGTGTCCGTTCACAAACTCCATGCAACACGCGTCTCATCAGATTATTTTTTTATGTTTTAGCTGCGTCTTTTATTGTTGCCGCTCTGTTATACAGAAATCTCCCTTGGCTGGACGATGATGGCGCATTTTTTCTGCGTTACGCTGTCAATATGACACACGGGGCCTTTTGGAAATACAATCTTCAGGATCCTCCGATATGGGGTGCGTCTGCGCCTTTATGGCCCCTGCTGATTGCACCGTTTATTAAATTAGGTCTAAATCCAGTATTTTCAATGCACTTAGTGGCCATGAGTTGTTATCTTGTTAGCACGTTATTGATGGCTGTTGTGTTTGAAAAACGATTTAGCATTTGGATTTCTCTCATTTGGATTGTTTTTATTGGTTTAGAAGGCAGATTGGATGGCCGGTTGCTACATTTCATTATGAGCGGCCTGGAAACACCTTTAACCGTATTATTGCTAAGTTTTGCTTTTGTTATAGTCATTTGTAACACCAAAAATTCTTATGTCTTAGCACTCACCGTTGCATTACTGGCCATTAACAAAATAGATCTTATTCCTTGCGCAGGTATCCTATATTTAACCTGCTGTTTTCAAAATAAAAAATGCGACAAGTTAAGTTTATTATTAATTTCATTAATTACCTTATCCTGGTACGGGTTTGCTTGGTATTATTTCGGAGCACCTGTGCCCAACTCATTTATGACTAAAGCATTTCACCAAGAGCAAATGCCGCAAGTAGCTGGGCATCTGTGGATCATCAAGTATATATTCAAAGAACCTAAATTAGTGCTGGCGTTATTTTTATTTGGAATATATTTTTCTTGGAAAAATAATAAGTATTTTACGATTTTTGCTTTATCTATAATGGCTATTCATACTCTAGCCTATTCGATAAAACCGCCATTCGAAGAGTACAGGTGGTACATTATGCCAACACTATATACTTTCTGGACGATTATTGTTTTTGGCTTAGGTTCTGCATTTGAAAATCATAAAAAAATTCTGCCCTACTGCATGATCATTTTAACTGCGTACTATTCATATCATACTGTGCCGCAATTTATTACTGACAAGCAATACCAAAAAAGAGCCAACTTGTCGGATCAAGATAGGGCATTAGCCGGTGTTTGGGTGAATGAACACACTCCACCCGAGACAACCGTTTATACAGGATGGGGGCTGCCTACTTATTATTCTCAACGCTATGTCTATGATTTCTCTTTTCTCAATCGTCCTTACGAACCGACAGACTTAGTGCTTAAATATAAACCGGATATTATTATTTTTCAGGGTTATACGTTTGGCCCTTATTTAAAAAGCGGTGACTGCAATAATTTAAATATGGAAAATTGGCCTGACTACGTCATCATCAAAACTTTTACTGAAGCCTATAAAGCCGACAAAAATGCAAATTATTGTTTCTTTGTAGCAAAAAGAAAAGATTTTATAACCAATTGAACCTGTTTTTTTATATGAGAACAAACATCAATGCGCCGACTCACCCTATTCTGCCATTTCGATAAAGATAATCTCATCGATGATTATGTTGTTACTTATCTGCAAGGTTTGAAACAAATCGCGAGCGATATTTACTTTGTCTCTAATAGCCTACCTAGCGCGTGTGAGCTAAAAAAAATTGAGCCTTATGTAAAAAATATTACTCTGCGAAAAAACACCGGGCTTGATTTCGGCGCTTGGAAGGAAGTTATTTTAACTCTAGGCTTGCCTTATATTGCATCACATTACGATGAGCTCATCTTAGCGAATGATTCGTGCTACGGGCCATTTTCTCCTTTTTCTGATTTATTTACGCATATGTCAAATAAAAATTATGACATGTGGGGCATAACTGAAAATTGCGAACCATATTATGTGAGTGAAAATGGCGAGGTAATCGATATTCCACCTCATATTCAAAGTTATTTTTTAGTTTTTAACAAGACAATATTGCAAGCGGCTTGTTTTTCTACTTTTTGGAATAACGTCAATAATCTGGCTTGCAGAGATGGCATTATTTTAAATAACGAAATCGGGCTAACGACATTATTAAAAGATAATGGCTTTTATTGTGGCGCTTTTATTCAATCTCAAACAATTAATACACATAACTTGAAAAACATTCACGGGGTACAATTATACGATTTATCACTTTTCTGTTGGTACGAATTACTCCACCATCAAAATCCTCTCTTAAAAGTAAAAGCAATTCCTCTCACGCTTAACATGCACAAAAAGTATTTTCAGAATTTCAAGAGAAACTACCCAGAAACAAAAGGGCTGTGTTCATTTTTAATGGTGGATAAACATTTAAAACGCACTTCTATCTCTTATCGTCTTGCACAAATTTCGTGGTTAAAGAAAATTACCGCTGTCATCTTATATATATTATTTCGCAAGCCCGCAAACAGTACTGCTATCGTGATCTTTCATGAATACAAAGCAAAAATTTGTAAAAATCTCTCTCAGGGTGGCATTAGACAAATCATAAAAAAAATTTATCGCATAGTTTTGCATAAAGCACTCTTTAAAAATGATTGACTCAAACTAGTTTACACGATTTAATGACGTTTATTTCATCATCCGCCAACGAGTGAGCGAACATGTTTTGGCCAAAAGCCGCAATTTTAGATATTATCGAAACCTTTAAAGACTTACCCCTTGTCGGTATGCTCGGTTGGCAAGATGTTCGTCATCGTTACAAACGCTCTTCTGTTGGACCTTTTTGGCTAACTGCCAGCATGGGCATTATGATTGCGACGATGGGTATGATTTTTGGTAAAATTTTTCACACCCCGCTAAAAGAATTTTTACCTTTTCTTGCAGTTGGAATTATTTTATGGGGATTCATCTCGACCGCGACAACTGAGGCATGCGCAAGTTTTGCGCTATCCGCCCCTTTAATCAAACAGCATTCGCTCCCTCTATTTCTCTACGTTGCACGCGTTTTGTGGCGAAACATGTTGGTGTTAGTTCATAACATTGCCATCTTCCCGATTGTTCTTCTGTGTGTTGGAAAAATGCCCAGTTGGGAAATGGTGTTATGCATCCCTGGGTTTTTGTTATTTTTGCTTAATTTCGCATGGCTTTCTTTAATGTTAGGTATATTGTGCGCACGCTATCGCGATCTTATTCAATTAATCAACAGTTTGATGCAGATTATTTTCTACGCCACGCCTATTATGTGGATGCCAGACAAATTATCGCAAGGCAGCTTAGGCGCGTATTTAGTGAACTTCAATCCGCTTTATCATCTGATCTCTTTAGTGCGCACTCCCTTGCTGGGAGGCTTGCCAACGGCAACCAACTGGGAGGTTTCATTGATATTGGCACTCTTTGGATGGACGGCTTCACTTTTGGTGTATGCTCGCTGCAGAAACCGTATTGCTTATTGGTTGTGAGAAAGAAATGGCGCTTATTGAATTTAAAAATGTCTCTATTGATTTCCCTATTTACAATGCAAATAGCCGATCAATCAAAAATCGCTTGATTCAAATAGCAACAGGCGGCCGGCTTGATGCCGATGATCAAGGCCTTGTCCACGCGCATGCACTGGATAATATCAATTTTACATTGAAAGATGGTGATCGTGTTGCGCTGCTTGGGCACAACGGCGCCGGCAAAAGCACATTGCTACGCGTACTGAATCGTGTTTATACACCGACGTCTGGAACCGCTAACATCAAGGGAAAGATTGGTTCGCTCATCGAAATTTCTCTCGGCATTGATCACGAATTTACCGGACGAGAAAACGCTTATTTTCGTGGACGCTTGCTTGGAATGTCAAAAACACAGATGATGAACAGCATGGATGAAATTGCTGATTTTTCTGGATTAGGTGATTTTTTTGATATGCCATTACGCACTTATTCTACCGGCATGCAAATGCGCTTAGCGTTTGCGGTTTCCACGATGGTATCGCCAGAAATTTTATTAATGGATGAGTGGCTATCCGTCGGGGATGAAAACTTTAAACACAAAGCTGAAACACGTTTAAAAAGCTTGGTGAAATCAACCAACATCCTCGTTATTGCAACCCATTCCCCAGAATTACTCGAACATACATGCAATCGCGCTATTTGGCTAGAACACGGGAAAATAAAAATGGATGGCGATCCGAAAGTCGTAGGCGATGCTTATTTTGGAACGTAAAAAAAACAAAGAGAATAACGATGCAAATTGAAATGACATCATTACCCGGAGTGCTTTTAATTAAACCCCGCGTTTTTCACGATGATCGTGGACGATTTTTTGAATCCTTCCAAGCCGAACGTTATGCCGAACACGGCATTAACCTTGCTTTTGTGCAAGATAATATATCCTATTCAAAAAAAGGCACATTACGCGGTTTACATTATCAATTGGCGCACCCTCAGGGCAAACTAGTGAGCGTTATACAAGGCAAAGTATTTGATGTCGCCGTCGATATTCGTTTAGGCTCAAAAACGTTTGGCCAATCCTTTAGCTGTGAATTATCCGATAAGAATCATCATCAATTGTATATTCCGCCGGGTTTTGCGCATGGGTTTTATGTATTATCAGACGATGTCTGTTTTCATTATAAATGCACCGATTACTATCAGCCCGGTGATGAATATGGCATTGCATGGCATGACGAAACTTTAGAAATAAACTGGCCGTTACAAAAGCAACCTTTATTATCTCCCAAAGATAAACTTTATGTCGCGTTACGCGATACGCCAATTGAAAATTTACCTAAAATGGACGCTTACAGCGAATTAAAAAAATAGAGTCGCAGAACTTCAGGGACGTGCATCCATGCACTCAGCTCTGCATACCCTCCGTGGTCGAGACGCCCTTCATTATCTGCGACTCTATTTTTTTGAATCCGCTACAACATACTCCACAATACGTTTGGACGATAAACAATCTTGAAAACCATATATTTCGCTCAACTGTTCATCGGTCAGAATTTTCTCAGGGCTGGGGCCCTCTTTAAAAATTTTCTCTAGTGTTTCGTGCACCTCATCCCAAGTCTTGCACACATACAAACCTGGCACTTCTGATGGATGGCGATACAATTCTCGATCTTGTGAAACATAGGTTTCAATATCGGAAATAACACATATCACAGGCTTTTTTGTTAAAAGAAAATCAAACATAAGACCTGAATAATCAGTAATGAGGATATCTATTTTTTGTAGATACTCATAAAAATCATCATATTTTTCGATAGAATGAATGCAATTAAATCCTGCAACCAAACGGCTTTTGGCATCCACGGGATGATATTGAATTTCCATATGAGCATGATAATCATAGAAAAGTTTATCAAGCGTTTCAAGTTGAGCCTGTTGTGGCATTGCTTTGTCACTAAGTGCGCGCATCACGCCTTCACTGCCACGAAAAGTAGGCGCATATAATAACATTGGTGCTGTAGAAGAATAAGGTCGCACGCCCAATAGTAAACGATCAATACGCGGATAACCCAATATGGGAAAATGTTGAGATTGCAACCGAAAGGCAGACTGAAAAATGTTTTGAAAATAACTTGACGGAGCGATAACCGCATTATAGCGCTCAGCATCAAACGGATGAAGGCTAAGGTGATGTTTATACGCCGCACTATTTAAATGCTTCCATTCAATAGGATCATCACAACATATTTTTTTCAAAGGCGAACCATGCCAAAGCTGCAAAGAAAAAGTGTTAGCACTCACGCCAAATGAAGAAACATCTTGCAGACTGCTACTAAAAACATATACTTTAGCTCGAAGTATCAACCATAGTGCCCGCAGAGATTTTGCATAAACAACAGGGGTTTTAGCATAACGCAATTGTTGGTATAGATCGAGATTGCGTGTTATCCAAAAAATACGAATGTTTAGCTCGTGCTTTAAAACATATTCAAACAAATAACGTGAGTTATCACTGTATCTTTCACCGTACCAAGAGCTTGCTAACCAAAGCGTGTTTTTTTTCGGGAAAACGGCATTTAGACGATATAAAAAAAACCTTAACGAGAATTTAATAGACGCCGCCTTTCCTTTTAACATAGAAATTTAAGTCTTAACCAGCAGAAATGATTCACGATTAAAACATATTAAAAAATGGAAAACAATCGCGACTTGCTTTATGATATTCAGCCCAGAGGTTGATTGAGGATACTTTGCTAAAATGAAAACAGCCATCACTTATGGCACATTTGATTTGCTACACTATGGTCACATCGCCCTCTTACAGCGCACAAAAGCGCTCACTCAAGGCGGTCGATTAATCGTTGGCTTATCTACCGATGAATTCAACACACTCAAAGGTAAAAAAACCTACATGCCTTATGAAAAGCGAAAGCAATTAATCGAAGCGATTCGTTACGTTGATCTTGTTATCCCTGAAGAAAACTGGGAACAAAAAAAACATAACATCAAAAAATATGACGTCGATATTTTTGTTATCGGCGATGATTGGACAGGAAAATTTGACGAGCTAAAAGAGTTTTGTGATGTGATCTATCTTCAACGTACCGCGCTAATATCTTCGACAGTGATCAAAGAAATTATCACAGAATCGCAAAGCAATTATCCCTCCAAAAATATTAACGCATCAAATAATGGATAATCATGCTATTGTCAGCTGAAGAATGTAGAAAAAAACCCACGGCTATTTTTATTATCTCTTATAATCGAGGCGAATATCTTAAGCGTGTGATAAGTAGCTACAAAAAACAAGACCGTCCTGTTGATATCATTATTCATGACAATGGCAGCGATGATCTTAACACCCGAAAAGCGCTTGCCGATGCCGAAAAGAAAGGCATTAAAGTCTATTATAAAGAAAAAATTCACTGCGCAGATGAACTTAATAATGTCTCAGAGACTATCCATGATTATTTTCGTGATTGGAGTGAACCACAAGAATATATCGTCACTGACTGTGATATTGACTTATCGATGACTGATAAAAATGCTATTAATATTTACTCAGCATTGCTGAATAAATTTAACAACGTGGATTGTGTCGGGCCGATGCTCACTATTGCCGACATTCCTCACACATATCCTTTAAGAAATAAAGCGCTCAATCGACACATCATGCAGTTTTGGCATAAAAAACCTCTCAAACTAGAATATGATGGCCGAGAAATATTTTATATTTTCGCCCCTATTGACACCACTTTTGCAATTTATCGCGCAGGATCAGAATATCGAAGATTAAAATCAGGACTTCGTCTTTATAATCCCTTTGAAGCGAAACATCTTGATTGGCACGAAGTTCAAAAAAACGATTCTTATTCTCAATCATCCAACAGTAAAATTTCTCACTGGAGTAACGAACAATTTAAAAAAGAAAACAAAAATGAAAAATTACATTATTCTTCGTTTTACATCATTCAACAAAACGCCGTAAAAAAAGTGAAGCTTCAACCTGGCGCTTCTTTCTGGAGAATAATGCATAGATATTTTACTGGCGCAGCAAGTCTTTTTTATATCACTTTTCGCAGATATTTTGCACGAACAGTAAAACCATTTTTTAATTTAAGGAAAATATGAAAAAAATATCTCCCCTCTTGAGGCTTTTGGCAATTTACTTTTTATTATCAATCACAACCTTATTTTCCTGGCACCACTCATCTCGAAACAATGTTACCGGTGACGAACCTCACTATCTTGTCATGGCGAGTGGCATTGCTCAATACAAAACATTTGAACAAACCCTGCCCTACCAAGAAGAATTCAAAACACATCAAATATACAAAGCTGGTCTAACAAACTCTGATGAAAAGCCATCCTCTAAAAACACGCATGCCCAACAAGGACCTCATGGATTATTTAGCATTCACAACATTGGTCTTCCATTGTTACTAGCTTTTCCATTTTTATGCGCAGGCGTAATGGGCGCAAAAATAACGATGATTTTGCTCAACGGTTTGCTCGTTGTGATTGCATGGAAAATCAGCGCACTGTTTAGCAATAAAAAAAATGTTCGATTTTTTAGTGTACTGGCAACTTGCATCGCCTTTCCGTTAATCCCCGGCTCTAATCAAGTTTTTCCTGATATGCTCGTCGGAAGCATCTGTTTAAGCGCACTTTATTGGTTAATGACGATTGATAAAAAACGCTCTTTTATAAAAGAAATTTTATGGATGTGTGGTATCGCATTTTTGCCATGGTTACAAATAAAGTTTGCCGCGACTTCGATTATTTTATTTTTTGCAATCGCGTTAAAAACAGGGCGGCTATCAAGAAAACTCAAAAAACCTTTTGTGTTTTTCGGGATTCTTATCTTCTCGTTTAGTCTTCTAGCCCTATATAACGAATATGCTTTTGGAAAAATATCTGGCCCATACACTGGCGGAGCTCTTGTTATCAACAAAACAGCTTTCATGGTTTTTATAGGATTGCTACTTGATCAGAATCAAGGATTTCTTATGCAAAATCTGATTGCATTTGTGGGTCTTTTTTTTGTTGGGAAATTTTACTTTCGCTATCGATCAATCACATGGCTGTTAGGATTGATTTTTTTATCACTCATTATTCCTAATGCGCTACATCCTAACTGGTATGGTGGGTGGAGTTTTTCTGGCCGATTTGAGTGGTCAGGCGCAACAACATGGATGCTCATGACATTATTTGGTTTAGCAGAACTTGCAAGATTCCATCAAAACATTTATCGAACCGTTATTAGCATTTCACTTGCATGGCAAACTTATCTTTTTTATCGCTATGTTTTTCAAGGCCCAGGGTTATATAACAAAAGTGCCTCAACTGATTTTAATCACTATTCAACGTTCTATGGCAAAATGCATAGCTCGCTTCCTGCTTTGTATAATTCAGATTGGGCTTATGCTTATATCCCTAATTATGCATGGAGTATTGTTGTAATATTAATTATAATTATAAGCTGCTTTTTCGCTTATAAGAAAACGAGAGCCATATAACATGCGATTATTAATTACCGGCGCCAATGGCCAAGTCGGCCAAGCGCTCATCGAAAATGCCAATCAACAAAATATTGAAGTTTTCGCTTATTCAAAAGAAACGCTCGACATTAGTTCTGAAACGATGGTTACAGTCACACTCAATCGCTATCAACCGGATATTGTGATTAATGCGGCAGCCTATACGAATGTCGAACAAGCAGAATCATCGCCAGAATTAGCCAAAGCTATTAACGAAGACGCCGTGGGTATTTTAGCGCGCGCCTGTGATTCGCTTAATATTCCCTTATTACATATTTCAACTGACTATGTGTTTGATGGCAAAAAGCAAACGCCGTATCTTGAAACGGATGAAACGGCGCCACTCAGTGTTTATGGTGAAACCAAACTCATCGGTGAAAAACAATTAATCGCATTAGCAAGAAAATATATTATTCTACGCACAAGCTGGGTATTTAGCGCGACAGGAAATAATTTTGTTAAAACAATGTTACGACTCTTTCGTGAACGAACGGAAGTCAGCGTTGTGAATGATCAACTCGGTGGCCCAACATCTGCGGATGCAATTGCAAAAGCGTTATTGAAAATCGCAGCACGGGCATTAGAGCCTGACTTTAACAATTGGGGAGTTTATCATTTTTCAGGCGAACCTGCCGTTTCTTGGTATGAATTTGCCTGCGCTATTCGAGACTGTTGTTCACAAGAATCGTTGAAATTAGAAAAATTATTGCCGATTACAAGCGACCAATTTCCTACAAAAGCAGCACGACCTGCATATGCGGTGTTGGATATGAAAAAAATTTACACTGTTTTTGGCATTATGCCGTGTGATTGGCAGAAAGATCTGATCACTTGCCTAAAATAAATATTTAATTATGATAAGGTCTGTTGAGCAATAGTTAACTGCGGCAACTCCGTGACTCGACTGGCAAAATCGATTAATATTTTTTTCTCATCATGAGTTAGCGTATCTAAATCTCCTCCTTTAAAATAAACCATGGCCTTTAAACTTTCGCTTGGTTGAAAATTATTTCCATACATTTTTTTTGCAAGAGCCAAACCCCTCTCAAGCTTGAGGCCATTTTTTAACATGGCGGCTATATCTTTATAATCTTTTGCTTCAATGCGTTGTAATATCACTTTAAGCTTTGTTGCCATCAAATCGTCAAGCGAAGCTACTAGTAATGTATGATCTTCTGTGAACTCAGGGTTACTAAATCTACCAAAATTGATTCCGCCAAAAAAAGATAATTTGACGTTGCTAGGCGTAAGAAGTGATAAAGTATTTAATTCTTCTTGAAGAATCGTGCACTCTGTAATGAATGGAAAATATTCTAATAATTTCTGTTTTTCAATGTTTTTTTCAGTAAAAAAATCAAAATCAATCGATATACGATGCCCCAAACGTAACGCAATAGCGGTACCACCATATAAAACAAAACCTAATTCCGATGCGGCTTTTAGTTTAGGCCACACCATCTGTTGAGAACAAGGCAAAATATCAAAAAATGGTTTAAATGTTTTATAAGAAGTCTTCATGGTTTATGGAAATCTATTTTGAGGCAAACAGGGAACTTGCTCTAATTTAGCTAAACGAAGACGATAATGCCAATAATGCCAAGATCTCTCATTAAATTGACCCACCTCAGCAGCCTTTAATATTTTTTTTAGGCGCTCTTCTCCAATGGATTTTATCAAAAGCTGCACATCATCATAGCCTCCAATGTTCATGACCTGAGCAATGACACGCTCAGGATACCGCATGGCCTCAATGGGTGATTTCCACCAAATATATTTTTGAGCAAAGCCTACTAAGCAAGCTGGATTAAGTTGATGCATAAATGTCATCTCTCCGTTCCAATAATTATAGCCAATATTGGTAAAAAATCATCCTATGTGTTTGATGGCAAAAAAACAAGCGCCTTACACCGTTTTAGCGCCTGTTTATATATTATCTATTTATAGGTAATATAGGGCTTAGGCTATTTACAAAAGAAAGGGCTTCTACAAACAATGTCATACTCACCTAAAAAAATGCTCATCACAGGCGGCGCTGGTTTTATCGGTAGCCACTTTGTGCGCTACTGTTTAGCAAAATATAGCGCGCTTGAAATTGTCAATATTGATAAACTCACCTACGCAGGTTCGATGGATAATCTTGTCGATTTAGGCGACCCAAGTCGTCATCATTTTATTCAAGCGGATATTTGCGATAAAACGCGCATGGCGGAAATCATGCGTCAATTTGATATTGATACCATTGTGCATTTCGCCGCAGAAAGTCATGTTGATCGTTCGATTACCGGACCGGAGGCTTTTTTACAAACGAATATTATCGGCACATATACATTATTAGAAACTGCGCGTCAATTTTGGTTAAAAGAAAAATCATGGGGCGAAAAAGAATGTCGTTTCCATCATATTTCCACTGATGAAGTCTTTGGCACACTTTCTCCAACTGACCCTGCATTTACCGAAAACACGCCCTATGCGCCGAATTCGCCGTACTCCGCCTCAAAAGCGAGTTCTGACCACTGGGCACGCGCTTATTTTCACACCTACAATTTGCCCGTGACCATGACGAATTGTTCAAATAATTATGGCTCATTCCAACATCCTGAAAAATTAATCCCAACGATTATTCGCAATTGCCGCAATCAAACCAATATTCCCGTGTATGGTGATGGCAGCAATATTCGCGATTGGTTGTATGTGGTGGATCATTGCGAGGCGATTGATCATGTGATTCGTCATGCAAAAACCGGTGAAACCTATAACGTCGGCGGCAATCAAGAAATATCAAATTTAGTGCTCGTGAAAATGATTTGTCATGAAATGGATAAGCTTTATCCGCAACATGCACCGCATGAAAACTTAATTAGTTTTGTCACTGATCGATTGGGACATGATTGGCGTTACGCGATTAACGCTGAAAAAATCTTGCGTGATTTACAGTGGCAACCGCATACAAAACTACAAGAAGGATTGCAAAAAACGATTGCCTATTACCTTCAGTCCACCGCTCAATAACAACGCCAACTTACGTCAATTTGGCAAAAGTCAAATTGACGTAAGCTGGAGTTTCCCTTTTCGTTACGTCAAAATGAAAAGTTGAAAAACTTATACGAAATTTTGCTTTAAAAGCATCAACAAATACTGCCCATAACCACTTTTCACAAGCGGTTGTGCCAACGCTTCTAATTGTTGATCGTTGATATACCCTAAGCGCCACGCAATTTCTTCTGGACAGGCAATTTTTAATCCTTGCCGCTTTTCAACAATCGACACAAATTGTCCCGCTTCGAGCAATGAATCGTGCGTGCCGGTATCGAGCCATGAATATCCACGCCCCAAACATTCGACGTTTAGCTTTCCCTGTTCCAAATAACGCTTATTCACGTCGGTAATTTCTAACTCGCCACGCGCAGATGGTTTTAATGCTTTGGCGATGTCAATGACTGAATTATCATAAAAATATAAACCCGTGACGGCATAATTCGAACGCGGATTTTGCGGCTTTTCTTCAAGGGCAATTGCTTTATGATTCGCATCAAAGGTCACGACTCCATAAGCTTCCGGATTATTCACATAATAAGCAAACACGGTGGCGCCACGAGGATTAGTTCGTGCACGCTGTAAATATTCCGGCAACCCATGGCCGTAGAAAATGTTATCGCCTAAGACCAAACAGCAACTGTCTTTGCCAATGAATGACTCACCTAAAATAAACGCTTGCGCAAGCCCTTCCGGCTTTTCTTGAATTTGATAGGAAAGCTTTATACCCCACTGGGTACCATCGCCCAACAATCGCATAAATAAAGGCTGATCTTCCGGCGTGGTGATGATCAAGATATCACGAATTCCCGCCAACATGAGCGTCGTCAAAGGGTAGTAAATCATCGGTTTATCATACACCGGCATCAACTGCTTACTTAGGCCTTTGGTTAATGGATAAAGACGCGTCCCTGACCCGCCAGCTAGAATAATACCCTTCATAATACCCCTTTTAACACCCACTGAAATCTTGACGCTATTTTGTATTGACTCCAGCCAAGATACAAGGTTTAATATGCCCTCTTTTTTTCATGAAAAAGAACATCAAAAGGTTCGATTAGTTTTTTATGGCTAGGTAGCTCAGTCGGTAGAGCAAAGGATTGAAAATCCTTGTGTCGGCGGTTCGATTCCGCCCCTCGCCACCATCCCTTTAATTATCGCAAGGAAGCCGTTTTGATAAAGCGATTATCTTCTTTCAAGCTCCTACTAGCTTTCCTCTGTATAATTTGCACTCCGATGCTCTGGGCCGATAATCAATGGGGCATGAGCGCTGGATATGCAGGATCGACATTCGGCATGGATAATGCAGGCCAATCCAAAGGCGGACGCTTAACGCTCGACGACCATCTTTTTCCCGAGTATTGGCACCACTTTGAACTGTTTCTTCAAGCCAGCACCGCTTATTATATGTCTGATTACCAGCCCCTCAAGTCGACCTTTGATGATAACCTCTGGGTTTTTGCCATTGCACCTGTTGTTCGTTACCACGTTGCAACAGAAAATTCGCTTGATCCTTTTATCGAGCTAAGCTCTGGCCCAGGTTATTTATCGACAATCCATTATGAAAACAGAAATTTTGGCATTCATTTTACCGTACAAAGCATGTTCGGTATGGGGGCAACGTTTGGCGAAACACACCAATGGGCGGCAGAACTTCAAATCCTACATTACTCCAATGCAGGATTGAGTGTTCATAATCGCGGGTTCACTTCGCCAGTGTTTATGTCAATGAGTTATCAGTTTTAACCATCATTTTTAGCCCATTATTTTATCTAATAACCACAAATATTAGCCAAATTAAGGTTGACTTCATGCCGCTTGAGTATCTTCAGCACCTTTATAAATAACCGCAACGCGATTCAAGTTGACCTTTTTTCTCGCCCTCCATAAATCATGCTCCGCTTGCATCATCATCCAACTTTCTCACGATCGCCCAAAGGCATTCTCTAGTTTTAATGCACTATGTTGCGCACCACGAATCAATACAATCTTTACACTATTCGGGTACATTTGAAAGGTCGATATAAATCTATAAGGGAGGGCTGCTAATATGTAACTCTTAGTTAAAATTTCTCAAATACATAGTGAAAATGAGCCAATCCTAAAATTCCCTCCTTATAAATAATCACTACACGATTCAGAATGATCCTAGTTTGAATCCGATTCAAAGTAAAAAATATTATTTTTCCTTGTTTAGCTTGTTTAATGCAGAAAGTAGCGCTATATTCGGGCTCTATCCAGAGCATAAAAAAGCTCATTCACAGGAAGAAAAAATGCCGGAAACCAAAGTTGATTTTGTATCAATTCTTGCGCAGTCCAACTTACTAAACAGCATTCCTTGTGCCATTTTTCTAAAAGACACAGAAAGTCGCTTCATTGGATGCAATAAATTTTTAGCCAATCTGGTCGAATACTCTGATGTTGAAGAAATTAAAGGAAAAACAGATGAGGAAATGCCCTGGGGAGATGAAACAGCACATTACCGCGCATCTGACTTAACCGTTATGAAAAATGAAAGGATGATTAATGAAACCGAAACTGTTCGTTTACATAACAAAAAAATTACTGTACATACAACCAAAGCACCTCTTTATTTTCAAAATAAAATGATTGGTATTATCGGCTGCTTCACTGATATCACCCAAATTAAAAGAGACGAAGAAGCATTAAAAAAAACCAGAGAAAAAGCAGATGCCATGAACGCCGCCGCATTACAAGTCGCGCATGACATTCGTTCACCGCTCGCAGCTATTATGATGTTAACGCAAGCCTGTGCAGAAATCCCAGAAGCGCAGCGTATTTGCTTGCGTGAAGCAGTGGATAGAATTCACGATATCGCCGATCAATTATTAACAAAGCATCGCAAAGATGAAGTGTTGACGGACAGTGAAACATTATTGCCCGTGATGATTTCCACCACATTGTTATCGATAATTGCGAGCAAGCGTGTTGAATATCAGCATTCTAAAATTAAAATTTTATTTGAGGCAAGCGCGGAATCTTATTTTGCGTTTATTCATGCAAACATTACCGAGCTTAAACGCATGGTATCCAATCTTATGAACAACTCCAAAGAAGCTCTCAGAGATGAGTGCGGAGAAATTCGAGTAACATTGAATACGAACAAGCAGCATTTGATTATACAAATCATTGATACCGGCCGAGGAATGTCCGAAGAAAAAATTCAGCAAATCCTAAATGAAGATACTATTACAACAGAAAAAGAAAATGGATTTGGCCTCGGGTTAACGCATGCTAAAAAAATGCTGAAAAATTTTAATGCCGCACTAAACATTTACTCTTCACCAGCAATCGGGACAACGATGGAATTAATGTTTAATCTTGCGCCCGCGCCAACATGGATGGCAAATACTATTGAGGTGAATTCAGATGATTGCGTTGTGGTGTTAGATGACGACCAATCCATTCACGGCGCGTGGGATGAAATTTTCTCAGAATCACTTAAAGAAAATACGTTTTTAAAATTGAAGCATTTTGCGCATGCAAATGAATGTATCGATTACATAAACTCTTACGTCAATCCAGAAAAGTTATTATTGTTAACGGATTATGAGCTAATTGGTCAAACGATGGATGGTTTGAATGTCATTGAAGAAACACAAACACAACGCGCCATTTTAGTGACTAGTCATTATGAAAACCGAGATGTCCTTAAACGAGTCGTATTATTAAAAACAAAAATACTTCCTAAAATGCTTGCTTCTCATGCGAAACTCATTGTTACCAAAAAAGAGGAGCCAGATCTTATTCAAGTCGACCTGGTTTTGCTGGATGATGATACTTTGTTTCCTAGCATTCTCGCGAGCACTATGAAATCGAGAGGCAAGACTATAAAGCATTACACAACACCGCAAGCGCTTTTAGAGGAAATTTCACGCTATGCCAAAAACACCAAAATTTGCACAGACTTTGATCTCAAAGCCTCAATGACCGGCCCTGAAGTTGCCAAAATTCTGCATGAACAAGGATTTACGAATCTTTATTTAGCGACCGGCTATGACTTCAAGCAAGAAGAAATGCCGGACTATCTTCAGGTACTTGGGAATAAAGTGGATATTTTGGCGCTTTAGTAGCGTGTTGATTTTTATATGTCTTAGCCATCTTCAAAGCAATTTCTAGCTTATCCATCAACTCATGCAACTCTTTATTCCCAGCACTACAAGTAATACGAACATACCCTAATTTATTACTCATACCGAAGTATGAAAACGGCGCAATCATGACTCCATAAGTAAACAAAAGATGATAAATAATTTCTTCATCTGTCTCAATTAGTGAGACTTCATCCTCCTGCACATGTTTGCGCTTGATAGCTCGAAAACAAGCAGTATTGATAGGAGTACCAATCAAATCACTTAAATTAGCAATCGCATAAAACGAACCTGCCGCATGATAATTTAGATCTGGCATCTGAGCACCAAGCTCTTTTATTCTGCGCTCAACAAAAACAATTTGTGGTGCATAGTAATTCATTAATTTACGCTGTTTCTTTAGCGTTAATTTCTCCATAGCATGCGAAAAAGCAAACTGCAGCGATTTCGGCGCATGGCCACAAATACTAACATTTTCGCTTACTAACTCTTCCATTAATTTATTATCAAACACAACCGCAACGGCCATTCGCTCACCTGCTGCTGAAAGCGCTTTGGTAGCAGAGCGTATTAAAATAATTCTATTTTTCAAATCAGGCGCAACAGAAAGTAAAGATACTCTTTTTCCATCTAAACGCATTTCGGCGTACGCTTCATCTAAGATAATATGCAGCAAAGGATATTTACGCAATACTTCAGCGATTGCTTCTAATTCGCTTTTACTAAGTGCCGTCGCTAATGGATTATTCGGATCACAAAGTAAAAATGCGCTAGGAAAACCGCCATCTTTTTCTCCCAGTCTATAAGCGGACTGAATAGAATTTTCAAGTTGATTTGCATTCAGTTTATAACCTGGAGAATTCATCACCGAAATTTCAAACAAATTATTTTGCCGATGAGAGCCCTGATAAAGAGAATAATAGGGAAACTGAGTTAAAATTCTGCCATTGGGCATCTTTCTATTAATAACGTTAAATATAATATGCAATGCTGCTGCACCACCAACGGTAAATAAAATATTTTTCTCATTGATATTAACTTCTTTTCCATACCACTGATTTAGTGCGCTCGCCATTTTTGTGCGTGCAGGCAATTCACCTTGTGGAGAACCATAACCTATAGCCGGAGATAATGATGTCACAAAATCTTGCGAATTAAAAAAAGGTAAATATTTAAAAAGATTTAATCCTACTGTCGCTATAGTAGAACGAATTGCTAAACCAAACCAATACCAAGCAACCGAAAACGCAGTGTCTCCATCTAAAGGGTAGGTCGGACGCCCCATACCCACAGCATGAGTTTTACTCATACCTTCAAGCTCAAGCTGCTGAGTCCACAA
>JAZKAS010000009.1:19441-20305 GCA_040389005.1 Pseudomonadota bacterium
TTAGTAACATTTTCATCATTCCCTAATAGTGAAATCATATTCGACAAATCCTGAAACAATTTAATCTTTGTTTGTTCAAAAAGCCCAGCAAGAGGTATATTATAGAAGTTAGCTTAAGGAATGATGAAGTAGCATGGTTGGAAATAGTACAATTAAAGAATTTAGTGCGTTCTTATCACAATTAGCCGAAAGGAGTGAGCATGTTTACTGGCTAAGCAGCCCTGATCTAGAATCCATTCAGTACATCAGTCCTGCCTATGAAAAAATATGGGGTAGAAAGCTAGAAGAACTTTACAACGACCCCGAAAAGTGGATTACTTTTTTACATCCTGAAGATGCTGAGCATCACCATCCCATTCATGTCATGAAAGACCGCATTAAACAACTTGGGCAAGCGGCAAAATACAACGAAGACTACCGAATCATCCGCCCCGATGGAGAAGTTCGCTGGATCATGGATAGAGGCTTTCCTATTTATGACCCTCAGGGTAATTGCCTTGGGATTACCGGCGTTGCTTTAGACGTTACCAAAGAAAAAGAGGCTGAATTAAAACTTGCAAAAGCCAAAATACAAGCCGAAGCCGCCAACCGCGCCAAAACAGAATTCCTCGCCAATATGAGTCACGATGTCAAAACACCGTTATCTGGCGTGATAGGTATGGCAGACCTAATTGCGCATGATTCCACTGGAAAAGAAAAGCAACGTGGTGAAGCAATTCATTCTTGTGGATTACAATTACTCTCTTTTTTTAATGATTGTTTGGAGTTATCAAAATTAGAAATGCTCGAATGGGCAGGAATGGAAGAAAATTTTTCTTTAACAACTTTGCTAGAACAAATTCATGATTTACTCGCACCTACCGC
>JAZKAS010000009.1:20315-31569 GCA_040389005.1 Pseudomonadota bacterium
TACAATTGAAATCGATCCTACTTTGCCACAAGCGGTGCGCGGCCATCATGCTAGTATTTATCGTATTTTATTAAATTTAACCGGTAATGCGTTAAAATTTACAAAAACAGGTTCGGTGCAACTTCGTGCATTTTTATCAGAAACAATCGCTGCGAATCAAGTTCGAGTGGGTTTAGAAGTAAAAGATACTGGCATTGGCATTCCGGAAGATCAACACGAAATTATTTTTGAAAAATTAAAACGCTTGACACCTTCATATGAAGGAAAAATCGAAGGCAGTGGCATTGGTTTATATATTGTTGATCAATATGTTAAGCGCATGAATGGTATTGTAGAAGTTGAAAGCGCGCTGGGAAAAGGCAGCACATTCACCGTTTTATTACCTTTATCAATTGCACCAGATATTTCTACCGCTAGTGTGAATGAAACTCAATCGCAGCCTATCACTTCATCCTCTATCACTTTTAAACCAACAGCGAGTGAACATAAGAAAACCCTCCCTGCGAATGCGCCGCGAATTTTTCTAGTCGAAGATAATCCTTTAATTCAACATGTGACAGAAGCTTTATTAAATGGCGCAGGTTTTTCGGTGGATATCGCTGGCACCGGTGCCGAAGCGTTAGAAAAATTTTCACCTGGAAAATATGGCCTCGTGTATATGGATATTGGATTGCCAGATCAAGATGGTTACTCGGTTGCGCATGCTATTCGTGAAAAAGAAAAATCACTCGCAACACCCATCATCGCACTCACTGCGCACGGCGCACTTGATGTCGAACGATTTTGTAGTCGCGCAGGCATGCAAGGTGTTTTAAGCAAACCCCTTACACGCGAACAAGCAACCAGTGTTTGGGAACGGTATGGCTTAGGAAAATCAGAAAAAGTCGATGGACTTACAATGATAGAAAATACCGATAAAACACCGGTGGCCTCACAAATTATCGATATAAAAGGCACGGCCAGCTTATTAGGCTCAAAAGACCGTGCAAAAGAATTGCTGACACTTTGGTTTGAAATGTTAACAAAACGATTTTTACCAGCACTGCATGATCTTATAAGCAAACACGATATTGAGGGATTGCGCCATGAATTACATGCGATGCTGGGAAGTTTGTGTTATGTCAAAACGCCACTCTTGAACCAAGCGTTGCTTGAATTACAAACGGCAACGAGAAATCATCCACAAGAAATTGAGAATGCGTATCAACGGGTATTACAAGAATCACAACGGTTTATTGACCAGTATCAAAAGCAACTTATATCAAAGAGCCATTGAAAGCGATAAGCATCATATTTTCTAATTATTACTTGCTCACAAGTGACATATGTCACTTATGAGCATTTTTATGAGCCCCAAGAAGACGTTTACAGGTCGTGAGCGAGAACTAACTCAGTTAAAAAACTTCAGTCGTCAGCCTGGGTCGTAGTTAGCTGTGATTAAGGGACGGCGGCGAGTAAGGAAGAGCCGATTAATTCAAGAGTTTGCCCAAGATCGTTTTTTTGAAAATAAAACTTAAAAAAATCATTCCAACGGATCAAACAAACACTGCAAATCATCTTCATTCATTTTGAATTTACTATCAGATGCATGCTCAGAAAATAATCCTTCCATCAATGCACGTTTGTTGCGTTGCATAGCGAGGATTTTTTCTTCAACCGTGCCCTTGGTCACGAGCTTATAAACAAACACTGTTTTATTTTGACCAATACGATGCGCGCGATCGGTCGCCTGATTTTCGACAGCAGGGTTCCACCAAGGATCGTAATGGATCACGGTATCAGCTGCGGTAAGGTTTAAACCTGTACCTCCCGCTTTGAGGCTGATTAAAAACAAAGACACTTCGCCGCTTTGAAATTGTTGTACCGGCGTCTGGCGATCTTTAGTTTGCCCAGTGAGTTTGACGTAGTGGATCGCGCGTTGATGCAACACTTCTTCAATAAGCGCGAGCATTTCAGTGAACTGTGAAAACAATAAAATACGCCGACCTTCTGCGAGCATTTCGGTAATTAATTCTATCAGCAACTCAAGTTTCGCAGATTTAACGGTTTCTTTTTGTAATGTGGAAATTTTTAAGAGACGTGGATCACAACATACTTGTCGTAATTTTAATAACGCTTCTAAAATAAAAATATGGCTGCGCCCCAACCCCAAACTGGCAATTTGGGTACGCACCTTTTTCTCCATGGTGATACGAATCGTTTCATATAAATCACGCTGCGAGCCCTCAAGCTCAACATGTCGAATAATCTCAACTTTTTCAGGCAACTCTTGCAGGACCTTGTCTTTGGTACGACGTAATAAAAAAGGAGCAACGCGACGATTTAAATGCGCGCGGCGTTCTGCGTCATTGTGCTTTTCAATAGGGGTGCGAAATAATCGCGTGAATTGTCGTTGCTCACCTAGTAATCCAGGCATCATGAAATGAAATAACGACCAAAGTTCACCGAGATGATTTTCCATCGGCGTTCCAGTCAAACATAAACGATGTCTTGCCTTAAGTTGCAAAGCAATTTGTGCCGATTGACTGCGCGCATTCTTAATAAATTGTGCTTCATCTAAAATAAGATAATAAAAAGTTTGTTTCAATAAAATTTCTTGATCGTGAACCAACAAAGGATACGTTGTTAAAATTAAATCGTAAGAAGCAATGTCTTCATAAACAAGTTTTCGAGAAGCTCCGTGTAATAATAACACTTTTAAATCAGGCGCGAATCGCTGCGCTTCCGCACACCAATTAAACATCAAACTGGTAGGTGCGACGATTAAACACGGCCCATTCATGCGACCACTGGTTTTCTCCAGTAACAAATGTGAAAGTGCTTGGACAGTTTTTCCAAGCCCCATATCATCCGCTAAAATTCCACTTAATTCATATTCACGTAAAAATTGCAACCAACTCAAACCTTCGATTTGGTAAGGACGTAATTCGCCCTGAAATTCTGCAGAGGGTTGCACGGTTTCAATGCCTTTAAAATTCGTGAGTTTTTCTCCCATTCTTCTCAGGCGCTCTCCCCCCACCCAACGTAGTTGCGCCGCACCCATGGCTTTTTCTAATTCAATTAAACGCACGGCTTGCAATGTTGAAAGCCGTAGCTTTGCTTCATCACTTAAACTATCAGCATCATAAAGCTCAATAAATATATTTAAAATATGCCGAACGCGATCTGCAGGTAGAGAAATGTATCGACCATCGGATAATTCGGCATAAATCGACTCTGTTTGATTCGCAATCCATGCTTGTGGATTTTTTGAAAAATCTCCAGGTAAATTTTTTAATAATTTGTGCAATACGGGCAACAAATTTATTTTCTCACCTTTAAGCGTAATCCCTAATTCCAAACCAAACCAATCGTAACCACCGGCCTCTTCTTCAACGGACGTATACCAGTCATCAATATCGTCCATGACAATTTGGTAAGGATAGTCAAAAGCCAAATCAATTTTCCAACCTTGCGCTTTTAAAATAGGTAAATCACTTCCCACAAAACTGATGGGATCATAGTGAGCTTCATTCATCAAAAAATAATGAGGATTAGATCGATTATGAACGGAAAAATCATGCATTTCTGAAATGGAGGTCCAGCCAAATGAACGCAATGTTTTCAAATAGGCCGCTTCTTTCGTGATATTACGCTGCATACGAATTTTTTTCTCAGCCGAAACTGATTCAATAATAATATTCGTATTTTTATCAGAAACTTTCACGCCCCGATAATCAAAGCATAACTCTGCAACCGCTCGTTCTGCAAAAGTAGGACGCCAGTTATTTTTCGCTTGTGCAGGCTCCATAATTTTTTCTCGAAACAATCGAAGATAAGGAGTGGGTGAAACCACTTCAAAAGATTGATCCGCGGAGAGTTTTGGCAACTGAATAGGGAATTTTTTTTGATGACGCATGAGTTTATCAGCCACTTTTTCCGCTTGTGCAACGGAAATTTTTGGCATAGAAATTAATAGCATCATTTCGGAAAAATGCATAGTTGTATTAATTTTTCCGATAGCGCCCGTTTTCTTATGAAAATACCAAATATGCTGAATGTTAAATAATTGCAACGAGTCTTGCTCGGGATGATAGCGTAAGACTTGCGTACCTTGCGCATTCATTTCCCAATACCAGTCAACGTCAATTGCTTCACCCAATTTTAGTATACGCCCTGATTCTTTTTCAAAACGACACAGACCGGTCGACAATATTTTTGAAAAAATTGCTTCGCCTTCTTCGCCAAACAATGTGTATTGCCGCTCACCACGATAATTACCGCCACCGTCGGGATACATCGCTTGCATACCCTCTAACTCCATGCACAGTTCTTTATTTTTTTCATCTAAACTTTCTCTATGTTTCGCAAGATGAAAAGGTTTATAAGTACCCACTTTTTCTGATTTCAATACTTTCGCAAAATAAATGGTAATTTGCGCTTCAATTTGCGAAGAATAGTAAGAAGAATGAATTGAAAAAAAATAGCAAAAATAATGAATTTCTTTTTTCAAAAGATGGCGAGGCGCGCGATGGATTTGCGCGGGTAGTCGAGCGACGGCATTGTCTAGCGTCGCTAACCAACGCGTGAGTTCAGAATCATCCTGTTGCTGAGTCACTTCGGGCTTCGCAGGAGATTCTTGTGCAATTACCGCAAACAATGTCGCCACCACGTGCTTACAGTTATAAACCATCGGACAAGTACAATTACCTGATATATTGGGACCCTGCTTTGCACTAGCACGCGTCAAAGTCACATTAACATCATAGATCTTTTGCCCCTGAACGGCGGCACAAATAATAACATTATTTACATCTTCTTGAAAAATCTCGATATCACTAACACGACCCGCAGCAAAATATTCTTGCCCGCGTTGATAACTCAAACTTCCAAATGAAGATTTAAGGTTAGTTGCATTCAACTGGTCTATTAGCATCAATTCAGATCATCTCTAAAAATATGACCGAGCATTATATCAGATATTTTGCTCTTTGGGCAGACTTTGTCATTGATTCTCTTTACGAAGCTGTGAATAATCAATCATTGCAAATAATTCTGCGTCTGAAATCTGCTGAGTCACAAAATTTCTAAAATAATTTTTTAAGGTACCTTCGTGATGAAAACCAAGTCGTTTGGCAAGATTTAAACTGCGTGCATTTTCTTGAGAAATATAAAGTTGAAGAGATTTCGCATTTCGCTTAGCAAATGCATATCGAATTACCGCAAAGACAGCTTCAAACGCATAACCATGACCGACATGTCGAGTATCAAGCCAATAACCAAGTTGTAAACTTGGCACAGCCCAATCAGTTACTTTAAACCATACTTCGCCTAAAACATTTTTCTGATCTCTATCCCAAACAAGAAAAAATATATACTCAGAAGCTAATACGTCGTTACCTGCATCTGTGCCTTCATTGACATGTTTTTGTAATTGCCTGCGCGTTAAATCTTTTTTTGCCCAAGAAAAAAAAGGGCTCACTTCGTTAAGCGACGCCATAAGCGCGGTATATAATTTTTCAGTATCTTGCATGCGAGGCGCGCGCAAACACAATCGCTTGGTTTGCATAACGGGCAATTTTTCTGCATTTGTAAATACTGGCTTTGGCACGAAATGCTCTTCCGTTGGGACTTCTTTTATTTTTACCGACAGATCTTGTTCCCATGAAACTTCAAGCGGTGACAACATTGTGGTCTCTGTGCAGGAAAACAATAATCCATCTGAAGGTAATTTTGTACTACAATCTAAGCAAATGTTATGTAATTTTGCTTCAAACACATAACCACTTCGCGTAGCAACGGCAGCACTTTTTTCATTTTCAATTTGCGTACAAATTTGTGCACGAATTGCTTTCAATCCATCCAATGCATAGCGTGTCAATGCATTGACAAGTTCTTTTGCCAACCCTTGACCTTCAAATCTTGAATCAATCCAATAACCAATTTCAAAACACGGTCGAACCAAATCTGTATGTTCGTTATACCCTGAAACAGAAATGATTTTTTGACTTTCTTTATGAATGACAATCAAAGGAAAATCTTTAGACGTTTGCGCTTGCCAATGTTCATAGCCACCATGAACAAATTGTTGCGTTGCATTAAAGCTAGTATCACGCGCCCAAGGCATCCAACGGCGTAACGCAACAGCAGATCGCTCAATCGATTCATGCAACGCAAATTCATCGCCGAGTTGTACTGGGCGAATAATTAAGCGCGGGGTTTCAATGTGATGAAGCTGGTAAAGATTCATAAGGCCACTTTTCTACTTATTCATCATCCGATTATAGCTTGTTGGGTGAAAATTGCTGCTGATATTGCTCAATAAATCGCTGCGCTTCTGCCACCACTTGCTGATAGGCTGCTGCAATCTCTTGTGGATGATTTCGTGCTGCGGTTTGAAGCTTAAGCACCGCTTGATTCAATAACGGCGTTTTCACATAACACAAACTTCCCAACATATTATGCAACTCATGGCGCAACCCTTCATCATCATGCTTTTCAACCAAATCTTTTAAAGCAGGTAAAAAACGCTTTGTCAGCATTTCATACCATAAGCCTAATAATTCTTCTGCATATTCTTTTGTGCCCAACAAAGCAATCGTGCCTTCCATATCAATCACTTTTAGAACTAACGGTGTCGCTTCAACATTCCCAACTATCGTCAATCCCGATACGCTTTCTGATTTGCCTAATCCAAATTTTTTCCAAATCGCTTCTGCTTGCTTACGCGTTAATGGTTTGCTTAAAATCCCTTGCATCCCCGCACGACCACAAAATACCTCGACATCCACCGCGCCGTGCGCAGTTAAGGCAATAATAGGTACTTCAACCGCTTTTAATTCTGCTTCTTTCGCACGAATCGCTTGAGTTACCGAATAACCATCTTGATCTGGCAATCCAATATCCATATAAATCAAACGATATTTTCCCGGTGAAAATTTTGCTAATGCTTCAGCGCCAGTTCCTGCGACATCCACTTGAAACCCCGCACCATTAAGTAACGATTGCGTCACATGTTGGATCAACGAATTATCTTCGACTAATAGTATGCGTGGCGCGTTTTCAGGTAAGACTGATTTTTCTTCTGTCGGTGCTACAACCGGTCGCGCCATATAAGAGGGCAAAAATCCTGCAAGCTCTTCTTGATCGCGCAATTCATTTTCAGAAGCGACCGTCATCGTTAAAAATACCGTAAACGCACTGCCCACACCCACCGTGCTTTTTACTTGAATTTTTCCACCCATGCGCTTGACATATTGATCCACAATATACAAACCAATGCCACTACCCTCAATTTTACCCTCATAAGCAGGCGTCAAACGTCGCATTTTTTCAAAAATAATATCTTGCTGATCCTCGGGAATACCAATCCCCGTATCTTTCACCTCTAAACCAACACACACTTGATTCGGTGATACTTTTTCAACTAAAAATCCTCGCACCAACACAGAACCCTTGGGTGTAAATTTCAACGCATTGCCGACTAAATTCAATAGCACACGATACACACTCGCGCGATGCGTGCGCACAGCCAGGGGCAATGCGGGATCTGCATCAACCATTAAATCCAAACCTTTCATCTGCGCTGACGGAGAAAACAAAGCGCCAATTTCATGCAACATTTTTTCCAACGAAAATACTTCTTCTGTCGACATCCAACCGGCCATTTCTAATTTGGATAAATCTAAACAACTATTAAAAAACGATAACAACTGCATACCACACGCATAAATCGCTTCTGCGCGTTTTTTCTCTTGACCAACAGAATCTCCGATCATCAAATCCGCCATGCCAATCACACCTGACAATGGCGTTTTAACATCATGACTCATGTTGGCGAGGAATTCTGTTTTTGCGCGGTTGGCGGCTTCGGCGGCTTCTTTGGCGAGGATGAGATCTTGTTCGGCTTTTTTCTTTTCGGTGATGTCAAAGGAAATACCAACAAGACCCGCAATTTCTCCATGGCTATCATGAATAGGCACTTTTTTAGATAAAAATACAGCTTGCGATCCGTCCCTTAAAATAGCAGGCTCCTCTACTGTAATTGATCGTCCTTTTTCAAGCACTTCTTCATTTAATGGATCCAATGCTTCGGGCATTACAAACCCTGGAATGTCTATATTTTTTTTGCCAACAATATCTTGTCGTGACGCCAAACCTACTGCAGCTACTTCATTATCATTGCATCCGAGATAGACGCCATTTTTATTCATCCAATAAACATTACCTGGCATAACAGATATAATATTGTCGAGCATAGCAAGTTGATTAAGTATTTCTTCTTTAGATAATGTAATATCAATAGAGCTACCTAAAATTCCAATTACCTTGCCCTTTTTATCTATCAGCGGTTTTTTAGTTGACAAATAAATACTCTTCCGCCCTTTTTCATCAATAAAAACTTCTTCTGCCGTCTTCTCAGTATTTTCCTTTAGAACCATTTCATCGAAAAATCTAACTCGATCTGAAATATCTTTAGCAAAAAGATCATACTCTGTCTTTCCAATCACCGCATTCAACGATTTAAAACCAAAATCTTTCCAATTATTGGTATTACAACCCATCAATTCAAATCGATTGTTTTTCCAATATATATGAGTAGGAAGTTGGGCAAAAACTTCTTCAAGCGAAATATCATCGGATCTGTTTCCTTTCTTTCTGTAAATAACAGCCAAAGTTGTTACAGTAGCGCACGCCGCAAAACTAAAAATGTATCCATTCATTAATAAATAATCATGCGAAATGGCAGCGTGAAAGATGATTGCCAACTGTATTGCTAAAAAACCAAAAAAAGTGATCAACGAGACACCCTCAGACGTCTTTTCTTTGAAAATTCGAACAGCCTGAGGGATAAATAAAATAGCATTTAAAAAAAGTGCGGCCCCGAAAATGTAATCGATAACATCCTTGAAAATATCCATTGCTACTCCACAGAAGAAGCCTTTTGTACGCTTTCTTCATTTTTATGAAAATTAAAGTTTTGCGGTTTCAAATTCGGTCTACGATTAAAGCCTATTGCAATAGACTGAATTGTTTCGCTAGTGAGAAAACGTTTTTGCGTTTCATTCATTGCAGCATTATGTTTACCTGTATAAGCCTCAAACTGACAGCCAGTTTTTGGCCACATACACAACACCGCACATTCTTCAATTAAGTAATCTAGGCAAAGCTGCTCTGCTCTTTTTCTATCAAACTGCTCTGGATTCGGATGTCGCTTACAACATCGCGTTAAATATTCGGAAATCGTTCTATTAAACTCAGCGCGATAACTCTCGTCACAATTCAATTCGTTAATAACCTTCTCTTTATATTTTTGAAATTCGACATCTTTGAACCATTCATCCCAACGTATAATAGTCACCGGTATGTTTTGCGCATCGAGATATTGCTTATTTCTTTCCAACCAGAGATCACCCATCGCAATGGCTGTATCATAATAATCATCTGCGCTTCCTTCTCGATCCAACGCTATTGTATGGCGCTGCAAACTATCGTGCAATGCTATAGTGCAGGCTGAAAATGAGCGTCCAATTAAATCAATAGTAGGAGAGAATCGTTCTTTTTCATGCGTTTCTTGACCGACACTTATGGTTAGAAGACAAGACGATTGACTAAATTTAAGCTTATATTGATTCTCACAACGAAACACAGATTTGATTTGCGACATAACCTACCTACAGTTTTAAATAACGCTTTTTCCATAACAAGCGTATACTTCTCATAATGACTAACCCTAAGTTAGCCGAAGCATCATTAAGCCATCCTTAAGCTCATGATTTTATTATATTATAGCCCATATATTGGACAAAAATTGTTAAATTTTTAAAATATCAACCCTGTCTTTCACAACCTGAAGATAATCAGGCATTCCTTTTTGTTCAAATGAATACCCTGTGGCCAAATAGAGATGTGTAAATCCTTGTTCATGCAGAATTTTGGCAACTTCAGGGCCGGTCATTGGGGCTTTGAGATCAAAGTCTGTGCAAATTTTGGTATTTTTAGGATACCGTGAGATTTCTTCTAAAAGAACATGAGGCGAAGTGTAATGCCTCATGGTTTTGCCTCTTGATTTCATAGTGCTTGCGAGAATACTAGGAAACAAGGTGTCATCATCCAACAGCACTAAATCGACTTGAATAAGATCCGGCTCCCCATTTTTAGCGACGATGAGCTGCACATGAGATGCTAACATTTTAGGCAGTATTTTTGTCTTCAATAACGTCACGCGTTTAAGAACATCTCGATTTTCATAGTGACTGGTGACCAAAACGGCACGCTGTACTTGTGTCTTTTCAATCACGTCTAGGCCATTCATTGCTTGACCAATCAGCTCATAGTCCGTTAACAAAAATAATTTTTCAGGATGCGCGCAAGACTTGATGTAATCGATACATTCATTCGCATGTGTAAAATGTATTAATTTTAGCATTGGGTTTTCTTTGATGCGTTCGGAAAAAATTTCATCCCAAGCGCCATGGATGGATTGATCATCATCTAACACCACAACGCAATCATCTGAATTCACCTCAATCGTATTCGCCATCCATTCCGGTGCAGGCACAAGATTAAACTTCAATTCCATTGTTGTACCTACTGCCGGTGAAGAAATTATATTTAATGTAGCATTAAATTTTTTCAGCATTTTTTTGACATGCGTTAAACCGAAGCCGAAGCCATTTTCTTTTTCTGTTGTAACAATATCATCATTTAAAATTTGTTGAATTTTTTCTTCAGGCATACCGCAGCCCGTATCAATAATTTTTACAATCAGACACTGTTCATTGGCACTCAACGTCACTCGAATTTCACCACTAACTTCTTGAAAAGCCTCTTTAGCATTGTTTATGAGATTTGAAATCATGCGCTTAAGCTCAACGATATTCGCATTAATAAAGGCAAAATAAGATTCCGCGCTGGCTTCAAAACAAATCTTAATTCTTGAGTGTTGATATTCAACACGCTTACTCGCAATTATCGATAATAATGTGGTAGAAATCATCACGGGCGATAATGTATCACTATCCGCCAACACTTCATCTTGGCGATGTTTTATTAATATTTGATCGGCAATATCGTGAATTCTATCCACTGCTTCACGCAAGCAAATACGCTGCGCTTCGGGAATTTCTGCGCAGGCTTGTGTTAACATCATGATTGCAGCGAGAGGAGAGCGAATATCATGCGCGACTTGTAACGCTGCAGAATTCATACTATCTGCTTTTTCTTTGGCTTCTTTTAAAGCTTGTTCTGCTTTCTTTTTCTCGGTGATATCAAT
>JAZKAS010000009.1:31579-75079 GCA_040389005.1 Pseudomonadota bacterium
ACCAACGACCCTACCATCGCTATCATACAACGGCGCTTTGGTAGACAAACAGGTACCTATTTCACCAAAAATACTGGAGAGTGGCTCTTCTAAAATTTTCACGTTACCAGAAAACATAACCTCTTCATTTATTCTATCAATTTCAAAAGCTATCTCAGGCGTATTGATATTCCAAGGAAGCTCATAATTACGCTTTCCAAACATATCAAATCTTGATGAAAGTCCAGCATTTTTTGCCTGTAAATCATTACAACCTTGATAAACATTGTTTCTATCACACCAATATATATGACCAGGCATCAGCGCAATAATGCTTTCTAATAAATTTTTACGTTCAATTTCTTGCTTTCTAGCATCAGTAACGTCCACAGAAACACCCAGCAGCGCAACCAATTCACCTTTTTTATTTTTTAATGGTATTTTGTGAGACAAATAAAATTTTTCACTTTTATTATGTATAACCGTTTCTTCACAAACAACTGAAGCGTCATTTAATAATACTTCACGATCAATTTCGACAATTTTTTCAGCGTGTTTCTGAGAGAAAACTTCAAAATCTTTTTTTCCAACATATTCTTTTTTAGTCAATCCAAAACTTTTATATTGCAACTCACTCGCGCCCAAAAATCTTCCTTCCAAATCTTTCCAATAAATATGCGCGGGAATTTTATCGACGATATCTTTAAAGGTGACACCTTCGATGTTGGTATCGTTTTCTTTTAAGGAGGCTTTGTTTTTCAGTATTCGAATGGTTTGATAGAGAAATAATAGGCCATTAGCAAATAATCCAACACCCAAGGCGAGTTCGAGGATTTGAAGGTGGATCATGTTTTCGCTCCATTGAAACTGACGAAACATTACCCTGAAAGGAGTAAAAATTCAATGATTGATTATATTAGGCTAAAGAACTGCTAACGCAATATTCGCTCTCAACCCCAATGCTCGCATTACCCGTCCAAGTGTTTTCATTGTAAGATTTTTCCCATGCTCGATATCAAAATAGCGCTGTTTGCTGACTTTCAATAATTTTGCAGCTTGTACTTGCGACAGCCCATGGCGCGTTCTCGCAAGATATATCAATAACGGAATACTGACTTCAGGTAATGGCTCAATCATTACTTCATCTTTTTGAAGTTGACTTGATCTTGGCAAAGGAGATTCATCATCGACATAATCTTGCAACATAAATCCCAGCACATCTTGGGCGTTATTATAGGCCTCTTCTTTTGTTTCACCTTGCGTAAAACAATTTTCTATATCCCGAAATGTCACCAAATAATAGATACCATCATCCGTTTTTTTTTCTATTTTCGCTGGATATCCTAAATGTATCACGCTCATTATTTGCCTCTCTTTATTAAATTAACGCCTGTTAATTTTTCAATACTCTTCAATGTACCTAATTTAATATCTTTATTTCCATGCACGGGAATTGGCACTCTTTGTTGGCCCTTTTTCGCTTTAACATGTCGCCCGCCTGTTTGAATTTCCCAACCTTCAGTTTTTAGAATTTTTAAAATTTCTTTGTAATCCATCGTTTTTATCTCCGAACAATATAGCAATAGCAACCCAAAAGTCAACATATAAATTGACTTTAAAAGGTTTGATATAGATTTTTGTCTGCTAAAATAGCAGCGTTCTCGCAAGGAAGAACATAAGGAAAGGAAGCGCAAAGATATCAATGAAACACAGATTCGTCAAAGTGTTTACAGCAACATCCCCGCGCCATCGCCCGGCTTTAATTGTCGAAAAACGAAAATACTGAGCAACATTACGCCGCTCAAAATTAAAAACGTCGTATGAAATGCCTTAAGATTGAGCGCTGCAATATGATAATAATTACCTATCATAATCAACATGCCCGCTGAAAAACAAACTGCCACACTCATCGCTAATTGCTGAAAAACACCAGTAATAATCGATGCATTAGAAATTTCTTTAGGGTCAACATCTGAAAACGCTAAAGAATTCATGCCACTAAATTGAAAAGAACTGAAAATACCTAAAAAACCAACTAATATAAAAATCATCCAAGCAGGCGTTGTTGCTGTTACTTGTGAGAATAACAATAAAGTCAACGCTAACAATATGGGAGCAAGAATAAGACTGCGACGATAGCCTAAATGAGACAGTATATATCCAAAAAACGGTTTAGTTAGCGCCATGCTAAGCCCATAGGGAATTAAAAATAATCCGGATTTAAAAGCTGAAAATCCAAACTCAATTTGCAATAACAACGTTAATAAAAAAAATGGCGCATTCAGCGGAATTCTTGAAACAAAACTTCCCATCAATGAAATACGAAAGGTGCGCAAACGCACGAGTGAAAAATTCAGCAAAGGTCGAGGACAATATTTTGCATGCCATGCATAAGCAACCAATAAAGCAACGCCGACGAGCGTTAACGCAATAGAAAAAATATCATCTTCAAACGCTTGTTCTGTCATCCATGCTAAACCAAAAGTAATCGCACCTAATGCTGTTGAAAATAGTAAAAACCCGACGATATCCAAACGATACTTTACTTCTTCACGATAATTCGGAATAAACTGCGCGATCAACGCCAACAAGACTATGCCAATCGGCAAGTTAATAAAAAATATCCACCGCCAGCCCAGAAAAGTCGTCAACGCCCCACCCAGTGTCGGGCCCAACGCCACTCCCATTTGGCCGACTAGAACAAGTGACGTAAATGCTTTGATATATTCATGACGCGAAAAGGTTTTTAATAAAATTAAGCGCCCGACCGGCGTCACCATCGCACCGCCCACGCCTTGTAATAATCGTGCAATAATCAGTTCGGGGAGGTGATGCGCCATACCGCACCAAAAGGAACTGGCCACAAACAAAGCCACTGCCACGAAAAAAACTCGCTGCGTACCAAAACGATCTGTCAAATAACCGCCGATCGGCAGAAACGCCGCAAGCGTAATGATATAACTAATAATAGCGAGCTTGAGCGTCAATATATTCGCATCAAAAGAACGCGCCATTTCCGGCAATGCGGTGTTCAATACGGTGGAATCCAAGGTCTCCATCAGAAGTCCAAGGCCAAGCACCCAGGGAATATAGATTTTTTTTTGCATGAAAGGCTATTTACATAAAACAAATTATCCTGCAATCTTATCAGAATTTTCAACCAAATACTGCTTTGAGCCCTTTATGTTTAAATCTGTTCTTATCCTTTGCATTGGCAACATTTGTCGTAGCCCCGTTGCGGAAGGTGTTTTAAAAAAAATGTCTGCGCAACACAATCTTGGACTTTCGATTTCTTCTGCCGGTGTCCACGCAATGGTCGATGATCCCGCGCAACCACATTCACTCGCCGTGGCAGAAGAAAATGGCATTGATATTACTGCACATCGCGCACGGCAATTGACAGCCGAGATCATCAATGCGCACGACATTGTGCTCGTCACCGATGAAACCGTGCGAAAAATCGCGATGCAACAACATCCTTCCGCAACAGGAAAAATTAAACTGATTGGTCATTTTCGTAATTTTGAAATTGTTGATCCTTACAAGAAACCAAAAGAAGATTTTGACGCGATGTATATCGATATAGAAAAGTGCATGCAAGATTGGTTGCAAAAAATTTGGGGCTTGAAATAGAATTTACATCATTGATTTCAGGATTTAATGACTGCTTTTTTGCAACCAAACGCGAAATACATAGCAAATTGCAACACCCAAAAGACTTAGAAAAATAAATTCAAGCAATCCATGCGCCATATTAACGCGCGCAATATTTATTTCATGCGGAATGTTGATTCTCGCAGCGAGTGTTCCTGCCAATTTTCCACCGACACCAATAGTGACCAGCCACACGCTCATGTAAAGCGCAACAAAGCCCTCTGGCGCAATTTTAGTAAGAATCGATGGAAACATCGCTAAAACACAGGTTTCACTTAAGGCTAGAATTAAAAAAGCAAAAACTACAAACCAAGCAGATATTTTTTCTTGCGGATTGCCGAAAATACTAGCGACGTAAAAAACAACAAAAACGATACTCAGCAATACAAACCCGACAATTATTTTATTGATATCGGAGATAGGTCTGCCATTTTTCTCAAAAATCAACCAAAGCTTTGCCGTCGCAGCACCTAAAAGCATAACAAAAACACTCAAAATCGTAATGAATTGTGAGTTGTTTATATGAATTGAAAAAAGTTGATTCGACACTGTATTATCTATAAAGAGCAAAATAGAAATAAAGATTTGTGCATAAAGCGAGAAATATAAAATAGATAGACCTGAATATACTACCATTTTCACGGCTCTTTTGTAATCACTCTGCTGAACCGAACGAAAAATAATGATTAAGCTCAACACCAAAGCTAACCATATCGCAATATTTGCAAACGTAGGATATTTTAGCGCTTCAAAAACAAGCGCCACATAGCCGCCAATGATTCCTCCAAGCTTTAATAACAAAGTAAAATTTAATTTTATGGGTTTAATATATTTTCTTAATACAAAAAAGCCAATAATTAAGTCGATACACATCAGAGAGGAAAATAAAATGCTTGAGTAAAACGCAGCAGAAAATCCATATTTCTCTTTTAACGTTGACGCAAATAATGTTGATAAAAATACTCCAAGATTAATGCCGATATAAAACACACTAAAACCAAAGTCACGATGGCTGTTGGATAATGATGAACGATCATAAAAGTCGCCAATAAAAGAAGCGAGATTAGACTTGATTAAGCCAGTGCTAATGGCAATAAAAGCCAAACCCAAAAACAAACCATTCTCGTTTATCGACAATGCGAGCAAACTAGAGCCCAATATCATTAGCACGGAGCCTAGAAACGCCGCGACATAATGATTAATTAATTTATCTGAAATATAACCACCAATAATGGCAGACATATAAACGACACTCATGACTGTTCCAACAAGCGTAGAACTATTGGCTTCAGAAAGCCCAAAGCGCTCAATGAGAAAGAAAATCAGCAAAGATTGCAGTATATAATATCCATACCGCTCACCAAATTCGGCAAAACAACTTATAAATAGTACCTTGCGTTGATTTTTAAGCTGCGAAGGCAAAGATGAGAATGACATAATAGAGAACATCCATTTTTTGCGCACGATTATATTAAATTACGAAGGATTGTCAATGTACTTACGAACGTGCAATACACCATCATTATGGGCAAGCAAAATTGCATTAAAACATGATGCGTCAAATTCTAGAAAAACAATATTATTGATGATAAAGTAAATATATCATTAATCAGCGTGCAGCTAAATAGACACATTAATCCTTTGACCATCACTCAACTTTAAAGGGAACTATATTGTGGAGAATAAACCCGTTAAATGGCTTGAAAAATACTCATGGAAAGATTTAAGTGCATCAGTAAAAAAGATCAAACCTAAGCTTGCATTGTTAATTGACGAGCTATCTCCTTCAGATGACTATTCATTTTATCTTGCACGGTATCCTTACGGCGCGCTGATTCTCGATAAAGGAGTTTTTCAACTCATAAATGCTGATGGGCAACTAGTTCCATTACATCATGCGAGCATACCTAATGAAACAAAACATGAACTTAGTTATAACAAACTAATGCCGACCGGACTGGTTTCACACAACTCCATTGAAACTTTCTTTATGACCAAAAATCGCACGGCATCTTCTTCGCTATATGGCTCAGGAAATATGGTTGCGCTATGGCATGCATTAGAAGGGAAAAGTTCATATCAAGCCGGGCCCATTTGGAACATCAGCTCTGGCGCGCGCACCATTTATATGTTACCTAAAATTACAGATAAGCATTCTTATGACGCACTTAAGAAAAAATATCATTTAAACTTTACCGTTCCTCAAACACTTAATGAACACTGGAAAATATTTTCCGATCTCGCAAACCACTCGCTTTTCCCAGAAAAATGGCATTCTGAAGTAATCTTTTTTTCCAGAAAATGGTTTTCTCAAGCGGAAGACAAAGCATTTTCTCCATTATTTAAATATTTTCTGGAAGAAGTATGGAGCTCTTCATCATTTAAAAGAAATCAATTTATATTTGATTTTGCTTTTTCTCTGGCTCAAGAAAAGAAAAATTTAAAACCCAATCCTTATTTAGCAGATACTGTAAAACATCTTATCGCGATGGGTGATGGCTTTTCTCCAGGACTAGCGACCTCAATTGATAATTTGTCAGCTCCCATAAGCGGGTTACAGAAAGTGTTTCTTGAAGACTATGGGTTAAAAAAATATGCGCCAGCACTTGTGCATTTACACCACTTCTCCTCAGATGCGACTAGACCAGTTTATTATTCACTCGAAACACCTACTACTACCATTTTCTCACCGCGATCTAATCGACTTTCAAGCAAAATGGTGGATATGCGAGAATTAAAATATCTCACAGAAACTTTGCTATCAGAAATTCTCAAAGGAACGCTTTCGATTGAAGAAACGCCTCTTTTTGATATTGCCCGTAACGTTTGCTACAAATTTTATCACTCCGAAAAAGACCAATTAAACGAAATATCTAATATTGCAGATATCACCAAGATTGATAGCTCGTTTACTAAAACTCTCATTGATAATAAAAAATATGCTTTTCCAGAGTTCTCACCATTTTTTAGAGGCTGCATTTCAATTTCAAAAGGAACGTAACATCAAAAAAATAGTATCTTCAAGTTCAACTACTGTGAATCCGTGGTTTTAACAAGTTTTTTTAATAAAGGAACCAAAAACAAACTCATCACAGCAATAACTATAGAAAAGATAAAGTATAGAAAAAAGCTGTGTTGATAAATATGCGCAACAGCAAAAATATTAGCGCCGATTGCTTCAGGAATATCAGTGATATTGGCAAACCAGCCGGCTAACTTGCCGCCCAACGCAAGTGAAATCAAGAAAATCCCTATCATCACACCCATAATGCTTGAAGGCAACAACTCCCCCACCATAGCTAAACTAATGGGCATCAGCAATAACTCGCCAACACCAATCAAAATATAAGGAGGAATAAACCATTCTGGATTAATGAGCCCATTAACATTCTGCATTAAAGATCCTAAAAACAGCAACCCAAATGCGAGGCATTGTATCAAAAGTGCTAATGAAAATTTCATAAAAACTGTTGGATTGAATCGCGGATATCTACGAGGAAGCCAACGCCATGCCCAAACAAAAAATGGCCCTGCGACAATAACTGTACATGCCTCTATCGCTGGAAAAGTTGTTGGAAGCAACGTTATCCCTAAAAAATTTCGATCAACAATACGTTCAACAAATAAATTCATTGAAAAAAACATTTGAAAATACATTGCCCAATACAAAGTAGAAATTAACATCAAAAGCAGAAAAGCGACGAAACGTTTCCTCATAAAGTTTTGAGCTTTATAGGCAGCATACACAACGTAAATTAAACATAAAAAAGCAACTAAGAAGAAAAATATTGAAGCAATAGTCTGTCGCTGTATAACGTAATAACCTAATATAATAGCGCCCAACAAAATAAAAATGGTGAACAGCCACTTGTTTTTACTGATAATAACAATCGAATTAGTAATTCTAAAATATCGTGTCCCTAACCAAAAGGTAAAGAAACAAAACAAAAGAACAATGGAAGAGCTAAGAAAAACACTGTGCCATCCAAAATGATGCTGAATGCCTCCTGCGACAGTTTCTCCTATGATGATGCCCGTATTGACACCAATATAACAAAAAGTAAACCCACTGTGCCGCCGCTCATCATTAGCATCATATAATAAGCCTACCATACAGCGCACACTCGGTACTAATAAACCAACACCCATTGTGATAAAACTTAATGCTAAAATAATCATATTTATATTATCTACAGCAGATAACGAGCCATAGCCTACAGATAACATTAATGCTGCTAACAAGACGGCAACTCTATGACCAATTAATCGATCAGAAATATAACCCCCAATAACTGTATTAGAATACGATAACGCAGTAATTGACCCCAATATGCCATAGCTTAATTTATCTGATAAATGTAATGTGTTAATCAGATAGAAAATAAGCAGTGACTGAATCACATAAAATCCACAGCGCTCCCACATCTCTGTTAGAAAATAAATTTTTAATACTTTAGGCTGCTTCTGCTCCATAAACCGAAACCTTAAGATGGAGTTATTTTTCACGCAGAATAATATGATTCTTTTTGAAACGCCAGATATGCCAGCAAAAATAGTTTTTTTAGTTTCCATGAACTTAAAAATCAGACTTTCATTTCGAAAAACACGACACGAATTACCCTAGGATAAGACGCTTTGTTGACAACATTTGATGGTTCTATATAATCAGTTAAAAAGCGAACAGACTCAAATGAAAAAATATACCGAAAATGAAATCTTACAATATGTTCCGCTGGACCATTTAAATCCGACTCAAGGAGCGATCACGCTTTTTGCGCGCGATATTTACATGCAAGGCAATGAGCATGCTGAATTATTGTTTTTCTTCAATGGCGGCCCGGGATTTTCTTGTATACGCGACTGGCGTAGCAGCGCATGGATCCTAGAAGCGCTAGAAAAATATCGTGTTATTTTGCTTGATCAACGTGGCACAGGACGTAGTCAACCTGTTGATATCGCCATGCTTGATAAATTTGCCTCCCCCGAGGATTTGTTAGGCTATTTAATTCACTTCAGAGCGGATAATATTGTTCGTGATACTGAATTTTTACGTCAGCATGTTTTTAAGCGCAACAAAATAAGTATTTTAGGCCAGAGTTTTGGCGGTTTCGTTGCGTTATCTTATTTAAGTTTTTTCCCTGAATCGCTAAATCAGGTTTTTATTACAGCAGGGATTGCGCCATTGACGTGCTCTTCTGTAACGGAAGTTTATCAAGCGCTGATAAAAAATTTGGCATTGCGCAATGAAAAATATTATCAACACTACCCTCAAGATAAACTTAAAATCCAAGCTATTACTGAGATACTAAGAAAAAATCCAATTACCATTGGGAATGAAATATTAACCCTCGGACGTTTTTTAAATCTAGGCTGGTATCTTGGAACAGAAGGCGGCTTCGAAACATTACATCATTTTTTTGATGAAGCTTTTTGCGATGAGTCAATGACAAAATTATCTTGGCGTTTCGTAAAAAACATGCTGCAAGCAACCAGCTTTTGGGAAGTTGATCCATTATACGCAGTTCTACATGAATCCATTTATTGCAATGGATTTGGCAGCCATTGGGCGACTGATCAAATCATACAAAGTATTGAATCTTTTTCATTAGAAAACACCCCTCCTTATTTTTCAGGAGAAATGGTTCAAAAAAATGCATTTAAAGATTATCTTGGATTACAGCCTTTTGCTAATGTTGCCGAATTATTAGCAAACAAAAATGACTGGTGTCATTTATACGATTTACAAAAACTACAAAACAACCCTGTCCCAATCGCCGTGTTATTAATAAAAGATGATATTTATGTCAATTATGATTTATCTCAGGCCGCATTAAAGCACATTAAAAACGCACGAGTATGGCAACATGACACTTGGCAGCATGATGCATTGAGGAAACATGGCAAAGAAGTGATGCAAAAATTATTTACGCTTATTGCATCATAACGTTTTGTACAAACAGAACAAAATCTGAACTAACCACGAATTACCCTCCGAGATTTGCTAGAGCAATTATGTCATAGTTTTTGCTTATCAAGCGCTGCATTATACACGCCACAGCGGGCAGGCATCTGTTTTATAACATAATAGAGCTTTTTTGAAACTCGTGTCATCGTCATTGCGAGTACTCGAAGCAATCTATCTTCATCTTGTTTTTTTGGATGGATTGCCGCGCTGAGCTCGCGACAAATGAACGTAGCGAGCGATGATGAGCTTGGTAATTTTTTCAGCCAAAAAGGAGATTGAAATGCGTAATTCTTCTTACATTCCAGCGGTATCTCAACCTACTTCAGCTAATTTTACGTGCAAGCCTCCAGAACTTTGTGAGTGGGCAACCCGTAAAAAACATATTTTAATTGTTGAAGATAATCCCCTACTACAACACTTTCACTCAATGTGGCTAAATGATTTGGGCTATGCGGTGACCGTCGTGGATGCTGGCGAAGACGCCCTTAGAAAAAATCTCGCTAATTATGATTTGGTGTTAATGGATCTTGAATTGCCGGGCGATGATGGCATTACGATTACACAAAAATTACTGAAGAATAATCCGCAACTCAACCTCCCGGTTGTTGCATGCACGTCACACGCAGAAGCAGATATGAAAGCTGCTTGCATAGCCGCAGGCATGGTAGGTTATTTACAAAAGCCCATATCGCCCACGCTTTTGGAGCGCTCTTTAAAAGCCTATTTAACTTAAAAATTTTTTTATGAACAACGAATAAAAAAACGGTCGTCTATATTATTTGACCTTGTTATTTTTTAACGCTGCTTATTCCGTCATTTATGCTGACTGTTAATTTTTTCATGTGCGCCAGCACCGGAATCGATTTTCTTTTTTCTCGCAAATAATCTAAATCAACTTCGCCATACACAACACCGTTTGCAGGTTGTTGCATTTCATCGATAATTTTCCCCCATGGATCAACGATCAAGCTATGTCCATAAGTTTTACGTTGACTTGCATGGGTTCCCCACTGATTTGAGGCAATAACATAAGAAAAATTTTCAATCGCGCGTGCGCGTAATAATGCATGCCAATGTGCAATTCCTGTTTTTTCTACAAACGCGGCTGAAACCGCAATCAGTTCTACACCCTGCTTCATAAATTCAATAAATATTTCTGAGAAACGCAAATCGTAACAAACCGCTAACCCCAATTTTCCAAACGGCGTTTCAACAATGACTAATTCATCGCCAGGCTCTGCGGTATTGGATTCTCTATAACATTCTACAGGACAAATAGTTGCATCAAATAAATGCGCTTTATCGTAACGCGCAACGACTTGCCCTTGATCGTTGTACACGAGACACGCAGCCCGTATTTTATTCGGATTTTCAGATTTAACGGGAATGGTGCCGCCGACAATCCAGACGTGATGTTTTTTTGCTTGAGATGCAAGAAAATTTTGTATTTTTCCCTCGCCAAACGTTTCTTGTACGGCTACAGAATCCGTCGCGGTAAAACCCATAATGGCAAACATTTCCGGTAGCACTATCAGTTTCGCGCCATTCATACACGCTTCTGCAATCAATTTCGTTGCAGTTTGTAGATTTTCATCAACGTTGTTAGTCGATGATATTTGAATAGCAGCCACTTTATTCATTATTTTATTTTCACTCATAGATAACGCTTAATTATTCGATTGCTTAGCCGCTTGCTGCTCGGCTTTTCGTATTGACAACATTTTATTTAAATACAAACAGTTAGACCATTATATAGGCACGCAAAGTGAAAGCAAGTTCCCATCTTGAACGATTTAAAATTCACCAAAACTATGGTATCCTACTCATTATACTGAACTTTTAACCTATTTATTTGCGTACAGGTGGCCCATTGATTAGCCAAATCCTCAAAATGCTGATGTTTAAAAAAGACATCCGAACAACGCAGCTAGCGCGCGAGATTGACGTGCCGCAGCAGACGTTGCAGCGCATTGTGGCCGGGTTGTCACCGAGTCCGCATCGCAAAACACTTGTGCCGTTAGCGGAATATTTTAAAGTCTCGGTGGATCAATTAACCGGCAAGAAGCCTCTGCCGGAAGATTTAGCGACAGCGGTAATTTCGCCAACTCAAACGCTGTCTTCTATGCAGCAAATTCCGCTATTAGATTGTTCGGATGTCGAATGTTTTCTACAAGATCATAATCCTGCTTTAATTAAAGAACACTTGGCGGCGGATGCTAGTGTATCAAGTGATGCATTTGCGTTGACGATGATGGATTCTTCGATGGAGCCATATGTGCCTCAGGGGGCCATTTTGATTTTAGATCCTCGTCGAGCCCCCAAAGATCGCGGGTTTGTGTTGGCAAAATTTGATGGCGGCCAAGCGTTGGTGTTTCGGCAATTGTTGATCGATGGTGAACATCGTTATTTAAAACCGATGAATCCCGATTTGTCGGCGTTTCCAATGCGTTTGCTGCGTGAAGAAGATAAAATTTTCGGCGTACTATTGGAGTTAAGGCACCGGTACGATCACTAAGATTAAACGAGGAATTGTGGGGAGAGCTGCACGAAACACTTGAACCAGTCTTGGGGAATAATTTTATGATCTCAATTGCTAATCATAACCCTCTCGCCAAGTCTATTTTCTTGGCGTATAATTGGCCTTAATTAGTAGGACAATATTGCGCATGGAAGCACAATAGAGCAATTGAGGTGCAGATCATGCTTTCATTCATGAGCAGCTTTTTCAATACAGGATCGACAAAAGTCATGCCGGCAGAGGTGGTTGCCGCCACACTTTCTTCATCAAAACTTACTCAGGTTGCCCCCGAAAATTTTACGATAGAGGCGGCTAATGCAGGAAGACCGGCTCGAGTACGTAGCACGAGCTCAGGCGGTGAAACAGATATTATTTCTGACGACGACAGCGTGCCACGCACTCCTGACACCAGTTTAGTGAGCCGCAACACGGAAAATAGCGCCTCTCCTGCAAGTAACTCGGTTGACAATGCTGAGTTTGATTCAGAAAGCGACGATGATCTTGCTGTACCACTTAAAAAACAGCTTTATGTAACATTTGCAAAAAAACTAGAACGTCATCGTGTAAAAAGCGAAAATTATCATTTCATGAACATGCTGAATAACGATGAATTTTCCGAGTTTATGCTAACACTCTTAGAGCATCCAAAAAAATATTTCGTTGAGAAATCTTTTGAGCGCCAACCTGAGCAGAAGCAATTAGAGTATTTTCATAGGCTTATCGATATCGCTGAAAAAAAGCCATCAGAAGAAGTCGCAAAGGCCTCGTTTTTTAGCCACGATATTTCTAAAGAGGAAGAAGTCGACCGGCTTTTACAGCATTGCTTTAAACAGGCTCCCAACAAGTGGCTGGCTATTTTACGACACCCTGTCTACGGACCACAATTTTTGAACAGCGAGATTTTTTCAAAAAATTCACCGCCGCTTGAAGAAAATCAATTTAACGCCTGCGCTCTGTAAATAACTAAAACAAGCAATAATTGATAAAGGCTTGAAAGATTATTTTTCAGATTTATCCCCAACTCTTTGCCGAGGATGAGGAACTTGAGGAGTCAGAGTTTGAAAAATCAACTTCATCACCATCATCATTCAAATCAATGCGCGATTCATTATATCTAAACATAGAATCACCAGAATTCAAGAATGAAGAAATATTGCTCCTTCTTGACACAGCTTCATTTGACGTTCTTTGCATTTGTTCACCGAATCGGCCATCGACACTAAACTCTTCCTGGCTTTTTTCGTCATAGTCAGAAAAGGCATTTATATTACCTGCCTCCAAAAGCGCTTCTAATGAGTAAAGAAAATCATACCTATCTGTATCAACTTTTCTTTTTTGAATGAAAAATAACGAACATAAACAGGCCCAACCTTCATCCGACGAAGCCATGCACCATAATGCCATCAAAAGTACGCCGACTGCGCCTATTGTCCATCCGGCCCAACCGGGAAGTACATTCACTTTTTTAGAATCTACAACTTCGGATACCGTCAAATTAACCAGGATAGGCGTAAGCGTTTCACGGACCATCGGGAAAAATGTCGGCATAGCAAAAGGCTTGCGGCTGCTTTTAGCAGTGCTAGGAGCAAGTGTGGTTGAAGCAACGCTCGGTACGACTGTCGGCGCTTCGCTAGGATCTGCACTCGGTACAACGGTAGGTACATCCGTCGGTGGCTCACTCGGTGTAACGGTGGGCGCTTGCACAGGGGCGTCGGTCGGCGCTTCACTCGGGAGAATGGTGGGATTTTGTGAATCCGTAGGCTTTGAGGTTGGAGCATCTATGGTCGTCGGCGCTTGCGACTCAGTCGGTGCGACGGTCGGTTTTTTGCTGGGAGCTTTCGTTTGCGTAAGTGTCGGAAAAAACGACGGCGCTCGACTCGGACGTACCGTCGGCGCGACACTCGGAACCGGCGGCACCCATACACTTGAAACAACAGCGACGTTTTCTAAAATAGTCGGCGACAGATTTCCTAGTGAACAAATTTGATCGGTGAGCACCGTATAGGGCGAATTCAACGCCGATACCGTCAATTGACTATCAATATAAAAAGAAAGTTCACGCCCAAGACCTTGTGCAATAGCCCAGCACCAGACCACAAATCCATTACCCAACGGACTTAATTTGCATTCATCTACATTATCGATGGTTGAGAAATGAACCCGCGTCGTACTCACTTGATTATTAGCCACTTTGGCCAACAAAACCGAATTGTAAAGTGTCGAGCTCGGTTCGGCCATCACCCCTACCGCATACGCTTGCAGTATAAATCCGGTGGTTGATAAAACAACGCCATGCGTCAATTGGCCACTTGCTTGACAGATAAACGTTATCCCCATGCTTCTTAACATCATAAACGGTTGCAACGGTTGTGCCAAAGTAGGATAAAAACCACCTACCTCTAAAGAGGCTCGTTGGCAAAATGAATCCTCAACCTCGCAAGGTGGCACCGCCACTACATTTGTAAACCGGCTGATTCCTCGGAGAACACTCCCACTCGTAACACCCCCTGTCGTATTGAATGTTGCCGAAAAAAGCACTTTCACACCCAATCTCATCGTATAACCAGACACCATCATACTTGGATAATTAACCCCACAAGCCGCCGAAGTAATCACCGGCGTGTAGCCTGAGACCGCAAAGGCATAGCCTGAAAATCGACCACTTTGCGGATCAACCGATAACACCACCCACTGACTCTGCGCGTCCTGCCCCACCACAAACACGGTATTTACATTTGGGTTATAGGCCATCGCTGCGATGCTTGGCAGCGCTATCGTTTCCTTCCATGCAATCTGCTGATGTTCTACACCGACATTCGCGATCGCCGTTGATTCGCCATTATCACTCTCACACGCAAAGACAATCGTGTTTTTTGCAATTGCCGCATGTTCTACCACGCAGGGCATGAGTTTCGACGCAGTCAGCGCACCATTATGGTCATATTCATTCAACCAATCGCCCTGAAAGTGAATCGATACATCTTGCCAATGCCCGACATCACCGAGAAATGTCTGATTTCCCATCGAAGCCGAATCATTGTACGACGTCCAATACGACACCGGCGTAGTCGGTTGTTGCGAAATACTCGGAATCGCCGTTGGTGACGCTACAGGAACCGCACTGGGCGTCCCCGTCGGTTGACGACTTGGCCTACGCGAAGGTTGACTCGTCGGACGACGATTTGGTTGACGCGACGGCTGCCCCGTCGGTTGGCGAGTCGGCTGAACACTCGGCATACGCGTCGGTTGCACTGTCGGCTGCGCTGAAGGTCGATTCGAAGGCCGACCACTCGGCTGATGCATAGGTTGACCCGACGGTTGCGACGACGGTCTGCGGCTTGGTTGCGTACTCGGAGAACGCGACGGCTGAGACGTCGGTTGACGAGAAGGATGGCGCGTTGGTTGACCACTGGGAACACACGTTGGTTGGACCGTCGGCCGCGCAGAAGGCCGACTCGAAGGACGGCGACTCGGCTGATTTGTCGGTTGCATCGACGGTTGACGCGTCGGTCTTCGCGACGGCTGAGACGTCGGTTGACCACTCGGCTGCAACGAAGGCTGACGTGAAGGCCTACCCGTCGGTTGACGAGACGGCATACGCGTCGGTTGACCCGTTGGTTGACGCGACGGATTTCTCGTCGGCTGACCCGTCGGCTGAACACTCGGCACGGAAGACGGTGGACTCGTCGGAAAACTACGCGGATACGTCGAAGGCCTGACCGTCGGAAAACCAGACGGCCGACCTAACGGCTGCATCGACGGTTGAGCCGAGGGCCTACGACTAGGTTGAGCACTTGGCATGTTTGAAGGCTGAACACTTGGCCGCAACGATGGCTGGCTTGAAGGCCTACTCGTCGGTTGACGAGACGGATTCCTCGTCGGCTGACCCGTCGGAAAGCCAGACGGCCGACCTGACGGCTGCATCGACGGTTGAGCCGAAGGCCTACGACTGGGTTGAGCACTTGGCATTTTTGAAGGCTGAGCACCTGGCTGGGACGATGGCTGACCTGAAGGCCTACCCGTCGGTTGACGAGACGGCACACGCGTCGGTTGACCCGTTGGTTGACGCGACGGATTTCTCGTTGGCTGACCCGTCGGCAAACCTGAAGGTTGACGCGTCGGCTGAACACTCGGCCTTCTTGAAGGCTGCGCACTCGGACGAACACTCGGTTGAGATGTAGGTCGTGAAGACGGCTGCGTTGAAGGACGACTAGATGGTTGAATACTTGGACGACCGGATGGTTGCCGGGTTGGTCGATGCGATGGCTGACCTGAAGGACGCTTTGTCGGCTGAGTCGTCGGTTGAACACTCGGTTGACGCGACGGATGACCAGACGGTTGGATAGAAGGCTTGCCTGAAGGTTGCCGAGACGGTTGCGATGATGGCCGCCGAATTGGCTGCTGGCTGGGTTGAGTAGTCGGTTGGGAAGAAGGCTGACCAGATGGTTGGCTCGGACGTGAAGAGGGTTGACTTGATGGCCGTCGAGTCGGCTGTCTGCTTGGTTGTGACGAAGGTTTACTTGTTGGAGATTGCAAAACAGTCACACTAATATCATCAATAGCAAAAAAACGCCCTACTATTGTATGCCCTGTGATGCCCAGAGATTCAATTGAATTCCTAGCAACAAAATTTGTCGAGAATTTTTGATGTGGCCATCCATCGACTGACATTACAGCAGTTTTCGAGGCACATTTTAAAAATATAGTCCCCGCATTACCCAACCAAATAGTGACGCTATAAGTAGAACCAATCGTAAGAGATAAGTTTTGGCTCATACTCACATTTGTTGTCATTTCAGTAAGAAATGAGTAGGTGCCTGTGTGTGCATTTGCTGTAGAGGGATACACAGCCCATCCCGTGCTAATTTGATTGGTTAATCCAACCCACTTAATATTTCCTTCTTCTGCCCCTGGATTTTGAACTAAATTTAGAACAGCATTCTCAGCAAATGAGGTGGGATTTTGAGAAGGCCGACTTGTAGGCTGCCGACTCGGCTGACTCGTTGGCGAAGAAGATGCCCGCCCCATTCTTACCAACGAAGAAAACAGCAAAAAAGCCATCAACCAACGAAGAGAAAAAGCGCTTGCGCTGGCGAGTTTTGTTGACGAAAAAGAAGCAAACTCCTCTTCAACTTCCACGCTTTGAGCATCAGACGCACCATTCCACTCTGCCCACAGAGTCTGTGCCATACCCAATAGCTGAGAAGCCGTCCCCCACAACATTTTCTCTTGTTCCTTAAAAGATGACCAACCATTATCGTAAGTTTAGCAGATAACTTATGGTTAACCGTTAAGGAGCCCTTAAATGCTATAAATATTTTGGATGCTTTTGTACCAAATGACACCAGTTAAACACGAGTCATATTTACGCTTTTTTCACTTTCATGCCAAGCTCACGCCAACTTTAGCCTCAGGTTAGCTGAACATGTACTAACTCATACTTGGTCTGACACTTCCAATTTTTTTTGAAAGTAACTGTCAGGTCAAGTTTAATTAAAACACTTTTCCTGCCAGATTTGTTTTTCTCATGCTAATGAAAACGTTGAAAAAATATAATATTGCCTTGATGCCGTACTCATCACAACAACACTCTATAATTACTTCTTCAGTGAATTTTCTTCAATTCCTAGCGCTCTTAATGTAAAAGCAAATACCTCAGACAGTGGCATTTTATCTGCAAACTCCTTCATCATCTCCTTATCAGAAATCCACAAATTCCCCAGACCAATATGATGACCACTCTTGATCGCTATGTGTGTAAAAAAATCGTTAAACCTACCGAGGCTCATATTATTTCCACAATGAATTTCCGCATCAGAAGAAACCTCATCCATATATATGGTATCAATATATAAATATCCGGCAGTAGTTTCTTCTAAGTCAAATAGTTTTTTACCATTGACTCTAGAATTACTTAAAATTTCTATTGCACGCTTACGATCATGGTCATCAATATATCTATATTGCCAGCTACGGCTCATCATTGGAAACACGTCGCCCGCCAATCTTAGTAGCTTGGCAAAGCTCTTATGATCATTCAAACGATAATAATTCATACCGCCAACATCTTCATGCTTGGTATATGGAGCCTGCGATAATCCAGACAAAAGAATGATCAGAGTATCTTGATCATGCCCAACTTGTTTCAGTATATCGCCAAGAATTTTATCATAAATTTTATAACCAAATGTAATGGGATCGTCAGCAGGATTAATGTCTGCATATTTTATTGAAGCATTAAAGGGTAAACTATCAAATGCACGCCAGTAATGATGCTGATAGTGTGCGCTGGCATTTAAGAACAAAGTATAAAATCCATAATTTGTTTTTTTTAATATACTCTTAAATATTTCTGCTAAAAATAAATCGAAAATTCCTGCTAACTTCCATTTTGATTTGGCATTAATTTTTTGAGAGAATAATTGTTTAATAATTTTGAAATAGATGCTCAAAGGGAGCTTCAACCTGAAACACTCCTGCAATCCATTAACAATATCCTTATAGTTAACTTTAGTTGTAGCATGGCTTTGCACTTTTTTGGCTATTAAATCCCATAAGCCTCTCAATTTACTTGGATATGCTTCATTATTTTGCGACCAAGGGTCTGGAAAAAATATTCCACCTTGTGTATTTTTGCGAGTAACATTCATGCTACCCAATATTCCTGACTCGACCCCATGATCACTTAGCGTTTCCCAAATCTGTGGATGCTTGAGTTTATACACATCAGATAATCGAAATATCTGATGTTCTGAATAAGCCTTACCTGTATGTACAGTGCACCATTGAATCCATGGCTCTAAATGCTCATATTTATCTTCAGATTGAGTTTTCAGAAATTTCCAATTTTTATTTATGTAAGAAAAGTTAGGTAACTCATGTCCTTTTTCAATTATTTTCTCAATAACTTCAGAAGAGATCTCATTAAATTCCAACTGAATTACTCGCTTATATTTTTTTGTTATTAAATTAGTCACCATATCTCCTCATAATTATCCAAAATATTTATTCTATTACTCGCAATAAATTCCATTAGAATTGCATGATTTTTAGCATTACTTGATTGACCTTATGTACATCGAACCTCTCTCGTACAATTGATAAACTTTCTGCCCCCATCGATGCAATCATTGATGGGTTACGCACAAAGCTTAACATTACTTGATAAAGTGCTTCACTATTTTTGATGGGTACAAGAAAACCATTTTTACCATGCTCAACTGTTTGCCGACAACCAGGAGTATCCGTCGTAATAATTGGCCGCTTCATCGCCATCGCTTCTAGTACAGAGCGTGGCGTTCCTTCTCGATAGGAGGGCAATACATATACAGACGACTCTTGTAACGCGTCACGAACATCAATTTGTTTTCCTAGATTTTCTATCCCTGCGGATCCCCATGATTGAATAGTTTCTTTCGTAATGTTCGCCAGACAACTGTCTTGATAACCTACTAAACAACATCGAATTTTCGGATATTGAGCTTTCAAGCGCCGACAGGCTTCCACATACTCAAAAATTCCTTTTTCAGGTAAAAATCGTGCAATCATAAGAAATGTTATTTTTACTGGATATGGGGCTGGCGTAAAATAAGAAAGATCAACCCCCGAACCATTCACCACACTAGTTTTGGCTCTATTTACTAGTTTTAATTGACAAAAATAATCCCTGTCATCTTTATTTTGGAAAATTACACACTGACAAAAACTGAGCGCTAACTTATAAAGCAAACACACAATCGTTTTTATTAACGTTGCCTTTAACCCAGTCGCAATAAATGCATAGCCTAAACCGGTGATGAGCGCATGTTTATCCTTAACACCTGCAAAAAAAGCAGCCAAGCTTCCGTAAATCACGGGCTTAATTGTATATAAAATGCAAACATTTGGGCGAATTTCTTTGATTAACCGATATAAAGTTAATGCATATACTAAGCTGTTTATAATAGAGATAGACTGTCGATTCAAATCAACAGGATGAAAAGTAACTGCAATTGAATTCAATTTCTCGCGCACTCCCTTTTCATCAGAACCAATTGCATGCACCTCATACCCTTCTTTAACGAATGCCTCAAGCAAATAGAAACGAAAATTAATGAGCGACAACCCAGGCCCACCAATGATTAGTATACACTTCAATGATTGATCAATTTTTTTCATAATTTCTCTTTTAAGCTTGTTTATTATTCAAATTTTGTTTTTAATTTGATCTATTTTTGTTTTTATAAAGATTAGTCTTTGCATTTTTAAAACAGCTAATATACCCTGATCCCAGTTAAAAGTATGCGGTATTTCTGCTTGATATTTTTTTCCTCGAAAATTATTTGGCTTGTAAGAAATGTCACACATATAGTGGTTATTAAATAAATGTTTGAAGCACGTCCTCAAAAAAATTTGAAAAATGCATGGAGTATTGTCTTAGCTTTTTTACTATCAGCCTGCTCAGTCCCCGGAACGTATTTTTCTGATTCAGATGTACAGAATGGCTACCAAGTTAATGGAAAGCCCGCACAATATGATGTTAATGAACTCAACGCAAAATGGCTAGAAAAACATCAAAATGACTCGCCTTATACTTATGTGATTGGCCCTTACGATATTTTAAATATTATTGTTTGGAATCATCCTGAATTAACAACGCCTACGAATCAACTAGCCACTCCCGAAGAAAATGGAATTTTAGTCGATGAAGAGGGATTTATCTTCTTTCCTTTTGCAGGCAAAGTAAAAGTATCCGGCTTAACCTTCGACCAAGCACGCATTGTTATTGAAGAGAAACTCAAAGAGTATATTCGTGATCCACAATTAAGCGTTCGCGTGGCCATGTTTAGAAGCCAACAAATACAAATTGTTGGAGAAGTTGTAAAACCAGGCGTGATTCCTATTACAGATAAACCACTTTCCACGATGGAAGCAATTAATATTGCTGGAGGGGTGAATTCTTTCACTGCCAACACTCGACAAATTTTTATTTTATACGAAAAATCTAACAAAATTTATATCTATTGGTTTGACGCACAAAACCCAACATCGGTTATTGCAGCCAATAAATTTTATTTACAAAACAATGTCATTATTTATGTGCCGCCAGCGGGTGTTTCTGCTTGGAACAGAGTGATTAGCCAAATTCTACCGATGACCTCTGGCGCAACCAGCACAGCACAGACTGTGATTAGTTAAAAAACAAGCCTTTGAAGAGAGTGTAAATTTTATGTCAACTCACAATAACCTTAATTCATCACCCAATGACTTCTCTCAAAACGAAGAAATTGATTTACATTTTATCGTTAGCTTGTTTAAGGCGCACAAGTTATTCATTGGCATCATTGTATTGTTAGCTTTATTAATCGGTGGCCTTGTCGCCGTGTTGCAACCCACCATGTATGAATCAACTGCGCTAATCCGAGTAACGGGGGAGGCAAATAGTGCGTCCAATCTTTCTTCAATGCTGAGTGGACCAGCTAGTCTAGGAGTTGGCACAACGGGTGCATCGCCTGCTGAAATTGAAACTTCATTAATTGAATCAAACTATATCTTAGGCCCCGTGGTCGAATATTTAGGTATGAACATTATAGCCAGACCCGTTTATTTTCCGATTCTTGGGAAACTAAACGCTAAAATTTTCCATAAAAATTCGCAACCACACATTCAGATAGATCTTCTTGTAATGCCAAAAACATTAGAGGGAGCCCGCTTCCAACTGGTCGCTGATGAACAAGGCGATCATTACCATCTATATGGACCTAATAATGAAGAAATACTCCAAGGCATGGTTGGCGAAAAAGCATCTTCAACCAATAAACATTTCCCTATTACGATAACGGTAGCGGACTTAACAGCCACACCCAACACTCAATTTCTAATTCAAAAAAAACCATTAAGTGACGCCACTAGCACTTTAATAACACATTTAGAGATTAAAGAAAAAGGCGAGAAGACTGGCGTATTACAGTTAAACTATCAATCAGAAAATCCTGAAAATTCACAGAAAATTTTAAATACTATTCTTATGCTTGCCGTAGAGAAAAGCACTACCGAAAAAGTAGAAGAAGCGACAAAAACATTGAATTTTTTAAAAGAAAAAATGCCTCAGGTCACTGGTGGCCTTGAAGCCTCAGAAGCGCGATTAAACACCTACCGCTCAAAAACAGGAGCAATAGACAGCAAACTTGAAGTACAAATTTTACTGGCGGAAATGATTGAGCTTCAAAAAAATATTGATCAGATAGGCTTAAAAAAACTTGAAATGTCAAGAAACTTCACTGAAAAACACCCTCTGAGTCTAGCTATTAATCAAAAACAACAGCAGTTAGAGAAAAAATTAGAAAAAATCAAAGAGCAACTAAAGAAAATACCCTTAAGCGCGCAACAAACCGTGGATTTTGAGCGTGACATTAAGGTTAACGGCGAAATTTATGCTAGCTTTATACAAAAAACACAGCAAATGGAAATTTTAAAAGGCAGCACCATTAGCTCTGTCAAAATCCTTGATGATGCATCGTACCCTGTGTTTCCGCTTCCATCAAAAACTGCGATTATCCTATTAATAAGCATTACACTTGGCGCATTTCTTGCTATTTTCATTTTATTGCTTCGCCATATGTTCTCAGCCATGCTTGATCCTATAGCGCTTGAAAAATATTTTGGTGTATCCGTGCTCGGGATTATTCCTTTTAGCCAGGCACAGAAAAAACTATTTAAAGCAATGAAAGAACAGAAATTAAAAAAAGAAAACTACTTGCTTTGCTTAGAGGATCCAAAAGATATATCTATCGAGGCATTGCGCAGCTTAAGAACGGCGCTGAAATTAGCAACATTATCAAGCGATAAAAAAAGTAAAAATATTATTGCGCTTTCGGGTTGTAGTCCAAGCATTGGTAAAAGTTTTGTCTCTTCTAATCTTGCATCCGTCTTGTCGAACCTAGGTGAGAAAGTGTTGCTGATCGATGCCGATATGCGCAAAGGTTATCTCAATAAAATATTTTCATGTCAGCAATTACCTGGTTTATCAGAATATTTAGCTGGCAATGCCTCTCTGGATCAAATTACACAAAAAGTATTGCCGCACGTCAATTTTATTTCATCAGGAGCTTACCCCACTAATCCTGCCGAGCTGCTCATGAGTCATCACTTGCAAGTTTTAATAGACGCAATCTCTGATCAATACGATCTAATTATTATTGATACACCACCTATATTAGCGGTAACAGACGCTAGTTTATTGTTGAAATATGCACATATTCGACTATTGGTCGTCGGCTTAGGAAAAGATCACTTAAAAGAAATTGAACATGCCAAAGGAACACTAAAAAAATCAGAAATCATTTTGGATGGTATTATTTGCAATAGCACTAAGAATAATGATCAAAAAGCCGGCGGATACAAATACAATTATAATTACCAGTATAAATAAGTTATAAATCAAGGATATTATCAAAGCATGAATAGAAAAATTTCCGTGATTGGCCTAGGCTACGTCGGCCTACCTGTCGCAGTTGCTTTTGGCAAAAAAACTCAAGTAATAGCATTTGATATCAACCAGAAACGCATTGACGAACTTAATAATCATCAAGACGTTACTCGTGAAATATCTTCTGAAGAGCTTAAAACGACAAAGCTTTCATTTACTTCTAATTCAGCAGATTTGAAAAAAGCCGATTTTCATATTGTCGCGGTACCCACACCCATTGATGATGCCAATCAGCCAGACTTAAGACCAATACTCGCAGCCTCAAAAACGGTTGGCGAGCAATTAAAGAGAGGTAGTATCGTTGTCTATGAATCCACCGTTTACCCAGGCGCAACTGAAGAAGATTGCGTGCCTGTGTTAGAAAAATATTCAGGGCTTGTTTGCGGTGAAGATTTTTTTGTTGGATATTCGCCAGAAAGAATTAATCCTGGCGATAAAGAACATACGTTTACTAAAATCACCAAAATTGTTTCCGGGCAAACACCCGAAGTATTAGATATTGTTGCTGAAGTTTACAGTAGCGTTGTTACTGCTGGTGTATATAAAGCTTCCAGTATTAAAGTTGCAGAAGCCGCCAAAGTAATCGAAAATACGCAGCGTGATTTAAATATTGCGCTCGTGAATGAACTCGCAATGATTTTTAATCGTATGAATATTGATACACTAAGTGTTTTAGAAGCCGCGGGAACCAAATGGAATTTTTTACCGTTTCGACCAGGCTTAGTCGGTGGGCATTGTATTGGTGTTGATCCATACTATTTAACACATCGCGCCATTAAGGCGGGCTATCACCCAGAAGTAATTCTTGCTGGCCGTAGAACCAATGATAGCATGGGGAAATTCATTGCAGAACAAACGATTAAAAATATTATTAAATTAGGCGGCAATGTTTGCAATGCTAAAATTGGAATATTAGGATTAACGTTTAAAGAGAACTGCCCAGATATTCGAAATACAAAAGTCGTCGATATTATTGCAGAGTTAAAAGAGTACACGCCTAACATTTTAGTTCACGATCCTTACGCAGATACAGAAGAAGCACAAAAAAAATATGGCATTCAGTTGGTAGATTTTGCTTCTTTGAAAGGCTTAACAGCACTGATTATTGCTGTTGCACATGATAAATTTGAAGAGCTGACTCCAGAAAAATTAAAGCAAACTTTAAATGACACTAAGCTTATTGTTGATGTGAAGTGCAAACTGGATAAAAAACACTTTGAAAACAGTGGCGTAAAGATTTATAAAATATAAGAGATTAAACACTGTATTCCGTTCATAATAGCTCCTTTGGGTAAAATTTTTTAAGCAAATAATGTATTTGGGGAATTTGTCACGAAGATTTTCAGCCTCTAGCCATAAGATCAATATAGTAATTTTTTTCTCACGTGACGCATACAGCACATGGTGAACCGATGAATTGCTGAGCACATTTTGATATTTGCTTTTTAAAAAAATATAACAGTTTTGGTGAAAAATGATGTATTTATTGACGAATACCGTTCGACGTTTTTTTTGTAAAAATATTGTCTGGAGTATGGCTCTATACACGACAAAAAATTCATTTTCGGCTGACATGGATTTTCCTTTTTCTACTCACTTATTTGACTCAAAGAAAATAAGGTTTTTTAAAAAACATCCTCGCGTGCAGGCTGATCCATTTATGATGGTACATGAAAGCCATCTTTACATATTTTTTGAAATAATAACGCCAGGTGAAGTGGGGAAAATTGCTGCATATAAAACAAAGGATTTGGCAGAGTTTGACTACCTGGGTATTATATTATCTGAACCATACCACTTATCATTTCCTTTTTTATTTCGACAATCCAACAATATATTTTTGTTGCCTGAATCTTCAAAAAATAATGAACTAACATTGTATAAATTTAAAAAATTTCCATTTGAGCCTGTCAAGATTAAAACGTTGTTACATGGAAGATATGTAGATTCTTTTATTGTAAACAAAAATGAAGTATTTTTTTTATTTACAACGTCTGACAAAGGGCTAGAGATATTTTTTTCAGAAAATATCTCTGAAGAAGAATTTATTCCACACCCCAAAAATCCTATTTGTGTTGATCCCATTTTTTCTCGATCAGGTGGCGGCCCCTTATATATTAATGGCGAGCTTCATCGTGTTGCACAAGATTGCTCAAGCACATACGGTAAAAATTTAAATTTAATTAAGATTTTAGAACTTTCAAAAATTTCTTATTCTGAAATTTTAGTAAAAAAAGATATTTTTACCTTGAATGAAAATTGGAATCAATGTGGCTCACATCACTTAAGCCTTGAATTTTTTAAAGGTCAGCATGTTATTATGGTCGATGGAAAGCAAAATGATTATTTCGCCAACAAAGTCATGGATTGCCTAAGAAGAATATATAAAAATATTCTCCGCTCTTTTACAAGGAAAAGTTCATGAACCAGAATTCTTTTATTAAAAGCGAAGTTTGGTTTTTAATAGGCGCACTGCATGGTGGCGGTGCTGAAAAGCAATGTTTTTTGCAAGCAAAATCTCTTGCGGAGAAAGGAATTTGCACAACTATTTTTTTACTTTCACCGCCTAAAAAATTAAATAGCATCCACGAAAAACTAAAAATTATTACTTTGTGTGACTTATCAAAAGGCAACAAAGCACTTAAAGTTTTTAAAATTTTAAAATCAATTTTTAGTATTCGCAAAAAACTGGCCAAAAAAAGCTCGAATGTAATTTTTTATGCTTGGCTTGAAATTCCGCACTTTATAAGTTTTTGTTCAACAGTATTTTCTAAAGCGAAACTTGTCTGGGCAATTCGAAACTCTAATTCCGGAGCCCATCGCCAGTATTGGAAAATGAATCTTGCGGTTAATATAAATGCTTTTTTTTCGCGCTATGTGGACTTGTTTATAGCTAATTCACATTGCGGCATGGAGTTTTACAAAAAAAGAAAACGATATAATATTAAACTTGGAAAAGTTTTAAATAATACGATAGATTTTTTAACTTACACATCAATAGATAGTAATCAAAAAAAAACTTTACTACAAAAACACAAGTTAGCAGAAGAATATTTTATAATTGTAACGGTTTCCAGAATTACTCCAATAAAAAATATAGAGATGATGATTAATGCTATATTTTATATATCACAGTTAAAACAGAAAAAAATAAAATGGCTGCACGCAGGCTTAGGTGAAAAACATTATGTTAGTGCTTTGAAAGCCATGATTGATAATTATAAGCTGAATGAATATATAGAGTTTATAGGAGAAACAGATGAAGTTAATGAATATATGCAGCTGTCTGATCTTTTTATTTTATCGTCTTTATCTGAAGGCTCAAGCAACAGTTTGCTTGAAGCTATCGCGTGCAAAACATTATGCATCTCAACAAATGTCGGTGACTCTAGTAGATTTTTAGATTCTCAAACAATATTAAGTAGCATGTCGAGTGAAGATCTTGCTAAAAAAATTTCCTGGGCTCTATCTCTACCAGAAAATGAACGAGAATTCTTAATTGCGAAAGCATATGAACGAGTATATGCACTATGTAATTCAAAAAAAAATATTACTCAACTTATTGGCTTTTTTTCTGAACTCTCTAGTTAAATGGATATAAAAATGAAACTGCTTTTTGTTATTACAGGCTTGGATGAAGGTGGTGCAGAGACTATGCTTTTCAAACTGTTGACCAATATAAATAGAAATAAATATAAATGCGTTGTTGTATCTATGTTGGGCATGGGTGTGTACGGTGAAAAAATAGCCCTCCTTGGAATTCCCGTGCATTGTTTAGGTGGGAAAAATGAGAGTTTTTCTATTTTTTCTTTTCTGAAATTTATTAGGCTAGTTAGAAAGCTAAGACCTGATCTTATACAAGGCTGGATGTATCATGCTAATTTTATTTCTGCGCTTTCTATGATTTTTTATCCATGTTCTAACGTGGTTTTTAATATTCGTCAATCTCTATATGGCAACAGAGACAAACTGTTAACTAGAGTGATCATTAAATTTAATGCCTGGGCGTCACATTTTGCAAAAAAAGTAATTAACAACTCTATTACCTCGCAAAAACAACATAGAAAAATTGGATTTTCAAAAAAAAATGAAGCGTACATTGCAAATGGTTTTAACACCCATATTTTCAATTTGAATTTTAATATTTATAAAAAATTTAGGTGGGATCATGGCTTAAATTCAGATACAAAAATTATTGGCAACCTTTCTCGATATCATCCCATAAAAAATCACCTTGGATTGTTAACCATTTTTCATCGTGTAAAAAAATGTTATCCTTATAAAATTGTATTGGCGCTGGGAGGAGCGAGCGTAGACTCAAATAATTTGCAATTAATAGACGAAATTAAAAGGCTAAAATTAGAAGACGATTGTATTTTATTAGGATCAGTGAATGCACACGAGGTGATTCCTGCGTTTGATATTTATTTGCTACCTTCTTTTGGTGAAGGTTTTCCAAATGTAGTGGGCGAAGCAATGGCCTGCGGCGTTCCTTGTGTAGCAACTGACGTAGGAGATTGCAAAACAATTATTGGAGCATTTGGTGGAGTTGCTCCTGTGAATGATTATGCTATGCTAACAGAAATATGCATTGAAAAATTAAATATAAATAAAGAAAAAAAATCCAAAATTCGCCAACATATTGTAGATAATTATTCAATTGAAAAAATTGTAACTCAATATGAATGCTTATATGCGGACCTTTTAACATAAGAAATGAGGCAACATAAAATGTGTGGTTTTGCTGGTGTTCTCAAAGCTAATTTGAGTGTAGATGAAGAAGCTTTGTCTCGTATGGTAACTGCGCTTAAACATCGTGGCCCAGATGGCCAGGGTCTCTGGATTGAAGATAACTTTGGACTAGCTCACGCCCGTCTTTCTATTTTAGATGTCTCTACAGCAGGGCATCAACCTATGTTTTCTATAAGCAAACGTTTTATCATTGCTTTTAATGGAGAGATTTACAACTACAAAGAACTAAAAAAAGAGCTAATTCAGCAATTTAATTGTGTTTTTGTAACACAAAGCGATACTGAAATGTTAATAAACGCCATTGAACTCTGGGGCATAGAAAAAACATTAGAAAAATGCACAGGTATGTTTGCTTTTGCTGCATGGAATAGAAAAGAGAAGCTATTATATTTGGCTCGTGATCGTTTTGGTGAAAAACCCCTTTATTATGGAAAAATAGGCGTTGATTTTGTTTTTGCTTCAGAACTAAAGTCTATATATGCAGTCTATAAAGATCGCATGCATATTGATCGTGATGTACTAGCGACTTATATGCGGTATAGTTATGTGCCAACGCCCTATAGTATTTATGGTGAAATAAAAAAATTAGAACCAGGTACTTATCTAACTATTAATCCTAAGCTAGACATTCAAAAAAGGACATATTGGTCTGCTATCAATATAGCATTGCAAGGAAAAGCCAATCCCTTGGTTATGTCTTTCAATGAAGCGTCGAATCAACTAGAAAATCAATTAAAAAAAACCTTAAGAGGACAAATGCTTTCTGATGTACCATTAGGAGCGTTTTTATCTGGTGGCGTTGATTCTTCTATCGTGGTTGCATTGATGCAATCTTTATCCAATAATCCTATTAAGACTTTTAGTATTGGATTTAAAGAAAAAAAATACGATGAATCAGTTTTTGCAAGAGCTGTAGCAAAGCATATTGGCACAGATCATACAGAATTATTTGTAACAGACCAAGATGCTATGGCAGTTATACCAAAACTAGCGCACATATATGATGAACCTTTTGCTGATAGCTCACAAATACCAACTTTTTTGGTTAGCCAGCTTGCAAGAAAAAAAGTAGCTGTTTCGCTTTCAGGCGATGGAGGTGATGAAGTTTTTGGAGGCTATAATCGTTATCTTCATGGGCTTCGAGTAAAAAATATTCTAGGAAATCCTTTGATTAATTTTTGCCTCAAACACTACCCCATGCAATGGCTTAGTTGGCTGGATTATTTTCGGCAAAAAAAAATTTCTGGTTTCTCTGAAAAAATCAAAAAAATGCAGCAAATGGCTGATCTTTTAAAAGGATCATTTGCAAATGTTTATTATGGCTTTTGTACAATGGCATATTCTAAAAATAGTCTAATTTTACAGTCAACTGAAATTCCACTGCTGGATCAAGTAAAATATTCAAGTTTATTAGCGTCTTTTTCTGAAATGGAATGGATGATGTTGGTAGACACATTAACATACTTAACTGATGATATTATGGTAAAAGTGGATCGCGCAGCTATGGCTGTTAGTTTGGAAACTCGCGCCCCTTTGCTTGACCATCGTATTTTTGAACTTGCTTGGCGTTTACCGGAAAACTATAAAGTTAAATCGGGACAGGGAAAATGCGTATTACGTGAAGTACTTTATCGCTATGTCCCAAAAACACTAATCGAACGTCCAAAGATGGGTTTTGGTATACCCTACGCACAGTGGTTGCGCGGGGGGCTTGCTGGATGGATGCAAGAAGTGCTCAATTCAGATCAATTGCATCGCCAGGGGTACTTAAATGTACCTCTGATTCAAAAATATCTAGCTGAGCATCTTTCTGGGAAACGAGATTGGCAAGGTATTTTGTGGAATATCCTCATGTTTCAATCATGGCTAGAAAATTGGAACAATAGTAATTGAGTTGGTTTATGTTGCTTTCATAAAATAATTAACTTTTTACTTTTAGCTTCTAGCATACGTTTTTTAAGCTTAGCTTTATAAATAGGTATTTTACATTGATAATTCGATATAAGCGTTGTTTTTTAAATATTGCTCAGGTCTGGTTTTGGGAAGAGTGCTCCTCTTTGTCAATACTAAGAAGGTCGGAGAAGATCGATGCAATAAGTTTTTCACAAGCTTTGAATCCAGTGCCAGGGGTTCGAATGAATGAATTTTATACTCTTCATATCAATCTTTCGCTTTCGGCTGAAAAAATTTTTTCTAATTTTAAGAAAGATACTCGCAATGAAATTCGCCGTGCAGAGAAGGACGGATTGTTACATCGAAATTGGTCTTTGCAAACAGATTCGTCAGATTTTTATTCAGCCCTAGAAGGGTTCACTACATTTTATACAATATTTGCTCAACAAAAGGGGCTCAGCTCATTGGACCGCCCATTGCTTGAAGCCTATGCAGATTCAGGGTGTATCAATATTTCCCAAACAAGCACTGCGGACGGAACGGTATTAACTTGGCACGTTTATATTCGTGAAAAGCAGATTACCCGCCTTCTTTATTCTGCATCTCATTTTCGCGATCAATCTAGCTCGACTTTCCGGAGCCTAATAGGAAGAGCTAATCGTTTTCATCATTGGCAAGACATACTCTGGCTTAAAGCATCATCAACTCTTGTTTATGATTTTGGTGGCTACTACGAAGGAACCGAGGATAAAGAAAAATTGAGAATAAATCGATTCAAAGAAGAGTTTGGAGGTGTGCGGGTAGCTTGCTTCAATGGCTTTCAACCTCTGACTTTTCTCGGTCGCATTTATAATTTACTTCAGCGTTTTCGCCACCAGCAATGATGATTGACTCCTCCCAAAGAGGTGGTAGATTTATCGTTTACATATTTTCTAACTGTGCAGAAGTTTCTGCAAACTTTCTAAACTCTGTTGATGTATTCATTAATTCTTGAAAATTCCCTTTAGCCACTATGGCCCCATGCTGTAAATAATAAATTTTATCATAATGCATAATAGTACTGATTCTATGTGCAATAGTAATAATGGTTCTATCTTTACCCGCAACTGTTATAGCTTGAGTTACCTCGGCTTCTGTTTTATTGTCTAATGCTGCAGTTGCTTCATCCATCACCAAAACCGATGGGTTTCGATAAAGTGCGCGAGCTATACCTATACGTTGCCGCTGCCCCCCTGAAAGCTGAATGCCATTTTCTCCAACTCGCGTATAAATACCTTGAGGAAGCGCGCTTACAAATGCTGTTAGTGAAGCTGCTGCAAGACATATATGGACATGTGCATTATCGATCTTGTCTTCTGGAACACCAAAAGCAATATTTTGTCGAATGTCACTATCGTAGAGATAAATCATTTGTGGAATATAGCTTAATAATGCTTGCCATTTTATGATGTTATCTTGCGTTAACTTTAAGCCATCAACACATAATGTTCCAGATTTTGGCAAAAGTAAGCCTAGAATAATATCTGCAATAGTGGTTTTTCCCGCTCCTGACTCACCCACCAAGGCAACTTTTTCGCCTTTATTTATTTGGATTGAAATACCATTTAACACAAGCTTGTCGTTATAAGTAAAAAAAATATTTTGTAATTGTATTTGTTTATTAAATTTAATTGAATTTAAATTATGTTCGTGCATAAACGATTGCGAAGTTGCCAAAGCAGCATTTCTTATTTCATCATACACTTTTAAAAAACTTGGAAATGCACCGCGCATAGACGCGATTGCTTGTACTATCCGATTTATACTTGGAAGCAATTGAACTGATGCGACACCAAAAACTGAAAGAAGCACAAAAATTTGTTCGCCTGTGTATCCTATTCTAGAGTAAACAAGTAATACAATGAGAATAATAGTAATTGCTGTAGACTCAATAATGTATCGAGAGCCTTGGCCAAACATCATTTGAAAGCTACTTGAAACAGCAATAAGCCTAGAGAAGCGATTGACTAATGCAATGAATGCTATTTCTTTATGGTATAGCTTTGTTTCTTTCATACTACCTAAGCTTTGCGCAACACATTGTGTTAATTTTTCGTAGCTATTGGTTTTTTGCTCGCCAAACGCAATCGCTTTCCGCCTAAATATTGCCATATAAATTTTGGAAGTGATTAGCACGCCACCAATTACGCTTATAATGAGTGTTGGCGCAATAAATAAAATTGCAATAAATAAAACACTTGAGGTAATAGCCTCATTTAAAATTGCTCCTGTAGAGCCAAATATTTCGCCCGACACTCTTTCCACGTCCGTTGAAAGTACGCTAATAAGCGATGAAGAATTTTTACTCACATGATAATTATAGGGTGCCTTAAGATAACGTTCGAAAATTTTGTTGCGAATTTTAGCCGTTAGTCCAAAGAGAAATAAGTTTTGTTTTTTGATAATAAGCATTCCAAAAATTGTTCTTAACCAAAAAGCAAAAATTAACGCGCCCGATGCAAGCATCAGTGCCGTAAAATAAGGCAGAGAACCTAATAAGGGTAAATGCTGTACTTTGTCAGGGCTCAATAGTATATTAATGAGCGGAATAATAGTAGCAATACCTACTAAAGAGATAAATCCTCCTAACATCAAAATAAATATAAACCCGATAAAGCCTTTTTTATCTTCTTTATCCAGCAAATAAAGAAATATTTTCAAAAATTTTTTCATTTATTATTCCGCATACACTTCAGCACGCCACAGCACAAATATAGAACTCAACTCAATTACTTCTTTATACTTTATAGCCAAATAAAATGCGACGAAATTAGTGGTATCTGTTGCTAAGATCACAGCTTCTTTATGTAGAAATAACTTTCCTTAAAGATACCAGTTAGATGCCACAGTAATCAATGAGAATTAGCAGACTGTGGCTTATATATGCTGTTACGCGAGATTTTAGGTTATTGGCTTTACAATACAGTAGGAAAAACACTATAGTTTCCAATAGTAGCTAGAAAAGTAGAAGATTTTAGGATTTTTTGATGTTAGTTGTTTTTTTATTTTACAATATTGCCTTTATAGCTGCGTTATTGATTATTCGTAAAGAATCTCCTCTTTACGCCACTACCATATTGGTGCTAATGCTGTCTTTTTTAGGCCATATTGTTGGAACCTACTATTACTCCTTGAAACCATCTGATTCAACAGTGTTATATTTCCCATCCGCAACTTCTCATTTTTATGCACTTGGCGGCGATGCTGTTAAAAATATGGTTTGGTATGTTCGCTATTTTCTTACTGGAGATTCTTTACTTGCTACATTTTATTTTTTCTCTTCTTTTGCTTTTATAGGAGGCGTATTGTGGTATACGGTATATTTACGCTGCGCCAAACGATTATGTATTCTCAATTCATCATTAACATGGCCTAGCCTAATATTAATGTGCTGGCCCTCTGCATTAGTTTTTACTACAGGCATGGGGAAAGATTCTTTATGTTTCTTTTTTACCCCTCTCGCATTGCTGTCTTATTTCAATCTATTGGAAAAACGAATGATTGTGTTTAATATTGCCATATTAGTTTTTAGTTTATTTATGCTAACGGCTCTGAGACCGTATCTACTAATGGTGGTTTTCATTTCATTTTCATTATATTATTTTAAAAAAAGTCGTAATATTTCTCTTGTAAATATATTGTGCATGATAGTTGTGTTAGCTTTGGCATTATTTGTGACTCAGTGGGTATTGAACACTCAAGGCCACTTCCAAAATATAGATTTGACCTCTATTGTTAAAAGAGCTTCATACCAGCAGGATATGCAGGCTCAGGGTACGCATTTTGAAATGTCATTTGAGAATCCATTCTTAAGGTTGCTTTTTCTCCCTTATAGCTTTTTCATGAATTTATGTTTTCCACTTTTTTATTTGGCCAAAAATACGGAAGGCTACGTGGTATCTGTAGAAAATGCAGTGCTTGTATTTTTATTATGGCGAAGCTTAAAATTGAGAAAACTTATAAGGCAGTTGTTTTTGCAAGACCCAAGCTTAAAATTACTATTATATTTTTTTATAGTTGGAATGGCTCTTATGTCGTTTTTAAATACAAATTTAGGTCTCGCTGTAAGACAAAAAACCATGTACCTTCCTGCTTTTTTGGTTATCTATTGCCTTCTTTATGCAAAAACAAAAAACACACACATTTGATATAACTTAATTTTTCTCATAATATTCGCAATACCAATCTACAAATTGCCTAATCCCTTCTTTCACGCTTGTCTCTGGCTTGTAACCAAATTCTTTTTCTAATCGAGACACATCTGCATAAGTAGATGACACATCACCGGCTTGCATTTCCATAAAGTTATACTGCGCTTTTTTACCCAATGCTTCTTCAAGTGCGTGGATATACTCCATGAGCGTGACGGGATTATTATTACCAATATTATAAATGCAATACGGCGCATAACTGCTCGCTGGATCTGGATTGTCGGCATCCCAATCAGGATTAGGCCGCGCAGGTTTTTGCAGTGCTCTGTCTATCCCTTCAACAATATCGCCAACGTAAGTAAAGTCTCGCGTCATCTTGCCATGGTTATAAACATCGATAGGTTTATTGGCTAATATATTTTTCGTGAATTTAAACAACGCCATATCGGGTCGACCCCATGGTCCATAGACTGTGAAAAATCGTAGTCCTGTGCAAGGCAGTTTAAATAAACTGGCATAAGAATGCGCAATTAGTTCGTTAGCACGTTTTGTGGCCGCATATAACGCCATGGGGTGATCAACATTTTGTGATTCGTCGAAAGGCTGTTTTGTATTTGCACCATATGCTGAGCTCGTTGATGCAAAAACTAAATGCTCAACATGATGATGTCGACAACATTCAATCAAATTTACAAACCCGATTAAATTAGAATCAACATAAGCATAAGGATTATCAATAGAATAGCGAACCCCTGCTTGAGCTGCTAGATTTACAACTTTCTTGATCTCGTGACGCTCAAATACTGCTTGTAGACTCACCCTATCTGCAAGATCCACTTTTTCGAAAGTAAAATTTTTGTACTGCTTTAGAATATCTAAGCGCGCATATTTAAGCGTAACGTCGTAATAATCGTTGATACAATCCAATCCCACAACCGATTCACCGCGCTTGAGCAGTTTTTTGCACAAATGAAAACCAATAAAGCCGGCAGTGCCTGTTATTAGAATCACACTGATTCCTATATATTTAAAAAGGTACGTGAAGATATCAGCTTCGCTCTTCCTGAATCAACAAAATTTTCAGTTGAAATTACCCAACACTAACTAATAGAATGAAGCAGAAAAAAATTTAACGGGAAAGGCATGAAAATCGCAGATTTTATAGCTGAAATGGAATTACTCATGGAGCTAGATGAAGGCACGCTTCATGGAGATACTATTTTGAGCAACTTATCGGCATGGGACTCTCTTGCAGTCATTGGATATATTGCTGTAGTGGATGAAGCGTTTCAGCGCTCTGTTGCCACCAAAGATATTGCCAACGCAGAAACTCTGACAGATTTGTTCATGCTCGCTCATGGAACTCCGTAAGTATATAAAAGAATTCTATGCACTTTATTGATTTCTCAAAGAAAAATATTATTTTGACTGGCGCTTCATCGGGAATAGGAGAGGCTACAGCTTTATTACTTGATAAACTGGGAGCAACGCTTGTGCTAGTTGGAAGAAATGCAAAAGCATTACATGCTCTCAATAGAGGATTACAGGGTAAGCAGCACATTATCCTCGAAAGAGATCTTACCCACTGGATTGATATTCAAAAAGATTTTAAAGAGCTATATCAAAAAAATGGCACATTAGATGGCTTAGTGCATTGCGCAGGGCTGCATCTTCTCAAGCCATTTAAGTTGTTGAATGATAAAAATATTGCGGATATTTTTGATATTAATGTAAAGTCCGCCTTTCACCTTATTCAGGCATTCAGACAAAGAGGCTATTGCTCAAAAAGCGCAAGCATTGTATTACTTTCTTCTGTTGTAAGCCAAGTAGGCCAAGTAGGAGCCTCTTTATATGCAGCAAGCAAAGGCAGCCTAGAATCTCTTGCTAAAAGCCTTGCCTTAGAGTTAGCGCCAGAGAATATACGAGTAAATTGTATCTCGCCTGGCATAGTTAACACAAAAATGACCGCATCACTTTTTGAAAAATTGAATCCTGAACAAATAGAAAAAATAAAAAATATGCACCCTCTTGGGCTGGGCGAATCCGAAGACGTTGCAAATGGCATAGCTTTTTTATTATCTCAACGATCGCGCTGGATAACAGGAACATCCTTAGTCATTGACGGAGGCTATTTAGCTCACTAAATTTAAACAGGAAAAAATGAAAACAATTATTATCGGTGCCGGAGGGTTTGGACAAGAAATTTTTGCCATTCTTAAAGGCTTTACAAACGTTGCAAATAATACATTCCTAGGATTTCTAGATGACAACCTGTCTATAGACGGTGTTATTGGCCCCATTGAGGGGCACAAAATTATCACTGATGCGCAGTATGTATGCGCTATTGGAAATGCTCAGACCAAACTTAAAATATGCCAAGATTTTTTAAGCAAAGGGGCTGATTTTCCAACTTTAATACATTCTTCCGTTAACATGGCAAGCACTGCCTCTTTTGGAAGGGGGACTATTATTTCTCCAGGCTGCTATATTGCTCATAATGCCACTTTTGGCGATTTTGTTCTTATCAATGCCAACTCAGTCATCGGACACGATGCTACTGTTGGTGATGGCTCCACAATTTGCCCAAATTGCACTCTAGCCGGGCATGTGGTATTTAGAAAACGTGTGTTCATGGGAAGCAATGCAGCTGTATATCCTGGCAAAACTATAGGAGATGATGTAACAATTGGCATGGGATCCGCAGTCACACGAAATTTTCTTACTCCCACAACAGTCATGGGCGTCCCTGCTAAACGAATAGTGTTTTAAAAAATGAAATACGCAGAAATCATTGGTATTGAATATTACTTGCCGCAAAAAATTGAAACCAACCAAGATATTGCAGAAAAATTTCCTGACTGGACCATAGAAAAAATTGAAGCTAAAACGGGTATTATCGAACGTCATATTGCTGCCCCAACAGAAACAGCAGGAGATCTTGCTTATCTCGCCGCTGAAAAATTATTTGCTTCTGGGCGATGTTCCAAAAATGATATTGGCTACCTTATTCTATGCACTGAAAGTCCTGATTATATTCTTCCGCCTACTGCGTGTATCCTTCAAGATAGATTGCAATTAAAAAATTCGGTGGGGGCATTTGATTTTAACCTGGGTTGCTCAGGTTATATTTATGGCTTAAGTATTGCAAAAGGTCTCATTGAGTCTGGTCAAGCAAATGGCGTCCTGTTATTAACTGCAGATACTTATTCGAAATATATTCACCCTGAAGATCGAAGTGTAAGAACAATTTTCGGAGATGGTGCAACGGCAACTTACATACGAGGCAGCGATTTATCTGGCCCCGCTATTTCACGACCTCAATTAGGCACGGATGGTAGTGGCTTTAGAAATTTAATTATTGAACAAGGCGGACTCAAATCTCCTAAGGCCATCTATAACTCAAAAGATCGAGGTCAATTTTTATATATGAATGGATCGGAAATATTTAATTTTACGTTAAATGCAGTGCCAAAATTGATTGATCAAGCACTTGATGCCTCGGGTAAACGTTTAGAGGATATCGATTATTTTATCTTTCATCAAGCCAATCAATATATGCTAGAAAATTTAAGAAAAAAAATAGGCATTCCAAAAGAAAAATTCTGCATTGATTTACGCTATTATGGCAATACTGTTTCTTCAACCATACCCATCGCATTAAGTAATGCAATAAGTCATCATCTTGTAAAGCCACGCGATGAAGTTTTATTAGTAGGATTTGGGGTTGGATATTCCTGGGGAAGTATTTTCGTTTCATTAAATGAAGCTTTGCAACCCATCTAAAACCTTTTCTCATCTATCTATTTATTCTCAAACTTGCTACCCTAAAAACCAAAAATTAATATTCCATTTGTCTTGCAGGACCGTATCCATGAGCAATCCCACTTCCCCCTGGCCTTTTTACGGCGAAGATGAAATTCAAGCTGTTACTGATGTTTTAAAATCTGGCAAGGTAAATTATTGGACAGGAAATATTGGCCGTGAATTTGAAATTGCTTTTGCAAAGTATGCAAATTGCTCTTACGCGATTGCGCTTGCTAATGGCACCCTCGCTTTAGAATTAGCTCTTTACGCAATTGATCTCAAGCCTGGTGATGAAGTAATTGTCACGCCGCGTACATTTCTTGCCTCAGCCAGTTGTGTAGTCATGCGTGGCGGTATCCCTGTTTTTGCCGATGTTGACCCTGTTTCTCAAAACATTACAGCAGAAACCATTGAAAAAATGATTACGCCTAAAACAAAAGCAATTATAGCCGTGCATCTTGCAGGCTGGCCGTGTGAGATGGATAAAATCATGACGTTGGCAGAAAAGCATAAGCTTTGGGTGATCGAAGATTGTGCACAAGCGCATGGTGCTCGATATAAAAACAGGCCAGTGGGTTCATGGGGACATTTAGCTGCGTTTTCTTTTTGTCAGGATAAGATTATGTCTACAGGCGGTGAAGGCGGCATGTTGACCATGAATGATAAAGCGATGTGGGAAAAGTGCTGGGCATATAAAGATCATGGCAAATCGTATGATACGGTTTATAATCGTGAGCACGCACCGGGGTTTCGTTGGCTGCATGAGAGTTTTGGAACGAATTGGCGCTTGACAGAAACACAATCGGCGATTGGCTTGAAGCAATTGAAAAAATTAGATGCGTGGGTCGATAAACGTCGTCAAAATGCGGCGATGCTGACGAAAGCGTTTAAAGAAATCCCATTTTTAGATGTTCATGTGCCGGGTGATGATGTTTATCATTCGTATTATAAGTATTATGTTTTTGTTAATCATAAGGCGATTTTACAGGGCTGGACGAGAGACAGGATTATGAAGGCGATAAATGATCAAGGTATTGCTTGTTTTAGCGGAAGTTGTTCTGAAATTTATTTGGAAAAATGTTTTGAAAATTCTGGAATGCCACCACAACCACGATTGCCAAATGCGCAAAGATTAGGTGAAACGAGTTTGATGTTTTTAGTTCATCCAACGATTGAAGAAGATCAAATGAAAGCAATCGTTAATACGATTCAAAATGTTTTTACCAAGGTTATTGAGACTGTTAATTAAATGGAGTTAATGTGAAAATTTTTAATTTTGCCTTTAAAAAAGAAGTTTTAGTTCGAATCGCCTGCGACTTAATGATGGTTAATGCTTGTTTGTTGTTTTCTGTATTTGCATTTTTCACGCCTGACTCCCCATTTAATGTTGGAAATACTTGGTCATTTGATACTATTCGTCAAAGTAATCATGGATACACGATTTCTTTTTTATTGATGTCTGTTACTATGATTACTACGTTTTCCTTATCGGGTTTTTATGGCAACAGCCGAACATATCGTGGAAAATTTAAAGCACTTGTCGTGCTTCAAGCAGTCTCATTAGGTTATCTTATTTATAGTTTTGTGCTCACTTACTTTAATTTAAACACCATGTTTCCAAAGAATTTAATGGTATTTTCCTGGGTAGTGACGCTCGGGGTTGTTTTAGCCTCAAGAGTTTGGACCAATGTATGGCGCAGTTTATTTGTTTCTGAAATTAGCGAACACAGGCGCCCATTATGCAGTAACGAAAAAAGTGTTTTGGTAATTGGTGGTGCGGGCTATATTGGCTCTGCTCTTTTACCGAAATTACTTAAACAAGGTTACTCTGTTCGCTTACTTGATCTATTCGTTTATGGTGAAGAGCCGATTAAAGAGTTTCTTGAGCATCCTCGATTAGAAGTCATTCGCGCTGATTTCCGACAAGTCGATAAAATTGTTGAGGCAGTAAAAGGCGTACATTCTGTTGTCCATCTTGGTGCGATTGTGGGTGATCCCGCCTGTGCTTTAAATGAAGAATTAACTATCGAAGTTAATTTGATGGCGACAAAAATGATTGCGGAAATTTGCAAAGGATTTCGTGTGCAACGTTTTGTGTTTGCTAGCACATGTTCTGTTTATGGCGCGAGTGATGATGTGCTCGATGAGCGATCTACTTTAAACCCAGTCTCTTTGTATGCCAAAACAAAGATTGCATGTGAACGCGTCTTAAACCAAATGGCGAGCGACACTTTCTCGCCGGTCAACTTGCGCTTCAGCACGATATTTGGCTTGTCAGGGCGAACGCGTTTCGATTTAGTTGCTAACTTACTCACCGCAAAAGCACATTTCGAACATAAAATTACGGTGTTCGGCGGAGATCAATGGCGGCCTTTCTTGCATGTTGATGATGCAGCTGAATCAGTTATGGCGGCACTCAAAGCGCCTATCGCAAAAATACATAATGAAGTTTTTAATGTTGGTAGCGATAAATTAAATTATACGCTAGGGCAACTTGGCCAAATCATTGCAAACAAAGTTCCAACGGCAGAGTTGCTTGAAATGGGACAAGATGGCGATCGACGCAATTATCGCGTCAGCTTCACTAAAATTGTAAGAGAGTTAGGATTTGAAACAAAGTGGTCGCTTGAACAAGGTGTCGATCAAGTTTTATCAGCCATTGCATCTGGACAGGTACTTAACTATTTAGAGTCACAATTTAGCAATGCGAAATACCTACAAGAAAACTGTATTGATAGTTACATGACAAGTCGGTACTACTACAATGTGTCTGAGTTAGTCACCGCATAAATGAAGAATGAAAATGCAATCCGATTATTTAATTATTGGCGCAGGAATTATTGGCCTGACGATCGCCCGCCATCTGCAACATCGATATCCTCATCGATCTATTTTGATCATTGATAAAGAAGTCGATGTGGCACAACATGCCAGCGGGCGAAATAGCGGAGTTTTACATGCGGGGTTATATTATGCCAATGATAGTTTGCGAGCGAAATATTGCAAACTGGGCGCAGTAAAAATAAAACAATATTGTGAAAAAAAAAATATTCCACTAAATATATGTGGCAAAGTTATTGTGGCAAAAAATGAAAATGAAATTGACGATCTAAAGCAACTTTATCAACGTGCAGTCATTAATGGCGTTAATGCACAGTTAATTGATGAAGCCGCGCTATCAATTATTGAGCCCGCAGCCAAAACAACACAGCACGCGATTTATTCTCCTGAAACAGCCTCTTTCCATGCTGAAGCCATTTGCCTTCACTTAAAAGATGACTTGCAAAATTTTGGTGTAAAATTTCAATTTAATACACAATTTCAATCAAGAGTAGATGCCAATACCGCGCAAACAAATCATGGCTTGATCCATTATAATACTTTAATTAACTGCGCTGGGGCGTATGCGGATAAAATTGCGAAATGCTATGGCTTTATTGAGAATTACACTTTGATTCCCTTTAAGGGAATTTTTCTGTATGTTGAAAATTTAGCGGGGAATCCTTTAAAACATATTTACCCTCTTCCAGATAAAAAATTAAAACTACTCGGTGCACATTTTTCGCCTGAGCACAACGGAAGAATTAAAATTGGACCCACCGCAGTTCCATGCCTGTCACGTGAAAATTATTCTTGGCTATCAAATTTGCACTTTAATGAAATGAAAGAAGTGTTAACAGCCGAATTGCACTTGCTGATCAATAATACATTTAATTTTCGCGAGCTAGCAATGACGGAAATTAAAAAGCAAACAAAATCAGGATTGATGTATCATGCCGCGAGCTTAGTAAAAGATATTCGCTTGTTTCGTTGCACAAGCTGGGGGAAACCGGGAATTCTGCCACGGCTCTATGATATAAAAAAACAAGAGATCGTTGATGATTTTATCATTCAAGCCGATACTAATTCTGTTCACATCATTAATAGTGTTTCACCTGCTTTTACGGCTTCGTTTGCTTTTAGTGAAGATATTGTAAATACTTATTTGGCAGATAAACATGTATAGAAATAACATTAAACGGATATTTGATTTCTCTGTCGCGTTACTACTAACCGTTCTGCTTTCTCCTATATTTTTAATATTGTGCCTGTTAAATTTTATAGGATTAAAAAATGCTGTAATTTTTACTCAATCACGAAGTGGTTATCAAGGCAAGCCATTTAAAATTTACAAATTCAGAACCATGACCAACGCCCGCGATTCTCAAGGCAATCTTCTCCCGGATGCAGAACGTTTAACAAGCTTCGGCTTATGGCTTCGAAAAACCAGCCTCGATGAATTGCCGAGCTTATTCAATGTGTTAAAAGGCGATATCAGCTTAGTCGGTCCACGGCCGTTGCTCGTGCAATATTTACCGCTGTATTCTCCCGAACAAACACGTCGGCATGAAGTACTTCCCGGCGTCACGGGCTGGGCGCAAATCAATGGTCGCAATGCGATTTCTTGGGAAGATAAATTTAAACTCGATGTGTGGTATGTTGATCATATTTCTTTTTGGTTGGATATGAAAATTTTGTTTTTAACATTTTATAAAGTCATTCGTCGTGCAGATATCAATGAAGCAGGTGAAGCGACGGCGAGTGTGTTTACAGGATCGAATTAGTTTCTTCAAGAATGGATCATAATCGTTCTTGAGTTATTAAAGATTTTAATTCTCTTGATCTATTCTATCTAAAAAACGATTAAACATTTTTCCCCTAAGTTATATAATAATTTTATTACCTCATCTGCTGTATGGGACCATTGCGAGCCGAGAATTTTTTTGACGTTAAAACACAAATATATATAAATTTTTATAGAAATAGATTTTCTCAAGAATTTAACCGCGTTTGCTGATTATTTTTTAAGAGGGCCTTTTTCTATTTCGCGCGCTGTATGCGTTAAAGTTCATCCGCTAACGTATTTCTTTGAAAAGCTTCTGATTTTGTGTTGTGAGGGAAGGCATGACTAATCGATACAATTTTTAAGAAAAAACTACTAACCCCGGCACATCCATCAATTTCTGTTTAACATAACGCTGCCATACTTTTTCTGCTTGATCTTTTGAGAGTGGTTTGCTGAGCACACCTTGCATGCCCGCTTCTCCACAAAAGGTTTTAACATCAATCACGCCGTGCCCGGTGAGGGCGATGATGGGCGTTTCTGTTTTTGATGCGTTCGACTGCTGCGCAATCAAAATCGACTGTCCTGCCGATTTTTCTTTTTCTCGAATGCTTTTGGTAGTTTGATATCCATCGATACCTGGCAGTCCAATGTCCATGTAAATAAGATCATATT
>JAZKAS010000010.1:0-26701 GCA_040389005.1 Pseudomonadota bacterium
CGCACCGCAATACGATATAATGAACGACTTAATGTCACTTGGCATGCATCGCTTCTGGAAAAAATTTGCCATCATGCAAACACAATTAAAACCAGGTAATCATGTGCTCGATCTCGCCGGTGGCACCGGCGATTTAACGAAATTGTTGCTACAAAAAGTAGGTGAAAAAGGGAAAGTGACACTTTCGGATATTAATAGCAGCATGTTAAAGGCCGGACGCGCACGACTCACTGACTGCAATTATTTAACGAATGTTGATTATGTGCAAGCCGATGCTGAACGATTGCCTTTTCCTGATAACACGTTCGATGGCATTACCATCAGTTTTGGTTTGCGAAACATCACGAATAAAGAAAATGCATTGGCAGAAATGTATCGCGTCTTAAAACCTGGTAAAAAATTAATTGTGCTCGAATTTTCTAAACCAAAATCCAGCTTTTTAAATAAAATTTATAATGAATATTCATTTCGAGTCATTCCAAAACTAGGTGAATGGATTGCGAAAGATAAAGCCAGCTATCAATATTTAGTCGAATCAATTCGTATGCACCCTGATCAAGAAACCTTATTAAAGCTTATTGAAAAAGTGCGCTTCGAAAAATGTGGTTATCACAATCTATCCGGCGGCATTGTCGCACTACATTATGGTTATAAAATTTAACATGAAATTATTACCCATTAAAACACTAGAAAAAACATTCAATCGATATCTGAGTTTAGATAGCGATAGTCCAAAATTATTAGCACCCCTCATTGGCAAAGTGATGGGAATTCATATACAACGCCCTAAAATCGCAATTTATTTTTCTTTTGATGAAAATAATGTCCAGCTTTCAACAGAACGCCCTGCAACTGTCAACACAGAAATTTACACTACATTGTTTCAATTGATGCGTTTAAAACTTAGCAAATCCACCTCTTTAATCAACGCGCAATTTCACATTCAAGGCGATGTTGATACTGCGCAACGGTTTAATGAGTTATTTGAAAAACATCAAATTGACTGGGAAGAGCATCTCTCAAAACTCATCGGCGACGTGACGGCGCATAAAATGATACAGTTATTACGAAAACCCACGGGATTTATAAAAACTAATAAAGAAAAATTTTGTCAAGATGTGACGGAATACTGCCAAGAAGAAGCAATGCTTTTACCCGCCAATAATGAAGTGGAAATTTTTCGACGCGATGTGGATGAATTAAGATTACAGATAGATCGACTAGAAGCGCGGATCAATGGATGCAAGATGAAAATAGCGACGGAGACCCTTCTCCCGCTGGCGGGAGAAGGTCCCGGCAGGGGGATGAGGGATTGATTAATAGCCGATATTTTTTCAAATGCTTATATATCCACCCTCATCCGGCTGTCGCCACCTTCTCCCGCCAGCGGGAGAAGGGTCTCCGTCGCTATTGCCATAACATATCTCATAATGCTCAATTCTTAGAGAAAGATTCATGATCAAACCCCACTTCATACAATTCATCCGAATTTTTTATTTAGTATTTCGTTATAATTTAGATGAATTTTTGTTGCAAGCGCCTTATTTTCGACGCCTGTATTTTTTGCGTTGGTGCAATCCTTTTTATATTTTTTCAAATCGTTTTATTTCGCGTGGCCAACGTTTAACGCTTGCACTACAAAAAGCGGGCCCTTTGTTCGTTAAATTTGGTCAAATACTTTCAACACGTCAAGATATTTTCCCCAAAGATATTGTCGATCAACTCGTGACGCTACAGGATAAGGTGCCGCCCTTTTCACCTAACATTGCTAGACAATTAATACATCCTCTGTCACATTTTAGCCATGTCAATTACACGCCGATTGCTTCGGCGTCGATTGCGCAAGTGCATGCGGCCACACTACATGATGGCACTCATGTGGTCATAAAAATTTTACGCCCAAAAATTCGCGCATTACTCGCACGTGATATTGCGTTTCTTCGTTGGGGAGCAAAATTTATAAAACTCGAAAACTCAAGTGCCATTCAAGGCATGATTGATGAAATAGAAATGACCCTAAAACAAGAAACTAATCTTGTTAACGAAGCAGCACACGCAGAACAACTCAAAGAAAATGCAAAAATTAATCATGCAACATCTCTTTTTATTCCTGATATTTATTGGGATTTAACAACAGAAAATAGATTGGTCATGGAACGTATTTACGGCCTGCCTATTATGAATATTGCAGCGATTAAAGACGCTGGCGTTAATCTTCATGCACTCGCCAAAAAATGTGTCGAGATTTTTTTCACGCAAATGTTTCAAGACAATTACTTTCATGCGGATCTTCACCCGGGTAATATTTTTATTAATGTCACAAAACCTGAGTGCCCAATCATTGAGTTGGTAGATTTTGGCATTGTTGGATCATTGCCTTTAAAAGATCGTCGGTATATCGCGGAAAATATGGCGGCACTTATTGATAAAGATTATCGAAAAGTGGCTAAGTTACATCGTGAATCAGGATGGATTCCAGCCTATGTGCCTGAAATTGCTTTCGCACATGCGATTCAAACAGTCTGCGCGCCGATTCTCAACAAGTCATTGAAAGATATTTCACTGGCACAATTATTGTTGGGCCTCATTCAGGCTGCAAAAAATTATGAAATTCAATTACAACCACAGTTATTATTGTTACAAAAAACATTACTGAATATCGAAAGTTTATGCCGACACCTTGATCCAGATTTTAATATTTGGGATGTGACGCAACCGATTTTGAAACGTTGGTTGAAAGATCAAATAGGACCCATGGCGATGATTAATTTTTTGAAAAATAATTTACCTGTTATTATAAGAAACATGATTTTATATCGGCAATAACGACTGAAAACCCCCTTTGCAAAAGGGGGTCGATTGCGAAGCAAACGGGGGGATTTGAGCAACTTGAAACAAAAAAATCCCCCGCTCGCTATGCGAGCCGCCCCCTTTTACAAAGGGGGCTTTTTCAGTCGCTACTGTCATGATATCGTCTAGTTCAAAAAAGGAAACCAATGACCATATTCAACACCCTCTCATTTCTATTCACGATTGCGGCAATTTTGAGTTACATCAATTATCGTTATATAAAGTTACAAAGTTCTATTGCGATCACGTTAACCAGCATGATCATAACAATTAGCATTATTTTTCTTTCATCCTTAGGCATTAATGTCGGTGAAAAAGAAATTATTAACGCCTTTAATGAGATCGATTTTCATTCTTTATTAATGAATGGCATGTTGAGTTTTTTATTATTTGCAGGCGCTTTAAACGTTTGTATCGATCATTTGCTGAAAGAAAAATGGGAAGTCATTATTTTATCGATTGGCGCAACGATCATATCGACATTCATTGTTGGCGGGCTCACTTTTTATTTCTTGGCTTGGTTGGGACAATCTCTTGGATTTATTTATTGCTTACTCTTTGGGGCGCTAATTTCTCCCACAGATCCCATTGCAGTATTAGCCGTATTTAAAAAATTAAATGCCCCCAAATCATTGGATACTCGACTCGCGGGCGAATCTCTTTTTAATGATGGCATTGGCATCGTATTATTCGTAACTATTTATGAAGTGGCATTTAATCAACATAGCGCAACTATTGCGGCGGTTACTGAATTATTTTTACAACAAGCATTAGGCGGCATTCTTTATGGTGCGCTACTCGGTTACATTGGTTATCGGTTAATTAAACCCATCGATGACGCGCTGCAAGAAATTTTTCTAACAATGGCGATTGCAACCGGTGGTTACTCGCTTGCGCAAATGCTCAATATTTCTGGGCCACTCGCGATGGTGGTGGCGGGTATGTTTATTGGCAATCGACAAAAAATGTTTTATATGCCTGACCCTATATATAAATTAAGCAATTCTCGGAAAAAAGCCCGAGAATCGCTGGCACACTCGCATCTGGTACATTTTTGGGAAGTGATTGATCATGCCTTTAATGCCATCTTATTTTTATTGATTGGCCTAGAACTCATTGCGATTGAACGCACATCATTTGAATGGCTAAGTAGTTTAGGTACGATTGCCATTGTACTGTTTGCGCGAAGTATTTCTGTTGCTGTACCGATGCAATTAATGCGTGTGTGCTTGAAACGATGCTACGAACCATTTGCAACCACGATCATGATTTGGGGCGGCTTGCGCGGCGGGCTAGCTATTGCGCTTGCACTCGCATTACCACTCGGCCCTGAAAAAACATTGATCGTGCCGATGACATATGCCACAGTTCTATTTTCAATTTTGATTCAAGGGCTATCCATTAGCCCTCTTGTCAATTTGTGCAAGCGGCGATCTTTTTAAGTTCTATTTTTTAGAGGGCGCATTTTTTGACGGACCAACGGTACTCAAAAATGACTGCGCGTGATTCCCTAATTTTTCCTCAGCGGGCCCAGTAGCAAACATAGGCAGAGCAGTACTAACTCGTACTGTTGCACGCAAATTTAATTTTTCTATATCAGCAGAGGTTAAGCATGCTTTATTAGCATTTATAAATTCAATTTCACAGTCGAACCGTTTATTTTTTAATTGACCTAGATAACTACAGTAATGTGCAAACATTAGAGAAGATTTCGTAATATACTTTGCTAATTCATGATAATCAGCGCACGCTTTTATATTTTCAGCAGATTCTCCGAGCCAACTTGGTTGTGATTTTTTGGCAAACTCACTTAACTCATCAAATGCTCGATGAAGCAACTGCGTTGATTGTATGGCATCAAAATCTGTTTTTTCACAAACAGCGGCATAATTTTTTAAAATAAAGTGTGTCTCTCGATTTTGTAATGGCCGTTCCAAATAGCAAAAAGCACTCCATACCATTTCAAACTCAACATATGCCATTGTAATTTTTTCTTCTTGTTCTTCCAATTTTCGTACTTTAAGATTAGACCTAGAGACACCACTTCTCGTTGAATGCAATGATCGGCCTGATTTCATTGATATCTGGCGAGAAACCATTGTCCCTGTTTCATTTCCGTTACTTTCATCGGTGAAGTTACTGGGTTCGATCTTTTCAATCGATTGCCACAATCGTTTATCCAGCATTTTTTGCAAGCATGTAAGTCTGTTTAGACTATAATTAAAAAGACATTTTCCAAGCTGGATACACAGTTTTTGACGCACGAAAAATTCGCGATCTCTGGATAAATCCGAGCCCAATAAAGCCACTCCACCTGCGATACCATAATAAGAAATTGCTAATAATCGTATTGCATTATAAAACGGTGTATAACTATTTTTAATTTCATAATCAGAAAGCGCTCTTATAATCAAAGATTGATCTTCGATAGTTGAATCTTTTTCATTCCTGGATAAAATATCTTCAAATGCCTCAACGCATTGCGCTTCCAAATTACGTCGCGCTTTTAATATTTTCTTATCTGTTTCATCCTTACCTTTTTTATAATCTGCACCCCAAACAGGCGGTAAAGGTTTTAATATGTTCTCTGCAACAGTATCCAGCTCAACAAAACCGAAAAGTCGTTGATGTTGGAGAGGAAATTGCATCCTATCAGGATGAGCTAAGTATAAACATATGGAATTATTTTTTGTTTTCAGCATATAAGTATGCACGCTACGGTTTTGCTCAGCCGCTCGCTGACTTAGTAACCTCAACGCCGCGCTCGCATCTAAAAAGTAAGGGCGAGCAACCCTGCTATCTGCTTTTTTTAACGGTTTTGCAAAAATCATTGCTTGTAAAATAGCGTACAAATATTTGTACACTTTCTCTAATGAAACTTCATGGGATTTCCCTTGCAATTTCTTAATCGAATCTAATGCACTAGATGCTTCTGCACGAGCTCCTACTCGCTTCGCAGCTTGAAACCAGTCGAGCGTTAACGCTATCAGCGAACTTACTTCAGCTCTAGCAAGCAAATCTATAAATTTAACTGCAAACTCCGAGTGCACTGGAAGAAATTCATTATATGAATCGTCTTCAGGCATATAAGACATAACTGAACCATTAACTGATGGGGCTTGACTCACTCCACCTTCAATACTTGCAATATCATCGTCACTGTCTTCATCCTCATTGGCATTATAATACAATGATGCTAGAGAGGCCGTTGGTTCTTCTTCACGAAGATCTTTTAAAAGCGCTGCTGAAGAACTTCCAATATTCGGATTTATGGTATCGCTAAGCCTTTCTTCCTCTTCTGTCTCTTCATTTATTGCCGATGTTTCTCGGCCACCCGCAAGACGCTCGACAGCACTATATGTGCCGCTTACTTCTTTTTCACTTTTGACATCAGGGGTGACGCTAGGGGTGACACTGAGCTCATCTTTGAAAGGTGTCAGTGAGCTAATTGGCTTCCGAGCACCACCTATTTTTACAAGATATTTGTCAGGCTCAAAAGTAGCTGACGGTTTAGCTTCTGCAAGATTTTGTCCCAATAAAAGTATATTTTGTCCCAATGAAGCGTTGAGAGATTCCGTAGTTATTTTTGTTTGCCTTTTACGGATTAGCATGTCGGTTAACATATGCTTGATTTCTATTTTTTTATCCGCTTCCTTAGCAGACTCTAATGACACTGTTACTGGTGGAGGTACGTCCGGTGTTGTTAATACCGCTTCTGCCAGCGGTTGTTCTAGTGGTTTCTCTTGAGGCAATTCTTTCTCAGCAGCAATTATTACAGCACCCAAATCTATTATCGGCTCAACAAACGCTCCCTCTGAAGTAGCAGCATTTGCATCAACAACCGAGTTATCATCTTCTCTAGCAGGCTCTAATGACACTGTTACTGGTGGAGGTACGTCCGGTGTTGTTAATACCGCTTCTGCCAGCGGTTGTTCTAGTGGTTTCTCTTGAGGCAATTCTTTCTCAGCAGCAATTATTACAGCACCCAAATCTATTATCGGCTCAACAAACGCTTCCTCTGAAGTAGCAGCATTTGCATCAACAACCGAGTTATCATCTTTTCTCTGTAGTTTTTCAGAAACAACAATACCCTCATTCTCTTTTTTCATCTCAGCATGTTGCGCAGGCACAACAGTCATTGACTCGTACTCAGCCATTATTTTACTCCAAGAATTGTACGCTTCACGATGACCTAATAAGATTTTTGTCATTTCAGTAATTAAAGTATCTGTTTCAACCATATTTTCTATATTTTTGAAAAATTGACTCCAATACGAGCTGAGTGATGTTGGTAGAGAATTTGTTTCTGACGAAAATCCCGTCAAGGAAAATACCTGAGACTCTAAATCGCCTCTTTCTTGAAAAGAAAAATTCAACTCATGAATACTTGATAATTCGAAAATAAGACGGAAATTTTTATTATCATGCGAAGGTCTATGAAATTTTTTGTCTTCATCCAATGAAGCTTCAGATGAATGGTAGAGTTCTAACCATAATAACGCCACTTTTCGATGATCAAGAGAAACGTTTTCTGTTGCAACCATCCTAAGTGCTTGTTGAATACGTTGCATTCTTGAGCCAGGAGCGTGTTTTGTATCTTCTAACAAATATTGTATTTCAAGAATTTTTTGCTCGAGGCTTTTTTCTATAGCGAGTGCTTCATCTTGATAATTGGCTGACTCCGTCAAAATCAATGTTGTTCTTAATTGATGCACCATCATAAATTTGTGAAGAAGCGAACCTGGATAACGCTTCTCAATAAAAAAAATCGCAGTGCTTAATACCGCTTTTATTAATGGAGGATGATTCCTTGGGAAGGTTCCAGAATGCTCAAACAAAAAATGGACTAATGAATACTCATAATCCCTGGGGTGCACTTCTTCTGGAATAGCTGTGCTAACACAAGGAAATTTTCCTTGAATACCAAGGCCTTTAAATATATTAATAAAATCTTGCCACATTTCAACAGTGAATGGATATTTTGCATCCTTTCGCTTAGTAAATAGCCCCCTCATGAAGTTTCTACGCAATTTTTCGGTTGAAAAACGCGTTACTGACAATGGCTCATTAATAATTTTTTTAAGTAGTTCGTTTAGTGTCATAATTTTATTTTCCCTTATTTGTAGATATCGTAGGCGTTTTAGAAGAGTTATGTTCTACACCTGTCATTAGTGCATTAATACGTTCAAGCACCGTTTTATTATTTGCAGATTTTTCTGTTACCATAGGCAACTGTAAGTGCTTGTAAGGCTCTACCTCTTCTGCAAGCAATGTTCCTCTCTCTAATTTAGTTTCTAATGCCATTAAATCATTATTTAATTTTGGATAAATCCAACCGATTACGGTTTTTTCTATATTTTCAATAGGGTGACCGGAAATTATTGGAGCAATATCATTTTTCATCCCTTTTAAAGCTTCTCTACCCTTAGAATCATATAAGCAATGCAAATGTGTTCTGATGAATATATATTCATACCTCAAACAGGAAGTTTCTTTACGCAGTTGAAAATCACAAAACCGCGCGAATATATACGGGGGTAATGTTGATTTAGGCATAATCTGATTCATAAAATCATTAAAATATTGAGGTGACGTAGCGTTTTCCGAAGACCACATAAGAAAAAAGTTACGGCTGTAATCCGTCTTAAATAACACTTCCATAGCTGCAAATGCTTGATCTAACAATAGCGTCACATGACTTCTTTCGGCTTCTTCTGTTACGTGACACATTGCATCAAAATTTTTAAAGATATCAATGATCTCTTCTTTGTTAAGCCTTGTTTTTTTACCATATTTCTTGTTAAGTTCGTTCCACCTGCTGTTCACTGCTGAACTTGGAATAGCGCTAGAATGACTGCTCACTGATGGACTTGATTTTTCAGGTGTTGCAAAAAGCTGTCTTTTTGATGCTTTTTCAAGTAATTGCTGTTCGCGTATTGCCATTTTTTTCTGAAGAACCTGCTGTTCCAAATTATCGGCTTTAAGTGTTTTATTATTTTCAATAAAAAAATCACTCAATGTTTGACGCAATATATCACTTTTTTCGCCTCGCTCAAGCGCTAGCAATTGAATTGCATTATAAAAAGGAGAAACAGCACGAATATGTTTTTTAGGATTATTGCGTAAATAAGCCATGGCCTCATCATAATCAGTAATGGCGGTGACAAGCAACCATTGCTGCTCCAAACTCAACGGTATTTTTCCGTCACATGCTTGCATTATCTGTTTTAATTCAAATGCGGATACCGCTTCTAGATATCGACGTTGCTCAAGAATTTCGCTATTTTCTTCATTAACACCTTGTACATATTGTAGATGCCACCTAAAATGTAGTCTATGAAGCTTCTCTAAGGCTAATGGAGATGCGCTATTAATATGCATTCGATCATGTTCATTACATTCTCTTTGATCTAACTGTGTTAACAGTTTTTCCGCAGTGAAATCCTCATCGCCACAAAAATTTTTCACCAAACGCGTGATCATACGATCATGTACTGTTTTCAGAGCATCTGGCGTATCCGCATCCGCTAACCACTTTAAAATATCTTTTGTTGCAACAATAACTTCACGAGCATTTTTCACCTGCTCTTTAATTTTTGTATCCACTCGATGATTTTTTTCTGTTGCAAGTACTGCTTGCAAAATCGTGTACAAATGAGAATAAACCTCATCAATTGAGGTTATTGGTTGGTTCAATTTTTTTTCTAAAGCAGCAATGGCTATCGGAGCGCGTACATTTAAGTTAAGCGAGGGCTCACTTAACTTGGTTACAATTTTTATTAGTTGATGCAAAGCTTTTGTTTTTTCACTTGGTTGCGTTGCTTGATAATAAAGTCTTATCGCGCTCATAAAACCTTCTTTATTCGCATTCACTGTAACGTTCTCCGTACTTGGCTGCTTTTCACTTGGTGTCGATGGCGATGGCGATTGCATCAGCTGGCTTTTCACCTCAGGCTGTTTTATAGGTGAGAAGCCAGGTTGCATCGACTGCTTTTTTGTCGAGTCTGTTTTGATAGGTGAAGGGCTAAATGGTATTTTTCTGCTAACTAGTTGTCTATTATTTGATGTTAAGGGAGAAGCAGCCGTAAGTTTTGGGGTGGCATTTTGGCTTCGTGACTCTTTGAGTGGATAAATACCGTTTTCAGGGATATTGTTTTCATAACTACTGAGGTCTAATAATTCAAAGTGATTATTATTAACAAATAATATATCGACACGTCTTTCTATATTTTCAGGAATATATACAGCATAATTTCCTTCAAGAGTATTGTGCGGCACAAGAACGCCTCTTTCTCCTAATCTCCACATATGTATTTCGACATTTCGTATATGTGCCAATGCTTGCAGAGCAGCTGGATGACTATATCCAGAATCAATTTTTTTATCTTTTACGTCATACTGAATATAAGCTCTTTGTATCTGCAAATTTATCGAATATTCTTCTAAGAGTTGATCATTATTGAAAATATTTGCATATGGTACTGTAACAATTTTTTTCTTAAGTAAGCGGTTATAAAAATCTTCTATAAGCAACGCACCTCTCGTAGGAACTTTAATAATGTTAGAAATACTATCAATTTCTTCTTGTAAAAGTGATGCAGCATATTCGCGTGTAATACCGAACGATGTATACCCACAATCTCCATCGCTTGCTACTAGATGCCGAAGATAGCCCTGACCCTGGGGAGCGAATTGGTTAACGGCTTCTTGAATTGAAGGAGAATTAGGAGACTTGCTTGAACTACTTTTTGATGAATACAATGGACTCGCCTGACCGCTTTCGTCTAGTTCCGGATATATATCAGAATACTCCAATACTTTCACTTTTACTTCATCTTGAATTGAAGAAGAGTTAGGAGACTTGCGTGACCTATTTTTTGATGAATGCAATCGACTCGCCTGACCGCTTTCGTTTAGTTCCGGATATACACCAGAATGCTCCAATACTTTCACTTTTGCTTCATCTTGAATTGAAGGAGAATGAGGAGACTGGCTTGAACTACTTTTTGATGAATGCAATGGACTCGCCTGGCCGCTTTCGTCTAGTTCCGGATATATATCAGAATGCTCAAATGCTTTCGCTTCATCTTTGCTGCTGGCCCCAAACCACCTTTGCATAATATTTTCTCCGGACTTATTTTTAAAATTTTTATTATTAGTCAATAATTAGCGTTTACGTTCTTTTAGCCTTGTACGGGTGTGCTCGCACAAACAGCGCTGCCAGAAACTTGCTTTTTTTCTAAAGTGGCATGCAGATACAAATTACCCTTTGTTAAAGGAACATCAACTTGAGTTTGAAGACCAGATTCTTGAATTTTTTTTATCTCTTGTCGCATATAATTTTTATTGGTTTCAGGCACAAGACCATTCAGATCTCGACAATAATTCTCCAATGCGCTGTTCCAAGCATTTAAGAATGTTTTATTATCATGATGCTGACGAGTAAATTCGATAAGAATTTTTGTCATTAATGCAGCGGGGGTTATCTCGGCACTAAGCAAATTTTGTAAAAAAACGTCCCAATAATCTTTACCAGACGCCATAGTTATTAAAGAAGCTTCTTTTTTTGGAAAAAATTTATTGAGCTGCTCATTTCTGAGCAACACATCTAGATCAATAATAAAGCGAAAATTCTTCATCACATGCGCATCTGCTTTTGCATGTTTGGCAGCAAAACGCTGCCCTTCAAATTTTACAAGCTCAGCAATACAACCATATAATATTGGCGCACTCACGCTTCGACAAATCACTAACTGAGCAATATATTCTTCAATTAACTCGGATCTTGAAAAGCCAGGTTGCGTCACTCCAAAAAGATCAATATAAGTATCATCATGCATGTTTGACAAACTATACAATAGAGCAAGAATAATCAGCGGCTTATTTCCTTTATCGTCTTCAGTCACTTTTACGCCTGAAGCTGACATTGCTTTTATCCAATAAGCATTTTGCTCTTTTTTTATTTTATCATCGCCGAAACCTTTCGCATCACGATCTGCTTTTGCGACTATATAACCTACTTGTGTTTGCTCACCGAGTGACATCATGATATTGACCTTTCATTTTCTACTTTTGTAGGGGTCCCTCCCTTTTGTTTTTTTTCTAACGCGAGTTACGCATTTCACGGTCTGCTGGCATTTCTTCTTTATTTTCTTCTTTATTTTCTTCTTCAGCTTCAACTGCAACTTCAGGCGGAGCATCAAAGAAAGTTTGTCCATTGTTATTTCCGAAATTAAGAGGCGGCTCTACCGGTGCTGCCGCTTGTACTTCTACTACTATTTCTCCTAGTGCTTCTTCTAGTACCTCTTCTTCTTGCTCTTCTTCTTGCTCTTCTTCTTGCTCTTCTTCTTGCTCTTCTTCTTGCTCTTCTTCTAGTGCTCCTTCTAGCACTTCTTCTACTAGTTCTTCTAGCACCACTTCTTCTACTTCTACTTCTACTTCTTCTACTTCTTCTACTCTTCTTATAGGCTCTACTACATACCCTGGTTTTTTATTTTTTACACCAAGTTTCTCAGCAAGTCCCATAATTAAAGCTTCTAGAGCGGGCGGTATAACCTCATGGAATTTCGTCCAACCTCTATTACGCAATTCTGCTTTTTTTGCTTCTTCATTCGGATTATTCTTTCTGCGAATCACCTTATGTTCCTCAGCAGTGTATATTTCTTCCCAGGACTCAATACAAGAATGAAGCACAGCTCGATGGAAGTTGTCTGCTTCTGCTGCTGCTATAAATTCAGCAGAGATTGCTTTTTCCAAAAATTTCTCACAACCCAAAGCGTCAACAGCAGCATGCAGACTCTTCATGATATAAGTCAGAACTTGAATCAAATTCTGTTTATCCTCACAACGGGTTTGTCTCAATTCTTTTAAAAGTTTTACCGAATGATGCACAAGATAGGGAATACTTTCTCGATCATTATAGTTAGCAATTAAAGCAATATTAACAAGCCCTTCTTTTTGATGATGTGCAATATACGCATAATATAGCTGCAACAACCTATGCTGTTTGACGTGTTTGCTTAGAAGCACCGCTAACTGAACCTGATTCCTTTTCTTATCAGCAGCTATGGCATCATATTTCCAATCAAATGCTTTGAAAAATAATGCTTGACTGACATTTGGAAGCGATAGTACAAAATCTGCCTGTTCTTCGCTGTGAATACCCGTCTCTTCAGTGCGTTTTATATACGCTTCTTCAAGCTCTTTATTTTCTATTATCCAATGCAACATTTTACGTTTAAGTGATTTATTTTTTGTTAAATCTAATCCATATCGTTTTTCATGCGAAAGCACAGCATCTTCTCTTGGAATGAGCAGAGCATTCAAACCGTCACAGGCTTTTTCCAAACGTTTTTGCAGAATATCCTCCGCGCTACGAACAGGTGCGTCCATCATTCTACGAATCGCTCCTGTAAATGGAGACGTGATGGAATTATCTCTCTGATCTTTATACCAAAATTTAGCTGCCATAAACGTAAGCGCTTGCTCTTCTATTCCAAATACTGACAGTTGCTCAAGTTTTTCTAATTCAAAAGCCGCATGGTTTTCATAAGCAAATCGCAACTCATAAATATTATGCGCAAGTTTAGTATCATACGCTGCCCACCAATGATAAGGTTGCGCTTCAATCTTGTTGAGCTCTTCTGGATTTTGATTATAAGGATCTAGTTTTTCTGCATGGGGTTTGCGATGTATTAACGCTTCAAGAGGAGAAAAGGAGCCTCTGGTCTCTAACGTTGATTGATACAGTTCTGCAAATCTCTCATTTGTAAACATGCGATGAACATTACTCAAAACATTATCCGCTTTTTTAGCTATTGAAGCATCAGACTCCTTATGCTCTTCAACTTCAACTACCTCTTCAACTTCCTCTGTTGGTGCAGTCTCTACGCTGTCTTGGAGTTCGAGCTCTTCGCTTGCTTGTTCATTATTCACCTGCATTTTAAACGCAGCTTGCAAAAGCGTAAGAATATGATAATACGCGGTTGCAACGTCATCGGTGATGCGCGAATGTTGTAGGGCCATTATTGATTGATAAGCGACATACTGACAACTAGCCGTTTCACTCTTAATTTCGACATAATCTTCTATCTCACCAGATCTTCCCTTGCTTATTAATGCTTGTTTTATTGAACTAAAAGTGCTACTTCGATCATCAGAACGATCCGTACCTCGAATGAAATTATAGATTAAGTCATCCTCGCCTGTGAGCGCCGGAGCGCCACGCAGACAATTGGCAATATGCTCTTCTACTTGTTTTTTAACTTTCTTTTCCGATAAAGATGGGTTCGATTGACTCACCAACACACCTAATGCAGCTATTAAATTTTCAATACGCTTTTTATCTGTTTCATCTAAAGCTTCGTTCAATGGCTTTATAATTTTTATGAGCGCTTTCCATAATTGTGGTCCTTTTTGCGCGCGATCATGATCATCCATTGCTGCATAGAGTTTTAAACCTATAAGAAGCAGCTGATCCCAATCATACTTATACCTGTCTTTAAGTAACGTAAGTATATAATCACCATCATCTGGATTATTCGACATGACCGCCTGTTCTGCCAGCGACCAAACAAAATATGCTAGAAGAGCAGGATAATCTTCTGTTTCGCCTTTGTTGACTAATCTGTCTATGAAATCATTCAGCTCTTGATCCTGATCATTATTAGCGGCGCGTTCTTCTTCAATGCTGCGAATACATGCATCAGCATCATTGTCACGAAGAAATGCGACCCGTCGCTTGAATAAATCGTTATAACCACATCGTCCATAATTTTCCATAAAAGCATCAAGTTTAGGCTGCGTCATGGGAGTAATATCTGTTAGAGTGCGACGCACTTCTGCTGTAGCATTACCTGTTTCGCCTGCAGTAGGGTGATCTTTACGATCAAACCATTCGACAGCCGCTAGTATTGCTTCAGGAGTAACAACAATACTACGAGATGCAACAACCGGCGTCACTGGCACGGACGCAGAATCTGTGGTTGCACTTTCTTCTGTTCCCGTAGCAACAGCGTCCTTGATTACTTTTTTGGCCGGTCCTTTTTCTATTAGGCTATTTAATTCAGTCCGATATTCTGTGCCCGTATCGCCCTTTTTGCCAGCATTTGCATTAAGAAGTCCATCAACTCCTCGATACCCTTCAATATGAATTTTTCGCCCTGGCGTTGTTTCTTTAGTCTCTTCAGCGCTTGCGTTATTTTCCGTCTGGTTGGCTGTTGGCGCCACGTCTTTTTCTACAATAGCTTGTGAAGAATATGATGCATAAATGCCTTCTAAAAACTCGCGAACAGCTTCTTGTTTTTCAGCACGTTGATATAAAGTATCGAAATCTTTTTTAGCATTTAAGCTCAAGCTATCAACATCAACAATCGGTTCTAAAGCGCGAATTGCCACAAGCTCTTCAGCAGGAATTATTTCCGAACTCGCTACAAGCACTTTCAGCACATTCTCTAAACCTACCTCGTTGGCTTGCTTAGCAATAAGCTTATCTGTTTGATCAGGCACTCGCTTAAATTCTGACAACGCCAAAATTATTTTACGTGCGAATACAAGCTTATGTTTTTCAAATTTTTCATTTGAAAATCCAAACGTTGCAATTTTTAATGCTTTTTCTATGGCTTCTTTTTTTAATGGATTTCTAGCATCTTTTAAAGCTGCAACTGCTGGCACATAATACTCAAACAAGCCTTGTAACGCTTTTCCATTGCCATAAAAATTCGGATTAAACGCCTTCCATAGAGACGACGCAAGAGCATTTGTAAGCTCGCCATAACGCGCACTAATTTCGTTACACAGTTTCGTCGCATAGGTGTCAGGCGTAACAGGATGATGTTTTGGAGTAAATAGCGCTTCAATGAAAAATTCATCATCAGAATTTAATAGAGCTTGTTGAAACGCCACTTTAAACAAAGGACCGGCATTCGGATTAACGACGCGCTTAGCCCCATAAACGCGTGTGCGTATTGTTTCAATGCGAGGACTTACAGGAGCAGGAGCGGCATCGTGTTGATCAACAACAATCTCCTCACGTTCATTAATTGCACGACCATAGTTATCTCGTCTAACAGGAATAAGAATATCCTTTAATAGGCTGTTGAATTCACTTATTTCTTTTTTAAGCGCATCTAACTTGTCAAATTTCACGAAAATTGCATTCAACGATTTTAAGCGAACACTATCGTTTTTAACTAGACGACGAAGACGGCGTTCGCTTCCTCGTAATGCAGACAGATCACTCTTCAGCTCGTCCTCAATATCAGAAAAATTGTGCTCCATCTCTTGTAATACAAATGATTGCTCTGCGTTAATGATCATATCATTTAGATAAGCCACATAATCACTTATCACATGAACGAGTTTGGCAAGACCTTTATTCGGTATTTCAGATAGTCCATTATCCACCGCTAAATGCTGTTGCAGGATATTTGCAAATTCTAGAATGGCCGCATAATGCTGCATTCTCTTTTGAGAATTATCAGTCACCGTCTCATAAGTACCAATCTTATTTTGCTTGATAATATCTTGCATATCATTTTCAATAGCATCAAACACGCTCTTGCCGTACCCATCTCGCGGATCACGTTTATTCGATATTGAATTTAATACCCAAGCATTAACTTGAATCTCTAGCGATGGCGTAGATTTTGCTGCCTTAACAACGGCAGTTTTAAATACTTCTAACGCGTCTTGATCCTGACTATTCACTATCGCTAATGTAGTCGCAGTAATAGAGCCGATATTCGCTGTTAATACGGCTTGCAAATAAGGTGGAAGATTCTTAATTAAACGTAAACGCGTATCGTGTTTGCTTTTATCTGCGCCTTCAAAAATTTCAATCTTATTATTTTTATTTAGCGTCAAAAGCGAAAGATCTATCACGCTTGCACCGGGTGCGAGTGGCGCTTGAGTTTTAAAATCATTATCAGCAGACGCTCTTAAACGCAGAGCGGCTGTTTGAAATTTGATCTGCTGTTCTTCAGCCGTATAATCAGTCGGGTCCAAGAAGAGCGAATTGGAAGCATATCGACTTTGTTGAAAGCTGGTAATTTCTAATAATGCTTTTTCATATAAGCGAATATCAACTTCTGAGTTTTGTTTGATTTTTTCTACCACTGCTTTAATAAGCGCATCCCTATCAACGTACTCACCCTTTGCTAACCAAGATTTTATAGCGCGTGGTAAATTTGTAAATGCTTGCGTGTCGAGTTGATGTAAGCAATCAACTAACAATAAACGTACATGTATTTCAACATCTGGGTGCTTTTGCGCAAACGTTACTAGCGTTTTCATACGCGCGCTAATATCAGATAACGACTTAGTAGACGAATAAATCGTCAACATTGCTTGACGTAATTGCGACAGCTGAGCAATGTTATTCTCTAAATGGGCAGTATGAATATTTTTATTTCTAGCATCGAGCTCAACCACTGCATCAAACTGCGTCAAAGCGACATAACGACGCATAAGCGACATAGGGTTTTCTGCTAAAAAGTTCTTTAAGGCATTTTTTAAAGTCTTGCCAAAGCCACTTGCTTCATCGCCTTCTTTTAATCGTTCGTCAGTCAAAATGCTGAAGAGCGCTTTCTCATTAAAAACCATTTGATAAATATCACGCAACGTTACAGCTGCTGGTGATAAATGTTTAAGCGCATTAACTGCAAGCTTCAGGCTATCTTTTTTAATTCTAGTTGATTTTCTTCCGAGTAACATTCTACTAGGATGCAGACCGTCAGCATGTTCTTCAATTGCATGCGCTAAGTGATGCTGCAATGATTTCGCAAAATACTCCGGCATTGGAAAAACCGAAACCACTGGAAGAGTAGCTGTTGCAGCTGGCGCGCCACCCATCTCTGCTAAGGCCACCCCAGTTTCTGGAGATGGATCGCTGTTTAATCGATTAAGCCGACTACGACCCTCAACCGATACAGAATCCTTTTTCGGAAGCAACACACCTTTTTTTGCATCACTCACGGCGTGACTCAAAAACAATTCGACTGTTTTTTGGCTTTGCTCTGCGACAATAGCATCGTTTGGCGGCAAATATTCTGTAGAATCTTCTGCTAATTTTTTAATGGCTGAGACAACCTGAGCATACTGAGGATCTTGATGCAAAGATTTATACGCTGGGTTTTGTAGCAACACATTGAGTTGCATTACTGCATCTGCCATCAAGAAAATTAAAAATTGAGAAAAATTACGTAAATTTTTGATCTCTGGATAACGAGAGACAAGCTGTTTGGTGACCCGTGTGAGCTGCCCATTTAGACCATTGTCCATTGCTGTTACAAATTGATTTTGAAAAGCTATGGCACCCGCGAGACCTGGCGCTGCGCTTTTACTTGGATCAATAAAATACGGAAAAGCTTGTTCAGTAAGCGATACTCTGACGATGGACTGATAAGTCTCGGATGCATCATTTTGTACATTTAAACACTCACCTTTAACTTCATCATAACCGTCAGTCAGCTGTTTATCCAAACTGATAATAAGAGATAATTGTTCAACCAATGTATCCTTACTGTCCTGGTTTTTCAGCATAAACGCAAGCTGCAATGCCTGCCCACCATGATTTGCTGCATCTAACTCATTTTTTCTATCGTTACGTGCCTCAAATCCCCTAAGAGACGCAATGTTTGTTACAAGTTGTGATGATGATCTAGTTTGCATATATACCCCTGTGCATGGTTGAATACATCTCACAAACACATGTGAGACTCGGCCGTATCAAAAAATGGCTTTGTGCGTACTATAGGTGTCAAACCTTAAAACAATATTAGGGCAAGGCGTGTTCAGAGCAGATTGATGAAATTTTTATCGGTTTTTGAGTAAAGGATGGTTTATTATTGTCTTTTTCGTTAAAATGCCCCATCTTTGACTCGCCTTGGGACAATTGTATGTCACAAATCACCCTACCTCCTTACGCCCCTCTTGCTGAATTTCTGTTTGATGCGGGTGCCTATCTCGATGCTTGTGAGTTACACGGTATGTTGTGCGGCTTCATTTGCGGCGGAATGGAGGTGCCAAATGTTGGCTGGATGAGCTTATTGCTGGCTGGCGCTGAAGAAGAGCGACGCGCGGAACTTGAAGCATGCGTTAATACATTATTCAAAATTAGCTTGGATCAATTAAGCAGCTTCAGTTTTGACTTTGAAGTGTTATTGCCTATCGCCGAACCCGGCCAAGATTTATTATTGATTAGTTCACTTTCAAAATGGTGTGAACATTTTTTGCTTGCTTTAGGTGTTGTACAAGAAGGCAAAAAAATGAAAGGCCTTAAACCGGCTAAAGAAATTCCAGAACTAAAAGAGGCGAAAAATGATATTCAGTCTATCTCACGACTTTATAATCAAGTCTTACAATCTAAGGAAGATTTTGATGAGGAATCCTTTTCGTCTTTACTCGAGCATGTAAGGGTCGCCGCTATGCTTATTTTTACTGAATTGAATGGTCGTATTCGACCCACGCAACATTAAAAAAGGAACAATTATGTTAATGATTTCTCAACAAGAATACGCCGAACGACGCCAGCGTTTAATGGCGCAACTTCCGCAAAACAGCATTGCCCTTATTCCCTCTGCGAAAGAAATTTTACGCAACGGCTTTGATAACGTATTTCAATTTCGTCAAAACAGCGACTTCTGGTATTTAACAGGCTACGATGAGCCCGATGCGGTGTTGGTATTAATTCCTGGTCGCACGGGGGGTGAAGTCGTTTTATTCAACCGCCCAACTGATCCCAAAGCTGAAATTTGGACCGGTCGACGTTCAGGCCAACTAGGAGCATGTCGTGATTTTGGCATGCAGGAAGCATTTTTGATCACCACGTTTGATGAAAAATTACCTGAATTTTTAAAAGATAAAACCAGTATTTATTATCCGATTGGGCGAGATATGGCATTTGATCGCCAAGTATTAAAAGCGATGAATAAGGCGCGTGCGGGGGTACGACGTGGCGCAGTAGCCCCTGATAATTTCTGCAATCTTGATCCTGTGTTACACGGCATGCGTGTGATTAAAAGCGACGCCGAAATCGCCCTCATGCAAACAGCCAATGATATTTCTAGCGAAGGCCATCGCATGCTCATGCGTGCATGCAAACCCGGGCAATACGAATATCAACTCGAAGGCATCATTCGCGGACACTGTTATTCGAATGGCTGTCGAGATATGGCGTATGGCCCCATCGTTGGCGCCGGCGAAAATGCGTGTATTTTGCATTATGTTTCGAACAACGCACGCATCACCGAGCATGATTTAGTCTTAGTCGATGCGGGCGGTGAATATCAAAATTATGCGTCCGATATCACACGAACCTTCCCTGCGAATGGGCGTTTTCAAGGTGAACAAAAAGCCGTTTATGAAGTCGTACTCGCGACACAAATTAAGCTCATCGAAATGATTAAACCTGGCGTAAACTGGGATGTCATTCAACAAACGTGCCGCCGCTTATTAACGGAAGGCCTGATTGCGATTGGCGTGTTACAAGGTTCGATTGATAGTTTACTGGAACAACAAGCGTATTTGCCTTTTTACATGCATTTATTTGGACATTACTTAGGCTTAGATACACACGATGCCGGCAGTTACAAAGTCAATGGCCATTGGCCAGATTTACAGCCCGGCATGGTCTTGACGATTGAGCCAGGGCTTTATATCAGCGCCAACACCCCCGGTGTCGATAAACGCTGGTGGAATATCGGCGTACGGATTGAAGATAATATTGTCGTCACCCAAAAGGGCTATCGCAATTTGACCACGGCACCGAAAACAGTGGCGGAGATTGAGGCGTTGATGCGGGGTTGATGCTTAATGACAACTTCTAACTTCGAGTTTGATATTATATTGTGCGGCGGCGGACATGTCGGATCATGTTTGGCGCTTGCGCTTGCACAACAAAATATTCGTGTCGCGTTTATCGATAGCCTTTCACCTGAAGCGCGAAAAAATCCAACCGATGACAATCGCGTTTTTGCACTTGCTGCTGGCAGTCAAAACATTCTTGAAAAATTGGGCGTGTGGAATTTTTTAAAACCTCACACAACCGCCATTGAACATATTCACGTTTCGAATAAAGGCAGTTTTGGTGCAGCACGATTACATGCAAAAGATTTTAACTGCGACACGCTTGGATATATGACCGCATCAACCTCATTGCAGCACGCTTTAAATCAAGCAATGGAAAAAATTGATCTTACGATTTTTGCACCCGTATCTCTTGAAAGTTTTTCTGTGCACAATGACAGTGTCGATGTCACACTTTCTAACAATCAAAAACTAACTGGAAAATGGCTAATCGGCGCAGACGGCGTCAACTCGTTGGTGCGACAACAAGCGAATATGGGTATTACAAAAAAAGATTATCAGCAAAAAGCGCTAGTCACATTAATTGATTTAGAAAACTCGCATCATTTTACAGCCTATGAAAGATTCGTAGGTGAAACTGCGATTGCCTTATTGCCACACACACCCTGGCAATCAGTGTTAATTTGGAGTGGGGATAATGATTTCATCGACCATTTAATGGCGCTGGATGACAAAGCATTTTTAACCGAATTACAAAATGCGTTTGGATTTAGACTGGGGAAATTTTCCAGTCTTTCAAAACGAAATAGTTATCCATTATCACAAACCAAAGCCGATAAAATTCATGCAGAGCGGTTATTACTTGTGGGTAACGCCGCGCAAACGCTACACCCTATCGCCGCGCAAGGCTTTAATTTAGCCTTACGCAATGTCGCTTTACTTTCACATTTACTAAAAGAAAATACGTCATCACCGTTTTCACAAACAATATTAGACGAATATGCGCGCCTGCAAGAAATCGATACTTCAAAAACACTTAGATTCACGGATCATCTTGTCAATTTTTCAGCATCATCAGGACCATTAAGTCGTCTTGCAAGAGCTACGTTGATCAATGCGCTAGGATCGTGCTCATTCGCTCAAAAATATTTACTCACGCGTGTATAATTTTTAAGAAGTATTTACAGCATGAATTCCATATTTTATGGCTATTTTTCCTTCTAAATCAGAAATATAACTCTTCTACATAACATCAATGCTTGCAATTTTAAGCATTTTCCGCTCAAATAGCCGTCTAGTAATCGCTCTAATTGGAGAAAATCATGGCAAAAGTCATCGCAGTAACGGATCAATCGTTTGAGTCAGACGTATTGAACTCATCTATTCCAGTTTTAGTAGATTTTTGGGCAGAATGGTGTGGCCCGTGCAAAATGCTTGCGCCCGTACTAGAAAGCGTTGTCGATGATTACGCCGGCAAAGTCAAAATCGTGAAAATTAATGTCGACGAAAATCCTGAAACTGCGCCTAAATTCGGTATTCGCGGCATTCCAACGTTGATTCTATTTAAAAACGGCGAAGTGGCGACGACTAAAGTTGGCGCATTGTCGAAATCACAATTGACGGATTTCTTGGATGGGCAATTGTAATCTGTAGGGGCAATCTCCCTGTGGTTGTCCGTTGCTAAATCCGGGCGGGCACGGGGGCGCCGCCCCTGCCTCAAAACAACCATTAAAAACACTAGACAAACCCTATTTCTTCATACTATGATGAAGGCTGTTTCAACCGAAACTTCAAAAGAACTAATCTTTGTCCCTATCTAAATTTAACCTACAACTAAGTGAGAACACTCATAATGCCACGTGTCGCCAATGATCCTAATCAGGAAAACCTGGTTAAAGCCGCTACACCCGCGGAACCCATCCAAGAACACCAAATCCCAACTGATAGTGACCGCCCGAGTAAACGTCGCGTCATTAATGATTTAAATCAGCTCAAGCTGATGAAAACCGAAGTGCTGATGGAGTTAACAAAAGAGCTTAATATTCAAAACATTGGCCGCTCTAAGCGTCAAGACATCATTTTTGCTATCCTGAAAGAGTTGGCAAGAAAAGAACAAGACATCACCGGTAGCGGTGTGCTTGAAATTTTACAAGACGGTTTCGGCTTCTTGCGTTCAAGCGAAGGCTCATATTTAGCCGGCCCAGATGATATTTATGTCTCCCCAAGTCAAATTCGCCGATTCAATTTACGCACTGGCGACTCGGTCATCGGTAAAATTCGCCCCCCCAAAGAAGGCGAACGTTATTTTGCGTTATTAAAAGTCAGCACTATTAATGGTGATGATCCTGATAGCGCTCGTGATAAAATTTTATTTGAAAACTTAACGCCCTTATTTGCCGAAGAACGTTTGCGCGTTGAATGTGGCAATGGCAGCACGGAAGATATTACTGCACGAGTCATCGATTTGATTTCTCCGATGGGTAAAGGTCAGCGTGGATTGATTGTTTCTCCGCCGAAAGCGGGTAAAACCGTGATGTTACAAAATATCGCACGTTCGATCGAAGCCAATCATCCTGATTGTCACTTGATCGTGTTATTGATCGACGAACGTCCGGAAGAAGTCACCGAAATGTCACGCTCTGTGAAAGGCGAAGTGATTGCTAGTACGTTTGATGAACCTGCGTCACGTCACGTTCAAGTGGCTGAAATGGTGATCGAGAAAGCGAAGCGTTTAGTCGAACATAAAAAAGATGTCATTATTTTATTAGATTCTATTACACGTTTAGCACGTGCTTATAACACCGTTGTTCCTTCATCAGGAAAAGTGTTGACCGGGGGTGTTGATGCCAACGCATTACAACGTCCGAAACGTATTTTTGGTGCCGCGCGTAATGTCGAAGAAGGCGGAAGTTTGACTATCTTAGCTACCGCACTTGTTGAGACTGGCTCAAAAATGGATGATGTCATTTTTGAAGAATTCAAAGGAACAGGTAACTTAGAACTTCATCTTGATCGACGTATTGCGGAAAAACGTATTTATCCGGCGATCAATATTAATAAATCGGGTACACGTCGCGAAGAATTGTTAACGAAACCGGATGAATTACAACGCATGTGGATTCTACGTAAACTTCTGCATCCTATGGATGAATTAGCGGCGATGGAATTCTTGATTGATCGTTTGAAACGAACAAAAACGAATGAACAATTTTTTGAAGAAATGAAAAAATAATGGCCTATTGGTTATTTAAATCCGAACCCGAAACCTTCAGCATCGATCATTTGAAAGCATGCCCAAAAAATACGGACGCCTGGAATGGCGTTCGTAATTATCAAGCACGTAATATGTTACGCGATCAAATTAAAATCGGTGATGAAGGTTTTTTTTATCATTCAAATTGCAAAACCCCAGGCATTGTTGGTACAGTGAAGGTTGTACGCGCAAGTTATCCTGATACAACTCAATTTGATCCTGAAAGCGAGTATTATGATCCAAAAAGCAGCGAAGATAATCCACGCTGGTTTGTCGTTGATGTGAAATTTAATCAAAAATTTTCATCGATAATTTCATTACAACAGCTTAAAATGATTCCTGAGTTAGCGGACATGATCGTACTTCGCACCGGTAATCGTTTATCGATTACGCCAGTGACGACGAAAGAGTGGAATATAATTTTAAATTTCAAATAAAAAGGCAACTTGAATGAGCTTGAATTACAATGTCAGTGACAATTTAATCCGTGATCTTATTAAAAATCAAAAACGTGATCGCTTTTGGCGAAATATTCGTTTTTTTATTTGGATACTTTTAATCGGGACAGGATTATTTTTTGTTCTCCATGGATTTCCTAGCGAAGAACGCTCAAAACCTGACGCTTCTTATGTTGCATTGATCCGCCTGGATGGATTCATTTCAGCGGACAGCCCTTTTTCTGCAGTAAAAGTACTACCACAATTAGAAGAAGCTTTTGCTGATAAGCACGCAAAAGGTGTAGTGCTTGAAATTAATTCCGGTGGCGGCTCGCCTGTTCAAGCAGAAATTATTGAACAAAGAATTTTAGAGTTAAAAAAGCAGTATCATAAAAAAGTCATCGTTATTGGTGAAGATGTTCTTGCATCAGGTGCTTATTTAATTGCAATGGGTGCAGATGAAGTTTATGTGAACCAAGATACGTTAACTGGTTCTATTGGTGTGATCATGGAAGGCTTTGGCTTTACAGATGCGATTAAAAAATTAGGCGTATCACGTCGTGTTTATACCGCGGGAAGTCATAAAGATCGTCTTGATCCTTTTGAACCTGTTTCAGCAGAAGACAAAGAAAAAATTGTAACACTGCTTGACGAAACTCATACACATTTTGTTGAAACTGTCACAACTTCGCGAGGCAGTCGTCTCAAAGGCGATCCTGCAGAATTATTTTCCGGTGACTTTTGGATTGGGTCACAAGCATTAGAACTTGGCATTGTCGATGGCTTGGGAAATATGTCTGACATTTTACCGCGTGTTTTTAATGTCACGCATTATGTAGATTATAGCGAAGAACCTTCTATTCTTGACTCTGTTATGAAAGGCGTGAAAACAGAATTAGATTGGACTTTAAGTTATCATCACGATAAGTTATCGGCGCAACTATGAGTTATGTAAAACGGAATCTCCTTGAAAAAGAAACGATTCTGTTTCAAACAGGCAAACATTGGATTATTTTTTTTCCAGTGTGTATTTGGTTTTCCTTAGCATATCTCACTTACTGTACTTATCTTGAAAATAAATTGGCTCTTATTCCGTTGACTCTTGGCGTTTGGTTTTTTCTAGTAGCTGCTATCGATTTCTTTTTTTCAGAATACGCCATAACCAATCAGCGGGTATTTATGAAAGAAGGACTCATTTGGCGCACCTCGGTTGAAACCATGTTAAGCTCTGTCGCAAAATCAGAACTTCAACAATCAATTTTAGGGCGCATCTTAGGTTATGGTCAACTCATCGTATTTGGCTTTGGTGGCTCGAATCGATTCTCCAATATTCGTCAACCAGAAGTGTTTCAAAAACAATTGAATATCCAGTTAGAAAAACATTAGATTCTCAGGCACAAGATATGTAAACATAAATCTTGTATCCGAATTTTTCATGTAAAAATCAGACACAGCTAGTTTTGTATCCGAGTATGTTTATGTTTTCGCCGCCAATAAATGGCCAATCGCCAACCGAGTTGCACAAGCAAATATCCCAATAATGCGGATAAAATCGATACAATCGCGAGACCCACCGCGTACACTTTTCCCATAGAAAAAAACCAGACCAACGTATCATGCGAAAATCCGTGAAAGCTTTCTGAATGCCATTCAACACCCAAGACCCACGCACCGACTTGATAAATCAAAATATTAAACGGCACAAACGTAAACGGATTACTCGCCCAAGTTGCTAAAATGGCAACAGGTAAATTTGCACATAATAATATAGCTAATAAAACAGCTAATACGGTTTGGCCAGGAATCGGTAAAAAGCACACTAACAAACCACACGCAACGCCTTTTGCTACTGCGCGTCGATTAATATGCCATAAACGAGCTGTTTTTTTATTTAAAAATAATGCGCGTAAATAACGATTTTTTTCCAAGGTTTCTTTTTTTGGCAACCATTGGTTCAAAAACTTTTTCATGAATCTAAAACCACTGTTTGCATCATTTCACACGCACGTTGCATCATGCGAACATTATGAATACACGCTAAAGGATGATACAAGGGCGCGTTAGTTTTAAATAAAAAATGCAAATAACTGCGTGTATGATGTTGGCAGGTATAGCAATCACAACCTTCTGAAAGTGGGCCATGATCATTTCGATATTGACTTTTTTTAATCAAAATACGACCGCGATCTTCACCGGGGATAAACGCCACCCAATTGTTTTTAGTCGTTTCAAAAACTCCACAATAAAGCGAACCGTGTCGGGCATTACGCGTCGGCGCAACACAATCAAAAATATCAATCCCACACGCAACCACATCGATTAAATCTTGCGGGCTTAAACCCACCCCCATGCTGTA
>JAZKAS010000011.1:0-14739 GCA_040389005.1 Pseudomonadota bacterium
AAAATCATGCCATATGAACCAACGTCGTCCGAACAAAAAATGATCAAAAATTTCGAAACAGCTAAAGCTCTATTTAATGAGTTTGAGAAGCATTTTGGATCAAAGGCCGCTCACGATGTGTTTCTGTTACAAAAAGCGCTCACAACAGCCGGCATCGAACCGGAGATGATCACCCTCGTTCTTGGAGTGCTCACAACAAAAAATACCCAATTTAATGAAGAGTTGGGCCGCATGCATCAACCTTCTGTATCACCAGCCACCCCCTCAGACCTAACAACACCAGAATCTTACAGGAGCAGATCGCCTGCCATGTTCGAAAAACCACAAGCAAGCGACATCACTAGTGGAATACATCCGCAAATCCGTTAGAATACCTCTCACAAAACATTTAAGTTCAGAGGATTCATGGCCGTTCTCACGTTTCAAGATATGATTGCACGCTTGCAAGCATATTGGTCCGCGCAAGGTTGCGTGATTATGCAACCGTTGGATTTGGAAGTGGGCGCGGGAACATTCCACCCGACCACCTTTTTACGCGCCATCGGCCCGGAGCCTTGGTTTGCGGCGTACGTGCAACCGTCACGCCGCCCGACGGATGGCCGTTATGGCGAAAACCCCAATCGCGTACAACATTATTATCAATTTCAAGTAGCGATGAAGCCTTCACCAGAAAATATTCAAGAACTTTATCTGGACTCTTTAGCAGAAATTGGCATTGATGCAAAGGTTCATGATATTCGCTTTGTGGAAGATAACTGGGAATCCCCCACATTAGGCGCTTGGGGATTAGGCTGGGAAGTTTGGTACGACGGTATGGAAGTCACGCAATTCACTTATTTTCAACAAGTCGGTGGTTTAGAATGCAAACCAGTGATGGGCGAAATCACATACGGATTAGAGCGCATTGCAATGGCGGTTCAAGGCGTTGAAAGCATTTTTGATATTGTTTGGGCGAATACCCCGAATGGTCCTGTGACCTATGGTGATGTGTTTAAACAAAATGAAATTGAACAATCGACCTATAATTTTGAACACGCAAATGTGGACGTGTTATTAAAACGCTTTTCAGAATATGAAGCGGATTGTCAAAATCTATTAGAAAAAAATCTGCCGTTGCCTGCCTATGAAATGGCGCTCAAAGCCTCACATACATTTAATTTACTCGATGCACGACAAGCGATTTCTGTCACAGAACGTCAACGTTATATTTTGCGTATGCGCACTTTAACTAAAAAAATTGCAGAAAATTATTATACAGCACGCGAAACTCTCGGTTTTCCTTTGCTTAAAAATCAAAAATAAGGAACCAGCAACAATGGCTCATCATGATTTACTTATCGAAATTCTTACAGAAGAATTGCCACCGAAACGCTTAAAAACATTAGCACAAGCGTTTGCTTTTAATATTGAAAAACAATTAAAAGAAGCGCAGCTCGAATATTCTGGCATCAAGTCATTTGCCACACCGCGTCGACTCGCGATCATTGTTGATCAACTTGCAGAAAAACAGCCCGCGCAAAAAAATGAACACAAAGGCCCTAACATTGCAGTTGCTTATGACGCACAAAAACAATTAACACCGGCAGGCCTAGGGTTTTTAAAAAAATGTGGCATTGACGCAGAACAATTAAGCACAATCCAAACCGACAAAGGCGAATGCTTATATTTTTCTGGAGAAAAACCCGGCTTATCCGTTGATGCGCTCATGCCAGAAATTCTCAAAACAGCGTTAAAAGAATTACCGATTCCAAAACCCATGCGCTGGGCCAATCATGATTTTTCATTTATTCGCCCAGTACATTCGGTGATTTTATTGTACGGTGAACGCGTAATCCCGGCTGAGTTTTTTGGCTTGCAAACAGATCGTTGCACACAAGGACATCGGCAACTTTCTCATGGCCCGATCGAAATTGGCTTTCCAGAAAATTATGCCGCTGAATTAGAAGAACAAGGTTGCGTGATTGTGGATGGCGAAGATCGCAAAACAATTATTCTCGATCAAATTCATACAACACTAGAAGCCTTAAGCGAAGCCACTTCACGCACTGAATTGAAAATCGCCATTACGACAACCCAAGACTACGAAAATTTGTTAGAAGAAATTACTGCGTTGGTTGAATGGCCCAAAGTATTATTATGCCGTTTTGACGAAAGTTTTTTAAGCGTTCCCAAAGAAGCGTTAATGGCCAGCATGCAAGGTCATCAAAAATGTTTTGCGATTGCAGATGCCAATGAAAACTTGCTGCCTTATTTTATCACCGTCAGTAATTTGCAAAGCGAAGATGAAATGGCGATCATTCATGGCAATGAACGCGTTATGCGCGCGCGATTATCGGATGCGAAGTTTTTTTATGATACCGATTCAAAAGTGTCGTTAGAATCTTATGAGCCAAAACTAGAAAAAACTATCTATCAAGAAAAACTAGGCACTTTAAAAGATAAAGTAGATCGCGTGACAAAACTCGCGATTTATTTTGCCGAACAAATCGGTGCAAATAGTGAATTCACACAACGCGCTGCACAATTATGCAAACTCGATTTGTTTTCGCACATGGTCGGTGAATTTCCCGAGCTTCAAGGTATCATGGGGAAATATTACGCGTTACATGATGGCGAAAAATCTGAAGTAGCAAATGCCATTGAAGAATATTATTGGCCGAGATTTTCTGACGATAAAATCCCCACGGCACTCGTGAGTGTTGCATTGGCATTGGCAGATCGGTTAGACACTATTACGAGCTTTTTTAGTGTTGGATTAATCCCCTCAGGCGACAAAGATCCCTTTGCATTAAAACGCGCTGCATTGGGGTTTTTGAAAATTATTATTGAAAACAAGCTCGATATTCATTTGGAAAAAATTCTTGGAAATGAAAATGTAACTGATTTTTTTAAAGAGCGTTTTAAAACAATCGCGCTTGAAAAGAATATCACTGCTGATGTATTTAACGCCATATCGAAACTCAACTTGTTACAGCCTTGTGATGCACTCGCAAGAATGCAGGCGCTTCAATTATTCAAGAGCAACCCAGACGCGGCTTCTATTATTCAAGCAGATAAACGCGTTAAAAACATTCTTGCTAAAAACAACGAAGCTAATTTTAATTGTACATATGGCGTTAATTGGTGCGAAAAAGAAATTGAAAAAATCTTCATGAATGAAATAGTAAAAACAAAAAAAGCGGTGGATGATTTATCCGATTATTCAAATGCACTGTTGTTGCTAGCCAGACTTAAACCCTTCGTCGATCAATTTTTTGAAGAAGTGATGGTGATGGCCGATAATATAGAAGTGCGTAATAATCGATTAGCCATCGTCAAAAACTTACGAGAACTTTTTTTGAGTATTGGTGATTTGTCTGAGTTGCAATTAACAGGATGATTGTGTATACTTTTTTGTATACACAAATTAATGAGTGAATTTATGCAAGCTTCAATCCGAGAATTACGCCAGCATACAAAAGAGCTTTTGGATGCGGCTATGCGCGGCGAAAGAGTCATTGTCACTTATCATGATCAAGAATATATCCAACTGGTCCCCGTGCAAAATAAAAAAATCACTGAAAAAAATGAAGCATTTGGCATGTGGAAAGACGATCCAAGCACCGCCAATGTTGATGAATTTATCAACCAATTGAGAAGACCTCGCCATGCTGATTGACTCCGATGTTTTTATTTGGTATTTCCGCGGTAATGATAAAGCGGCCAAAGCCATTGAAAACACGAATAATCTGCAAATAAGCAGCGTTGTGTACATGGAGTTACTGCAAGGCATGAGAAACAAAAAAGAACTAAATGCTTTCAAGAAATTCATTCAACTGCACAACATACGCTGCATACCTTTGACACCTGAAATCACAGCACGAGCCATTCATTTTATAGAATTATATAGCTTGAGCCATGGTTTACGCATGGCCGACGCACTTATTGCTGCCACTTGCGATATCCATGGTGATACGCTCATGACAGCGAACGATGTTCATTATAAAATGATTACCTCTCTCACTATTCAAATTTTCAGGCCTCACTAACTTATGAAACTCATCATCCTCGATCGCGATGGCGTCATCAATTATGACTCGCCTGATTTTATAAAATCTCCCGAAGAATGGCATGCTATCCCCGGCAGCCTTGAAGCAATTGCATTATTAAATAAAGCCGGAATTAAAGTGGCGATTGCCAGCAATCAATCAGGATTAGCGCGTGGATATTTTACAGAAGACACTTTGAAAAAAATTCATCAAAAAATGCTTGATGAATTAAAAAAATGTGGTGGACATATTGATAAAATATTTTATTGTCCGCACGGACCCCATGATGATTGCGCTTGTCGAAAACCAAAGCCCGGCATGTTATTACAAGCATTTGAATATTTTAATGTAAAACCTGAAGAAGCATGTTTTGCAGGAGATTCTCAACGCGATATCGATGCCGCATCAGCTGCTAAGTGCCGCGCAATATATATCAATACTGACAACACACTTTATAATTTTATCACTTCATTTTTAGGGGAAAATTTATGATCATTTTTCAGTTCATTACCTCACTACTATTTTCAATTATTATGCTAATACTCACTGTTTTTTTTGGCTTTAGCTGTTCATTATTATCGTGCGCCCCTAATTTATCGCGCTCGTTAGGGAGAAAATATGGTTATCTTGTTATACAAACCGCACGCTACTTATGTGGAATTCGCTACCAAATTCAAGGCGTTGAAAATATTCCTAAAAACAATCATTTTATTATTTTCAGCAAACATCAATCAACATGGGAAACATTATTTCTACTTTTTTATTTCCCACGCATGGCTATTATCTTAAAAAAAGAATTGCTCAATATTCCTTTTTTTGGCTGGGGATTACGAACAATACAACCGATTGCTATTGATAGAAGCGCAGGTCGGGCTGCTATTGCGGAACTTAATCGTCAAGGTGAAATTCGCTTACAGCAAAATCTATGTGTTTTATGTTTTCCTGAAGGCACGCGCAAATCGCCTGGCGATTCGCCTGATTACAAAATCGGTGGCGCCATGCTTGCCAGCAAAACAGGCGCGCCTATTTTGCCTATTGCATTAAACTCAGGAGAATGCTGGCCCAAGAAAGGATTTTTCAAAAAACCAGGACTGATATCTGTCATTATTGGACCATGTATTACAACTCAAAATAAAAAGACCAACGTGATTCTGCAAGAAGCGCAAGAGTGGATTGAAGGCCAAATGAGTAAAATTAATTTCACGGCAAATTAATTGCCTCTGAAACTTAAGAAAACATTAAGGATGAATTAAGAAAAACTTAAGAAAATTTTATTTGTTTTTTTATGATAAAAAAATTGCAAATAAACCTGCAAAATTCACATCTGCTACTATACTGACCCAGCACGATTCATAACATCTCAACAAGGATCGGTCGATCGCAGGAAGCTACAAGGCCATGTGTTCTGAACACTATAATACTAATACTAATAAGTGCGTTGTAGCCCTAGGTTGTAGCGAGATAAAAATAAATAATACTCAATGCAACCTAGCTTTTTTGTGACCTCAAGGCAATTTGCATTTTCTGTACATTTTCTAATAAATGCTTTGGATTGCACGTCCCGACGACAACACTACTCACCGCAGACATTGTAAAAATTTGTTGAAATGTTTTTAATGCAGATTCTGGCGTATGCGAATGCCCGCTGGCAAATGCTTTTTTGACCAATATTGCCTTACCTAGTTCAGCGGCTTTTTCAAAAACAGGTTTTTCATGCGTATTTTGAAGATTATAAGTTGCCATCACGACATCACTTTTTTCTAGAGCCAATAATCCACCTTCAATAGTTTTTGTTGACATGCCATACGAGCGAATTAATCCTTTTGCTTTTATATCGGCAAGAATATCAAGCGCACCAAAACGATTAATAATATCAAGATCATCACCATTCGAATGCACTAGCACGGTATCAAGATAATTAGTTTTCAATAATTTTAAACTGCGCTCAATACTAAAACGAATATGTTTTTCTGAAAAATCAAACCGCGATTGGTTATTAATAAATTCTTCGCCGACTTTCGTGACAATATGCCAATCTGAACGAACACCCGGCAATAATTTTCCTAATCGTTCTTCACTATGACCATACGCGGGTGCTGTATCAATGAGATTAATCCCTAATTCTAAGGCTGTATTTAATAATTTTCTTACTGCATCATCATCGGGAATTTCAAAGGCTTGTGGATATTTTACTTGTTGATTTCGGCCGATTTTTACCGTACCCAAACCAATCGGGCTGACCCACATGCTGGTATTGCCGAAGGCTCTTTTTTGCATCATTGATGATGCCCCCATGGATAATCTGCAATTGTCGATGAAAGAAAAGAAGCAAATGCATTTTTGTCGAGCAGGGGTCCCACGGGGGGATGGGTGCTCGATAAAAATGTGTTTGCTTCTTTTTCATGCGCAAATCCCAATTGCTCAATAATCTGTTGCGCTAGCAACGGTGCAAACGCCAACTTGGTTGGCCATGCGGTAATGACATTTTTTTCGACAATCATACTCGGACCATCCGGTTTTTTCCCCGAAGGATAAACTGCTTCAGCACGTTCAATATAAAATGCTTGAAACTGCGCATTAGAAAAATCGATGTGCGGAAATAAAGTCTTTAATTCTTTGCGTGCAAAATTAATTTGTTCTTCAGGCGTTCGGCTGACACCGGTTTCTGCCAAATCACCACCTAAATACCACACACTATTCTCACCGTCTTGATGCGTGGTAATGGTAATGCGCGGTTTATCGCTCGCTTGCATCGCATGAGCAAATAATTTTGGCAAATTCGGCGCAGTAACCGCAACCATTAATAAGGGCCTTAGTTGCATTTTTGGCAATGTTAATCCAAATTGTTTTGCAAGCGCTTCATTTCCTTTTCCAGCTAATAAAACAATATGATCTGCCTCCAAAATAATTTCTTGTTCTGCACTTTGTAAATACAAATGAGAACCTTCAATTTTTTGCAACTGCGCCTGCAACAAACAATCTAAATAAGGCGCTGCTAATGCTTCAACTAAAGTTTTTACGGCCAACACTGGCTCTTCTAACATATACACGGAACCTTTAAAATCAGGAGCAGAAAATACTTCAGGATAATCTGATTTTGTCAAACCACTGATTTGGCTTTTTAAATTTTTACTCGCAAGGAATACCGCCAAATTAGCTGCCAAAGAACCTGGAGACCATAAATATTGATGCTCGGATAAAACTGCAACGCTCGATAAATCAATTTCACCTTCACCATCTAAACACTTACGCCAAAGATCCGGCATCGCTTTCATCGCTTCAGCAGAAACGGTTAATTTTCCTGTTAACGCATATTTCACACCACTATGAATAATGCCTTGCGAATAAATCGTTTGTCCGCTGCCGAGTTGATTATTTTCAATCAACACACAATCAATATTGAGTTGTCGCAATCGATTAAGCAACCACAGTCCGGCAACACCACCACCAAAAATTGCAATTTGAGTTTTCATATTTGGGATTGTGGACATTTCACTTTCCGAAATAAAGGCGCACTTATTAAAATCAATAAACTCGCAATAATGACTGGGATAATTAAATTTATATTCACTAAGACACCAAGGAGCATGCCATTAAACATAAACGCAATGGAGACAGCCGCATCTGCGCCACCCATTACTTTACCTTGCTCTTGTGGTGTTACCGCATTTGAAAATAATGTCATCACTGCGGTATAAAGCACGATCTGTGTCGCAGGCGCAAAAAATGCGACCAACCATTGTATCCAAGGGGTTGCCGTATAACTTGATGCCGCGAGAATAAACGCTAACACAGTCGCACAAATTGTGCAGCATTGATTAAGCGTAAAGCGCCCCAACATATAGGGTTGTAACACCAAAATTCCAAAAATATTGCCAAACGCAAACACAGCAAAAATCACTGCAATTAAACTGGTGCTATATTGAAAATAACTCGCCAACAATAACGGCAAGTTACAGAAATACGTCCCCCAACCAAAAAACATCAAGAAAAAAGCAAACAAGCATTTCCGTGTTCGTACGTCGGATAATACTTCGCGTATTACTAATACACCGCGAAATAAATGCACTTTCTCAACACGGTGATTTGATACGATTTCTGGAAGTAAATACCACACGCCTATGAAATTTAATAATGACAATACTGTCGCGACATAAAAAGGCGTTGTGTAATCAAAGAAATTCGATAATGCAGGCAATGTACTAATGCTTGTAATTATAGGGCCGACCACAAAACCCATCGATGCAGCTAAAGTCACCAAACTCAAATTGCGTGATTTTGTAGTTTCATCACTAATATCAATCATCGCAGCTTGTGCAATTGGAAAGCTGCCACTAAAAAATCCTGCTAAAAATCGTGCAAATATAAAAAACCACAGCGAATGCAAATGCACTGCAAATCCTGAACATGCATTGCTCACAATCATGCCAAATAAACAAATCAAAATTACTTTTTTGCGCGTCAGTTTATCTGATAAATCGCCTAAGTATGGTGCGCCAAAAAAGATCCCCAATGGCCACGCAGTTAAACATACGCCATAAAGAAAATTACGCATCGTCAACGACATATCAGGCGCGACAATCGCTGTAGAAGGATTAAAGAACAGACTTGGCAATACTGGGAAAACCAAGCCAATGCCCATGACATCAATGATGATAGTGACCATTAACGCAATAGTCATGGCTAAATGTTTATTTTTTTGCATAGTTTTCTCGATTTTTAACTCTGGCCATAATAGCTCAAAAATCACTCAAGAAACAGAGCCTTCCAGAACAGAATTAAATCCCGTACAATCTCTTTATTATTATTAACATAGTGGTTTTTATGGCAACAATTAGCACAAACGAATTCAAAAACGGCATGAAGATTATGGTCGACGGCTCCCCTTTCAACATTTTAGATGTTGATTTCGTAAAGCCCGGCAAAGGGCAGGCTTTTACGCGCGTTAAGATGAAAAATCTTAAAACTGATCGCGTCATTGAAAAAACGTTCAAAGCGAATGATTCTGTCGAATTGGCGGATGTAGTCGAGGTTGATGCTCAATATCTTTACAGCGATGGCGATCAATGGCATTTCATGGCGCAAGATACCTTTGAACAACATGCCGTCGGTAAAGCTGCTGCAAGCGATGCAGTACAATGGTTAAAAGAAGAAGATGTTTGCACGCTACTGTTATGGAACAACGAAGTTATCAGCATCACACCCCCTAACTTTGTGACATTAAAAGTGGTTGAAACTGATCCAGGCATTCGTGGCGATACCTCAGGTGGCGGCGGCAAACCTGCGACCCTAGAAACTGGCGCTGTTGTGCGCGTACCTTTATTCATCAATATTGGCGATGTGTTAAAAGTTGATACACGCACAGGCGAATATTCGTCACGGGCATAATATCATTAAGAGGGCGACCGCCGGATCGCCCTTTGACAGCAAATATTGTCAGGCATTATGTTCATTAATCCTGAAGACTCAATTTACTCTAACCCCTTTGATTATAATAGAGGAATATATTTCTATGTCCTGGCAACCCTCAGCAACGATTGATGCTTTAAAAAATCGCGCAGAAATTCTTCGAACACTGCGCGATTTTTTTTATCAACGTCATATCACTGAAGTTGAAACACCTCTTTTATGCAAAGCAGGAACAACGGATGTGTATCTTGATAGCATGACCGTGACATCAAATCAGAAAACACGCTATCTGCAAACATCACCCGAATTCGCGATGAAGCGTTTACTTGCCGCAGGTATTGGCGATTGCTATCAAATTTGCAAAGCCTTTCGTTGTGATGAAGCTGGACAATATCACAACCCTGAGTTCACCATGCTTGAATGGTATCGCTTAAGTTTCAATCATCATCAATTGATGAATGATATGGATGATTTATTACAATTAATTTTAAAATGCCAACCCGCAAAGCGCATAAGTTATCAACAATTATTTTTAGACTATTTAAACATTGATCCACATCTTGCTTCGGTTGAAGATTTAAAAAAAATATCGCCTGAATTATGCAGCGTATTAAATGAAACAACCGACACCAAAGATGATTATTTGATGCTATTACTTTCACATTTGATCGAACCAAAAATTGGCTTTGACCGACCCTGTTTTATTTATGATTATCCTGCATCACAAGCGGCTCTTTCCAAAGTGCGCGAAAATAAATTTGCAGAACGATTTGAAGTTTATGTAAACGGTATCGAGCTCGCGAATGGATTTCATGAATTGCAAAGCGCACAAGAACAATTAGAGCGCTTCCAAAAAGACAACAAAAAAAGACGCGAACTCAACAAACCTGAAGTACCGATTGATGATCATTTGATTGCTGCGCTAGAAAATGGATTGCCCGCATGCGCAGGCGTTGCGCTAGGCATTGATCGATTAATCATGCTAGCGCAGAAAAAAGAAAATTTATACGATATTTTAAGTTTTGGTTTTCATAATTGTTAACCCCAAAGCCCAACACCTAATTTTGGTTTTCCTGCGACTACCGTTAACGACTTGTTCGTATCGGCATAAAAACCTGCCCCTTGGGCAAGGGATATTTTTTGTTTCAAATGTGCCTTGTAAGATTCGCGAAATTTTTCATGTATTCCCACACTAATATTTTTCATGAATGGCTGAATTTTGTCATAAACTTCTTTCGCTTTATGACTGCAGGCTAACTGATCCAATCTAATAGCGATATCGATCAGCTTATCATATTGCTCTTCTTTTTTTGTGGTCATTTGTTTTTGGCAATAAATTTGCGCCAATAAAAGATAAGCATCAATGTGTTCCCACTTTAGCGATGTTGCTTTTTGTAAATTTTCAATAGCTTGATCATACTGACGCAGAAAAAACTGTAAATGTGCTAGTAAATAAAAAATTTGATAGTTTACAAAACCCTTTTTGGATACTTTTAGACATGATTCTAATGCCTTTATCTCTCCGCAGATTTGCATCGCATCGCGCAAAGGATTTTTAATCAGCATTTCTGAGCGCTTTAACGTCATTTTAATTGAGTGCAATACCTGGCATTGTCCTGGAAAACCTTGCTCCAAATACTCTCTAGATTCTTCAGAAAATTTTAACACATTCTTTGGATCATAAGATTCTGCACAAAATTGAACATAAGCACGCCATAGTTTAAAATGATCCGCTGCTTTGTCGTACTCTCCTCGGTTCATATAAATCATGCCAAGAAATTTATGCGCGGATCTCTTCTTCTCAACAAAATTTTTCTGCAGCTCATCTGAGATAACAATGTTATTCTGAGTCACTTTTTCATGCCAAGAATCCTCTACAGACGTTTGGTCCGAAATTGCCTCTTCATACAAATTTGCCGCTTCATCTGATTCGTTATCTTTCTCAAAAAAGATTCTTGCTAATAATACCTTTAAGCTTATTATCTGTATACGAGAAACAACAACATCTTCTGCTGAATCACCCTCGCTTTTCAATAAAGAAATCGCTTGTCTCGTTTTTATAACAAGATCAACACAATATGCGTCAACTTGTTTTTTTCGAGCTAACCAAAGCATCTTCGCTCTTTTAACCCTATTAGCATAATAACTACGTTGATCTTCTGACGTTTTGTTTGCAGATTTTTCGTTCACATAATGCTCGTGACAGCGATCCGCTTCAGCAAAAGCATCCCGCATGAGTTTAAAATAAACCTCAATCTCTTCCTCTGATTCTGAGGTTGAAATTGCCAGCACCTTATCATCTTCTTCAATCTGCCTGATAACATTAGATATCTCATGACCATACGCACTCCAAGATTCTGAAACAACCCAATAAGCATTTGGATTTTCCGTATGAAACTCTTTTAATTCTTCTTGATATTTTTTTTGATTACCCGATCTATATAAAGTTTTTAATCGTGCACAAATAAGCTCATTTAATTGATCAGCGCTATGTTTTCTTGCCAACGCTATTTGATTTTTTAGGTTTTTAAGTATTTCAGCAATCCATTTTTTATTTTTTTCTGACCCTTCCTTTGTCCCCGTTGACATTATTTTTAGTATATTTCCCTGCAGTTTATAATACGTGGTACGAGCATTGTCTTTTTCGATCGCCTGCGTTATATAACTTAATGCTTTATGTGTGATATTCGAATTTTTATCGCCTTGATTTTCTTTAAACATATTTTTTGATTTTTGAAAATTTTCGTGGCTGATTATTTTTTGCTGAAGATCATCGGGGATTTCAAGGATAAAATCTTGCTCGTTTAGCAAATCAAGAGCATCAAAGAAAGCGTGATCATCAGCTTCAACATCAACAATACGAATTAATTCTATGGCTGCATGAGAAAAAAAAATTTTTGCTTGTTTGTCAAACCCACCCTCTTTATTTTTATGTGAGTGAATAATATCTTTAAAGCATTTTTTGGCTGCTTGAATATTATTTTTTGAGAGATAATTTTCCCCCTCATCAAGCTGAAGTTGCGCTTTGTCCGAAAATGGAAGGTGGCTAACAAGATTCAGATTCAGTAAAAATGCATAATAATCGTCAACCGCATTAAAATCTCCTACAAGCCTTGAAAGATGAATCAAACCTAATAAAGCCTGTGCATACAGCCCTTGATCTGATTCCGTCAAATTGTCTTGTTCTTTGAGTATTGCTTCAAACTCTGTTTCAGCAACATCCCAATAATATTGCGGGGCCCAAGAGGTGGGTGACTGCTTAATTGATTCCGCTTGGCTTAATGATGCTCGAGCATGTATGAGACGCGTATTTTGAGAAAAAGAAGTTAGCATAAAATAATCTGTTTTTTTTCATTGCAAACAGAGTAACGCGGCAAAATTAAGTTAACCTTAATTTGTAGATTATTTATGTCGCTGCCAATAAAAACCTCCATTATCAATGGAGGTTTTACAGAAGGCATCTACGCCTTGTTCTTTTGCATCCGCGTAATTTTACGGAACATCCACATACACAACCACACTGTTGCAAGCATGCCCAGTAGATTCGCAACAGGCGTAAAACCAGGCCCTACCAAGCTCAACGCATCGGAACTTTGCTTAATCGCAAACGGAATGGCTAATACAACACCCACTAGCGATGAACCCGCCACTAAACCACACGCCAAGGTTAAACCACGATGTTTGCGTGTTGAAATCGTTGCATCGACTTCAGTTTTATCAGTACTTGCTTGACGGATTTTCTTGAAACGTCGCGTCACACAATACTGCACCAACCCACCGATTAACACGGGAACAGTTGCATCAAATGGCAAATAAATTCCTAAGCCCACCGCCAAAACCGGCAAGCGTAAATTGTGTGGCTTCAAGAATTCATCGATAATAATTGCAAAAAAGGCAATCACACACCCTGTGATAATCATATCCCACGGCAATTGATGTGTGAATGTACCTGTCGCAACAGCAGCAATCAAGCCGGCTTGTGGCGCGGGTAACATTTGTTTGATATCCATACCCGGATGCGGAAACACCCCCGCCATACCATAAGCATGAAACAACAAACTGAGTACGAGCGGAATAATCATCGCTGAAACACACACACCAATCATCAACATAAGCTGTTGCTTCCAAGGTGTAGCACCAATAATTTGGCCAACTTTAAGATCCTGAATCGTTTCATTGGCAATAACGATCGCCGCACTCATAATCGCAGTGATAAAGACCGCATAACCGGCAGCAGATAATTCTGCATGCGTCACTTTGCCCAAGAAATTGATATCAATACCAAAAATCATTAACAAAATTAACGCTAACAACAACAAAACAGAAATATTCAAACCAGAACCTGGGCTATTCGTTGAGCCAATGAGTCCTGCGAAATAAGCAGAAATCGAAGCAAATGCGAACCCAACAACCAGAATGTATAAAATAGTAAAGATCGCAACAATCCATCGCACTGGTTCAGAAATAGCGATAGACGCTGGATTCAACAAGGCATATGCAAAAATGAACGTTGGAATCATTAACGCGACCCATAACCAGATAACAGTGGTCAAGGGAATATCACGCTCAGTTCGCGGCAATACAATTCCACCGCCTAAACGCGCTGAACGAATCGACATCCACGAGGTCTTCAAACTTTGCAATACGGGTTTAGCAAGACAAATTAACGTCCAAACACCCCCGACCAACATCGTTCCCACGCCCATATAACGAATATGTTGCGTCCACAACGTATGCGCCGCCGCCATCGGATTCGTCAGATCAGGAATGCCATAAAAATGCGTTAATACCGGCACACCAATAATCCAACCGACAATCACGCCGACAAACATACTCACGCCGACATTCATCCCGACGATATACCCTGCTGCGATCAATGCCGGTGAGAAACCAATACCAATACCAAACAAAGAGTCTTTTATTTTCCACCAATATTCAACGCTATCAGAGCAAACGCGAAAACCCGTTTGCAATAGCGTAATCAGCGATCCCACAATACCGCCTTTAATCAACAAGCCTAGATCGGCTGAATCTTCTGCAACACTGGCCTTTAATACATTACCAATCGCCGCCCCTTCCGGGAAACGCAATTCAGGGCTATTAATCAGCGCACGACGAATCGGGATTGAATACAACACCCCCAAAAGACCGCCGATTAACCCTACAACGACCGTTTCTAAATAATTAAAATCCGTCCAAAATCCTAACACCAACAAAGCCGGCACCACAAAAGCAAGACCGGCCGTAAGCCCCTCTCCCGCAGAAGCTGCGGTTTGCACCAGCGTGCTTTCTAAGATGCTAT
>JAZKAS010000011.1:14749-27376 GCA_040389005.1 Pseudomonadota bacterium
ATACGCAAAACGCCCAAAGAAATCACCGCTGCAGGAATAGATGCAGAGACTGTCACACCTACTTTTAAGCCCAAAAAGGCATTTGCAGCAGCGAGGATTAAAGTCAAAACAATCGACAAAATGACCGATTTAAAGGTCAGTTCTGGCACATTGGCACTTGCGGGAATCAAAGGTTCAATTTGCTTTAGCATTGCAACAGGGCTCCGATTAAAGAAAAAGATGCTGAATATACAGGATTACGCGGTTTCATGCTACACTCTCGCTCAATTCCCGTACTGAGAAATTTCATGCCTTCACTTTTTCGAAACGTTCAATTCATGACCAGTGCGGCTAAACTCGAACAATGCCCCGAAGATGTCGGTATTGAGATTGCTTTCGCTGGCCGCTCAAACGCCGGTAAATCCAGCGTTCTTAATACTCTATGCGAGCAAAAGAAATTGGCCCGCGCGAGCAAAACCCCCGGCCGAACCCGATTACTAAATTTTTTCTCATTAGATCAAGAGCAATTTTTTCGACTCGTCGATTTACCCGGCTATGGTTACGCCAAAGTTTCCCATGAAATGCGTGCCGATTGGGACGTGATGCTCGACAATTATTTATCCCAACGCGCTAGTTTACGCATGGTGGTATTGATCATGGATATTCGCCACCCTTTACAACCCCTTGATTTGCGCATGGTACATTGGGCCATCGACGCAAAAATCGCACTGCATTTTGTGTTTACCAAAGCGGATAAAATCACCCGCGGTGCGGCGGCGAATGCATTATTAACATCGCTGAAACCCTATCAAGGCAAACCGCTTATTACGGGACAAACATTTTCATCATTGAAAAAAACCGGTGTTGAAACATTGATAGAACGATTGCAAACGCTTTATGGAATTGAAAATTCATAACCATTTTCTTAATGATTCTGTCATTCACTTTTGAATGCTATTCAAAAGTGAATGACGCCCCTGATGGGATTGTATGAATTCAAGATCCGTATATACTGCGTCCTATGAATATTTTACTTAATCATCTTAACGACGCTCAACAACAAGCGGTTTCTGCACCGCTCGGTAATCTATTGGTGCTGGCCGGTGCGGGTAGCGGTAAAACACGCGTGTTAGTCCATCGCATTGCCTGGTTGATGCAACAAGAATGCGCATCGCCGTTTAGCATTTTGGCCGTAACTTTTACTAATAAAGCAGCGCATGAAATGCGTACACGTGTCGAAACGTTATTAGGCAGCTCCGTTAATGCAATGTGGCTGGGAACCTTCCATGGATTGGCGCATCGTTTATTGCGCACGCATTGGAAAGATGCCGGTCTCAGTGAAAATTTTCAAATTTTAGATAGCAGCGATCAACAACGCTTAGTACGTCGTGTGATGCGCGATTTAAATATTGATGAAGAACGCTTTCCCTACAAACAAGCGCAATGGTTTATTAATAAAAAGAAAGATGAGGGGTTGCGCGCAGAACACTTATCCGCCAAACATCAACCGCAAGAAGAAGTGTTTATTCGCGTTTATCAAGCGTATGAAGAGGCATGTGCGCAAGCGGGCGTGGTGGATTTTGCCGAATTATTATTACGCAGTTATGAATTGTGGCGCGATCATGCCGAATTACGCACGCATTATCGCAATCGCTTTCGCCATATCTTAGTCGATGAGTTTCAAGATATTAACGGCGTGCAATATGCATGGTTAAAATTATTATTAGGCGACGATAATTTTTTTACGGTGGTGGGTGATGACGATCAATTAATCTATAGTTGGCGTGGTGCTTGCTCAGATAATTTGCATAAATTTAAAAAAGATTTTCCAAACGTACAAACCATCACATTGGAGCAAAATTATCGTTCCACAAGCACCATTTTAAGTGCGGCGAATGCGTTAATTGGTTTTAATCGCGATCGTTTTGGCAAAGAACTCTGGACCGATGGCGCTGAAGGCGAGCCGATTCGTGTTTATAGTGCTTATAATGAAATTGATGAAGCGCGATTCATTGCGGGCGAATGTTTATCGTGGCAAGACAAAGGAAATTCGCTAAACGATATCGCCGTGTTATACCGCTCGAATGCGCAATCACGCGTATTAGAAGAAGCATTATTACAACAAGGCATTGCCTACAGAATTTATGGCGGTTTACGCTTTTTCGAACGCGCAGAAATTAAAGATGCGTTGGCATATTTGCGTTTAACACATCATCGGTTTGATGACACTTCATTTGAACGCATCGTGAATTTACCGCCGCGTGGTATTGGTAATAAATCACTGGAAACGGTACGTGAGCAAGCACGAGAAAATGCTATTTCATTGTGGCAAGCAACACAGCATGTCATTGCGAATAAATTATTGCCGGCACGCGCGCTGACCGCGTTAGAAGCTTTTTTGGCATTGATTGATGATTTAGATAAACAAACTAGAAACCTTGATTTGTTACAAACAACCGAAGCTATTGTAGACGCTTCAGGACTCATCGATCATTTCCAAAAAGAAAAAGGTGAAACCGGTCGCGCCCGTATTGAAAACTTACGCGAACTTATTTCTGCTGCGGGTGAATTTAACATGGATTCCTTATCGCCTGAAGAAAAAGAAACACTGACTCCAATAACCGCATTCCTTGCACATGCAACGCTTGAATCCGGCGAACATCAAGCGGAAATTCATTCAAACTGCATCAAACTCATGACGCTGCATGCGGCCAAAGGTTTGGAATTTCCGTTTGTAATTTTATGTGGCATGGAAGAAGGGTTATTCCCTCATCAAATGAGCAAGGGCGATCCGAAAGGCCTCGAAGAAGAACGTCGCCTATGTTATGTCGGCATGACGCGTGCAATGCAACATTTATTGTTAACGTATGCCGAATCACGTCGCGTGTATGGTCAAACCCATATAGCGGCCCCTTCACGGTTTATTCGTGAAATTCCCCAACAATATTTACAAGAAATTCGCATGCAAAGCAAAGTCAGTCGGCCCGTGAGTTTTTCTGAACGACCTTCATTTTTAAATCAAGAAGAAACCGGTTTTAGACTCGGGCAACTGGTCAGACACACGAGCTTTGGTGATGGCGTTATTTTAGACATCGAACCGAATGGTGAAAAAACACGGGTGCAAATTCGATTTAAATCGGGTGATAAGTGGCTAATTGCGAGTCTTGCAAAACTTGAAGCAATTTGAGAATTGCACTTTCACGCGAGTCTGATTATAGTTATAGAATAAAGCAACAAGGAAGGGCCTCTTGATGAAAACAGTGAAAGCAGCAAAAATAATGTTGGCAAGCTTAGCCTGTTGCTTTTCGAGCGTCGCTTTATCAGATAGTTTTTTAAGTGGCAATTCAATTACTAATACAGCAGATTCGCAGGTTGTAACGGCAATTAATGCGAATTTGGGCTTTGCAAGCTCGATGTGGTCGATGCTTGCAGCTTATTATAGCCAAACATCAGGCTTTCCACCTGCTGGCACTTTTGATATTGCATCACAGCTTTTGCCCAACGGCGTTACTATTGTAAACAATAGCAATGGCATACTCGTTTTGACTTTTGGAAGCATTGCTCCAGGGCCGCTCGCTAATAACAGCTTTGCATTAACACCAACCTGCGTAAGCTTGCGTGGTAATACGTTCTATGTCTATGAATTACCACAATGCTTTACCAACATTGTGGACTCAGTGACAACCTCAGGGCCACCCCAACCTGGTACGGCTATTTCTGTATTTGCCAAATCTAATCTAGGCATCAAGTGTGTCTACGCCGCCAGTCCAGAAGGCGCGGCTTTAAACGCAGCAAACAATTGTAACTCTTCACCCTCAACCGCGCTCAATAACGGTATTTAAATATGAAAAAACGAACAATTCTCGCTTTTTATGCCTCAACCGTTCTATTTCTTGCGCCTAATGTTGGTATGAGCATTGACATGATGGAATCGCTCGCGACCTCACTCAATCCAGGACCCTCTCCCTCGGCCCTGAATATTTTATACCAAAGCATGGAAATTGGCATGAAGCTGATCGCCGCATATTACCAAACTCATCACGAATGCCCAGAGGCTGGATTTTTTTCTAAACAACCCGCTGCTGGTTCAAATATTGTAGCATATGTCGCCAATGGCGCGAACTGCTCTGTTATAGGACAGTTTAGCCAAAGCGCTCCTGGACCGCTTAAAAATGGCGTCATACGCATGGTTGTCAAAGTCAGCGGCCCAGATAGCAGTGTCGATTTTAGTTTTCGACTCAATGTTACCAATATTGGTTTTGAGTCTAACGGTTTTGACTCCAATATCTTTCAAAACCCTTTAAAAGAATTTAGTTGGTCACCGCAATTACTAAATAGTAATTTTGGACCAACAATAGCAACAACAAAAGCCAAAGCACTCACTTTAACTTACACAGCATTGGAAGCTTATTCACAAAACGCTTATGCAAACGTTAACACAACAGGCAGCTCCGATACATCTAGTGTCACCGGGGAAAAAATTGTCCAGAATTTCCAAACACGTTAATGCGCGCCGGGATAAAAAAACAAAGTTTCTGCCACAAAAATAGTAAAAAAGAAGAATAAGCTATTCCATAGATAAAGTCCTAACCGCAAAAATTCGAGTAACAATAATAATTTTCTTTCTAAAATTATTTGGCTCACGGTATAAATACGCTCAAAGGTTTTTATTAGACTTGCGGATATCGCGCCCAGCGCAATCATCTGCACTTCAGCCGAACCAAATATTCGAAAATATCGCAATGTATTCGAAAATTCTTCCCCTCGCTGCACCGCTCGTGACATTGCTTTGACGCGACGCTGAAAAAACAAATTACCAATCACGGCAATACCACATTGAGCGCACTTTTGTGTGCTCGCGCCACCTTTTAACAAAATCGAATAGAGCAACGCTAATCGCTCTCTTTCAAGCGCCAAAATTACACCCGATATTACGGGAAAATAAAACAAAAATGCATGATATAAAAATCGAGTTTTTTTAGAAAAATAAACCAACAACTTGAATCCCACCACAACACCCAAAATACTCGCGAGCGTTTTGAATAAATTGACAGTAAATAATCCAGTCAGGAATTCAAACACATGAATGACAAGCGGAACAGGATTTTTAAACACAAAAATAGCATAATTAAAACTTGGCAAATAACGTTCACGCAGAAAAAACAACACCATGAACAATACGACCATGATCGAACATTGTGGTATGGTAACGAAAAGTACTTTTTGTAAAAAGCTCATGCGCCGCATCGATTGATCGCAATAACGCAAAATAGCTGTTAATTCTTCTTTAGATTGCGCAAAAGAGATGAGTCGCAAAATCACTGCTGGAAATAAACGTTTATGCCGGCCTAGCGCTTCCGCGAAAGTCGCGCCCTTTGATAAATCACCGACAACATCGTGGATCACGCGCGCTAATCTCGGATTATTAAAGTGCGCAGCAATCACCATGAGGGCTTGCTTTAATGGAATGCCGACCTCCATCATATCCGCTAATTGATAATAAAATATAAAAAGATCTGATTTTTTTACCGGGAAACATCGTCCAGCGAATCGTTTTAGCTCGATTAAACACGCCGAAAAAAAAGGCACTTTCTTGATGGATGCAGCGGTAATACCCGCAGATTGCAAACGACTAATAAGTAGCAACTCTGCATCAGCATCCGCACGTATTTTATATTCACCTTGAATGGGGCGACCCAGTGAATTGTTTCCTGTAAAACTATACCAAGCCATTAGTCACTCTCCATGCGCATTACTTCGCTCAAGGAAATAACACCTTGTGTTGCAAGCGCAAACGCATTATCAAGCAGCGTTCGACCCTGCATCGCTTTTTTCACCAACGTCATATATTCACCTATTGCATTGAGAGCAAGACAATCAATCATTTCTGGCGTCATATGCAACACTTCAAAAATAGCTTCACGCTGTGAAAAACCCGTTTGTTGGCAATAATAACATCCTCGACCAGAATAAAAACTCTCTGCATCACTTGTCTTTATAGCATGTTTTTCAAGAAAAATTTTTTCAACCGAATTCGGCGTACAAGCTGTTTTACAATTCGGACAAATTTTTCTGACCAAACGCTGTGATACAGTTAAACGTAGCGCCGATGCTAACAAATAAGGATCTACTTTTAAATTGAGCAAACGAATTGGAATTTCTGCAACACCACGTGTATGCAAAGTTGAAAGCACAAGATGACCTGTAATCGCCGCACGCACCGCCATGTTCGCAGTGATTTCATCACGAATCTCGCCAATCATAATAACATCAGGATCTTGCCGTAATGCAGAACGAATACCTTCGGCAAACGTATAATCAATATTTTGGTTCACCTGCACTTGGTTAACACCAGGAATAGCGGCTTCAACAGGATCTTCTAATGTAATCACCATTTTATCGGGCGTATTGATTTCTTGAATGGCGCTATAAAGCGTTGTAGTTTTGCCGCTACCTGTCGGGCCAGAAATAAGAAACATGCCGTAACTTCTAGCAAGATAGGCTTTAATTTCTTTAAGATAATCGAGATTATTAATTTTATTACTCAGCGCATAAGAATCCGCTTTTCCTAAAATACGAATCACCACCGATTGACCATCAAACGTTGGCATAAAAGAAATTCGTAGATTCATGCTTTCTTGGCCAACGGTAATCGCTACTTTTTTGCCTTCGCTTGGAGTTTGATCTTGGGTAATATCAACATCGGCTAACAACTTAAAATAACGCACCAAATGATCGCCCACCGCAATATTAGCGAGTGAATATTTTTGCAATAATCCATCAACACGCAAACGAACACTGACGCTCAATCGATTAGTTTCAATATGAATATCAGAAGCTTCTATCTCAAAAGCATCACGCACAATCAAACGCGCCAATTCTGAAATTTGATCATCTTCAGTTTCATCAAGCAGCTCATAAGGTTCAGCCAGCGCTGATTGAATAATAATCCTATCTGCATAGCGTTGGATTTCTTCTGTTTTTCGATAAGTGAGCCGAAGCATGCGATTTAAATCTTTTTGCTTCACGATCACTGGCTGAATAAATGTATTTGCAATGCTTTGCACAGCATGCACCGCTTCTTCATCTAGAGGATTTAAAAAACCAACGATTAATCCGTCTGCTGATTGCGATAAAACCAAAGCATTGAGTGCATACGCATTTTTTTCGGGCAATTGTAACGCTCGATCAATCGCAACTTGTTCTTTACTCAAATCAAAAAAAATAGTTTTCTTATAAAGTGCATACTGTTCATCAAGCGCAGTCGCAGTCAGAATACTTTCATGCTCTAACGATGGATCTGCGCGCAACTCTGGGTAAATTTGCAATAAAAAATCGGTAAAGCTAAATCCCTCGTGTAACGTAGGATAGTGATCATCCATAATCCCATTCATCATAACCTTGTGCCCTTTTCTTAAATCGATTGCAATTCAGATAATTGTTGATTGATAAACAAAGTCACCTGTGGATCATTCGGGCTCAATTGCGCCGCACGACGATAAGCCACAATCGCGCTCGCTGCTTCGCCCATTTTTTGATAAGCCACCGCTAATCCTAGCCAATAACTCGGTGAGTTTGGGAATCGTGCCACAATTTGCTGAAACACTGAAACCGCATTGTCTGGTTGCTCTAAATGCATATACGCATCCGCTAATAACGTATAATATTCTGGTGAAGTCGATAAATCCGGTGACTGCGAAGAAAGAAGATCAATCGTTTCTTGATATTTTTTTTGCATAAAGAGTGCTTGCGCTCTTAATTCTAATAAATCTACTTCAGAACCGGCATGCAATAATAACGCCCGATCAAGCACTTGATCCGCGAGCTCATATTCAGCGGTCGCCAAATAAATTCTTGCGAGTAATAACGCTGAAAGGCCTTGTGTTTTTAATAATAGACTATCATTATTTTCAAGCAAAGGTAACGCTTTATCATATTGATTAAGTTGCATATATTCTAATGCTTTTTGATACGTAGCATTATTGGCGCCCTGCTGATCGGAAACGACTTTAATATCTACTTTTACACCACCACTATTTGGGTTATCGTCACTTGAATCGCTGTCATCAGAAGAGGCGTCATCGGAAGAAGTATCATCGGAATTTGCACTAGTTTCTTGAGCATCATTTTGGTCTTGAGCTTGAGCAGATTGCCTAGGAACATCGCCTGCTTTATGCGCTGCTAATCGAGCACGCAGGGGTTGAGCGCGTGTAGCAGGAGCAGAAGAAGTTGAGTCAGCTGATGTTGCATCAGAAGCAGGAGCAGGAGCCGAATCTGACGTAGCTGCATTATCATCGCCTGTATCTGCTGGAGCAACGCTATCTGTTGCGGCGGCCGCAGATGTTTGATCTTCAGCGTGCTGTTGCATTCTTTGTTTTAGCTGCTCACGCAATTCTCCAGAACCTTCTGGTGAATTTGGCGTTTTCTCAGTTTCGCCTGATTTCTTTTCTAATAATTCTTTAACTTTTTGTATTTGCTCAGCTTTTCCACCAATCATTTGTGTCATACGCTTCTTTTCAATATGTTTGAATATTAAAAAACTGCTGATGGCCGTTAATGCAATAACAATAATCGCGATCAAACTAATGATTATTATTTTTTTTGTTCTACCAGAAGAGATGCTTTTCAGCGCATCACCCCCAACTTGTGCCGTAGAAGGCGCTGAGGTTAATCGATGTTTTTTTAGTGCGTCAATTAAAAGACTCATACCACTCACCTAATCAATAAAAAAAATGAAAATAAGACTGCAACGGCAATAACGAAAAGCCCCATAAGCGCATAATCTTGTCGATTGAATAACTTTTTCTGCTGCGAACACGATGCAATCACTTCTTTTGAATCGAGAATAGCTGCTTGCGTTGCTTCTTTATCCACCAAAGATTTTCCTTGAACATACGAAGCCAATAACGCTTTATAAGCAATAATGTTGACGACTCTAGGAATGCCAAAACTCACTTCAAAAATCATTTGACTCGCCACAGGCAAAAACAAATCTCCCGTGGCATGACCGGCTGTAATCAAACGTCGTTGCAGATAATATGCAATTTGATGCGATTGTAGTGACGTCAGCTGAACAGAAAAACCAATGCGCTGTTTCAATTGCCTAAATTTTTTCGCCCCTAAACGTTCATCTAATTCAGGCTGCCCAAGCAACACAAGCTGAATCAGTTTTTGATGCTCAGATTCTAAGTTGGTCAATAAACGCAACGCTTCCAATGATGCATCCGATAGTGTTTGCGCTTCATCAACCAACAAAACAACGCGCCTACCCGCATGATAATATGTTAACAGTTTATCAGTAATATTTTTGTAAAGATAATATTCAACATCGGTGGCACTATGTGCTATGGATAATTCATCTGCAATCAAACGAAAAAGCGTTTCTGTATTCAGTAATGGATTGTGAATATAGAGCGTCACCATATCTTTTGCATCCAACGCATCGATCAGTTTACGGCACAACAGCGTTTTACCCGTCCCGACCTCACCAACCACCTTAATGATTGGCTCACCTTTTTCTAAGCTATGCGTAATAGCTTCTAGTGCATCACGATATAATTCAAAATCACAAAAAAATTTCAAATTAGGCGTTTGCTCAAAAGGCAAATCTTGCAACTGAAAATAACGTTTAATTTCCGCGTGCATTATTCATTCCTAAAAAATTCTTGTGCTGATTTTTCTGAATAAGCAGACTTAGCGGTCTTATCTAACTCTGTTTTCCATACATTATCTTGCACAACAATCGGGCGAAGCAGAATAACCAACTCGCTCTTAACACCTGTATTTTGATGTGCCGTGGTGACAGCGCCTAATGTGTCTTGATATTTCGAATTCAATGGCAAACCCGAAGCGCTGCTCGCTGCTAGTGTTTGCATCAAACCACCTAAAATAATCACTTGACCATCTTTTGCGTGCACCACAGTATCGGTTTCTCGAATGTCAGACTGCGCGACAGGCAGTTGCGATTCTTGACCATCCACATTCACTGTTAAAATATTTTCACTGACTTTACTGACAGAAGGATGAATATGCAGATTGACTTCGCCTTGTTCTGTAATTTGTGGCGTTACATACAAAGAAATACCCGAAAAAAAGGCTTGTAAATTAATCGTTGACGTTGTGGTATTGGTACTTTCACCGCCACCGCCCGTCGTCACTTGGCTTTGTACGTTAGTCACGTAATAATTATCCGAACCTACTTTGATAATAGCGCTCTGATTATTAATGGCCGACACTCTTGGTTTTGAAAGTACAGATACTTTACCCTGCGTTGAAATGAGTGAAAGCGCATAGTTAAAATTGTTACGATCACCCGACATACTCAAATTGTAAACGCTCGATAACAACCCACTCGTGACGGTTGTTGGCGTTAACGGCATTGAGGTTGACGGCGAAATGGATCCCCCTGCAGTTAAGGCAGCCCAGTCAATGCCCGCACTATATTCACTGGCTAATACAACGTCTAAAATCTCCGCTTCGATAATTACCTCTCGGCCTAAAATATTTTGCGTTTTAATAATATACTGCTCAACTAAGGCCATATCTTTTGGATAAGCACGCACTAGAACCATACCGGTATCCGCAGTGACTTGTACCAAGGGACTTTCAGAATTAGTATCTTTGGCACTATTACCATTGGCCCCAATGAGTGCGTTAATTGTCGTCGTCATATCACTCCAGAACGTATCTTTTTGTGAAGCCTGAATTGTGACTGTTGATGGTGTTATCGTAGATCCAGCGGTACTCGTCGAAGATGATGCTGCTTGAGTTAAATCACCGCCCGAGCTATTGATTTGTGTATTAGTTTGTAAAGTACGCTGCAACATGAGTTTATCTAACATGAAAATGCGTGTTTGCAATTCTTTGGGATAAATTTTATAACCATAGCTAGTTTTTTCATAATGATAACCATACAAATCTGAAACGGCATCCAACGCTTCTGTTAACGTGACTTGTTTTAATTTAAGCGTAATATTGCCTGTTACTCCCGGCGCAAGGATCAAGCTATAACCTGATCCTTGGGATAGTCCGGAAAAAAATTCTTTGGCCGCGACGTTATTCACTGACACATCAAAGCGCACCGAGATGCTATTGTCCTTAACACCCGGAAGCGCTGCCGAAGAAGGCATCATCTGTGTTGAAACTGAGGCTGGAAGCACAAGTTTTTTTGCATTTTCTTCAATACGCTGTTTGTTTCGAGCATCTTGTGTCAGCTCATTATGTATATTGGTCAGATTATCATTATAGTTTTTATCACTTGGCTTCATACAACCCACTAAAAAAGCGACCGCAGTGACGATAACTATGATCTTATAATTCATGTACTTCATTGGCTTTCCTCATTCATCATCTCACGCAGTTTTTGCAATTTAGATTGCTCTGCATCAATTACCACAATTCTTTTCTCTCCATTCGTAGTGAGTAAAACGACGCGCTTACTATTCACACTCTTCACTTGCATACCTTGAAACGTATCGCCCTCTGAAACAAACGTCTCATTGAGCAACGCAATCATTTTGCCGCCTGTTTGCATATACATTTTATACTCAATGACTGTTTCCGAAGGATCAGGGTAAATCACTTGATAAAAAAGTTGTATATTTTCAGGAGGGGTGAATGGATTAAAATTCGGGTTGGGATTATCTGCCCAAGCTGGCGCAGAGGAAACAAGAATAGACAATTCCACCAAAATAAGCAACGTCAATGCTTGCTTCATGCTTAAGCTCCTTTCAGCGTAAAGACTTTCATCGTGATTTCCGCTTTAGGGTAACGATTCATATTAAAATCAATGCTGTCAAAATAAATACCAACGGGCGCTTTTTGCAAAGTTTGTAAATAAGTGACAAAGCTATCAAATCTTCCTGAAAAAACCAGCGTTGCAAACGATTGCCCAATCATGTTGAATAAAGATAGATTCAACACAGTCGCAGCCAACGTAAATTGATGCGCCCCTGCGGGTAATGTGACCACTGAATTATCCACATAACTCGCCATTGTTAATCCAACAATATTGGAAATGGCGTCTTGAAAAACTTGCTTAAGTGGAACCGCTTGAAGCGCATTTTTGTAAATAAAATTAGATCGCGATTCGTACAAGGCGCTCAATTCTTTTGTAAGTGTTTGGTCATGAATTTGCTGCTCTAACATAGCGTGATTGTTTGCAAGCAAAGGCTTTTCTAACAAAAAATACCACACCACATACAGAACGAACAACATGATAAATAAAACAAAACTGCGTAGCCCAACAGGCCATTGATTAATTTTATACGCTAACGTTCTCATACAGACGCTCCTGATATTTTGAGCACACTTGTTTGAAGCGTAAAATGATAAAACTCCGGAATCTTGAGCTGCTCAATTTCTTTTTTATATTTTTCAGGCACATCCGGCAACAATCCTTTATTGACATCAACGCCGAGAAATTGAATATTTTTAAAAGCAGGTTGCAAGGCTAATTGTTTTAGCAATTGATCTAACTTCTCTGGCGAATCCATCGCGCCAGTTATTTTGATAAAAGCAGGATGCCGCTGAATCACCACACGCTCCAACCACAAACCTTTAACTTGAACATGCGTCAACGCTTCAAACTCAGCATAAAACCCTTGTTCACCTTGTAATAAATTAGACGATAATGCGCCGACCAAAGGA
>JAZKAS010000012.1:0-5380 GCA_040389005.1 Pseudomonadota bacterium
AGAAAAACATATTGATGAAGGTATTGTGCAAACTTTTCGCGCGATTTCTAGTTTGCATTATTTTCAAATCAATGATGCTGAAAACGCACAAATACCTTTATTAAAAACGCAAATACAAAAAACCATGGATAATTTATAATGAATATTAAGCAATGCTGCATCAGTGGTTCGTTGTGTTTTTTGTTAGCGGCATGCTCGATGATGTCGCCAGAATATAAGACTCCAAATGTTGACACACCCAGTCAATGGACCAATTTTTCTTCAACTCACCTGGCTCAAGAAAAGAATATTGAATATATGGCTTGGTGGCAAAAATTTAATGACCCAACACTCAATCAACTGATTAAAGATGGTTTGGCGAATAATAATAGCATTGGGCAAGCGCAAGGAAATCTCGAACAAGCGCAAGGCCAATTAAAAGCGGTTGAACTCAGTTGGATTCCCAGCCTTTCATTTTTAGGCGGTTATTCGAACAATCCTGCTTTAGGTGATCCGCAAGGATTCTACGGCTTGTGGCCACAGTATTCGATGTTTAATATTTTTAACACCATTGCCATAACAAAATCGGCTAAATTAAAAGTCGCCGCGCAAGAACAAGCCATAGCGGCGACTAAGTTAGTGCTAATTGGACAGATTGCGAATAGTTATTACACGCTTATTGCGCAAATAGAACAATTAAAATTATATGTACAATATCAAAAAGATTTAAATGAAATTCTTGAAATTCAAAAAACGAATTATCAAGATGGATTAAATTCAGATATTGATGTGGAAAGCATCGCTCAAAAAATGAATCAAGCCGTCGTTCAGCAAAAAGTGATTGAGAATAATATTACTAATAGTCAAAATGCATTGCGCTATTTAATCAATCAAAATCCTGGAAAAATAGCTACAAAAATAAAATTCAGTCAAGTTAACACGCATTATCCAAATGTGGCGACATTACCCGTCACAGTGTTGGCGAATCGTCCTGATGTTGCGATAGCAGAATTGCAATATCATTTAAGTGTACAAAATGTCGGTGGCGCACAAACAGAGTTATTGCCATCAGTGCAATTAGATATGTTTAAGGGTGCAGCTGATGTCGGCGCACCGCAGTTTTTTGGTCAACGTACGAGTATTTATGATGCATACTTAGTATGGGCCATTAATCCCAGTATTTTTGGCCAGATAGATGCGCTTAAAGGTGCTGAAAAAGTCGCGTATTATAATTACATTGATACCGTTAGAAAAGCGCTGCGCGATGTTGATAATGATTTAGTGAATCATGATATGGCGAATCAAAGGTATATTGCAACGCATAAAGCATATAATAATGCTAATCAGCAATATGTGCTAACGTTGGGATTATATAAAACAGGTATTGATTCTTATCTCACTGTATTGCGAGAAAAATTAAATGTGGATCAAGCAGCCATCGAGGTGAATCAAATGAAGCTCATGCAAATGGTGACGCTGGTTAACTTGTATCAAGATTTGGGCGGGGGTTCGCGATTATGATTCAATGGCCAGCGCCGAAAAATATTAAAGCGTATTGCACAACACGTTATCCTGGAAAAAGCGTCGATCCGTATGCAGAATTTAATTTAGCATTACACGTAGGTGATGATAAAGAGTGTGTATTAAAAAATCGACAAGACTTAATGCAGCGCGCGAATCTTCCGTCAACGCCTAAATGGCTCAATCAAACTCACAGTAATATTGCATTATTAGCTGAAACCATTTCGTCTGAACTTGCACCCAATGCGGATGCAAGCTACACGCAAAAACCTAACGAAGTATGCGTCGTCATGACCGCAGATTGCTTGCCGATTTTAGTCACGAATAAAGCGGGCACAGAAGTTGCCGCCATTCACGCTGGTTGGCAAGGGCTCGCCGCAGGGGTAATTGAAAATACATTATTAAAACTCTCTTCAAAACCGAGCGAATTATTAATCTGGATTGGCCCATCGATTCATCAAGCGAATTATGAAGTCGGTGAAGATTTTTATATGAAATTCGCTGAAACGCATTCGCAAAAAGAATTAAACGCAGCATTTGTAGGGGCTGCCGGCGGTCGTCCTTTAAAATGGTTGGCGAATGTGCCCTTGTTAGCAGTGCAACGTTTAATACGATTGGGAGTCAATATTGACAACATTTATTTATCCAATGAATGCACTTATGCGAATCCTGAAAAATACTTTTCTTATCGACGAGATGCTGCTACCGGTCGAATGGCGAGTTTGATTTGGATATCCTTATAGTTGAACGCTAGAAATTCTTGCACTCTATACATGCTTGTATATAATAAAACGAAGCCTGCGTTTTTCAAAATTTTTTAAAGGAGATAAAAATGTTAACAAGTAAATTTACTCAATATTTGTCAATGTTGACGATGATTGGAAGTATGGTGGCGTGTGGGCAAGCATTTGCTGTCGAAAATACTTGCGATAAAAACAAAGCTGAATTTCGTAAGTTAGAACTAGCGATTACCTCACTGAATACAAAAATAGACGATCTAGTATCAAGCACTGGAGTGGGCGACTTAGATTTTACTGTGGCTGTGCGTAATAGTCAGGGTGGTTATAATCGCATTTTTACAACCCTGAGTGGCACAGAAAGTGAGGGCACTGCGTTTAGCCCGGCGGTTGTCAAAATATTAGAAAAGGATGGCGTTTTTGAAGGCGAAAATGTCGCAATTAGTGAGCATACCACATGTGCTTTTCTGAGAGAAACAATGTTTCGCAACGGCGATTATGTAATCGCGGCTGGAAAAGGTTGTAAGTAGTTAAACTGCTTTTGATTGGCTGTTTTCGTGATTTGGCGCACTTTTATCAGGAAGATGATCGTGCGACCACCGCGATTGCTGCTAATTTCGCACTACGCTTGGTGCGATCTTTAAATTCGCCTGCCAATTGACCACAAGCAGCATCGATATCATCACCGCGGGTTTTGCGTGTCATGGTTTGTAAACCACCGTTCATTAAAATATCGCGAAACGCATCAATCGTTTTGCGATCGGAACGTTCGTAACGAGTATTGGGAAAAGGATTGAACGGAATCAAATTCACTTTGCAATTGATATCTTTGAGTAATTTAATGAGTTGTCGTGCATGTTCCGGTTGATCATTCACGCCTTTTAGCATGACATATTCCATGGTGATATGTCGTCGTGGCGCATCTTTAAAATAATCTTTGCATGCCTGTAAGAGTTCTGCGATCGGATATTTTTTATTTAGGGGCACGATCTCAGAGCGTAATTGATCATTCGGTGCGTGCAATGAAATGGCGAGTGCAACATCGCTAATTTTTGCGAGTTCATAAATTTTTGGAACTACGCCAGCGGTGCTTAACGTTAAGCGATATTTTGAAATTCCATAACCAAAATCATCCTGCATGAGATTCATGGCGGGCACAACATTATCAAAATTTAATAACGGTTCGCCCATGCCCATCATCACCACGTTGGTAATAGGGCGTGGCTTTTCTGCAGTCGCCATTAAGTGATGTGCCACATAGACTTGGCCAATAATTTCTGAAATTTGCAATTGACGATTAAATCCTTGCGCGCCTGTCGAACAAAACGTGCAATTCAATGAACAGCCAACTTGCGATGACACGCACAACGTGCCGCGATCTTCTTCGGGAATATAAACTGTTTCAATATTATTGCCACACGACAATTTTAATAAAAATTTTCGTGTGCCATCGTTTGAAAGACGATCAAAAACGACTTCGGGTGTTTTGATTTCACAGAGCTCTTTTAAGCGTTCGCGCAATTTTTTACTGACATTAGTCATCACGTCAAAATCTTTTGCGCCGAGTTGATGAACCCATTGAATAATTTGCGAAGCACGATAAGCAGGTTCGCCAATGCTGACAAAATACTCCCCAAGCCCTTTTCTATCAAAATTAAGCAAGTTAACTTTTTCGGTGATTGAAGAATTTGTCATATTGTCTGTGTTCATTGCATTGTGCCATCTACGGAGACCCTTCTCCCGCGCCGGCAGGAGATTCTAATGCCCCCTATTTGACGCTTTTTTCAGTGAAAAAAAGTGCCGACAGGGGGATGAGGATATATAAAAAATTAACCTACGATTTCACTTTGACTAAAGAAGTAAGCAATTTCAACCGCCGCTGTTTCTGCCGCATCAGAACCGTGAACCGCATTTTTATCAATCGATTCAGCGAAATCAGCGCGAATTGTACCAGGAGCCGCATCCGCAGGATTTGTCGCGCCCATGATTTCACGGTGTTTTAATACTGCGTTTTCACCACGAAGTGCTTGGATCATGACAGGACCAGAGCTCATGAATGTTACTAAGTCTTTGAAAAAGCCACGCTCTTTATGAATGCCATAGAATTCAGAGGCTTGTGCTAAACTCAAATGCATCATTTTCGCAGCAACGATTTTCAAGCCTGCTTTTTCAAAACGGTCGTAAATCGCACCAATCGCATGTTTGGCAACGGCATCAGGTTTGATAATAGATAATGTGGTTTCGATAGCCATGGGGTATTTCCTTGTTGTTATGGTTAAAAAGTTGGCAGATTATACGGGAATTTATCGATAAATCCTAGAGCGATTATATTTTTATTGCGTGCGTGTGCTTAGAAGTATTGCCGAGGAGCATGCTGTGTTTTTCTTCAAGTAATGCGCAAATATCTTCTACAAGCTCTTTATCAGATCCGTGGTGCTTGTAGATGTGATCTCCGTAATACTGGGCATTTCTTGCCTGCATTTGCGTGCGAAATTTTGCATGAGCATGTATTTCCGCTTCATCACGGGCGTCATAAGCATTTTCATTAGGGCAAAAATTTCTTTTTGCTTTGTTGGCATCCGTAGGTTTTTCGTATACTTGGCTGTACCAGTTGGCCAATGCTTGAAATTGATCTTTAGAAACAACAGAAGCAGGTCGTAACGCATTGCACAACCAAAATGGGTTTTCAGAAAAAAACCTTTTTTCCTCTGACATATCTTGCCATAGATAACTTTCCAGTTCGGCAAGTGCTTTTCTTATATTTGCCGCAATTTTTGGATCGCTCATCAAAATGGGGTTATCAAATTTATTTAAAAAATTAGCACAACGCGACAGCCAGCTCTTAATTTCCTCGCTTTTTCCTCTTTCAATACCTTGTTGATATTGTGCTTTTTTTTCCTGATTCTCTTCATCATAGTGATTTGACATTTTTACTTCTCTCCTAATTATCAACTAAACATCATGAGTGTGGCGAGCATGGTATATTTTTTTACTTAAGGCTTTATTAAGCTGTGTATTTTATTTTTACTCGAGCTTTGTGGCGGACAATTTTTTGAGACTCCTGCAGATTACTGATGACAATAGCGACGAAGATAACCCACTTTGAAAAAGGGGGTCGATCGCGTAGCGAGCGGGGGGATTTT
>JAZKAS010000013.1:0-18062 GCA_040389005.1 Pseudomonadota bacterium
TGGGAATGCCGGGAACGTTATCTGATGTATCTCCCATTAAGGCAAGATAATCAATTATTTTTTCAGGCGCTAAACCAAATTTTTCAATCACCCCCGCGTGATCTAATTTTTGATTTGTCATTGTGTTAATTAAAGTGATATGTTCATTCACCAATTGCGCCATATCTTTATCGCCGGTGGCAATCACCACTTCTAACTTTTGTTCCGTTGCTTGGCGCGCCAATGTACCGATCACATCATCCGCTTCAACGCCAGAAACACACAACAATGGCAAGCCCATCGCTTCAATAACTTTATGCAGTGGTTCAATTTGTTCACGTAAATCCTCTGGCATCGGTGGGCGATGCGCTTTGTATTCTGGATACCAATCACTGCGAAACGATTTACCTTTCGCGTCAAATACTACCGCGACATGATCTGGTTTATACCGCTCCAACAAACTTTTTAGCATATTGATCACGCCATAAATCGCGTGCGTGTGCAGACCCTTGCTGTTGGTCAGCGGCGGAATGGCGTGATAAGCGCGATATAAATAAGAAGAACCATCAACAAAAATAATCGGAGGAGGGGTTGGCATAAATCACTTAGTGACGTTTTAAAGTTGGCGGCATTGTAGCGTAATTGAAGGCAGGCAACCACTCGCCACCTAGTAGCATAAAACTGCCAATTTATGCTATGGTCCACCTTTCAAAAATTATAGACCACATTCAGCAGAGAACCCCATGCGCATAGAAAATGATATCAAGCTTGATTTTAAAGATGTTTTAATTCGTCCAAAACGTAGCACCTTGAACTCGCGTTCTGAAGTGAGTTTAGAGCAAACCTACAAATTCAAGCATGCATCGCGTACCTGGACCGGCATTCCAATTGTCGCGTCAAATATGGATCACACCGGTACTTTCGATGTGGCGAAGGTGATGAAAAAACATAATCTTATGACAGCAATGCATAAATTTGTCACGTTACAAGATTGGGAAAATTACAGCAAAACGTCGCCTGAGACGTTGCAGCATTGTTTTGTATCGATGGGCACGAGCCAAGATGATTTTTTGATGGCGAAAGAAGTGTTTGCGCGTGTTGAGACACCGTTTATTTGTTTGGATGTTGCCAATGGATATACGCAGCATTTTGTGAGCTTTTTGCGTCAATTACGTGACACGTTCCCCGATAAAGTCATTATGGCAGGTAATGTCGTGACCGGTGAAATGACAGAGGAATTGCTCATTTCCGGCGCGGATATCGTTAAAATCGGCATTGGACCGGGGTCTGTTTGTACGACGCGCTATAAGACAGGTGTTGGTTATCCACAGTTATCGGCGATTATTGAATGTGCAGATGCGGCGCACGGTTTGCAAGGGTTGGTCTGTGCCGATGGTGGATGCACGTGTCCAGGCGACGTTGCCAAGTCGTTTGCGGCAGGGGCGGATTTTGTGATGATGGGCGGCATGCTTGCGGGTCACGATGAATGTGGCGGTGAAATAATCGAAAAAAATGGTCAGCCTTTTAAAGCGTTTTATGGCATGAGTTCAAAACAAGCAATGAATACGCATTATGGCAGTGTTGCCGATTATCGGGCCAGCGAAGGGCGGCTTGTTCACGTGCCTTATCGTGGTGCGCTGGAAAACACGTTGCTTGATATTTTGGGTGGACTTCGTTCGGCATGCACCTATGTCGGCGCGAATCGTTTAAAAGAGCTTACCAAACGCACGACTTTCGTTCGCGTTTCACAACAATTGAATGAAGTGTATTCGAGTTATCAGGTTGGCGAAGAAAAGTAACTGTGGCACAATTAGTGCTTGTTTTGGCATAAAGTAAGGATCTTAGCGTTGGTAGAGATTAATCGAAAAAAGCTTGCTCTTCATGGGTTCAATAATTTAACAAACTCGCTGAGTTTTAATATTTACGACATCTGTTATGCGAAAACCAAACAGCATCAAGAAGAGTATATTCGTTATATCGATGAGGCCTATAATGCCGAACGTTTGACTAAGATTTTAACCGACGTTAGTGACATTATCGGCGCAAATATCTTGAATATTGCTTCGCAAGATTACGAGCCGCAAGGCGCGAGCGTCACGATGCTGATTAGCGAAGGCCCGTTAAATGAAAAAAAACTGCCCAATACTGAATCTCCAGGTCCATTGCCTGAAACAATTGTAGCGCATTTAGATAAAAGCCATATTACGGTACACACTTATCCAGAAAGCCATCCCGATGAAGGTATTTCAACATTTCGTGCTGATATTGATGTCTCTACGTGCGGGATTATTTCTCCGTTAATAGCGCTCAATTATCTTATTCACAGTTTTGATTCTGATATTGTGACAGTAGATTATCGAATTCGTGGATTTACGCGCGATACCGATGGTATTAAACATTTTCAAGATCATGAAATTAACTCCATTCAAAATTATTTTTCGTCTGAAACTCGCAATAATTATCAAATGATTGATGTGAACGTGTATCAAGAAAATATGTTTCATACCAAAATGTTGTTGAAAAATTTTGATCTCAATAATTATCTGTTTGGCGCTGGGATTGAAGAATTCGGACAACAAGAGTTGCGTGAAATTCGCACGCGCGTTCGTCGCGAAATGTTAGAGATTTTTTACGGCAGAAATTTAGATAAGCTGCCCGTCGATTTCTAGTAGGGGCCGTGCCTTGTGCCTCCCCATCCTAACTGTTAAGATTTATGCATTGTCTTAGACACATTGCATTAACATGTTCGAAAATACTGACGATTGGCGCGTTAAATCACGTCAAACGCTGCTGTCGCCGCAAAAAGTGATAGCAGCCTTCCCGCGTTCGTCTGCCGCTCAGCAAACAGTTGAGACTGCAAGAAAACAAGCCGAAGCTATTTTGACGGGACAAGATGGCCGCCTATTGGTCGTTTTAGGTCCTTGCTCTATTCATGATCCAGCCGCCGCATTGGAATATGCGCGCCATTTACAAGCGGCCATCAACACTTATTCGCAGCAATTGCACATTGTCATGCGCGTTTATTTTGAAAAGCCACGTACCGTGATGGGTTGGAAGGGGTTGATCAACGACCCCCAGTTAGATGGCAGCCATCAAATCAATGAAGGCTTAATATTGGCGCGAAAATTATTATCAGACATCACTGCATTAAATGTCCCCGCAGCGACAGAATTTATCGATACATTTTCACCTCATTATCTGAGTGATTTCATTACCTGGGGGGCGATTGGCGCGCGCACGACAGAGAGTCGGAGTCACCGCGAACTGGCATCTGCGTTGCCCATGCCCATTGGGTTTAAAAACAATACCGATGGCAATATTCAAATCGCCATTGATGCTGTTGAAACCGCGAGTCATCCGCATCATTTTCTCAGCATTAATCATGAGGGGGTGGCGACTATTCTTGAATCAAACGGAAATCCAACTTGCCATATTATTCTGCGTGGTTCGAATACGAATTCTAATTATGATGTGCGCTCGATTGAAAACAGTGTCGCACTTTTGAAAACAACGCATCTTCATCCTTATTTGATGATTGATTGTAGTCATGGTAATAGTGATAAAACACATTTAAAGCAAATCGATGTCGCTCATGTGGTTGCGCAACACGTTGCCAATGGCAATCAACCTATTGCCGGTGTCATGCTGGAAAGTTTTTTACAAGAAGGGCGACAAGCGCTGCACGATAAACAAGCGCTACGCTATGGTCAAAGTATTACGGATGCGTGTTTATCGTGGGAACAAACACTGCCATTGCTAGAAAAATTAGCAGAAAGCGTTGAGCGACGCAATCAAGTACCGTAACCTAATGAATTTGAAGGCATGCATTTTTCTTGTTGTAATAAAGCCCTTATTTCATCCAAAAACTCTTCTGCGTTGTGAGTAGAATTTCTAAGAGGTAAGCCTAATAATTGTCGAGACTCGGAACTCAAGCAAGCGCCTTCTTGTGCAATGCGTTGCATAGATTCTGTTGCAAAATTTGGCTCTGATAACTGATACAAAGTTGACTGACAACTTGGATAAGCGACTGTTTTACACAACTTAACCAATAAAGCGCGACATGTTTCTGGACGATGAGGAGATTTCGCAAGGGCGGTAATCAATTCTTCCCACGCACGAATGACCACATTTTTCTTGGCTATACCGTCTGCACTCCAGTCATGTGTATATTCACAAACCAAAGAAGTAAACAGTAATTTTGAATGAACTGAGTTGTGTGACCTAGTAGAAAAGAAATCGCATAATTCATTCACAAAAAGCGCGCTTAATATTTCTACATTTTTACTGTTATTGTAAGCAACAAGTATGATGGATACGATTTTATTGGCTGTGAAATCGCCGTTGGCGCTTACAGCCAATGCATGAATACATAAATCATCAATATCAAAATAAGATATATTTTTTTTTGTGAAGAATGTTTTCAACTGTTCTAATTTGTCAATATTGCTTTTTAAAAACCATAAACGCATATTACATAATTTCAGCACTTCTTTTACTTGCGCATTGATATATCCATACGCAATATTTTTTTCCAGTATATTTGCGAGCGCATTAAAATTTTGGGTGTCTCGCAACCATTTGATTTCAATAACAAAATCATTATTGGTATAATTTTTGTTATAGGTGACAATTGCGTTTACAAGCCATTTGAAATAACCAGATCCTTCTTGCTTAATTAAAGCTCTGCTCATATTTTCGCAATAGTTAATAAAAATTTTCCAATGACGAAACTCTAACGCAATCGCTTCGTCATCATTGACAAAATATTTTCTTTTTATAGCTCGGGCATTTGGCGGTAAAAGTGTACTCCAATCATTACTTGTGACTTTGTAGGCGCGCAACGGTTGCGCATAGTTTTCTAACATTAATTTATAATTATTTTCTTGATCTTCTTGTTTTCTTTCATTACGACTGTCGATCACCATGGACAAGCATTCCAAACAATTATTCATAAACTTTTGAGTGTACAAATTCTTTGGCGCCGTATTATAAGCCGATAATGTGCGCCGTAAACCGTTTACTGTTTCTTCGTTTTCTCTGTCCTCATGCTTAATAAAGTTCGATACTTCTTCTATGGAATATTTTTTGCTATTTATATCTCTTGCAAGATCTCTAAAAAGACGGGTTTGGCATTTAATAGCGTCTGTTGACTCTTTCGATAGCTCAAAAGAACCACATGTCTCTGCAAAAAATTGATGAAGTGCAAGTGCCTCATTATGCGCTTCTTCATCATTGAGACCTAACGCTATAAGCTCTAAATGCGTGGGCGGAAAAATAGTGCTGAGTTGACTCAGATAATCTTTTTTATTTTCATGCGTGAATTTTGATACACGCTCCTCATATGCTTTCTTCAGTGTGGCAACAGGTGTTTCATTTGGCGTATTTTTAGGATATTTATCTTCCGCTTTGGGTGGAGCAGCAGGTGTTTTTTTCTGCTCATTGTTAAAACTTTCGTTCTCTCTTTTGCGTGAGGTAACAGGATTTTTTTTCTGACGCTCATTGATGAGGTTAAGTGCTATCTGCTTGACAAACGCAAGCCCTGGATAATTATTTGTTACCTCTTCTGTTAAAAGATTATTGAGTGCTAAAGAAAATTGATTGAGTTTTTCGGGTTTGATTAATGAAATAGCGTGGCCTAATGTTGCAGCAAGAGTGTCAGATATTTTAGAAAGCCGCGTAATTTTGGCATGAGCGTCATTCAGTTCAGCCAGATACCCTGCATGCTCTTCATGGTCTCTATCCATAGCTCTTGCGCACAGGTTTATTAGAGCACGCGCCAGTTTATCAGAGGATTCATCATCGGTGGTCATGTCAATCGCCCTATCTTTAATATTTTAATATCGTAACAATAGTGTTCATACATTAACAGCGGCTTAAATCACGTTGTTTCTTTAATACAAAGACGGTTGTTATTATGTAGGGGCATCGATATAATTCGTTTCCCTCCCGACATGCTTAATTTGTATATTGCTCTATGGGCACGCACCGCCCCTACATTTTATTGGACATCATCATGATCAACGACCTATTTCCGGTCGATGCTCGGCCTCGTGAAAAACTTCTTACTTATGGCGCAGAAGTATTATCCGATGTTGAATTATTGGCTATTTTTCTTAATACCGGCACAAAAGAAAAATCTGTGCTTGCTTTGGCGCGTGAATTATTAACGCGTTATACGTCTCTTGCAGCACTTTTACATGCTACGAATGAAGAGCTGCAAATGATTAACGGCATTGGCAATGCCAAAGCAGTGACCTTGCAAGCGATTTTAGAATTGTGTCGACGTTATCTTTGGGAGCAAGCCTGTGAACAACCGGTTACCAATAGTTCCCTCGCGCTAAAAAAATATCTTCAAATTCGTTTGAAACACAAACAACGCGAAACATTTGTGTGTTTGTTGCTGAATACGCAATTGCGTGTGATTCATTATGAAGAATTATTTCATGGCACGCTGACGCAAGTGCCCGTTTACCCAAGAGAAATAGTCAAACTTGCGTTGCATCACAACGCTCATGCCGTTGTTTTGGGGCACAATCATCCTGCGGGTGAAGCAAAACCCAGCGCGGCGGATTTGGCAATCACCTTACACGTTAAACAAGCCTTGGCAACCATGGATATTCTTTTAATTGATCATATTATCGTCGCTCAAAGTGAAGTTTATGCATTTTCTGAGCATGGAGACTTATAGCCGATTGCAACTGGCTTGAATTTTTGGTATAAAAGCGGGCTAACTGCCGTAATGGGCTTAATTTTAGGAGATTACAATGTCAATGGTATGCCAAGTGACCGGTAAACGACCGATGTCAGGCAATAATGTATCGCACGCAAACAACAAAACACGCCGTCGCTTTCTTCCAAATCTGCATAAACGCCGTTTTTGGATGACGACCGAAAAACGCTACATCACTTTGTTAGTCAGCGGAAAAGGCTTAAAAACAATCGATAAAAAAGGCGTTGAAGCCGTTATCGCAGAAATCCGTGCACGTGGCGAACAGGTTTAAAGACCAATTATTTAGGGGTAGACAGAATGGGTGATCGAGTTAAAGTCAAGTTGGTTTCAACTGGCACAACTGAAAAAGGTACAAAAACAGGTTTTTACAAAACCACGACTAAACGCTCTAAGCCAAAAGGCGGCAGCGGTGGTTCTAAAGTAGAAAAATTAGCGAAGAAAGCATTTGATCCACGTGCGTACAATACCGAAACTGGTAAATTAGGTATGCATGTTGAATTCAAAGAAGACAAAATTAAATAGTACACCAGCTTTTTTATTAGTCTGTTGTAGGGGCGACCGCTGGTCGCCCTTTTTCGTTTCAATAGATTTAACCCGCCGCCACTCTTTCGAATCGCGCTCAATGGCTATAAATCTATCTCGCATTGTGATTTAGAGTTAACTAATCTGCTCAAGCCGCACTAATTAGCACAAGTTATGAAATATTGGCAGAAAAAATAGTCGGACATTTATCCTCAAAAATAAGAGAGAGATAATTCATCTATTCGTGATATTTACATTGTTTTTGCTCCATATCGTGATACTATCCTCATGATTATGAGCAGATAGAGCATAAAATATTCAAAAAAGGATGGGCTATGTCAGATTTTGAGCAGCTAACTCAAAAGTATAAGAAAAAGGTAGAGGTTGTCGACGACCGTTCTACGCCAGAAGCGCGTGCGGCGCGGGTCAAGCGCCTTCGAAACTTAGCCAATTTGTCGCGGAAACAGATGTGCGAAGGCAATGATATCAACGTCAATACTCTCAAAGGTTGGGAAATCGCGCGTTATGGTGGATTGCCGTTAGATGGCGCGCATAAAATCATTAAACGTGTTTCACAAGAAGGCGTCCTATGTACTGTCGAGTGGCTGCTCTACGAAGACGGGCCGCCACCGAGCGTTAACGTCGGACAAGCGATGGAACAATCTGCGCCTGATGCGAAAAAAAAATCCGAAGCTTTCAATCTCGAAGAAGAAATGACGCTGTTTCAACAGCATTATCCCTCGGCCATCCAGTATGCGATTAACGATGACGGCATGTTGCCATTTTATGAAGTAGGTGATGTCGTCGCCGGTATTAAAAAATCTGGCAAGCACATTAACGATCTCCTTGAAACCAATTGCATTGTGCAGTTAGCCAATGGCCAATTATATTGTCGCCGCTTACGCAAAGGAAAATTAGAAAATACCTATCACCTCGTTTGTTTTAACACTGAAACTAGCCTTGAAACACCGATTATGACTGACGTCGAACTACTTTCCGCCGCGCGCATTATTTGGCATCGAAAACAAGAAGAAAACTTTAATCCAAAAACGAAGATAGCGACCCATACATTTATCAAACAAATCACCCACGATCTTTGTTCACCGGCCGCCGGTTTACGTATGTTAATCGACGATGAAAAAAAACTCAGCAAAGACCAAAGAGAATTTATAGAGCATATACTTGTCTCCATCAACGCGATTTCCGATAAATTAACGAAGAAAGGATAAACTCATGTATACCATTGAAGCATTTTATTTTCCGACACAAATTATTTTAATTGATGACGATGCCGGTTTTTTAAAAATACTTGCCTCTAAGTTATCAGAAAATTTTTTAGTTAAAACGTTCAACAATCCTAACGACGCACTCGCTTATTTGCAAGAAAAGCAGTCTTTGCAAAATATCATTAATCCCAATACCTTGGTCGATGAAGAATTGGAATTCGGCGAGCGTTATTTAAGCTTATCCAAAATGAATGCACTCGCTGAAAACAAAACTAAGTATGAAATGGCCACCGTGATTATTTCAGATTACATCATGCCGGAAATGAACGGCGTAGAATTTTTTGAAAAAATTTCCAACGTTCCCGTGATGAAAATATTGCTTACCGGTAATGCAGATCTCGATCTTGCGTTATACGCTTTTAATCGCGGTGTCGTCGATAAATTTCTGGTAAAAAAATCACAAAAATTATTAACAGAAGTTGAAGAAAGTATCATCGCGTGTCAGCATGGTTTCTTCCGTAAATATTCGTATCCATTATTAAGCAGCTTAAGCCTGCCAAATGATAGCATGTTAAACACAAATGCTTTGTCCACTCAGTTAGAAAAAATTATTCAAGATTATGACATCGTAGAATATTATCTGATTGATAATATTGGCTCGTATCTTCTGATAACTAAAACAGGCAAACATATTTATTTCATGTGCATGATTGAAAGGCAGTTTGATGAATATCTCAATATTGCTAATAACGGCGGTGCATCCAGTGATGTGATTGAAAAATTGAAGAGTAAAACGCATGCGCCGGTGTTTTTAGCGGAGGGGGATTATAAGTTGTCAGCACAAGCGTGGGAAAATATTGTTTATCGATTTGATAAAAAAGATGGGTATTATTTTTGTGTTTTAAATCAAGGAATTTAGCATTAATTAAGGAGAATTGTGTGAGCGATGACGTTCAGAAAATTATTGGTGAGTATATTAGAAAATGCTGAAATATTTCAAAGGTAATCTATGATAATGAAGTGACGTCTTTAAGTGAGCGTTTAATTGAAAATTCTATAGAAGGATATCAACTTATCGCAGATTCAATTAAAGATATCGATGACGTTCAAAAAAATATAGATTACATTTCCTTTAGCGTCTTTAATACCACCGCAGGGACAAACGTACTCACATCTCCTTTGAGTTTTGAAACTTCACGTACAAACGAAGATGACATGAACATATATTCATCGGACGGCATCAAATAAATCGTTTCAATCTTCGGCATGAGTTTACGATTCATCCCGGCCAACATGAATTCATATTCAAAATCAGACACAGCGCGTAATCCGCGAATAACAACATTCGCATTTTTTACGCGTAAAAAATCAGTTAATAACGTATCAAATCCTTCAACGCTGACTCGCGGTTCATTAGCGAAGCTTTCTCGGGCTAAAGAAATACGTTGTTCATATGATAAAAACGGCCGTTTATCAGGATTTGATGCAACGGCGATAATGACTTCATCAAATAATTTTAAGGCGCGTTGCACAATGTTGACGTGCCCATTGGTTATTGGGTCAAATGTGCCCGGATAAACGGCGGTTTGTTTCATCATGATTCCCTGTTCGTCATTACATTGAGTTGTGCCGGTGTTTTGCATCCGCTGTGATAGGCCCAGGCAAAAATTAATAAACTTTCTAAAAATACTGCGGCAAAATCCCAGCCAAAAGCGATCCAGTTGCGGCCATCGCCAAAGCTTGCGCAATAAGAAATCGCGCCTAATAAAAATAAGTACATAAACAACCAACCGCTGTTATGCCATTCCATCGCAAAACGTTCACCATGGCCATATTTTCGATATGCCCAAAGCAATAGGTATCCCAGTGCAATCATAATTAGCATTTTATACATGATTGACCAACCCACCCACAATAAAATCATATTGCAAATATAGAAAGCTAGGAATGATAATAATTTTGGTTGGGGTAAACGAAATGGCCGAGGCTGATCAGGCGCGATTTTTCGTAATACAACCAATGCTAAAGGCCCCACCGCATAAGCAAATACGACAGACGACACTAGAAAGCTCATCATTGATTGCCAGCTAGGAAAAGGCAAAAACAACAACATGCCAAGAAAAAAATTCACCCAAACTAAGCGTGAAGGCGTGCCTTGTTTATTCAGTTTACGCAAGAAACTCGGCATATAACCATTTTTGCCCATGGCGTAAGCCATACGAGCGGTTGACCCTGTATAAATCAACGCGGTTCCAAACGGCGAAAGTACGGCGTCAACATAAAGCAGTTGCACGCACCAAGCCACGCCCAACAAGCTCATTAAGCCAACAAATGGGCCTGCATCGCCTGCGAAACTCAAATGTTCCCAGCCATTCAGCAAAGCACTTTCTGGTACAGCACCTACAAATGCAATTTGTAAGCCACAATATAAAATTGTGCAAATCACCAACGCGCCCAAAATGGCAAATGGAATTGCGAATTGCGGCCGTTTTGCTTCACCACCCATTTGTACGGCAGAACTATAACCAATAAATGAAAAGATAATCCCTGCTGAAGGTAAGCTTGCGAGTAATCCATGTAACCCGCTTGAAAAAAATGCATGACTGGTAAAGTTTTGCGGATGATAATCCATCGTTAATAAGATCACTGCAGTCAAAATAGGAATCGCGAGTTTAAAACAACCCAATAAAACATTCGATTTTGATAGTAAATTTACTCCAATCACATTAATCCAACAAATCAGCCCCATGACGACTGCGGCAACAATGGTTCCTTGGCCTGTTAATAAGGTAACGCCCTCTTTTTGGAAAGTCAGCCAGGGTAAATAATGTGACGCATATTGTAATAAGGCGAGCGTTTCAATCGGCGCGACGGCAACCGATGAAATCCAGCCGATCCATGCAAACGTAAAACTGACTAACGTTCCATGACTGACTTGTAAAAATTGAATTGACGCACCGGTGACGGGAAACATCGCGGCTAATTCAGCAAACGTTAATGCAACTACGACCATTAATAATCCACCTAATACCCAGGCGATAATTGCCGAAGGTCCGGCAACTTGTGCGGCAAAAAAGGGACCAAACAACCAGCCTGATCCGACAATTCCACCCACCGATAAAAAAAGTAGGCCCCAAATGCCAACTGAGCGTTTTACTTCCACGATATTTACTCAAATTAATGATAAGATAGTCTCAAATTATCATAAAAGATGGATTAGGGAAACGTTTATGCCGTGTCAATTTGAGCTCATTCGCGATGCAGAAGGTACTATTTTAAAGTTAAAAACCAACGTGAATGGCTATGATCTTCTCGTCAACCCGCGCCTTAATAAAGGTAGTGCTTTTTCTGAAGAAGAGCGTAAGCAGTTTCATTTGCAAGGAAAATTACCGCACCACGTTGAAACGCTTGAAGAGCAGGTGTATCGCATTTATCAGCAATATCAAACACAAGGTTCTTTGCTTAATAAAAATATTTATCTTAATAATCTACATGACACCAATGAAACGCTTTTTTATCGATTTGTCGGCGAACATTTAGAAGAAATGTTGCCGATTATTTACACGCCGACGATTAGTGATGCTGTTGAACAATTCAGTTTGCAATTACGTCGTCCGCGCGGTTTATATCTTGCTTATCCTGATCGTGATCAAATGGAAAGTATGATTGCGAATCGCTCTAATCAAGAAATTGATTTGATGGTGGTGACCGATGGTGAACGCGTATTAGGCATTGGCGATCAAGGCATTGGCGGCATGAATATTTCTATCGGTAAATTGATGGTGTATGTGTTATGTGCCGGCGTGAATCCTTTAAGAAAACTCGCAATCACATTAGACGTGGGAACGAATAATCAAAAATTATTGAATGACCCGATGTATTTGGGTTGGAAGCATCCGCGTATTACTGGAAAAGAATACGACGACTTTATTGATTTATTTGTTCGAACTATTCGAAAATATTTACCCACCGCGTATTTGCATTGGGAAGATTTTGGCCGTGACAATGCGCGTCGTAATTTAGAACGTTATCGCGAACAATTTTGTAGTTTTAATGATGACATGCAAGGCACCGGCGCTGTCACACTCGCCGTTATTTTAGCGGGTTTGCATGCATCAGGACGAAAATTATCCGAAGAGCGTATTGTATTTTTTGGAGCAGGTACCGCCGGGACAGGTGTTGCGGATCAGCTATTTGCCGCGATGGTGCGACAAGGTTCATCGCCTGAAGAGGCTAAAAAATGTTTTTATTTAATTGATCAACCCGGTTTGTTGATTGATGATATGCCCGGCCTCACTGATTTTCAAAAACCCTATGCGCGTGCAGCCAGTGAAATAAATACTTGGAAAATTGCTGAGAAAATTCCGACTTTATTAGAAGTCGTACATCATGTAAAACCCACGATTCTTGTGGGGTGCTCTGCTGTGACCAATGCATTTACTGAAGAAGTGGTGCGTCTAATGTCAACGCATATTGATCGTCCGATTATTTTACCGTTATCCAATCCAACTTCTCGAGCAGAAGCGCATCCGGAAGATTTATATCAATGGAGTAATGGCAAAGCATTAGTTGCAACGGGAAGTCCGTTTGAACATATTACCCATCGAGAAAAAAAGATTCGTATTTCACAAAGTAATAATGCGTTTATTTTTCCGGGCATCGGATTGGGAGTGATTGCCTGTCGACCGAAAAAACTCACTGATGAAATGATTTGGGCTGCCGCCGAAGCGTTGAGTAAATTCTCGCCCGTTTATAAAGATAAGGACGCGCCGCTATTACCCGATTTATCCCAAGTGCGAGAAATTAGTTTAGCGATTGCGAAACGTATTATTGAAACTGCACGCGCGCACAATTTAGCGACGTATCAAAATGAGCGTAGTGTCGATGAGGCAATTAATCAAGTCATTTGGCAGGCGAAGTATTATCCCTATGAGAAGATGTCGTAAATGAACTCACAAAAACAGGCATTACTACATGCTCTTGATATTCCGGTTTGGTTACAGCGGTCTTCGAGCGAGAAAGAAAGCCTCACTCCGACGGGCGGAGGTCCCGCGGGGGGATGGGTGTCCGAGGAGGAGCGAGGGCTTTCTTTCTCGCATGATGTAACCTCATTAGAGACCATTCGACAATGCGTCGCTGATTGCCAATTATGCCCATTGCACAAAACTCGCACAAAAACCGTGTTTGGCGTTGGCAATGAAAAAGCTAAACTTATGATCATTGGTGAAGCACCTGGATTTCATGAGGATCAACAAGGTGAACCCTTTGTTGGACGGGCTGGTCAATTACTCAATGCGATGTTGCAATCGATTGGCTTTGAACGATCAGAGGTTTATATCGCGAATATTTTAAAATGTCGACCACCGAACAATCGTGATCCATTGCCTGAAGAAGTGGTGCAATGTACGCCGTATTTAAAACAACAAATTGCCCTTATTCAACCAACTGTTTTATGTGCCGTTGGAAGAATTGCCGCGCAGCATTTGCTCGAAACCACAGAATCACTGGGTCGATTGCGTGGAAAAACACATCACTATGATGACAATAAGCTACCTTTGTTTGTGACGTATCACCCGGCTTATTTATTGAGAAACCCTGCTGCGAAAGCTGAGGCTTATCGAGATTTATTGCAATTGCGTGAAAGGTTTCTTGCCTCTGTCAAATAACTGTGTGAAAATTATGCTCAAATAATATAACAATAAAGAGCGATAATTATGCCGTCAAAATTTGTATTTAATGATGATGAAGGTCAACGTGCGTGTTTTATAGTTTTTCTTGGCACCATACTTAGAAAACATGACCTAGACCCAACGATTAAAATTGGCGACTATATAGAAAAAGCAATAAAAAAATTTGAACAAGCCCTTATAACGCAAACAGATTTGTCGCGAGACCAAAGAAAAGATATTGCTGACATTTCTCAATTATATCAAACGGCCCGTAAAGAAAATCAAAATATTGAAAATCAATTCAAGCGATATCTTACTTTAATTGAAAAACAAATAATGGCAAACCATGCCGATGCAAAAGGTTACCAATATTTGGTAGATTTGCCTGAGCGCCGACGTTCTAAAATTAGCGGTAATAAATCAGCTGTTTTCAGTAAAACAGGCGCAGAGGCTCAGTCTCAGTCTAATGACTCGGCTCGAGATAATTGCTCATTAATTAAGTAAAATTGCTTATCTAAAGCGCCTCGATTAGCTTCAACGACATCGAGCGCACGCGCGCCCTTTTCATTGCGCAAATGACTATTTGCGGCTAATTCACAAAGCGTCGTGGCTAATGATTCAGCACTGTTTTCGACAAGCTCAATCGCATTGGCTTCTTTTAATAAATCCACTGCTTGAGTGAAATTATGTACGATCGGACCACTAATCACGGGCTTTGCAAGAGCAGCAGGTTCTAATACATTATGCCCGCCAATCGGCTTAAAACTGCCCGCAACAACGGCAATATCGCAAGCAGCAAATATTGTCATCATTTCACCTAATGTATCACTTAGATAAACTTGAGTTTTGGGGGTGATATTTTGATGCAAGCTGCGGCGTGAAAATTCCCAGCCCTCTGTTTGTAATAATTCAGCGACGGTATCAAATCGTTCTGGATGTCTGGGTACTAAAATTAATAAAGCCGTTGGATTTTTTTCTAATAAAATTTTATGCGCACTTAAAACTAATTTTTCTTCAGTATCATGCGTGCTCGCTGCGACCCACACTAATCGATTACCGCCAATGAGTTGTTTGAGAGCTTTTCCTTTTTGTAAAATTTCATCCGAAATCTGAATATCAAACTTTATATTTCCAGTGACACATAATTTTTCTTTTGCTAAACCTAATTGTAAGAATCGTTCACCATCCGCTTTTGCCTGACACGCTAGCATCGTAACGCAACCCATCATCCAATGCATGAGTGATTTGAAAAATCGTTGATAACCATCGGCGGATTTTTGTGATAGACGCGCATTCGTCACAATAATCGGAATTTTTCTTAATTCACATTGACGAAATAAATTCGGCCAAAGTTCGGTTTCCATGATAATGGCGATTTTTGGTTTGGAGCGCTCAAAAAATCGACGCACAAAAAACGGCATATCAAAAGGTATATAGCTATTAATGACGTTATCACCAAATTGTTTACGGACTTGATCGGAGCCCGTCAAAGTCATATTGGTGACCAAAATTGGTGTATTCGGGTAATGGTCAATGATTTTTTTGATGAGTGGCGCGGCCGCGATAGTTTCTCCCAAAGAAACTGAATGAATCCAAATACATTCTTTTAGAATGGGGGAATAGCCGCATCGCTCTTGCCAACGCTCCCAACGTGCGGGTACGCCGCGAGAACGCCACCACAAGCGAAAAAACAAAATAGGCATACTCAACGTTGCCAGAATATTATACACTCTATACAATAAGCGCATTTGCGTCCCCTGAAAACAGAATTGACGCTATTGTACGGACCTGCCCAATAAGGGCAACCCTATTACTCTAAAAAAAGCTCACTATGACTTGTAGAATCATCGCAACTATTCTTGGTTTCTTTTTTGGCGGCCCCATGGGTGCTATTATTGGCTTTTTTATTGGGTCATTTTTGGATCAATCGGTCAATAAAACACAATCCAATGGCAATGGTCCACGCCAAAATTTTTTTAATGGGCATTGGAGTTGGAAGCAAACCCTCAATCAACCGTTTGTACGCGGTACTTTTATCTTAATGGGATATTTAGCCAAAGCCGATGGCCAAGTAACTCCGAATGAAATTCGCATTGCTTCGAATGTGATGACGCAATTGCGTTTGCCGGATGATCAACGTCATTTAGCAATGCGCTGGTTTTATGATGGTAAAAATCAACAATTTGATCCTGAAGAAGTTTTTCAAAAATTACGCTTATATCGTCAAACGCCCTTGATACGAGTTTTGCTGACTTGTTTAACCACGATTGCCTATGCCAACGGCATGCCTTCTGCGACGCAGCGACAAGTATTAAAAGAAATTTGTGCGAAACTAGGTATTGAAAATCCTGAGGCGCAACAACAATATTCGCACTCTCAGTATAATTACAGTGGCAATCATCATGATGCGGGGCCCAAGAAAAATTCGTTATCCGATAATTATCAATTGATGGGATTAAAGCCCGATGCTGATGTCGCGACGATTCGTAAAACATATCGTCGCTTGATGAATAAATATCATCCTGATAAATTGTCTGCTAAAGGCGCGAGCGAAAAAGAAATTAAAGCTGCAAATGAAAAAATTTATCAAATTCGCAGCGCGTATGAAAGCGTGATGCGATCTAAAGGGGAAAATGTATAATGAAACAGTCAACAATTATTGCTCCCTCTCTTTTAGCTGCAAATTTCGCGCATTTAGGTCGTGATGCAAAAAATGTTTTAGATGCTGGTGCGCAATGGCTACATTTTGATGTAATGGATAATAATTTTGTGCCCAATTTAAGTATTGGCCCGATGGTGTGTCAGGCATTGCGCGATGATGGCATCACCGCGCCAATTGATGTGCATTTAATGGTTGAAAACGTCGATAATCTTATTCAAGCTTTTGCTAAAGCCGGAGCAACTTATATTAGTATTCATGCAGAAGCGACACCGCATCTTGATCGGCATTTGCAACAAATTCGCGATCTTGGTTGCAAGGCGGGATTAGTCTTTAATCCTTCAACGCCGATTGCTTGTGCGCAACATGTGCTAGATAAATTAGATTTAATTTTAATAATGTCGGTGAATCCAGGATTTGGCGGGCAAACATTTATTCCTGCGACGTTAAAAAAAATCGAACAAGCACGCGCCATGATTGATCAATCTGGGCGAGAGATTCGTTTATCGGTAGATGGCGGCATTACGCTTGATACCATTAAATCTTGCAGTGATGCTGGGGCTGATACATTTGTTGCTGGCTCAGCGATTTTCAACGCACAAGATCGCAAAGCGATGATTCAAACATTAGCAAATTTAACTTAAACTTTAAGGATGATAGTTTATGTCACATGATATTCCATTAATAACCACATTAGCTGAAGCATTAGGTTTGGCGCTTATTTTTGGTTTTATTGCTGTACGTCTTAAATTACCTGTATTAGTAGGTTATTTAATTGCAGGTATTGTGATCGGTCCATTTACACTAGGCTTTCGAGCACATTCGGGTATTGCCAAAGAATTATCAGAAATTGGTGTTATGCTGCTTATGTTTGGCGTTGGTTTGCATTTTTCTTTAGAGGATCTTTTAAAAGTTCGAAAAATTGCAATTCCCGGTGCTATTTTACAAATGGTGGTGGCAACTGGATTAGGTGCATGCGTTGCATTGTTATGGCATTGGAATCTAGCGAGTGCACTTATTTTTGGCTTAACATTATCGGTGGCGAGTACGGTAGTCTTGTTGCGAAATTTAGAATCGCACACTTCTTTAGATTCATTGCAAAGCCGTATCGCAGTCGGTTGGCTAGTGGTAGAAGATTTACTGATGGTTTTGGCGCTCGTATTAATTCCGCCGCTAGCACACAACGTTACCCCGCAGGGTAACGAAGATTTTGAAAATATTTGGCCGATACTGGGCATAGCGATAGTTAAAACAGCCGTATTTATTTTTCTTATGCT
>JAZKAS010000013.1:18072-77163 GCA_040389005.1 Pseudomonadota bacterium
GCCATTCAAACTGCGCCAGACGCGGACAAACAACCTTGGTCACGGAAACTCGAGTTTGTTAAGCCTCTTGAGGGTTCGATGACGCTCTCAAAATGGCGGCACTTGGCCATCAGTCAACAACCGTCCTCTTTGACACTTCTGAACCCCGTAGAGGGTTTACTGCAACTTTTTTGAATTCTTCCGTATTTATTTTTCTTATGCTTTTTATTGGACGAAGAATCTTCCCAAAAATTTTAGGAATTATTGAAAAAACTGGCTCTCGTGAACTTTTTACTCTCTGTGTTATTGCTGCAGCCATTAGCGTTGCGTATGGTGCAGCATTATTGTTTGGTGTTTCGTTTGCATTAGGCGCTTTTTTTGCTGGTATGATTATGCGTGAATCTGAGTTTAGTCATCGTGCCATTGCCGAATCATTGCCATTGCGTGAAGCATTTTCTGTTTTGTTTTTTGTTTCTATCGGTATGCTGCTGGATCCAAATATTTTATTGCAACATCCATTACAAATTTTGATTGTGGCGGCAATTATTATTGTTGGAAAATCACTGGCAGCAATAGGTTTGATGTTATTTTTCCGTTATCCTTTAATAGTTGCATTGACCATTGCGGTGAGTTTGGCGCAAATTGGTGAATTTTCTTTTATTCTTGCTGGTTTGTGCGTTGACCTAGGGTTGCTCTCTGAATTAGCACAAAGTTTAATCGTGGCGGGCGCGCTTTTGAGTATTGCTATAAATCCTTTGCTCTTTAAGCTAATGCAGCCGTTGCATGATTGGATAAAAAAATCGAGGTAATGTTAGGGCTATAAAAAATGGCTACGAGCGACATGGTTTTTATTTTCAAAGTACACATATCATTTTTCTGAAAATTTGAAGAATCCTTTTGTGTTAACAAAAGGATTCTTCTGAGACTAGTTAAAGCAAGTGTAAGTAGAGCTGCCATGGCTATTATATTCTGCATAACATTGGGTATAGTAGTGACTACTATGAGGGTCGGCACCGGGAGCCACGCAAGATATTCTGTCATAAAAAAGAACTGTCTGGTGCTTTGGCAGCGGGAGCTCGAGTTTGTTAGTAGGTGGTTGTGAGCAGCTTAACAAAACGGATCCACTATTGCATGATACAGTCCCCGCCTGAGCATCAGTAGCGCTACCACTGACACATGATAAGCTATCAGATTCACTTGCTGTTGGCACAAAGGTGAGTTGTGTATTGCAATTCATGCTATAACCAGTACCTCCATTTGAGGCTGTAGTCTCAACTAAATCACATCCAGTATAGATAATACCATTTCTTTTCGCGAATGATTGACTAGATAAAGTGGCTACAAAAACAGACAATAAAATTATTAGAGATGTCTTTCTCATCATGAGTCTCCGTTAGGTTGCTGTCCAATTAGTGGGAAAACAAAGGCTTGACGAACTATTATCATCATCGGCCATACAAATTGAAATCGACGATGCATTATTGGCTTCCTGGCAGATCGCAAAGTACTTCGTGCGTTGTGTGTTATCGTTATAGGTCGCTTGGTTACTCTCAAAAATATTACATGTACTTAAAGCTGTCGCGGGAGATAAAGCGTTACACGTAACAGCTGCGCTTTCTGTTCGTGTTGCACTTTTGGTAGTATTTGTAGAACAATTGGCTGCGCTGATGGCTGAATAGGTGCTGCCTGTATGATTTGCTTGCCGACTTGCTCCCTCTGCAGCTGTGTGGTTTGAGAGTTGAGCGGAACCTGTGCAGTTTAAAGAGAAGTTTGCATTAGAGTCTCTGCCAAAATTATCACATTGATATAGTGTTACATTCGTCACTCTATCTGCTGTAGTACTCCCATTGGTGCTTTGGGAGTTATTGGAAAGGGCAAGTGCTTTAAGCGGAACCCCACTTGAAGTTGTGTTAATCCCTATTAGAAGTGTAAATGCTAATATGGTACATAAGCCATTTTTCATGCTGATTTCCTTATCTTTATCGTTATTACAAACGCATCCTTTATTAATCTATCAAAAAAAACAACAATAAGTCAATGATCAGTTTTATCATTTTCTTTTTTATGTAATGATGCTAAAAAATTTAGTTTTTCAGCAATTTTAATTTCTAATCCTCGATTAACTGGAAAATAATATTTTTTCGGCTGCATGTTTTCAGGGAAATAGTTTTCATTCGCTGCATATGCATGCGGTTCATCGTGTGCATAACGATATGTTTTTCCGTAGCCGAGTTGTTTCATTAATTTTGTTGGCGCATTGCGCAAATGTAACGGCACATCGGGTGTGTTGCTTTTTTTAACATCACTCATGACCTCATTAAATGCAGTATACACCGCGTTACTTTTTGCCGCGCACGCCATATAAATGACGGCTTGTGCAATAGTTAATTCACCTTCAGGGCTTCCCAATCTTTCTTGCACATCCCAAGCATTTAATGCCAGTGTGAGCGCGCGCGGATCTGCATTGCCAATATCTTCACTCGCCATACGAACAACACGTCGCACAATGTACAAAGGATCGCAACCGGCTTCTAACATACTGGCAAACCAATACAATGCCGCATCTGGATCAGAGCCACGCACCGATTTGTGCAACGCCGAAATTTGATCATGAAAATATTCACCATGTTTGTCAAATTTTCGAAATTTATTTTGAATGAGATTGTTGAATTTTTCCTGAGTAATATTAAGCTCATTATTTTCGATGCTTTCATCGCATAAAATTTCAAGCATATTCAACATTAAGCGTGCATCGCCGTCACTCGATAAAATTAAATCACTTTTTAATTTATCATGAAAATTAATGTTAAAATTGCCAAAACCATTGTTAGAGTCTACCAATACTTTTTCTAAAAGTTGATGCAAATCTTCTTGTGATAAACTCTTCAATACATAAACACGTACGCGTGACAGTAAAGCGTTGTTCAATTCAAATGAGGGGTTTTCTGTCGTAGCGCCAATTAAAGTAACAACACCTTCCTCAACATGTGGTAAAAAAGCATCTTGTTGAGATTTATTAAAACGATGAATTTCATCGACAAACAATACCGTTGCTTGTCCGGATATTTCTTTGCGTTGTTTCGCGGCATCAACAACCGCGCGGATTTCTTTTACACCCGCTAATACCGCAGATAATGTTTCAAAATGCGCGCCACTGCTTTTGGCGATAATATTCGCAAGCGTTGTTTTTCCAGTTCCTGGTGGCCCCCAGAAAATCATCGAATGTAATAAGCCGCGTTCGATGGCCAAACGAATCGGTTTACCTTCGCCGAGCAAATGTTGTTGTCCGCAAATATCTGATAACGCTTGTGGACGAATTCGTGCGGCGAGAGGTTTTTGAGAGAAGGTTGGTTTCATTTTCTATTTTGTTTTATACAATGCTTCTAAGGTCGCTTTATCTAACACATGGCCTTTCATCGCTTTTAATAATTCATTCATCATAAAACCAGAGGGTAAATCGAGTTTTTTATCCAAAGCATACAACTCAATAGTGTACAAATGATCTTTATCCGGTGGCGCGCAACCACCGTAACGCGAAGCATCTTCTTTGCTAAGCTGATATTCTTTGGGAATAATGCCAGAGCCCCAACTATTCACGCCTTGTAATAAATTCATTTTTTCACTGGCATTTTCCGGCAGTTCATTAAGTGTTGGGTCAATATTCGCCGCGAGCCAATGAATCCACGTAAATCCGCAAAAAGGAATCGCATCATGATCAACAAAGGTTAGTGCTAATGATTGTGTTCCTGGTGGCAAGTTATCCCACGCTAAATGAAACGAATAATTCGGCATAATATTTTTCAAAAACTGCGTGCCGTGATGACCCATCTCATCTTTAAAATAACCATTAGTAATGCTGTTTGATTTGATTTTCATATTTTTACCTTACTCTGTTGGTTTATGACCATAATGCGGAAAAGGGTACGGCCCATAGATTTTCTCCCATAGAGCCCAAAAATTCACCTGAATATAGCACGATGCCGATAAAGGATCTATTTTTTGCAAGATTATTTCTAAACCATTTTAAGTGTTTAAAATCAGAAATGCTAATAGTTGCGGCAGACTTTACTTCGATCCCTAAAAAAGCATGTTCATGGTTTTTAATTAAAAAATCAATTTAAAGCATGATCTAAAAAAGTAGGCAAAATACCTAAACGCTCTCCTTGCGACAATGGCCACAAGCGTATTTTCCTTATACGGCCCGCGAGCGATTCTTGCACGCCTGGTAAAGATTGAATGTTGCTTGACCCTGTTAATAGATATTGGCCTGGGCGAGTATTTTCATCAACCATGAGTTTGATGGCAGATAATAAATCAGGTGCACGTTGTATCTCATCGATGATATGCATTTTTCCAGCATGTTTAACAAATTCGTGAGGATCGTTTTGCGCAAATTGACGTGTCGCTAAGTGATCCAGCGTGCGATAAAGCGTATCGCTATTAACAAATTGCTTAGCTACGGTCGTTTTACCGAATTGTCGTGCTCCATTGAGCAAGACAACGCGCCGTGTTAATAAGGCTTGTTCAATTATCTTTTTTTGCCATCTTGAGTAAATCGCCATTTGTCTCTCTTAGCATACCCGCGATTTTTATAGTCAAATAATAAAATACTAATATAATCAATAAGATAAAATTTAGAGAATCATTGTGCCTTTTTCGCTCGCGCAAATAACAACATCCGCACGGCGTTTTGCAAAAATGCCATTATCAACAACGCCGGGGAGTTGCTTGATTTTCATTTCCATCGCCAGGGGATCGGTTAAATCAAGATTATGGACATCGATAATAATATTGTTGTGATCGGTGATAAAATTTTCACGCCAGACAGGGTCGCCACCCATTTTCAATAATTCACGCGCAACTAATCCGCGCGCGAGTGGCAACACTTCCACTGCGACAGGAAATTTCCCAAGTACATCTACTTGTTTTGATGCATCCACCATGCAAATAAATTGATTGCTTGCGCTTGCCAAAATTTTTTCTTTAGTCAGTGCGCCGCCGCCACCTTTAATCATACGTTTGTGCGCATCGATTTCATCCGCGCCATCAATGTAAATGGGCAACGTGCCGACATAATTCAAATCAACCACCGTAAACCCTAAAGCTTTCAGTTTTTTCGTGCTGCGTTCAGAGCTTGAAACCACCATATCTATTTTTGATTTGATAGTGGCGAGTTGATCGATAAAACATTCAACGGTGGATCCTGTGCCAATCCCGATAACATTGTGTTTTTTGGCGTATTCAAGCGCTGCAATGGCAGCGTGTTGTTTTAATTCGGACATGAGGGGCTCCTGATTTTTCTATATCATATCGATACAAAACAACGTGCGCAATGAAATCTGCTGACTACTGAAGGTTAGTTTAAGCAGAAGCAGCAATTATTGCGTATCCAGTCGGCCCTCGCTAGGGAAATTGTAGCAACCTTAATTTTAAGGTTGCTCCTTTAAATGTTACAAAATATATCGACTTAAATCTTCATCCGCTGCCAACGCTTCTAACGCACGATTGACATAACCGACATCAACATTTACGGTTTCACCGCCGCGATCACATGCTTCAAATGAAATTTCTTCGAGCAAACGTTCCATGATGGTATGTAATCGACGTGCGCCGATATTTTCGGTGCGTTCATTGACTTGCCACGCGACTTCAGCGAGTCGTTCAATTGCTTTTTTGGCAAATTTCAGTGTCACATTTTCAGCACCTAATAAAGCAGTATATTGCTTTATTAAAGAGCCATTTGGTTCGGTGAGAATTCGCACGAAATCACCAACTGATAATGCTTTTAATTCTACGCGGATAGGCAAACGTCCTTGTAATTCTGGAATTAAATCAGAAGGTTTTGAAACATGAAACGCGCCGGAAGTAATAAATAAAATATAATCGGTTTTGATAACGCCATATTTTGTATTCACCGCACAACCTTCAATCAGTGGCAGTAAATCACGTTGCACGCCTTCACGGGGAGATGTGTTGCCGCCGTGTCGATCAGAGCGTTGTGCAACTTTGTCAATTTCATCGATAAATACAATACCGTTTTGTTCGACATTTTGAATTGCTTTTTGTCGTACGCGATCTTCATCGATGAGTTTTGTGGCTTCTTCATTTTCCAGTATGCGCTTAGCCACTTTAACCGTCATTTTTCGCGGTTTAACTTTTTCTTGGCTAACCGATTGAAACATGCTTTGTAATTGGTTGGTCATTTCTTCCATACCAGGAGGTGACATAATTTCGATGCCTACGGGAGATGCGGTGACTTTAATTTCGATTTCTGTTTCATCGAGTTCGCCATCACGTAATCGACGACGAAAATGTTTTCGTGTTTTATTTTCTTCAAGCGGCGCTTCTTCAACAGCGGGCTCATTTTTAAAGCCGCTTTTCGCCGGTGGTAACAACGCATCTAAAATTCTTTCTTCAGCATTGGCTTCTGCTTGTGCTTTTACTTTTTGCATTTCGCTTTCACGCGTCATTTTAACAGCCATATCCGCAAGATCACGAATAATGGAATCAACATCGCGCCCAACATATCCGACCTCTGTAAATTTTGTCGCTTCTACTTTGATAAACGGAGCTTTAGCAAGTTTTGCCACACGACGCGCAATCTCTGTTTTACCCACGCCTGTTGGCCCGATCATGAGAATATTTTTCGGCATAATTTCATCACGCAAGCCTTCGGCTACTTGCATGCGTCTCCAGCGGTTTCGCAACGCAATTGCGACGGCGCGTTTTGCGTCCGCTTGTCCAATAATATGTTGATCGAGTTCGTGAACAATTTCACGTGGTGTCATTGGGATTTCGGCAACAGCAACAGGCTCAGAATGCGTTTGAGTTTCAATAGTTGACATAATTTTTCGTCTCTTGGTAATTCTAATTAATAGGATAATTCTTCAAATGAAAGGTTGTGATTCGTATAAACACAAATATCAGCGGCGATATTGAGTGATTTTTCAACAATGCTTTTTGCGCTGAGTTTTGTGTTATCCAACAAGGCGCGCGCAGCCGATTGAGCAAACGCCCCGCCTGATCCGATGGCAATTAAGCCGTGTTCCGGCTCAATCACATCGCCATTACCGGTGATAATCAATGAAGCATCTTTATTGGCGACAGCTAGTAAAGCTTCGAGTCGTCTCAAGATTCGATCCGTTCGCCAATCTTTGGCAAGTTCAACGGCAGCGCGCACTAAATGACCATGATGCTGTTCAAGTTTGGCTTCAAAGCGCTCAAAAAGCGTAAAAGCATCGGCCGTACCCCCGGCAAACCCGGCAATGACTTGATCTTTATAAATGCGGCGTACTTTGCGCACATTGCCTTTCATAATGGTATTACCCAAAGAGGCTTGACCGTCACCCCCAATGACAACACTTTTGTCACGACGTACACAGACAATCGTTGTTCCACGATATTGTTCCAAAATCAGCCCCTTGTTTTTAGCGAATTACGAGATATATGGGGAGGATCTGAAGCTTTTCAAGCACTCAGAACTTGGTTATTAAATGTGCAAAAATTGTTTGATTTTTTATTGAATATTGCAAAATCTCATCTATATTTAACCCACTATAAAAATAACAATCTTATGTAGAGAATTTTATGACCAAAACTGCTCCATCTATTGCGTTTCCATCTATCGAAACACCAGCAACAATAAGTATCAAGCTGCCCAAAAAAAGTTTTCAGGTAAACCCATGCTTAAATGAAGAAAAGCTCGAAGCACTTGGTCTGAGCATAGATAATTTGTTATACGGATTGCTACAGGTCTTAGGTTATTATGGGAAAATGACTGTTGATACACAAGAAGATGTGCTAGATAGATTATTAGCACCTTTTACAACTTCAATGAAAAACATACTTATGGCGCGAATCGAAAAACTCGCAGAACCAGATGTTTTTACCAAAGAAAATGCGGTAGGCATTTATAAGTCTAATCAGACAGTTTTGTCAGAGTATTTGCTTGGGAGCAAAAATCTTTTTATGTTTTCAAATGGAGACTATTCTACCATCAATCCAAAAATGATAGCGAGTTATGATGTTTCTGCGCAATTTGTTAAAGATATCAATGATTTTTATGAAGAGCTTGATAGTGTGATGGCAGACGCAGAGCCAGAAAAAATGGCTAATATAATTTCAGATACGATTTGCCAAAATATTATGTTGTTTCATTTGGGGACTATATTAATTCATTTTAGCTCTAAAAAATTTGATCAGTTTGTTAAAGAAAAAACAGTGGAACTGATAGCTTACTTAGATCAAAAAATGCTTACGCATACACAATCACATCATCTCAAAATAGGATCCATATTCTTAGACGCTGCATCTCCAACCTCAGTCGCTGATCGAAAGATGGAGTCGAAATTATAAAAAAACAGTTATTTTTTCAGCTTTGTTAAACATTCTATCAACTCACACATAATATTTTATGTTTATAACAATGTTGAATTCAATTAACCCACTGCCGTATCCGGCGTTGCATCAACCACCGGCACGCCGCTTGGTGCGTTTGCTGCCGCCGCGACTGCTTCTGTTTCAGCTTGGTCAGGTGCAAAAAAAAACATTTTCTTTATTTTGCGCATGAGAAAGGAGTTGAAATACTATGATCTACTGGCGCTGATAAAAACATTGAAGAAACAGCAGTTTTTTTATAAGGCGTCGAAATAGCAATCGCTAAAAGCTGTTGTACTTTAAGTCCTGTTGCAATATTAGCCAGTCTATTATCAATGTTTTTTGCTATTATTTGTTGTATCCATGCTTTATTTTGTAAATAAAACGAATCTGACCAGAAGGGCACCTCTGTTTTTGGGTCTGGTATATGTATCATTGAGTCAGTTTCAATAGGAATCAGATTGGTAGAGGTGCTTAATTGCAATGTAAGCGCATGAGGCGTTGAATTACTAGAATATTTTATCTCTCCATCTTCGAAAACAATGTGAAGATGAAGCCCTACCTCCTCATCTTCTGCTGACTTACTGGCTTGTATTGCAAAACTTGCTCCATTGTCAGTAATTCCTGCCATTGTGCAGTGATCATCTTCAGTAAGCGTTACTCCTTCACGTATTGGATTTTTTATTTCAAGAGAAGCCTCAAGAGAGTTTTCTGCTATGTTGTGGCTAGTGAAATAAGAGACCATATCTAATAAATGACTTCCTAAGTCGCCACAAGCCCCGCCGCTTTTATTTTGCGAGCCATCATCCCTCCACCCAATCGTTTTTTTTGTGCGAGCACTATTTCTATTTAAAGCTAAATTAAGATGCAAAATCTTACCAAGATTCTCTTTTTTGCTTATTTCAGTGATGGCAAGTAGTGCATGATTAAATCTATAATTAAAAGCAACAGCACTTAGTGGGGGAGAAATTTGGTAAAAAGCAAGCGCATCTTCATAAGAAGATGACAAGGGTTTTTCGCATAACACAGGAATTGCGTTTACCTCCACAATACTTTTTAAAATTTCAAGATGCGTATTATTGGGCGTGGCAATGATGACTCCATCAGAATTTTCAACAACCATTCTAATTGAGTCGGCTATGCGGATTTTAGAGAAGTCCATGGCCAGTTTTTCGGCATTTGCAGAGTTTCTAGCATGAAGGTAAACGTATTCTACGTCACTTATGTGTTGCAACGCTTTTAAGTGGGCAATAGCCACCATACCACTGCCAATTATACCGATATTCATATTAACCCCAGCCTACATAACTTAGCAAAAATATTTCTGTTTTAGTACCAGCATTGATTAGCAAGGTCAAGCTATTAAATATTTGACAAATGAAATTTTATACCATAATATGAATTTAAATACCGTTAATTGAATTTTTAATACTGTGGGGCGAGTTATAATGAAAAACATTATTTTTGATTTTGGAGCTGTTTTAATTGATTGGAATCCTAATAAAGTCTACTCGTCACATTTCAAAACGGATGAGGAAATGGAGAGGTTCTATGAAGAAACCCAGATACAAGTTTTAAATAAGCAAATTGATAAAGGCGTTCCCTTTGATGCAATATTGAACGATTTAAGCTCAAATTTTCCTCACCATAGTGTGCCAATAAAATTATGGAAAACTGCTTGGCACAGAATGATTGGCGAACCAATCTGGGGAAGTATATCGCTATTAAAAGAGCTTAAAGAAAAAAATTATCCATTATATGGGTTAACTAATTGGTCGTCTGAGACTTTTCCGTATGTCTATTATAAATATGATTTTTTTCATGATTTTATTGATATTGTTGTTTCAGGGCGTGAGAAAACTATTAAACCAGAAGAAAAAATATATAAAATTTGTTTAGAAAGAAATAATTTAGCTCCAGAATCGTGCATTTTTATTGATGATAATAAGAGCAATGTTGAAATGGCCATAAATTTAGGAATGGCGGGGATAGTTTTTGTAAATCCTGAGCAATTAAAGCAATCTTTAGTTGAGTTAGGGATAGATTTAGATACAAAGCTTTAAGTGGAGAGTGGTATGAAAATAGGAATAATTGGGTGCGGTGGTGTGGCATCAGCACATATACGTGCATTACAGTGCATTGACGCAGTATCTGGAATATATGGCTATGATATGGATGCCTCTCGCCCAGAAGCATTAGAAAAATTATTTCCTCGATTTCAGGCGATGGAATCATTCTCTGATATGATTACATCAGTAGATGGAGTTATTATTTCTACTCCAAATAATACTCACCTTAAAGTCCTAAAAGATATAATATCCATTAAAAATATCCCTGTCTTATCTGAAAAACCGTTGGCTTCTTCCGTAGAAGACGCCAATGAATTTATGAAGTTAGCGCACTCAGATAGTGCGATAAATTTTAATTATAGATTTAATCCTGTTATTTCACTTATTTTAAAAATAAAAAAAGATTATGAACTTGGTGAGCTTGTTTTTGTTGATGTGGCCTTTAATAAGAATAGTGCTTTAAGCAAGAAAACGTTAAGCTGGCGAGATCAAGAAAATCAAAATAATAGCAGCGGTGCGTTTGGAGATTTAGGTAGTCATTTATTTGATTTAATTCATTACCTTGCCGGGTCTACTATTAATAAAAATTCATTGAAAATTTCTATTGGAAAAAGAGTGAAAACACGCGCTGGAGTTGATCTGACAGTAGATGATAATTGTATTGTTACTGGCATGACAGTAGGTGAAACTTTATTTAAAATGCAGGCGAGCAAGAGTTCTCCAGAGGAAGAGCTAGGATTTCATGTATATTTAATTTGCCAGCATGGAGAAATAAAATATTCATCTTCTAATTCAGGTAAAATAAAAGTCACTTATATAAACCAAGTACGACATGATTTTGTAGAGGTAGATTTGAGAAAGTTAATAGATGATCCTTCAGGGGAAATACCTTATTGGTCGGATTCTTTTTATTTTCAAAACTTAGCTTGGACCAATACACTTAGAGGACGACGCTCTCTGGAAGTTGCAACTATACAAGACGGTTGTTACATTCAGGAGCTTCTTTCAGTTATATAGTTTTTTGAAAAAGGAGAAAATAATGAAATCAGAGCAATATTCTGTTTTAGCAGTATTTAAAGCTAGACCAGGGAAGGAAGAAGAGCTAAAGCGTGCATTGCAAGAGATGGTTGAGCCAACCTTAGCAGAAGAAGGCTGCATTAATTATGACCTGCACCAGTCTGTCGATAACAAAGCACAGTTTATGTTCTACGAAAATTGGAGCAATCAAGCAGCGCATTCTCAGCATAATGTTGCCGCTCATATTGAGGCGTGGAGAAAAAAAAAAGACCAATTGCTTGAAGAAAATTGTGTTGTGACTGCTTGGAAAATGATTAACATTAATGATAAATAGAGGTTTTTTTTATGAATTCATCTTCACAAATATTGAAGCCTAGTGGATCAAAACATAAATTGTTTGTTTATATTGTTGGACTGACGGCAGCTTTGTCCGGTTTGTTATTTGGTATTGATGCAGGCGTTATTTCAGGCGCATTAAGTTTTATTAAAAATGATTTTAATTTAACGACCGGAAGTACTGAAATGGTTGTTACGGCAATTTTAATTGGTGCAATCATTGGAGCTCTTGCGAGCAGCTTTATTTCTAGAAAATATGGCCGTCATTTTTCTTTAGTAGTCAGTGCTGCAATTTTTAGTATTGGCGCATTATTGTCGGCTACGGCAATCAATGTTAATATGCTAATTCTAGTACGTATATTTTTAGGAATTGGCTTAGGAATTGCGTCTTCTACAGCACCTGTCTATTTATCGGAAATGGCGCCAAAAAGTATCCGAGGTCGCTTAATTACTGTATATCAATTCATGATTACGCTTGGAATTTTAATTGCTTATCTTAGCGATGCATTTCTTATTTCATATTCATATAGCTGGCGATGGATGCTTGGGATTACTTTTTTCCCTGCTTTTTTAATGTTTTTATGTGTTTTAACGTTACCTAAGTCACCAAGATGGCTCGTACTTTTAGGCAAAGTTAGAGAGGCGCGTAGTGTTCTTTCTAGAATTAGAAATCATGACGAGATTGAAGATGAGCTAGCTGAAATTAGAAACACATTTAATCAGTCTGCGCCTATGGCGAGTCTTTTGAAAAGCCGGCAATTTATGAAAGTACTCTGTCTGGGAATGATATTGCAAATTATTCAACAGATGTCAGGAATCAATGCGGTTATATATTATGCGCCAAAAATATTTCAATATGCGGGATTTTCTACAGATACTCAACAAATGTGGGCAACCGTTTTGGTTGGATTAGTCAATATGCTAGTAACTATTGTTTCGATTGCATATATCGATAAGTTAGGAAGAAAGCCTATTTTATATTTTGGATTGTTACTTACCTCTACCAGTATGTTATGTCTTGGATATTTGTTCCATATAGGATTGACGACAGTTTTCGCACAATATTTTGCGGTTGCATTGGTATTGATTTTTGTTTGTGGATTCGCAACAAGTCTGGGTCCAATTATTTGGATACTCTGCGCAGAAATATATCCTTTGCGTGTTCGAGAAATTGGAATGACAGTCGCAACTGTAACTAATTGGGTATTTAATGCTATTGTTGGTGGATTCTTTTTGACTGTTGTTAACTCAATAGGAATAGCATCAACGTTTGTCGGGCTATCGATACTGAGTTATTTAAGTCTTATTTTTATCATTGGTTTCTGCCCAGAAACCAAGGGTGTTTCACTAGAAAAAATTGAAAGCAATTTAATGGCAGGAAATTCTTGCCGAAAATTGGGTGGTTAAGCACTGAATTTAAATGGATTAAAACTGGTTTTCGCGTCGTTTATAGTAACATTTTCCGTATTTTTTAAGATGAAAACTATAAGCTGCGCTGGCCAGACGGATATGCTCAAATAAATATATTGGACTAAAAGTGTTGAGCCAAGAGCGTATAGGTAATCATGGGCGCTTATTATTCCTAGCCTTCCAACTCCCATTCCAATAGCCATAGTTATCGTCTCTCCGATTGCGGAAGAGCAAAAACTTCTAAGCCAAAAACAACGCCCTTTTAAAAAAATCTTCCACTTTGAAAGTATGTAGATATTTAAAAATTGACCAACAAATATTCCTAAAACCCCACCCAAAACCAGCTGAATACTATGCCCCAAAATATAATTATAAGCCATTTGATACTGAAAAGACGGTGGCGATGGAAGATGTATGCCGAAGGTAAGAATACAAGAAAATAACGTATCGCAAAACAATGCGATCCAAATTAGTTGACGAGCAATTTTATAACCATAAATTTCAGTAGTAACATCTCCAAAGATGTAAATAAGGGGAAAGACAATGATAGATCCAAAAAGTGTAAATGGACCAATGGAAACTATTTTATAGGCTAGCGGTACCGTGGCCAATAAAGCGGTGATATAGAGTGAGGTTATAAGCAGCAAGTATTTATTTTTTTGCATTATATGATCCTTAGAATAAATTAATTTTGAATCTTTTCATTTTTTATTTGTTCATTTGCTGTAGTATAACCAATAGCATAAGCATCTTCGCTATTTATTGATTTGATTAGTTCAGGGTTTTCAAACACTTCTTTTACACTTTTCTCTATTTCTTGTCCGGTTTCGTTGTTTTTTAATTTTAAGTAAATTTTATTTGTTCCTGATTTTATCACTTGAGCAATAAGTTTTAGCGTTGAGGCTTTTTCTTCTGGTTTGTAATGAATTAAAATCGCCTCTTTTTTTATTTGTTCATTCGCTGTTACGTAGCCTATTGTATAAGCATCTTCTGAATCTAGCGTTTTAATTAATTCTGGGCTTCTAAAGATCTCTGATGTGTCTTTTTCTATTTCTTCGCCAGTTTTATCATGCTTTAACTTAAATACTATTTTATTTGTACTTGATTTTAATGATTGCCCAATCATTTGACGCTTTGGCTCTTTTTTATTTTCACAAGCGAGATAAGTAAGTAAGCGAATATCTTTTTTTGAAAATGATTCTGTTAGTGTATCATCAGCTAAAATAATTTCAGGCAATTTTTTAAAAATTAGCCGTTTTCTTCTTAAATGAACTTCCGCTTCAAATTTACCTTGTTTATTTTTTTTATAATCAACAACAGTGAAAGGAGCTTCAGTTTGATCGCGACAATCGCGTCTAAATTCAGCATACATATTAAGAATCCAACTGATATAAGCGGATAATTTATTATGTTCAGTATTCACTTTTTATTCCTGCCTATATTTGGTCTGAATAGTAACATAATGGTAATAAATAATGCATTATTTTTTAATTCTTGCTTCTACAAAAATACCAACAATCACGTCTTCATTTGGATGGAGTTGTTCTATGCCAATTGGCAGCAAATCTTCATGAAGAGGTCTAATAAATTGATTGGCTCCGTTGAAAATAATCATGCGAAAATAAGCTTTATCATGTTTTTTGATATATACAACAACCATGTCGCGATCGGATGGTTTTTTTATGGTATTTACGATAACTTCAGTTTTTTCTGGAAACTGAGGATACATGGATTGATCAGTTAATTGCACTACAAATGACTTATCATCAATATCTGCGGTAGTAAATGTTGTCCCCATTCCATTTTGAATAGTAAGCTTTCCTGATTTTGCAAAATTAATCACGTCATCCCAAGAATAAACAGGTATTTCTTTCCATCCTTTTAGTGTTTCACTCAAGGGTTTTTCTTCAGAAATTTCTTGAATAGGCTTATGACCAAAAAGTTGAGCTTCAGAAATTTTAAAAAAGCCCAGGAGAGCGTTAATGGTATCTTGTCGTGGGTGTGAGCTTGTGCCTGATACCAAGTGGTGTAAGGTGGTTTGAGGTATTCCAGACAATCTCGCAACTTCAGCAGTTTTCAAGTTACGCTTAAACATTAAATTTTTTAGAACTTGATCAATCATTAGTTATTTCTTGTTTTGAAGCCAGTGATTGTTTTTAAGCTGAATTTTAGCATAAAAAAAGCATACTACAAATTAAAAATTCATTTTAAGGATAAAAATTTCAAATAGAGACTCTAGAATGTTCTCTATAGGTCAAACCAAGGGATATTTTTAAATTTTCGCTATCTATGTATAAGTTAAAAATCTACAAAAAATGTAACTAATTATTAGTTCAAAATTTTTTTATCGGAGATTTAAACAGAAAAATTGGCCAGCAAAATAAAAACACTGGATTGGCCAATGGCACGACAAGATGTGATTCGCTTTATTCACCCCGAGCATCAAGCGACGTTGAAGCTGTGGGATGTGGATTTTTTTATGAGCGAGATTGAGAAAATGCAACGGTATTTGCCAGAAACGGGCGATTGCTGTTTATTTGCAAAAAATTGCATTTAAACAGCATCAACCCACTGCCGTATCCGGCGTTGCATCAACCACCGGCACGTCGCTTGGTGCGCTTGCTGCCGCCGCAACCGCTTCTGTTTCAGCTTGGTCAGGTGTGGCATTCGCAATCGGAGGATCAACATGGAAAATATAACTGCTGATATTCATCTTCTTTAACTCTTGTTGACGCGCCACCGCATTTTCTTTAGTAGTGAAGGGCCCGAGCACAATCACAAACAAATCATGATCGGTTTTGGTTGATTTGCGCTGCGTGATAGCAACATCAAGCCCCATGAGTTGTAATTTATCCAAATAAGCACTCGCATCTCGCATATTGTAATAGAGCATGAGTTGCAACCAATAACCGGGTTGTTCGTCTGGCGGTGCAGTACTCGATGCTGGATCAGGCACGTTAATTTTCGGCAATAACGTATAAAATTCGTAATCAACTGGCTCTTCTTTGGCTTCAACGACAGGCGCTTTATTCACAGCTTTTTTAGGAGATGTGGCTTTTGCATCGACAACAGGTGGTAAAAGTGATGTCGGTATTTTAGGTTGATGATAATAAAAGTACCCAGCAACGCCGGAAGCGATTACTAATAAAATAACAATAATTACAAATATGCCGCGTATACTCGAGCCAGAAGCTCCTTTTTTACGCTTTTTTGAAGCACCTTTTTGACTATGGTTTTGGTTGTATCGTTTTGCGTAGTCTCTTGGCATTACATTTTTTCCGGTGCTGAAACACCCAACAGGGCCAAACCGTTGCGTAAGGCATGTTGAGTGGCTAATACTAAATTTAATCTAGCATTACATAAGTTGAGGTTTTCTACAATAAAAGCGTGCGCATTGTAGTAGCTATGAAAGCTAGCCGCGAGCGCACGCAAATAAGCTGCGAGGCTATGAGGTTCATGTGACTGCGCTGCTGACACAATAATATCAGAATAACGATTAAGTTGATCAACCAAATCTGTTTCATGTTGCGTCGTCAATAAAGCAAGATGCTTTTCACCTAGCGCAATATCGTGTTGCAATGCTTTTTCATCTAATTGACGAAACACGCTACAAATACGCGCATGGGCATATTGAATATAATACACGGGATTTTCGTTTGACTGTGATTTTGCGAGTTCTAAATCAAAATCCATGTGTTGTTCATTTTTACGCATGACATAAAAAAAGCGCGCCGCATCGTTGCCGACTTCTTCACGCAATTCACGCAAGGTGACAAACGAGCCACTACGCGTTGACATTTGTACACGTTCATCACCGCGATACAAAATTGCGAATTGCACTAATAATGCTTTGAAATCTTTATCACCGTGACCCAGTGCTTTTAATACGCCTTGAATACGGGGTACGTAACCGTGGTGATCGGCACCTAATATGTCAATTACTCGATCGTAACCGCGACGATATTTATTGACGTGATAGGCAATATCATTAGCAAAATAGGTACGATCGCCATTTTCTTTAATCAGTACGCGATCTTTTTCATCACCAAAATCGGTCGCGCGAAACCACGTTGCGCCATCAGCCTCATAAATGCTGGATGCTGATTTTAAAGCTTCGAGTGCAATTTCAAATGCACCGCCATCGACAAGACTTTGTTCAGAAAACCATTCTTCATAAACAACGCCGAATTCAGCTAAATCATCACGAATATCAGCAAGAATATCATCTTTGGCGACATTAAAAATTTGCTGATATTTTTCTTTGCCTAATAATTTTTTAGCGTTATTGATCAAACCGTCGATGTGCGCGTCTTTATCGCCGTTTTCTTGGCCTTCATCCGCAGGAACGTTTTCAAACACTTTTGTTGCAGAAATTAAAAGTGTTTTGCCATATTTTTCTAACGCTTGTTTGGCAAGATCAATCACATAGTCGCCTTTATAGGCATTAGAAGGAAATATAAATTTTTCACCACATAATTCCAAATAACGCAACCATGTGCTCGTGCCGAGAATATGCATTTGTCGACCAGCGTCATTAACATAATATTCACGATGAACGTCATAACCCACTTCTTTTAAAAGCGAGGCAACCGCTGCACCAAAGGCAGCACCTCGACCATGTCCCACATGCAATGGGCCGGTAGGATTCGCCGAAACATATTCGATATGAACCCGTTTGCCCGCGCCGATATTACTTCGACCAAAGTTTTCCTTTTGCGTAATCGCTTGCATGATGACGGCGGTTTGTTGATTGGGATCAATATAAAAATTAATAAACCCTGGTCCCGCAATTTCCATCTTCAAAATGGATGAGTGCGTTATCTTGTTGACGATTTGTTGCGCCAATTCACGCGGCGGCATGTTCATGGATTTTGCCAACACCATCGCAATATTGCTTGAAAAATCACCAAACTTTTTGTCTTTGGTGTGATCGATTTGAATTTGTTCAAGCGAAGCCGATGGAACGGCTTGTTGAAGCAATGTTTGTAATAAAAATTTCATGCGGATTCGTTATTTTCTCGGATATTAAGTGCATTATCCTAGAACAAGTGCTTGAAAGCTACTATCTTGTAAGAAGCTGCGTAAAAATTACGGTAAAAACAATTTTAAGCTCTCTTAAATCAATAAGAAAAACCCTCCCGCAAGTGCGACATTCGTGACAAAAATAACTGTTTTTATATGCTTTTCTTCAGGAGTGGCACGCCAAAAATCTTGAAAAAGACAAGAGGCGCCGATAAAAAATAAACCGAGTAAAAAAGCAAAAAATGGTGTGTAAATGTGAAAAAGTATGCTAAGTGCGCCGCAAAGTTTTAAGGCAACCGCAGCGGTAAATGCCCAAGAAGGTTTGGGTATCTTTTTTTTCGCTAAGAGTGTAAGAAGGTAAGGGCGATCTCCAATATCCAATTTGACTAACCACAACAGCATGATTCCAAGAAGTATTCGGCCAGCAATTTCCATGTTCTTTATCCAACGTTTAAAAATCATATTGTTCCATAATAATTTCGTATAATTCAATTAATTTTTAGGATACTTGCTTGCTATAAATATATAGCTTATACTATACCTATATATCAGGAGATGATTATGTTAGCGATACGATTGCCCAACGAGATTGAAAAACGACTTGATGTCCTAGCACAAAAAACCGGGCGGACAAAAACCTACTATGTGCGTGAAGCAATTCTTGAGCAGCTGGATGATCTTGAAGATATATATCTTGCCTTAGACAGATTGGAAAAACCTGCAAAGCGTTGGTCTTTAGAAGAAATGGAGAAAGAACTTGATTTGGAAGGTTGATTTCGATGATCGAGCGAAAAAAGAGTTTAAAAAGCTAGATAAAAAACTTCAAAAAGATATTCTAAATTATTTGCGTGAACGCGTTGCGAGTAATACGGATCCGCGACGTTTTGGCAAACCACTTTCTTATGACAAACATGGTTTGTGGCGTTATCGTGTGCAAGATATTCGCATCATCTGTCGTATTGAAGATGATGAGCTATTTATTTTAGTCGTGCGAGTTGGTCATCGAAAAGCGATTTATCATTAATCATGACCATGAATAAATTTCTTCTTAATCCCTTGTTCGATGGTCTGCAAGAAATGCTAGCCGAAGAGGATTATTGTCCGTCATTAACGAGTGAAGAAAAAACGATTCACAAGCACGCGAAACAGTTTTTGTTAAGTTATCGCGGCAGTCTCGATACGTTCAATTCTTATCGTCGTGAAATTGAACGTTATTTACAATGGTGCCAACTTATCGCAAAGAAATCCATATTGGATATTCGTCGAGAAGATTTCGAAAATTTTTTAAGCTTTTGCCAAGATCCACCCGAGTCTTGGATTGCTACCCGTGTTGAAAAACGTTTTATGATGAGCGGCGGTGAACGCATTCCGAATCCTGAATGGAAACCCTTTGTCGTTAAAATCACCAAGGCCGCAACAAAAAATGGCGGCAGTCCTAAAAAAGAAAATTATGAGCTTTCAGAAAAAGCGTTTAAATCTTTATTCGCGATTATTAGTAGTTTTTATAATTTTCTCATTCAAGAAGAAGCGACAAATGTGAATCCTGTTTTACTCATTCGACAAAAAAGTCGTTATATTCGCAAACACCAAACGGCACCAACCATTCGACGATTGTCAGAATTACAATGGGGCTATGTGATTGAAACTGCGGAAATCATGGCGAATGAAAATCCGCAACACAAACGCACTTTGTTTATGATGAATTTATTATATGGCATGTATTTGCGAATTTCAGAACTTGCCGCAACGCCGCGCTGGACCCCGACGATGGGGGATTTTCATCGAGATTCTGAAGGGCGTTGGTGGTTTTTGACCGTCGGTAAAGGTAATAAAGAACGAAAAATTACCGTGAGCCCGGTAATGTTAGAAGCGCTGAAACAATATCGAATGTCATTGGGGCTTTCTTCGTTGCCATCGCCACAAGAAAAAACGCCGCTTATTTCAAAACATAATGATGGAAAATCCATTAGCAGTACGCGTTATATTCGTGAAATTGTGCAAACCTGTTTTGATCGTGCCGGTGAACGTTTACGCGCCGATAATCAAATCGAAGAGGCCGAACAACTCATGGCCGCAACCGTGCATTGGTTACGCCATACCGGTATTTCGGAAGATGTGAAAATTCGCCCGCGTGAACATGTGCGTGATGATGCCGGCCATAGCTCGGGTAGTATTACCGATAAATATATTGATGTGGAATTACACAAACGCCATGAATCCGGTAAACAGAAGCGGATTAGACCAGAATTTCTCGAAACATAAGAGATGCGAATATGACACAACAACGAGATATTGACCTAGTTAATGATTTATTAAGTAATAGTGCAGAGCTTTCTTGGTTGGAATTCAAACAAGATAATGCCAATGAGCAAATGATTGGAAAACTTTGCTCAGCACTTTCCAATGGAGCGCGATTAGCAAATAGAGATTTTGGCTACCTTATTTGGGGCGTAGTAGATGGAACACGTGAAATCGAAGGTACACAGTTTAATCCTGACACTGCAAAAATAAGTAATCAAGGATTACAAATTTGGTTAGCACAGCAACTAAAACCCAGTATTTCTTTTTGTTTCAAAGTGATTGCTCATCCTTGCGGGCGAGTAGTTTTATTAGAGATTCCTGCTGCCGTTACGGCTCCAGTTGCTTTTAATGATATCTCCTATATTCGAATTGGTAGTGCAACTCCCAAGTTACTTGATTACCCGGAACGTTACAAAAGTCTTATTGAGGCGTTACGTCCTTATAGCTGGGAACATGGTATTGCGAAACAATATATTTCTGAGGATGAAGTATTAGATCTACTGGATTACACTTCTTATTTTCGTTTAAATAAGCAGCCGTTGCCTGATAATCGTTCGGGTATTTTTGAAAAATTAGAAGCGGATCGATTAATTACCCGAGATGTGGGCGGCAAATGGAATATTACAAATCTTGGTGCAATTTTGTTTGCAACAGACCTTAATAGATTTGATCATTCGCTTGCTCGTAAAGGAGTGCGATTAATTGTCTATAGTGGAAAAAATAAAGCCTCACAAGTAACCCATAGGCTGGACGGTCGCAAAGGGTATGCGAATGGATTCGAGGGCATGATTGAGTACATCAATAACTTATTGCCAGTTAATGAGCATATTGGTGATGCATTCAGAGAGGAAAGGGCGCTTTTTCCGAAATTGGCAATTCGTGAATTAGTTGCTAATGCATTGATTCATCAAGATATGACCATTACTGGCGCAGGTCCGCAAATTGAATTATTTAGTGATAGAATGGAAATTGTGAATCCAGGAAAATCTTTGTTGGATCCAGTGCGCATGATTGATTTACCGCCGCGTTCACGTAACGCAATGCTTGCATCATTAATGCGACGCATGGGTTTATGTGAAGAGCAAGGTAGTGGATTAGACAAAGTAATTGCGGAAGTTGAACTATATCAACTGCCCCCTCCATTATTTCACGAGAGTGATAATTCTATGCAAGTGATTCTTTATGCCCCAAGAAGTTTTGCGCAAATGACGGCCGATGAGCGTATTCGAGCTTGTTATCAACATGCAGTATTAAGATTTTTGGCTGGCGATAAAATGAAAAATTTAAGTTTATGTGAGCGTCTTGGTATAGATAAAAAAAATGCTGCCCAAGCAACAACGGTCATAAATAGTACGCAAAAAATAGGCTGGATTAAGGCTGCAGAAGCTGGTCGACCTAGGACAGGATATGTGCCTAGTTGGGCTTAATTTTCTTGATTGGCTCTTGATTTTAATTAACTTTTAAGTCAATTATAACATAAAAATACTTTTAAAATCAAAGAGTTATAATTTTTTATTTTCTTGATCGGTTCTTGATTATTCAATTGGATTAACAAAAGTTGATTCGGTTTTTTAAATCAATTGCTATAGAGCAGGTTACGTTAATCGTAACTTGCTCTATAGCTGATGAGCAGATTTTATCGTCGAACCAACGGATCCAACGCGCCACTCAAATACCGCAAATACATTTGTTCAAGCGATAGCACTTTAATTTTATCGGCATTACCCGCAGTACCAAATTGATTGTAACGATCAATACAAATTTGTTTCATCGCATCTTTTGAAACAGCAAGATATTTGCGAGGATCAAATTCAGCTGGGTGATCGTTCAAAAATTTTCGAATCGCACCGGTGCAGGCCATGCGCAAATCGGTATCGATATTGATTTTTCGCACGCCGTGTTTAATACCTTCTTGAATTTCAGTAACCGGTACGCCGTAGGTTTCCCCCATCGCGCCGCCGTTTTCATTAATGATTTTTAGCCAATCTTGTGGCACAGACGATGAGCCGTGCATGACTAAATGCGTGTTCGGAATGCGTGCATGAATCGCTTTAATGCGGTCAATCGCTAAAATATCGCCTGTCGGTGGGCGTGAAAATTTATACGCGCCATGACTGGTTCCAATCGCAATCGCTAAAGCATCGACTTTGGTGTGTTGCACAAAATCCGCAGCTTGTTCTGGATTTGTTAAAAGTTGATCGTGCGATAAAATACCTTCCGCGCCTGATCCATCTTCTTCACCGGCAACGCCTGTTTCTAATGAACCCAAACAACCCAGTTCGCCTTCAACAGAAACGCCACACGCATGTGCCATGGCAACCGCTTGTTGTGTCACCTCAACATTGTATTCATAACTTGCTGGTGTTTTCATATCGGCTTTTAAAGAGCCGTCCATCATCACCGAAGAAAATCCAAGTTGAATTGAGCGTTGACATACATCCGGTGATGACCCGTGATCTTGATGCATGCAGACAGGAATATGCGGATATTCTTCAATCGCTGCAAGGATTAAATGCCGAATAAACGGCGCGCCGGCATATTTGCGAGCGCCAGCAGATGCTTGTACGATAACTGGGCTATTGGTTTCTTGTGCGGCCTCCATGACAGCGCGCATTTGTTCTAAATTGTTAACATTAAATGCGGGCACGCCGTAATTATTTTCTGCAGCGTGATCGAGTAATTGACGAAGTGAAATTAAAGCCATGATGCTACCTCTATTATTTTATAAATTTTATGAATCCAATGAACCGACTTCAACAATTTTCATCGTATTCGTTTTGCCATGAATTCCTGCCATATCGCCTTTGGTTAAAATGACGCGATCGCCTTCTTTTAATAATCCAAGACGTTGTAATGTTTTTACTGCTTCTTTGATAATGTCACGTTTTTCCACTTTGGTGGCATCAAAATGCACGGGATAAACGCCGCGATAAAGCGCGACAATACGTTGAGTGGGAATATTGCGACTGAGGGCATAAATAGGAATATGCGCGCTGACACGTGACATCCATAATGGCGTTGAACCGGATTCTGTCATGGCAATAATCGCGGTAATATTTAAATGATTTGCGGTATACATGGTCGCGCGCGCGATGGCTTCATCAACATGATGTACCATGGGATCAACTTCGTGTGTGTGAATGGCGCCGCCCATGGCAGGATTTTTTTCCACCGTGAGTGCAATACGCACCATGGTTTCAACCGCTTTGTCAGGAAATTTTCCTGTCGCAGTTTCGGCCGATAACATCACCGCGTCGGTTGCATCGAGTACGGCATTCGCAACGTCAGAGACTTCTGCGCGTGTTGGAACAGGGCATGTGATCATCGATTCCAACATTTGTGTGGCAGTGATGACAGGTTTATTCAACGCACGCGCACGCATGATCATGAGTTTTTGTACCGCAGGCACCTCTGCATCACCAATTTCAACGGCGAGATCACCGCGTGCGACCATCACACCATCAGACGCTTTAATAATTTCGTCGATCACCGGCACGGCTTCGGCACGTTCAATTTTCGCAATAATTTTTGCATTACCGCCCGCAGCTTTAATTAAAATGCGCGCTTCGAAAATATCAGCCGCTGATCGTGGAAAAGAAACTGCGATATAATCTGCGCCGAGTTTTAAGGCCGTTTTTAAATCTTCGCAATCTTTTTCAGTGAGTGCTGGGGCCGATAATCCACCGCCTTGACGATTGATGCCTTTGTTGTTGGAAAGTTCACCGCCATTGACGACCAAGCACGTAATGCGAGGGCCTTCGACATTTTTAACGGTAAAAACAATTTTTCCATCATCGAGCAATAAGGTATCACCAACATGAACATCATGAGGAAGTTCTTTATAATCGATACCAACATGGGTTTCATCACCTTGATCATTTTCAAGTGACGCATCAAGAATAAATGTTTGACCGTCTTGTAGTTCTACTTTCTTTTGTTTAAAGCGAGAGACGCGAATTTTAGGCCCTTGAAGATCAGCAAGAATCGCAACTTCTGTTTTTAATTCAGTAGCGATTTTTCGTACCGCGTTAATGCGTTTAGCGTGATCATCAGCAGAACCGTGTGAAAAGTTCGCGCGAAAAACGCTAGCGCCTGCTACCATGACTTTACGTAACATGGTTTCATCATCGAGCGATGGTCCTAATGTGACAACGATTTTTGTGAGTCTAACTTGTTGAGGTTCATGAGATTTTTTTATTGTCGTTACGGTCATAGAGTTCTCTCTTTTGCATGTTTTTCAAGTGCTACAACAGCGGGCAATGCTTCGCCTTCTAAAAAGCTTAAGAAAGCACCGCCGCCAGTGGAAATATAAGAAATTTTTTCATTGAGACCAAATATATCAATGGCCGCAATCGTATCGCCGCCACCGGCAATACTAAAGGCTTTGCTTTTGGCAATGGCCTCACCGATTGCGCGCGTGCCATGGCTAAATTGTTCAATCTCAAATGCGCCAACAGGGCCATTCCATAAAATCGTGCCGGCTTTCTCAATAAATGTATTATAAAGTTTTGCCGTTTGTGGGCCGATATCAAGAATCCGTTCGTCTTCATCAACTTGATCGATTTCTTTCACATAACTTTCCGCTTCAGCTGAAAACGCTTCTGCCACGACCACATCGATCGGCATCGGAATTTTTGCGCCTGTTTTTAAATTGACTAAACGATCTGCTTCATCAATGAGATCAGGTTCATATAAAGATTTACCCATATCGTAGCCCTGTGCGGCTAAAAAGGTATTGGCAATACCACCGCCAACGATGAGTACATCGACTTTTTTTGATAAAGCATCGAGCACCGGTAGCTTTGTAGAGATTTTTGATCCACCGACAATCGCGACAACCGGACGTTTGGGGGATTCAAGGCCGCGTTTTAACGCTTCAAGCTCCTGTGCTAATAATGGGCCCGCACACGCCAAGGGCGCATAGTCGATGACGCCACAAGTCGAGGCTTCTGCGCGATGTGCCGTTGCAAACGCGTCCATCACAAAAATATCGCATAAGCTAGCGATTTGCTTGGAAAGCTCAGGATCATTGGCTTTTTCACCCCGATTGAAGCGTACGTTTTCACATAACACCAGTTGTCCGGGGGCAACCTCAACCCCTGACAACCAGTCTCGGATTAAGGGCACGTCCATACTTAATAAATCAGACAAACACGCCGCAACGGGTGCTAGTGAGTATTCTTCATCAAAAAACCCTTCTTCGGGACGCCCTAAATGCGACAACAACATCACCCGCGCACCTGCCTGCAAAGCGGCTTGCAGCGTTGGAATCGCCATGCGAATGCGTGCATCACTCGTCACTTGACCTTTGGATAGCGGCACATTCAAGTCTTCTCGAATCAAGACGCGTTGATGGCTTAAATCAAGATCGCTCATGTGAATGATGGACATGGTAGCCTCTTTTTCTTAGGTTTGTTTAGAGATTCTGATTAGAAACCTCAGAAAATGCAAGGCGATAAAATGTTTGTTGTAAATTAGTTCGAAAAGCACAATTTTTCCGCATTCATAACGCTGCCTTAAAATAATATCAACCATCATGAGTGCTGGTTTTATAAGGGCAAAAGGTCATTATTATGGGGTTATTTTTTGATCGCGAAGAGAATCAAAGTAAAACTTATAGAGGCATGGCCCTTGTCAAACATGGGGCCTGCTTTTTGCGCGATACTATGTCAAAATAAGCCAAGAATTTTAAGGAAAAAGTGTTATGTCAGATGTTTTGAAGCGACCGAATACCGAGAATCATTATAAGATTACACGGCGTGATTTGCCGCTGTGTTGTCCAAGCGAGAAAATGCGCGTGTGGGATTCGCATCCTCGTGTGTTTTTGCCTATTGAAAAGACGGGTGAAGCGGATTGTCCATATTGTGGTGCTAAATATAGTTTAGTAGATTAGCTCATGGTTAAGTATCTCATCGTAGGACCTTCTTGGATCGGCGATATGATTATGGCCAACGGTTTATTTCGCTTGCTTAAATTACAGCATCCAGATTGCGTGATTGATGTGTTGGCGCCGGCGTGGAGCCACCCCGTATTGGCGTGTATGCCAGAAGTGCGCCGTTCGATTATGATGCCAGTGAAGCATGGCGCATTTAATTTAATGATACGATATCAATTAGGAAAATCATTGCGTGATGAGCGTTATGATTATGCTGTTGTTTTGCCAAATTCATGGAAATCTGCCCTCATTCCTTTCTTTGCTCGCATTCCAAAGCGCATCGGTTGGCGAGGTGAATGGCGCTATGGAATATTAAATGATGTGCGCATTTTAAATAAGAAAAAATATCCCTTGATGATCCAACGTTATTTAGCTTTGGGAAATTTAGATGCCAACGATCAAAAAATTTATCCGCATTTAAAAGTTGATTTTGCTGCACGAGAAATTGCTTCAAAAAAATATCAGATCAATCAAACACAGCGTTTATTAATATTATGTCCTGGCGCGCAATATGGTGCATCAAAACGTTGGCCAATCGAATACTTTGCAAAAGTGGCAGATTATTATTTGCATGAAAACTGGCAAGTTGCTGTTTTGGGTGGTAAAGATGAAAAATGCTTAGTCGATGCGATGAATGCGGCACTCTCAACGCCTGCGCTTGATTTGACTGCAGCCACACTTGCCGAAGCAATTGATTTAATGTCATTAGCAGACGCTGTGGTAAGTAATGATTCAGGCTTAATGCACGTGGCGTGTGCGCTTGACAGAAATGTTGTTGCCATTTATGGTTCCAGTTCTCCTGATTTTACCCCGCCTTTACATGAAAAAGCGGTGATCTTGTCTAAATCCCTTCCATGCAAGCCGTGTTTTAAACGAGAATGCCCTTTACGACATTTAAATTGTTTAAAAATGATTACACCGGAAGAAGTTATAAAAGCAATAGGCCAATGATTATGCGCGTTCTTATCATTAAAACATCGTCTATGGGGGATGTTATTCACACGCTTCCAGCATTAACCGATGCTATGCGTGCTATTCCCGATATTAAATTTGATTGGGTTGTTGAGGAAAAATTCCAAGCAATTCCCAAATGGCATCCGGCGGTCGATCGTGTCATTCCTATTCAGCTGCGGCAATGGAAAAAAAATAAAAACTATCGTTTAAAAAACATTTTTTATGCGCTCAAAAAATTTCACGCAACCTTGAATCAAACATCGTATGATTTAGTGCTTGATGCGCAAGGATTAATGAAATCTGCATTGATAACAAGTTTTGTTCGCGCACCGAGCGCGGGGTATAATAAAAAGAGTATCCGTGAAAAATGGGCATCTATTTTTTATAAGAAAAAATATAATATTTCACGCAATCAACATGCTGTTGAGCGTATTCGACAATTATTCAGTGAGGCGTTATATTATCCGCGCCCCAAAACAATGGCAGATTATGGCATCAACAAAGCGATTTGGTTAGATAATACAGTAGAGCCGTATGTGTTATTTTTTCATGGAACAACGTGGATCAATAAACATTGGCCAGAAAATTATTGGAAAGTACTTATTGAATTGCTCAACAAGCAACAGTTAAAAATAAAACTTGCGTGGGGAACGCAAGAAGAATATGAGCGCAGTTTGCGTCTTTCACAGCACGTGAATGCAGAAGTGCTGCCTGATTTAAATATTGCAACGCTTGTCCCTGTGATTGCAAATGCGAGTGCTGTTGTTGCGGTAGATACGGGGCTTTGTCATTTGGCTTCAGCGTTGAATATTCCAACAATTGCGCTATTTGGCCCGACAGATCCTGAAAAAACGGGATTAATGGGCGAGAAGCAAATTAATCTCACTGCTAATTTCCCTTGCGCACCTTGTTTGAAACGAGAATGCCACTACAAGGGTGAAGAAATTAGTAATGCGCAAAAAATATCAAATAACTGCTTAAGCCCCTTGTCAGCATGGCCTGCATGTTTTACAACGCTGCCACCACAATTAGTGATGGATAAACTTCTCACCATTTGGGGCAACAAATGAAACTAGCATTTTGTATTTTTAAATATTTTCCTTACGGTGGTTTGCAACGTGATATGTTTCGCGCAGTAGAAATTGCGATTGCGCGTGGGCATGAAGTTGATATTTATACGATGAGTTGGGAGGGCAATGTTCCCGAAGGTGCAGCGATTAAAATAATATCAGCTCGTGGTTTTACCAATCATGGTCGCGCAGCATCGTTCGCTTCAACGTTGAAAAAAATATTTAATAATATAGCATATAATCGTGTCGTTGGATTCAATAAAATTCCTGGGGTTGATATTTATTTCACGGGAGAAAATTGTTTCGCACAGCATCTGCAAAATAAATCTTTACCCATTATGCATTATTTTCCTCGTTACCTTATTTTCTCTATGTTGGAGAAAAAAGTATTTGAAAGTAAGAGTGATACAAAAATATTATTAATTTCCCCGAGAGAACAAGAAATATATCAAAAATTTTACCATACACAAAGCGACAAATTTCATTTGTTATTTCCAGGCATAGAAAAGCGCTCTTTTTCTAATGAAGAGGCATTAAATGTAAGAAGTAGAATGCGAGATTTTTACAAGATTTCCGAAGAAAAAATTTGGTTATTGTTTGTTGCTTCTGATTACGCCCTTAAGGGACTAGGTCGAATACTTGAATCTTTTTGCGTGCTAGATAAAAAATACGCAGAAAAAATTGTTTTAACAGTCGTTGGACAAGATAAAAATGTTTCTTATCAAGAATTCTTAACTCAGCACAACATAAAAACACGAGTCGATTTCTTAGGGGCGTCAGATGCTGTTTATGAACTAATGAGTAGCGCAGATTTGCTAGTACATCCTGCTAAAGTAGAGTTGGCTGGGAAAGTATTATTAGAGGCCATTGTTAACGATTTGCCTGTTTTGACAACAGCGGTGTGTGGTTGCGCTTATTATGTTGAAGAAAGTTTTGGTGGACAAGTGTTGTCAGAACCTTTTTCTCAATCAGTGTTCACAAAAGTGTTAGAAGATATGTTGCAGCCTGACGTGTTGCGACAATATAAAAGAAATTTATTATCTTATCAGATTAATGAAGGTGTTTATCGATCACACCAGTATCTGGTTGATTGTATCGAAAATTTAAATTCGCATTGCATGCGTGATTTTTATAGTGATGAATTTTTAATTCAACATATTCCTTCACGCAAGCAAGACTGTATAAATTATATTTTTTCTTTAGAAGGAAAAGTTTATCGGCAGGTAAAAAGTAGAAAGACTATTTCTACTACGATAGCAGGTAAAAATTATTTTATTAAAATGCATCGGGGAATTGGTTGGAGAGAGATATTAAAAAATATTCTTGCATTTAAGTCTGCAACGTTAGGTGCAAAACAAGAATACAAAGCAATTCGTGAAATGAAAAAAGCAGATATTTTAGTTCCTGAAGTGTGTGGCTATGCGACCGAAGGAATGAATCCCGCGAAAATAAATTCATTTATCGTCACAAAGCAAATAGATTATCAGTATGATTTAGAAAAATTCTGTCAGGATTGGATAGTTCGCCCACCTAATTTTTTGTTTAAACGACGGTTGGTTTGCCGTGTGGCGGAGATTGCCAGAAAGATGCATGCGGCTGGGATGAATCATCGTGATTTTTATCTGTGTCATTTGCTTTTAGATGCCCGCAGTGAAAGTGACTTTGATCTTTATTTGATTGATTTGCATCGAGTGCAGGTTCGAAAAAAAGTGCCATTACGTTGGAAAATTAAAGATTTGTCCGGCTTATATTTCTCAGCAATGAATATAGGTTTGACTCGCCGAGATGAATATTATTTTCTTATGCATTATTACCAACTGCCTTTGAAATCGATTTTTAAAAAACATCGATTTCAATTATTCTGGCTTTATTTACGCGCAAAAATGCTTTATCGCCGTCATTATAATAAGTTATGACAAGCCACGAATGATATCGGCATTCGTGTTGCTAGCTGCTTGTCCCAGTGCGCTAAATTGTTCTGATAATGATGTTGAGCTATCAAATTCAACGGCTACAATGCGTGTTTGAAAACGTTCCCAGCGATAAGTGTTGCAGAGCAATAGTAATTGAAGATCAGTTAGATTGGTCATGGAAGATCGTGGTTTTGCAAGTTGAGGGTCAATAGATTCTTTGCGATCAAAATACTGCAAATCAAGTACTACAGCGATATTATTGGGCAGTGGCTTAGCTGAGGAATTGGGGGCGGATTCAAGTGTTAGCAATTCAGTGCTGTTGCCAAACTCAGAATCGAGCAATGCTTGAGCGGCATCTCCTCGTATTTTTCCAACGCGAAAGAGGTTTGCACGTAAAACAAGATTCGCTTCATCAAGATTTTTAACTACTTTGAAAGATTTTTCTTGTAAGCTTTGTGTTAACCAAGGTTGAATATCAAAAGCATCCGTTCCTGAGTCATTTTGAATTGAGATATACACGGTGCGTTCTTCTTTAGGAATCGGCGTGAGATAGATAAATGAACTTGCGCGTGTTTTTACTTTCAGCGGTTGAGCGTTAATGCTAATGTCAGATTCGTTGACTGTGGTCGGCGACGTGGGTTTAGATTTAGGCGGTGTTTGGCATGCAACCAACAAGCCCGCGCAAAGTGAAAGACCCAATATTTGCAGAGAGTATTTTTTTAACATAACTTGTAATACTTATTCAACCGTTGATGAAACGTAATTATATACTTCTCATGACAAGAGTAACAGTCATGCCAATCACGATTCCTTGTCCAACATCCCCCATCGATGCAAAAATTAGCATTCCTGGGTCAAAAAGTATCACTAATCGCGCCTTGTTGTTGGTGGCGCTTGTTGAGGGTGAATCTTTTTTGGAAAATGTGCTGTTTAGTGATGATACACTGAAGAAAGTGCTGCATTAACCGTTTATCCAGGAATGCCGGGTGCGGGTGTCGTAGAAACGTATTGTGATCATCGTATTGCAATAGCGTTTTCTTTGATTGAGTTAAAAATCCCTGGAATTGTTATTGACGATTCAGTGTGCGTCAATAAAACATTTCCAGGATTTTTTGAGGTTATGAAAATTTTTTTAAACTAAAGTTTAAAGCTTTTTCTTCGGTCGTTTTTTCGTTTTAGGCTTTTGATTTTTTTTTATCTCATCCGTTAACATCTGTGTTTGTGTAACAGGGTCAACTTCTTGTAATCGTGTCCACCATGCTGCTTTTTCTTTGTATTCTGGATCAATTTCCGCACGCAATAATAAAAAATCATAAGCGGCTCTAAAGCGTGGGTGATCCAGTACTTCGAATGTTTTTTGCGTGACGGGGCATGTTAGGCGGAATTGTAAATGCCAAATATCACGGATCGCCATGACTAATATTTTAGGGATCGCAGTATTTTTTATTTGCGTTGTAATCACTTGTGATGCGGCAATATTGTTGGCTTGTGCTCTTGGCATTTCTGCGCTTAATTCTAGGGCTCTTTTTTTGTAAGTATGCCACAAGAAAATAGCAAATAAGAAAGCCGGTGTTACTTTTTTATCTTGTTTGACGCGCGCATCGGTATTTCGGCAGGCATATTCAATTAATGTTTTTGCTTGAGGATTTTGTTCGATTGTCGCCACGGTTTGTGGGAACAATCGATGAAAAAGATGTTGTTGATATAAGAGATGAAATGTTTTAAGTGCAGCGCCCGTATGAAATAATTTATAGACTTCATCAAATAATCGCGCATGAGAAATATCGTCTAACATGGGCGCCATTTTTTTGATGGGCGCCAGAGATTGTTTTTCGATGGTGAAATTAAGTTTGGCTGCAAGTCGCACAACACGCAACATGCGCACAGGATCTTCGCGATAACGTAATTTGGGGTCGCCGATTACACGAATAATTTTATTGTTGATGTCATCCATGCCATTAACGGCATCAATAATAGAAAAACCATCAATATTATAATACAGTGCATTGATAGTAATATCTCGACGCCAAATATCTTCCTCTAATGTGCCGTACGTGTTATCACGTTTGATTATACCGCTGTCATGATGTTCTTGCGTACCATCGTCACTATCCGTGCCACGAAAGGTGGCGACTTCAATAATTTCACGACCAAAATGCACATGTGCTAAACGAAAGCGCCTGCCAATTAATCGGCAGTTGGTGAATAAATCCTTAACTTGATGGGGGTGGGCATCCGTCACAATATCAAAATCTTTTGGTCTGAGGTTCAATAACAAATCGCGAACACCGCCGCCGACAATGTAAGCTTGGTATCCCGCTGACTTTAAACGATACAATACTTTCAGGGCATTGGGGCTAATATTCGCTCTGGAAATGGTGTGTTGTGAACGTGGAATAATACAGCGTGCATCAATTTTTTGTGCAGCGACTTTTTTTCTCTTGAAGAGAAGTTTCGCGAAAAATGCTTTAATGGTTGAGCTCCTAAAAATCTGTTGATTGGTTCGTCAATACCTTTTAAATGGATTATACGCGAAAAATTATGCTACGCTAGCACACTCTGTTGTAATCCAAGAAATGCCGCATGATTTCCTTGCCCCCGCCTTCTAGTGAAGCTCAGGCTCATAGCGAGCGCTTAACCGAGGTCTTGAAACAAGTCATCCAACAACACGGCTGGATTAGTTTCGCCGAATTTATGCATCGAGCGTTGTATGAACCTGGATTAGGGTATTATGTCTCAGGTAGTCGAAAACTCGGCGCAGAAGGGGATTTTATCACCGCACCGGAGATATCGTCGGCGTTTAGCGAGTGTTTGGCGTTACAATGTCAGCAGGTTTTTGATGCATTAGACACGAGATTGATTCTGGAGTTTGGCGCGGGTTCAGGCGCGATGGCGGCGGATATTTTATTAACACTCGAAAAAAATCAGCAACTTCCCCAGTCTTATTACATTTTAGAAGTAAGCCCCGATTTTCAAGAGCGACAACGCCAAACCCTTCAAGAAAAATGCGTACATTTGTTGCCCTTAGTTTCATGGTTAAGTGAATTGCCAAAAGCGTTTGAAGGGGTTGTATTAGCAAATGAAGTGTTAGACGCGATGCCGGTGCATTGTTTTGAGGTTCAAAATGGAAAAAAATTTGAACGAGGAGTTGTTTCTTGTGGTGAGAATTTTATGTGGAAGACAAGACTGGATCCCAGCCTTTGCTGGGATGACAGTAGCAAGGGCAACGACAGTCTTTTGTTGATGGATGATGGGTATGTTTCAGAAGTTTGTTTTGCCATAAAACATTGGTTAAAAGCTTTATACGCCTCAATGAAACGCGGCGTTGTTTTATTGATTGATTATGGCTTTCCCGAGCACGAATATTATCACCCTGATCGTTATCAAGGCACATTAATGTGCCATTATCGACATCATGCTCACGCTGATCCGTTTATTTATTTAGGCTTACAAGATATAACAGCGCATGTTGATTTCAGCGCCGTTGCACGTGCTGCCGATCGCTGTGGATTTGAGGTTGCAGGGTATACGAATCAAGCAAATTTTTTAATGGCGCTGGGAATCCTTTCTAATACGCATCATGATTTATTGAATACACGACAACAATACACGCATGCCCAAGCCATAAAAAAGTTATTACTGCCTTCAGAAATGGGCGAATTATTTAAAGTGATTGCGTTGGCTAAAAAAATTAAAACTCCATTACTGGGGTTTCAATTAAGAAACGAGATAGGTCGTTTGTACTAAAAATGCCATTTTCTGGTCAAATTCAATTCAATTTAAGGCTTATTTGCCAAACAAATGCTTTTTTTTACAAGTGTTGTGCGTAAAATTTACAATCCTTCATGTCCTCTTAAGAATTGAGACCTATTATGAGAACCTAACAATAACCATAAAAAGGTAAGAATTATGCAAGGTGATCGACGCAATAGTAACCCTCCAATCTCCTCGGAACAAGCTGCGCAGGAATCATCTGAGCGGAGGAGTAGCTATCTCAACGTTTCGGATTTGATGCGTCTTGAGTCTGGAAACGATTGTGAGGAAGCTGTTAAATCGCATGAAACAGGCCGCCTTACTTTATCGCAAGAAATATTAGAAAGCGTTGTTTTTCGACAAATTGACTTTTATATAAGCTCACGAGAGCAAGGATCAAAGCTTAATAAAGATGAACACTGTTTTCCAGGTTTACAAAAACATAGATTAACGTGGAAAGCTTTAACGAACGTATCAGATCCTTCCGCTTTTTATATAAAATTATTAAAGCTTTATCATGTTTGTGTTGCAGACTTACCTCACGCAGAAGCGACTGCGACGCTAGAAGCGCTCGAAAAAACAGAAAAAAAATCCCCACTTATTTTTAAGCGGCACTTTGAAAATAAATCTAAAAAGCCTACTCAAAATAATTATCTTTTTGATCTAATGGCTGCGATGTATCAATTGCAAAACGTAGTTTTTAAATCCTATATGAATGATATTCATAATCTTCGTCGACAGCTTATTGCGCAACAAGAAGAAAATGATGCGGCTGATGTGTCAGCGGATATTGAATACAAAGCGGAGAAACAAAAGAGAAAACAAGAGCTAGTTAATTATAAGACAAGCCAAGAAGGCGTGATACAGGGGCTCGAGCAAAGGAAATCGCAAGCATTAGCAAAGCTTTCTTTTGAATATACGCCCCGTAACTTCTTAGAGAGACAGCTGGTTGGATCGTATACAAAACACTACACACAGGCGCTTGCAGACCTAGAAAGAGTAAAAAGGGCGTGTCTTGCCAAACACTTTACTCTTGATAATGCAGGCGTTTCTTATAAAGATAAAGATTTTACTGATTACGTGGAATATAGAAGAAGGCTTCAGGATTTTGAAACTTCGGATCAATTTATGAATTATAAGCATGAGGAAAAGGTTAACGATAATTATATTCAGCAGCTACAAAAAGCAATAGCAGATAAAGGCAGGCAAGTTAATGATACGCTCGTGTTTTTCGGCGAGAGCTTGGTTAAGGAGAAAGCGAAGAGAAATGCAGACCTAAAAAGTTTAATGAATAAACAAAAAAAACTTATCAAAAGTGCTGTCAGACAAAATCCTGTAACGGAATTACCTCGATTAGCGCTTAAAGGCATGGAACAAGAGCTATTAGAGAGTAGTGGAGATCAGTTTCCTTCTCATTGGCTGGATTTAATACTTTCTGGTTTAGATGACTTCTATGAAGCCGTCATGAAGGGTGAGTTTGCTTATACATTCACGCCAGGAACGATGATTTCTTCAGAGGTATCGGCAGAAAAATTTCCAGTAATGCTCTTAGTAAATGCGCCTAAATTTAGCGAATGGTTTATGGCGTATCATGCTGCAAAAACAGATTCTCACGTGCTCAAGGCGAGGGAAGATGATAAGAAAGCGGTGCTTCGTAAAATATTTTTAGAGAAAATTAAAACTCCCAAAAACCTTAATGCGCTAAATGTTTTGTTGGGAAAAGAATTTCCTATCTATTCTGCTGCGCCTAAAAAAGATGGCGAAATCGTGTTGGAAGACGATGAGGTAAATGAGCAAGGTGTTCAAAAAGAATCAGAGGCTTCCAATACAAAGAGTGTCGCTAGAGATGCAGAAAAAGCAATGAAAATGAGAGAAGATTCAGGCAAGGCGCTTAAATATTTTCATGTTAGGCATCATGTTGATCCGCTAAGCAAAACATTTTCTAATCTAGAGCTCGTGCAGTTATGTATTGCTTTTTCAGGCAGTGAAGTGCTTCCGTCAACAGATTTCTCATTACTACCAAGTGAAAAAAATAGATATGCTGAATATACAAAAATAGCACGACATTCTATTGCATTAATTAAAAAAGAGATTAGTGATAAAGAATCTTCGCCCGCTGTTAATTACTGGAGAACGATGATGGCGGTGATGCATGATCGCGATTCATTGCAATATTTTTTAAAACAAGATGCGACTAATCCGTTATATGGCGTGCTTCTCCGTTCAGGCGCCATAAAAGAAAATGATTTTTCTTTTATGCAGGGTGAGGACAACTTAAGAGCTAAATTTGCATTAGAACGCTTGTATGGTTCATTGTCACAAGAAAAAAGTATTACGCTTGAAAGTATTGAACATGCTTGCGCATTTTTGTCACATCTTAAAGGTAAGCTTGAGATACCTGCTTGTGAAAACGCAGATGCATTTCAGCAGGCGATGAGTGCTAGAAAAGAAACGGAGCTAGATCTATTAGTGATTGTTTCATTCGCAGATAGTATTTTTGCGCGTTATAAAGAATATGTGCGATTATCAACGCCTAAAAAGCGATCGTCTTTTACCTCCGCACTATTTGGATCAAAAGAAGAAGTGATGCCCATTGAGCTTCCTGATTATTTGCGGCCACACCTAGAAGCAGCGCAGGCTTATCAAACGACATATCAGCAGCGGAAAAATTATCCTTCATTGCCGGTGAGTGCTGAACCTGTATCTTGTGAGAATACTTTGCTAGAGTTGCACGAGGAAAATAGGCTTAAAAACGAATCTGCTGCATCTGAAAAGAAACTCAGCGTTGATGTGAGTAAAGAGCCAAAGACAACGCGGCCAGCGTTAGAAGAAAATGTAACTTCAATGAGATCAAAGACACCCCCACCTCTCCCGTTTCCTAGCGATAGTGCTGTGAGCGTAGAGGCGAGTTCGAAGGGTGATGGTTATTCAAAAGACATGTTAAGTTCTGACAAATTAGAAGTGTCAACAGTGGTTCTTGCGAAGCCTGCGGCTTCACCAGTGCAGAGACAACCAGCGCCACCGCCACCGGTAACAGTGAAGGTTGGGGTTTCTGAGATAAGTTCCAAAAAATCGGTTTCTCCATCGCCTAGTGATAGCAAGGTTGGTGAAGAGCAGTATTTGCAGGATGTTAATTCGTTAAGTGCACCTCGTCAAAGTGAGAAACCTGTTGAGCCAGAGCCTTCAGCAGATTTGGTGAAGCGTGCTACGACACCTCCTGCGCCGCCACCACCGCCTGCGCCGCCGCTTGCGAATGTAAAACCGAGTTCGAATGATGCTGCTGTTAAGAGACCGCCGCCTCCGCCGCCTCATGCTCGTCCTAGTAGTACTGCGGATGTACAAGTAGCTTTGAAAAAACAAATTACTTTTGATGAGGCAGAATCGTCAACAACTGTTGAGGAAGCTGTTATTTCTTCAGGGCAACCATCATTAGTAAGGCCGGCACCGCCACCGCCACCACCACCGCCACCTCCAGCAGGTGTTTCGGCAGGCCAAAAGCCGTTGGCTCCAGTAGAAACTGCAAAGGCAGAGGTTCAGCCTTCGTCGAATCATGATAACGGCGTGCAAAGTTCGACGGCTTTGTCTGTGTTACCTCTTAGCTTTTTGGATGCGATAAAAAAAGGTGCTCCTCAGTTGAAAACAGTGAATTTAGAGGAAGTCGGCCAAGAGAGGGACAAACAAGAGAAAGTCCGTCGTGCTTCTGCCGTAACCGGGTTTAACGCTTCTAGTATAACGGCGCTTTTGGAGAGACGAAAATTTCTAGAGGTAGAAGAGAGCAGCGATAGCGACGAGGAGGAAGACGCTTGGGATGTTGATCTACCTGATGAAAAAACTGTGAAAAAATCACCCTCAAGAGATGCTGTTTCTGGTGGCGGTTTATTCCCTCCCTCTGCGAGCAATAGTGATGATGAGGCAGACGTTAAGTCACGATTAACGCCTAGATCATCTTCATCTGACTAAAGTGGTGCTGACAAAAGAGGCTTTGTTGAGTATAACGAGCTTAAAAAGAGGCGGAAACGCCTCTTTTTTTGCTTATGTGGCAAGCTGCGTTTGATGATAAACTCAAATTTCTCGCTTTACATTCGCCTATCCCTACCAGTACAATTGACAACTTTTATAGATTTCGTTTTAGATCAGAGAGAGGAAAGTTAATGCCATTGATTCGTGTAAGAGAGAATGAACCGTTTGATATCAGTTTGCGTCGTTTCAAGCGCGCGTGTGAAAAAGCGGGGATTACCCAAGAAGTGCGTCGTCGTCATGAAGGTTATGAAAAACCCAGTCAAGCGCGTAAACGTGAAAAGTTAGCTGCTAGAAAGCGTCATTTAAAGCGTTTATCACGTGATCCACAAGCATCTTTTGCGGATAGAGTTCGCTACTAATGTCAGAAACATTGAAGCTCAAGATTACCGAAGCTGTTAAAGAAGCGATGCGCGCGCAAGCCAAGGAGCGTTTAAGTACGCTACGTATGGCAACCGCTGCAATTAAGCAAAAAGAAGTCGATGAGCGTATTGAGCTTAATGATGCTCAAATTGTCGATATTCTTGTCAAAATGATCAAGCAGCGCAAAGAGGCAGCGAGTCAATTTGTCACGGCAGGTCGAGTTGATTTGTCAGATAAAGAATCGGCTGAAATCAAAGTGCTTGAAGAGTTTTTGCCGACGCAGCTTTCTGAAGCAGAAATTGATGCGGCCATTCAAGCGGCCATAGCATCTTCGAGTGCCGTTTCTGCAAAAGATATGGGCAAAGTGATGACTGAGCTCAAAAGCCAATTAGGCGGGCGTGCGGATATGGCGGTTGTTGGCCAAAAAGTGAAGAAGTTTTTGTCCTAAATTTTTATGCTCGATGGATTTCGGTTTGCAACGCGGCACGCGCGCAGCGGAGCAGCGGAGTGTACAAAGAAGTACATGAGCAGCGAGGCAAGCGCGTAACAAAGTTGCAGATCGAAAGGCAAAGAGCATGTCACATATCCCACGCGAATTCATTGATCAAGTTTTAAATCAAACCAATATTGTTGATGTAGTCGACGCTGTTGTCTCATTAAAAAAATTCGGCGCAAATTACAAAGCTTGCTGCCCATTTCACGATGAAAAATCGCCTTCGTTTGTTGTCAGTCCCGCAAAACAAATTTATCATTGTTTTGGCTGTGGCGTTGGCGGCAATGTGATTAGTTTTTTGATGGAACACGATCATATCAACTTTATTGAAGCGATTACAGAATTAGCCAAACGCGCGCATTTAACTATTCCGCAAGCCGTCATGAGTATCACGCCCGTAAAACCACGCGATGATTTATACGAACTCATGCAATACGCCAGTCAATTTTATGAAGCGCAATTAAAAAATACCGAAGCTGCGCGTGCGAAATCATATCTAATTAATCGTGGATTAAGCGGCGCCATTGCTAAACAATTTGCATTAGGATTCGCACCCAATACTTGGGATTCACTTATTCAACATCTTCGTGGTCAAAAGTTTTCGATTGAAGATATGATTACTGCAGGCCTTGTCACTCAAAAAGAGACAAGCAAAACCTTTGATAAATTTCGCGATAGAATCATGTTTCCTATTCATGATCGACAAGGCAGAATTATTGCGTTTGGCGGGCGCATCATCGATCAAGGCGAACCGAAATATTTAAATTCGCCTGAAACTCCGATCTTTCATAAAAGCAATGAGCTCTATGGTATTTATCAATGGCTGAAAACACATAAAAATTTTGACAGCGTGGTTGTTGTCGAAGGGTATATGGACGTATTAGCGCTCGTGCAACAAGGGGTAACGAATGTAGTTGGTACGCTCGGAACAGCTACAACCGAACAACATCTGCAATTATTATTTCGCTACACGGATAAAATTATTTTTTGTTTTGATGGCGATAATGCGGGAAAAAAAGCTGCATGGCGCGCACTAACCATTGCACTTCCAAAATTAAAATCGAATAAAAGTTTGCGTTTTGTGTTTCTTCCAGAAAACGAAGATCCCGATACATTTATTCGTAAGCAAGGCAAAGAAAATTTTGATAAAGCAATGCAGCAGGCAACAACGTTATCAGAATTTTTTATAAACCATTTATCTGAAAATTTAAATTTAAATATTGCAGATAATCGCGCGAAATTTTTGCATCATGCCAATCAATATTTGCAAAGCATGTCTGATATTGAACTACAAAGAATTTTATGCCAAGAACTTTCGCACCCAGTACGTGTGCCAGCCGCAGAAATATTTGCAATGATCAAGAAATCATCGACACCTAACCCGATAGTTTTGTCAAAAATTACCTTATCAAGTATGCCATCGACGTTACGTAAAGCGGTTGCGATTGTATTGCAATATCCGAGTCATGCTTTATCGATCAAAGCGCCGGTCGCAGAAATTTCTCCCGGTCATGGTTTATTGAATCAATTACTTGCTTTAATTCAAAATAATCCAAGTATCACGACTTCTGGAATTCTGGAATATTGGCGAGATTCTGCTGATTTACAAGAGTTGATAACACTTTCAGCGCAACCCTTATTGATTGCAGAAAAGGGATTGGAGCAAGAGTTACACGATGTTATTGATAAAATGCTGCATGAAGAAGCATCAAAAGAAATCGATAAACTGATTGCCAAAGCACAAAAAGTATCGCTCACAGAGGATGAAAAACAAAAACTGAACGAATGGTTAAAAAATAATCAATATTTATCCTAGCATCCCAGCGTCAGCCATACTATAATAGCCGGCTTTGTTTTCCGGCTTAACCTCCCTATTTAAGGGATCAGAGAGTAAATTGCTTATGAGTATGAAATCGCCGAACACCGAACCTGTCTATATTGAATCCGAAAACCAGGCTGAAAGCAGCCCGTCGCAACTTAAGTTGTTGATTACACGAGGAAAAGAGCAAGGCTATCTCACGTATTCTGACGTCCATGATAACTTGCCTTCGCATGTCGTTGAAGCAGAAGAAATCGAAGAATTTATCCATCGTATTGAAGATATGGGGATCCGGGTGCATGAAACTGCGCCGGATGCTGATCAATTATTGTTGTCAGACGAAGTATCGGGCGATGATGGTGACGACGGCTCAGGCGGTATTTCGATCGATGAGTCAGATTTAAATTATCGCACCTCAGACCCTGTTCGTATGTACATGCGTGAAATGGGTACTGTTGAGTTGCTCACGCGCCAGGGCGAAATTGTTATTGCGAAGCGTATCGAAGAAGGCATCAAGCAAGTCACGCAATCTTTGGCAACACAACCTTTGGTGGTTGCACAATTATTAGCGCAATACGATCTTGTGGCAACAGAGCAAGTGAAGTTAGGCGATATTATCGTTGGATATAGTTATCAAGAAGAAGAGGATTTATCAGAAACACCTCCGGGAGACATTATCGCGGTAGAAGCGGTGGTAGAAGATGAGTTGGTAGTCATTCCTGATGATGAAGATGAAGTCGCTGTTGTTGCTGAAGAAGATACTGGACCCGATCCGATTGTTGCCGCAGAACATTTTGAAGAATTGCGTAAACGACATAAAAAAGTCATTGATGCCGAATTAAAACATGGCAAAACACACAAAACGACAAAAAAATTGTGTGAAGCAATGGCGGAAGAATTTTTACAATTCCGATTAGCGCCACGCCAAATCAATTTGTTGATTGCATTAATGCGCAACATGTTAGAAGAAGTGCGTAAGCAAGAACGTCAAATTATGAAACTTTGCGTTAAGCAAGGAAAAATGGCGCGAAAAACATTCGTTACCACATTACCAAAAAATGAAACTAATTTGGAATGGATGGATAATTTAATTAAAAAAGATCCTGCGAATGCAGACGCATTGTTGAAAGTAAAACCTGAAGTTTTAAAAGCACAAAATCGATTGATCGCGATGGAAGAGCGCACGCGCTTAACCGTCACCGAAATTAAAGAAATTAATCGTCGCATGTCGATTGGTGAAGCAAAATCACGTCGTGCGAAAAAAGAAATGGTTGAAGCGAATTTGCGATTAGTCATTTCAATCGCGAAAAAATATACCAATCGCGGATTACAATTCTTGGATTTAATTCAAGAAGGAAATATTGGATTGATGAAAGCTGTAGATAAATTTGAATATCGCCGCGGTTATAAATTTTCAACCTACGCCACTTGGTGGATTCGACAAGCGATCACCCGATCAATCGCCGATCAAGCGCGTACCATTCGTATTCCTGTACACATGATTGAAACGATTAATAAACTTAATCGCATTTCACGCCAAGTGTTACAGGAGACAGGATTAGAACCCACGCCTGAAGAACTCGCAAAACGCATGGAAATGCCGGAAGATAAAATTCGCAAAGTGCTTAAAATTGCCAAAGAACCGATCTCTATGGAAACTCCGATCGGCGACGGCGAAGACGATTCACACTTAGGCGATTTCATTGAAGACGTTGGCGCACAATCGCCAATCGATTGCGCTACTCACGAAGGATTGGGCGAAGCCACTCGCAACGTACTCAGTGGTCTCACCCCGCGTGAAGCCAAAGTATTGCGTATGCGGTTTGGTATTAACATGAATACTGACCATACCCTTGAAGAAGTCGGTAAACAATTTGACGTGACTCGTGAACGGATCCGACAAATTGAAGCTAAGGCATTGCGTAAACTACGTCATCCTTCGCGCTCAGAACAGTTGCGCAGCTTCTTAGAAGAAGATTGATCTTTTTATCAAGCGAGATTTTATGTTAGAATCTCGCTTCATCCTCAAAAGGGCCTATAGCTCAGTTGGTTAGAGCAGGGGACTCATAATCCCTTGGTCGTAGGTTCGAGTCCTACTGGGCCCACCATTATTTAGCTTATCAAACTCACCCTTATCACGCTTATAGCAGCATTTAATCTATACATATATTCCAAATCATAACACTATGTGTTATAAAATAGGGAGCGCTATTGCTTATGAGGATTTTTAAACATATTAGTTTTGATCGTTGGGCATTATCCGAAAATTTAACGGATACAGTTTTATTGAAAGCAGTTAAAGAAATGGAAAGCGGTCTTTATGAGGCTAATTTGGGCAGCGGGTTATACAAAAAACGCATTGCCATGCCGGGAAGAGGCAAAAGCGGTGGTTACAGGGTATTGATTGCGTGTCAGTGGCATGAGACAGCTTTTTTCTATATGGTTTTTCTAAAAATGAACGAGACAATATCACTGATAATGAAAAAAAAGTTTATCGAGATTTTGCGAAAGATTTATTGAGCTTAGATTGGATGGGCATAAAAAAAGTGTTAAGTAATGGTAAATTTATTGAGGTGCTGCAATATGACTAATCGTTTAATGAATACAGCGCATGAAATAGCATGTGACTTATATGAAGCGGGTATTATTGATGCCATTACTTTGCGTGAATATGATGCGTTAATACTTGCGCCAGTCAATGAGTTGAGTCCAAAAGAAATTAAGCAGCTTCGTTTGCGAGAGAAAGTCAGTCAGGCAGTGTTTGCTTTGTACTTGAATATCAGCTTGTCAACAATCAGGCAGTGGGAGCAGGGAGAAAAGCATCCTAGAGGAACATCGTTGAAACTTTTAAATATTATTCAAAGAAAAGGGCTGGAAGCGCTCGCATAGTTTTTTCTTTTCCAAATATAATTATAGTAAATAGAGATTTTCTTGTTAATCATAAGTTTTCGGATAACCCAAATGCCTGGTTATTATAAGGCAAGGGGTTTTATAATGTCGTTCAATAAAGGGGTCAAGTGCTAAGACGACATTTGATTTAATCTAAAATTTACCTATTTTTCATTTGAAAAGGGATCTGATCAAACTTTTATAACCTTAGTTAAATCATTAATAAATGTCATTTTAGCACTTGACTCCTTTGCCTCATAATAACGACCTTGATGGATAAACTTTGACGTTGGCAAGTATTGTACTTGCATGGTATGGTCGTTATCATAAATCTTCATCAAGAAAAACTGATAATATCATTCAATTATTCTTTGAAAAAATTCCTGAATTGCCAGAAATGATGCGGTCTAAATTTTCAGCATCTTCTATTGAAAGTATGCATGGTCTTGAACAGATGGCAGGGTTACTTTTTAATAAGTTACCAGAACCATCAGAAAAAGATTATTTTGATTTTTTTCCTTTCTAAGAAACTATTTACTTAAATTTGGAAAGAGTATGGTAATCTACCCCTGCCCTTTTCTCGATTAGTAAACTACAATCAACCTACCTGATTCTTTTAATAATGTGGTCTTTTTTGGCAAAACATTGGAGCCATCAATTTGATGATTCTTGAAATAATTTGAATATTAATTTTTAAAGTTTTTTTCCATTTTTTCATTGACGGTGGAGATGATAGTAACTGCTGAGATTACTCTTAATATTCTTGGTGTTGACCCTTTGAAAAAACCGTATATTCCTTCTGCATTAAATATTTTTTTTGCTGCCTGAGTAAGAGATATTTGTCTGTATTCAACGTTCATTTGTTGTTCAATCTTTGCCGTGTCTAGTGGTTGAGATGCAAAAGCTGCAATTGCGCCAGCCAGCAGTTTAGACGCAATTGATGCACTCCAGTCACTGTCGAAATGGTTATCAAGGTTTTTTTTCAAAATCGGCACTAATGCAAAAAAACCACAAGTATATATTCCATCTCTTGCCATCGTTCCAAGCAGTCCCGTCGATAAAACAGCGTAACCATTTTTTTTTATAAGCTTTTTGTATGTTGCTAAGAAATCTGATCCATGAGTCACTTGTCTTGTTCGGATAAACTCTAATGGACCACTGAGCATGGATGGTATGCTACCTCCTATCAGCGCTGACAAAACAAGTTGAAGACTATAATTTTTTGACTCATTATTACTTGCATAACTATTTTGAAACGAAGTTGCCAGGGATATGCGTAATGCAATTAAGGGAACCATGGTTATCATATTGGAAGCTAAACCTTGATAGAGACCCTGTCGCTGTAATACAGGCGTAAAGTTTCGCTGTATACGAGTTTTTATTACCCACAAGGGGTGGTTGGCAGAAACTTCCGCTATTCCAGCGACTATCCCAGAAAATAAAGCTTGTCTAAATGTAATCTGTTCTTGACGATTCTTAGTATTATTCAGCATGTTTATAAAACTCAGGCATAATATATTTAAGTGCCATAATTTCATCTTGCGTTAATATTGGGTTCCAAACATCGACAATTAAGACAATGCGTATTTCTGAGCTTTTATTCCATACTTCATGTTCAAAAGAATCATCAAAAACAATACATTTTCCTTCTTGCCATGGCCTCGTTTCATCGCCAACTCGAATAACCGCTTCTTTAGGGGTGACTATGCCTAAGTGGGTGCGTAATTTAAAATTATGTGGTCCGCAATGTGGCTTTATATGAATTCCTGGCGTCATTGCTGAGAAGTAAGTGCGACCTGCAATATTCACGCCATTAATCTGATCGAGAACTTTTGCTGTTAATGGGCAACGCTGAAGATTTTTCGAAATTTCTTCACCGTTTTTGTAAAAAAAGAAAGTGTTCCAAGTACCATAACCCGCTAAATCATCATTTTCTGGATGTACATCCATTAATTCAGATTGAAAAATAGATAAGGCCTCTTTCTTTATATCTTGAAAATTAGCTTCCAAAATTTTTACCCAACTATATTGATTCGGATCATGCCAGGCTTTAGCATCTTCGTCCCTCACATAACACGCTGGAAATTGCATTGGATCAGTATCAGCTTTATCTGCGCGTCTACCTAACGTTAACATATCAAAAATATTTTTTAAGCTGGTTTCCGCAACATTATTTTTATGACACCACTGCCTTAATAAAGCTGTTTTTTCATTCATATCAAATTCGTTCATTTTTCCACCTATAATTTAAAGGAGTTATCTGATTTTTTTAACCACATTTCTAAAATCATCACTGACCATAGAATATCAGCCACTTGATTATTTGGTTCTTTAATTTGCCGAGACATTAGTTTTTGAATAACTGTATGGTCAAAAAATCCTCGGTTAATAAAAGATTGACTCGTAAGCGTATCATGCATAATTTGAAAAAGGATATGCTTTTCATTTAACATGGCAGTAATAGGTAAAGTGAAGGGTTGTTTTGGTCGATTAATAATTGATTCAGGAAGAAGAGATCTAGCTGCTTGGTAAATTACTTTTTTGACATTTGTTTTATCTAAGAGATAATTATCAGGTAAAGCCTTATAAAGAGAAGATATTTTTGGCTGACAAAACGGAATGCGTACTTCGACAGCATGAGCCATACTAAGATGGTCAACTCTGCGTAAAATATAAGAGGTAAATCGTTCGCTTTGATCAAACTCAAGAAGTGCTTTAAGTCGACTATTTTTCGTAATAGCACTACGATTAATCTTTTTGCTTGCATTTTCTAAAATAGAACTTTGTTTTTTTAAGAAATTTGTATATGAGTTACTATATACGGAGTTACGAATTTCAAGAGTTGTAGCACACATAACATCAAAATATTTTTTCAACCAGTTGTGATCTACGTCAAAAGTTGCTTTTCTAAATCTATCATATCCACCAAAAAATTCATCCGCACCTTCTCCCGTCATGGCTACTTTAAATCCAGCTTCATGAACAGCTTTAAATAATGCATAGGTACTTAAAGAGTGAGGGGCGGAATTGGGTTGGCCTAAGTGTTTAATTGTTTGATCTAAAATAGATGGAAATTCAGATTCTTTAATTAATACTTGATTATATTTAATGCCACAATAATCAGCGACTTCTTTTGCGAAATGCCGCTCGTCAGATGGCCAATTTCCTTCATATGCAATATTGAAGCATTCAAGGCGATTGTTATATTTCGAAGCAAGTGCTGTTAATAAGCTAGAATCCAGACCTCCACTCGTGACCAAGCAAATAGGAACATCAGCTTGTAACATTTGATGAACTTCTTTTTCAAGTAGCTCTCTAAGAAAATCCCCAGTATCAACAAGGTTCATACTTGTAAAATTTACAACAAGCTTGGATTGATAAGTTTGTTTTTCAAGAAGTCCTTGTTTCGTTTTCTTTAAAAGAGTGTTAGGTCCAACGCAATAAATTTTTTCAAAAAACGTATTGTTGTGCCATATTGAACGACCAATTAAGTACTCATTAATTGCATTTTGTCTTATATTTTTTAAAATTGGAAACTCAAAAAGAGCCGAGAGTTCAGATGCAAAAAAAAGTGTGTCAGTTTTCTCATCTAGATAATAGTAAACAGATTTCATCGAACAATTATCACTACACAGCAAGAGTTTTTGTTCTTTTGATTCATCAACGATGGCAATAATAAACATGCCGTCAAGGTGCTCAACAAATGTATCGCCATAGAGTTCATACATCGGCAAAATGACGGATCCATCACAGTCATCACTAATAGAATATCCCTTTGTCGCAAGATGTTTCTTAAGTTCTTTGTGATTATAAATTTCGCCATTATAAACAGCGTATGTTTTTCTCAGAGAAAAAGGTTGTTTTCCACCATCAAGGCCTTGGATAGCCAGACGGTTGTTTCCTAAACCCCATCCATCTCCAAAAATATACGATTGTTGATCGGGCCCACCAAAAATTTGATTTTGCGTAGCACGCTCAATAACGTCCTTACTTAAGTTTTGATTGCCGAAATAACCTAAAATGCGACACATAGTCAGTTCCTATCTATTTTGATTGCGTAGCTGCAGGAAAATATTTTTTAACCATTTCCAAAACAATAGAGGCTTGTCTTGCCATGCGCATTCCTTCTTTAGCCGTTGTTGGCGAACCGTGTTCTGATAAAACCGAATTACCTGTTTTCAAGTAAACGGGGGATGCAACACGAACAATTTCAGGGGCTTCGTATACACGAATAAAACCACCCGAGCCAATAGGATTGTCAGTGTGACAGTCTAGTGGAATATTAATAGCTTGTCGTAAAGCCGCTAACATAGGTAACTGTAAGTCACGTGCCGGATTAATACTGTCAGCTCCTATGCTTTCTAATAATTTTAAAGAAGCAGCGTTGCTATGTCCGCAATGGGCAGAAATTTTAAATTTTATTGCTGCGGGTAAAAAGCCATCTGTTCGCATTTTATCCAGCACCCATAACAGCCCTTCATCATAGATTAAAAATGATTTAACCCCTAACTCTATTCCTCTTTGAATATCTTCAACGGCTCTAACAAGCTGTTCTTGGCCTCTTAATCGATAAGCAATAGTTTTTCCCTGACTTGAGAGTGCAGTTGCGCTAGTATCATAAGAGGCTCTTGGCCCTGTGGACATGACTAGTTCAGATTCATTTTCAACGCACAGTTGAACCATTTCTTTGATTTCATTCTGTGTATGTCTAAAGATGCCATAGGTTTCAGTAATGCGATTAATTTTGACGCCAAGTTTTTTGCTTTCGCTCAAAAGTGCTTCCATAGCTTCGATGGAGTTTACTGTTGGGATTTCTATTTTAAAGTAACTTCCATCACTAAATCGTTTTTCGGAAGTTGGCAAATGATTAAGGTCGCCCTCAGGCAGACCAATGCTTTTCAGATAATCACGTGTTTTTTGAAACATTGCGCCCTCTTCGTAGAATTTGAAAATCATTTTTTTGATACTGGCTCCTGCGCCAAGAAAGGCGGATTGTACTTAGACTATGTCAAATTTGCGAGCATTTTGTTGTTTAGAGGTTTGTGTTATTATGCTGATAATACTATTTTTAACATTCTCTAACTTAAAGATAATACGAATACCCCATGAAATACATCTCGTTGCAACAGTCAGAAAATAATGAAAATGACAAGGAAAAATCAAAAATTGAGCTACTAAGATTGAGTGATATTCAAGATAGTTCGTCATTGAATGTCAATCGTTCCCCTTTGTTCTTACATGAAACTTCATCCTTTGATAATGACTTGGATCACTCTAACAAACCGCTGAAAGTAACTCTAGGTAATACATGTAGTTTGATGACAATACAAAACTATGATCCGTCATCTTTGTATTGGCAAAGGGCAACGCTTTTTTTTGCTATGTTTTTTGGAATTGGATCTGCAGTTAGGCAATGGGCGGGAACCGCTGGTTTTTTTGAGAGTTGGATTTCAACTTCCTATAGCCCCATCGTTGGAGGTCTGGCAGCAATCGCACCTTGTGCTTTTTATTATGAAAATAATAAGCTTATTTTTAATCGTTTAAATCATTATTTCGAAAATAAAATCAACAAAGAATCCTATGAAATAAATCTGCCGCACTTGGAAGATATTGGGTTGACTCAAGCCAACCCCTCGCGGTCAATAATCGCCCAAATACTGTTTGGAACAGGTCATGCAGCCGCCGTTTTTGGTATTGTCTTTAATAGTTTTCCCACTCAGCTCAATTGGCCTGGCTTAAAAGAGACTATTTTGCTATGCCTGGTGATCAGTAATTTTTGTTTTGGCACTGACAAAGCAAAAAAAATCGTAGATGATATGGTTGATGTCTTAGGAATTATTACTTGTAAAAAGCTAAATATTACGCTGTACGAGAGTGAATATATTTTTGAGCTGCTTCAGCATTATGAAAACATGCTCTCAAAATCAGCCTTTACACAAACATCCGACCAAAGAAGAGAAAATTTAAAACAAATCCTCAAAGTTAATACGTCATTTTCTGAAATTATTTTAAGTATTTTAAGTCATATTTGCGATATGCAAAAAGAGCTGGATGTAATAAAGAAAAATGAAGCAAGAGCGCTGTCGCTCGAGCCAGTCGACAATGAAAATGTTCTTTCTGCTCATGAGTTGCCAATTGATTTTTCTTTAAGGCTTCATGCCACTCAATGGCCTGGTAAAATCGGGGAGTGGGTGACGGCGGTCATCGCTAATGCCATTGTGCTGTCAAATGCTGTTTACAATGTTGCAGGTGCAGAAGGAATTTCTAAAGGTTTTGGTCTTCCATTATTCGTTGCTTATATTTTATGTGTTATCGGTCTCTTTAGTTCATTAGGACTCAATAGATTATATGCCGGACGCTTGCGAGATAATTTTTTGACTTACTGTAGGGTGGGTGAAGTTGTTGTTTTTAGCCCTCCCCGCAATGGGCTTCTGCGGATGATTCAGTCAGTGAAATCGATTAGCCCTTTTGATTGCGCCGGTTATTTTTTAGCTATTTTACAAGCACTTTCTGGAATTTACTTTGCAAAAGAGGCATTAAAAATTTGCACATTTTTAGATTACTTGGGCGACATAGGAAAGAGTATTATTGAAATATTTTGTATGGGATCCGTCGGTTTGATGCTAACGATTACGAAAGTAGATCCAACTACTGATTTTTTGAAGACTTGCTGGCATAAAATGAGGCAATTATTGCGCTGTGAGAGAAAAGAAGTTGCGTATGCAAACACACAGGAAGTTCGGTGCTTAGAAGCTTCAATTAATCGAACGCTGTATTTAATCAAGCTGTTATTTGATGATAGGCCTGGCTTTTTTTTACTTTCTTTTTCTTCTGAAAAGCAGAATAAGACATGGGTTCAGATTATTAATCAAGAGATGTCTACTATTATTAAACAGAATGAGGATACTCCACAAGAATCAAGAAAAGCACTCTGTTTTTATCTGCTTAATCAATATAAAACAGTAAAGGATCAATATGAGTTAAGCGTAAAAGAGGAGAACGCAAGATCGCTATGCGGTTCTTATTTTTTTTATCGACCAGTAGAAACTGATTCTAGAGGTGATCATGTCTGGGCGCCCAATTCTGCTTGAATGTGGACGAAGAATTAGATAATAATTGACCAAAATTTGAGCTTGAGAATAAAGACTTGTGGCGTCATAGTTTTTGGCCTATGTATAAATCTCCTTATGTTTCTGTTGAGTTTTTTATGACCTTTATCTTATTCATGTCGCTTTATATCTGAGTTTAAAATAAATAATCTGTGGTTAGTCATTAGGCTCATTAGTAATGAAATTTTTAATTTAAGGGTTCTATTATTCTTATTGAAGATTATAGTGCAACTTTTATCAAGGTTATTTATAATTACCAGTCATCCTTGTCGTGTTCTTTCTTGGAAGAACAATCTTGACAGGCTGTTTTTTAGATTAAGAATATATAGGATTGAAGCATAATGAATGAAAATAGTGCCCTTGAGCAAGCGAATCAACCCATAGTTGTCAATAACGGCTTGGAAGGAGTCATTGTTTCTTCTACCGAAATTTCAGATGTCAATGGTGTGCGGGGTGAATTAGTATATGCCGGTTACATGATGGAAGAAATTATTGAGCGGCAGTGTAGCTATGAAGATGTACTTTATCTTTTTTTAAGAAAAGAATTACCTTCTGAAAAAGCAAGTAAAGATTTTGCAAAAAACTTAGCCAGTAGGAGAAAGCTTTCTTCAGAGCTTGAAGCCATGATTGATGCAATCCCTAAAAATTTAGATTATATGGATGCATTTAGAACTGGAGTTTCTGCGTTAGGCTGCGAAATAAACACGAGTTATCCGCCGACAGAAGAACAGGCTCTCAGTCTTATTGCCAAAGTGCCAATCATTCTTAGCCGTTATTTTAGATTAAAAACTAAACAAGAGGTTTTACAGCAAAATCCAAATTTTTCACATGTTGCAAACTATCTTTATTTATTAACAGGACGTTTGCCTGATACGCTTTCAGGCCAAGCCTATGCTAAGGCGCTTGACACCTATTTTGTTACGACTATTGAACATGGCATGAATGCCTCAACCTTTACTGCTCGAGTTGCTGCTTCCACACAATCTGATTTAATCTCTTCCATAGCAGCAGCAATCAGTACTTTAAAAGGCCCTTTGCATGGTGGTGCGCCATCAGAGATTATTCATATGTTAGATGCTATTGGAACTCAAGAAAATGCAGAGCCTTGGATACGCAATGTGCTTGAGCAAGGAGGCAGATTGATGGGGTTTGGTCATCGTGTTTATAAGTCGTATGACCCTAGAGCAAAGGCCTTGCAAAAAGTTGTTGAAGCCTTGCCGCATGATGATGGTAATGAATATTTAGCATTGTGTCGTCATGTTGAAAAAGTAGCTATTCAACTTTTAAACGAATATAAACCAGGAAGAAATTTATATCCAAATGTTGAGTTTGGTGCTGCCGCTGTCCTCAGGGCAGTTGGTTTGCCTGCTGAGCTTTATCCGGCCACATTTGGAGTGGCGAGATGTGGTGGTTGGGCGGCGCATATTATTGAGCAATCTCACAATAATCGTTTAATTCGACCTTCATGTGTTTATACAGGAAAGTGGCCGCAGACAATTTTAGATAGGAAAAAATTAGAGATGTCTGAAGTCAGCTAACAAGTGCAGCTCGGATGTGTATTGTTAAGATGAACTATTTTTTTGGCCATGCTTGGGGTGCATTGTAACTAATGCACTCCCCATTGGCCGCTACTTCTTGATCTTGAATAGAAGTGTAAGGATTTTTCGCAAAAAAATTACAATCTGAGATGTAGATTGAAGTATTTTTGGCTGCCTCTTTTCCCAAGCCCCACATGAATTTACAGTACTGAGAGGCGGCAAAGCCACCCATCAGCAAACCGAAGCATGCGAAAACAAGATCGTTTGTATTATAATTTTTTTCAGGATCAGAAACTGGGCCAGAATAAAGCACTGGTGTTGAAAGAGTTCGCAAAAGAAAAGTCATTGAAATTAGGATCGCAAGGATAGCTATCAATACTTTTTCAAAATTATTACTGTAGTCAATAGGAATATTTTTAGGTGCTTCAAGATCATCATTCCGACTGGCTTCTACTGCTGTAAGCTCCCCTTGCTCTGATGGAATAGTTTGTTGCGCAAACGTTTTTCTATAGTCATTTAAACACTGAGTTAAAAATACTCTATAGACGACTGATATTGACGCTAATATAGAATAAAAAGTACTGAATTTATCATCTCTAAATAAATACTTGCTAGTAAATAAACTTATTCCGTGAAACCTTATTCCCATAGTGACCATATTAGCAATACTACGAAAAACAAATGCAAGACCTTTCTTAGTGAAGAAAATGTTATAAAAAATATTTTTTCTATCATAATAAGACAAATTGAAAAATCCCGAAATATCTTTAGGAGCCGAAAACATGTAGTTACTATATTGAAGTAGAAATATAGACATTTGACCACCAAACATTGTTATGCCCGCTGGCAGGGTAAAGTTGTCACTGAAATTTTTCTCTTTTAACCCAGTCCATGGTGATAATGATATGACCACGAAGGAATATAAAAACATGGTAAGATTAAGCAAGAAAAATGATACTTGAATATCCCCATGATAAAAATCATATACTCCCTTCATCATTTCTTTATAGGATTTCTCTCTTTTTTTTTCTACATCAGATATAGTGGCAATAGTTAAAACAGCATCGCTATAACTCAGAGTTTGAGACAGTACATTTAAAAATTTATTAATATTATTAATAGAATTATCTGATATAGAATTATAGAGATACTTTTCCAAAGGATCAGAAATTGATTCAGAAACGGCTGATTGAGTAAAAAAAGAATAACCAACTCCAGACCAAATGGCAAGACAGAACAGTGTTATATCAACGAAAAAAGTTGAGTTTGTGCTATTTATTATTTTCTTGCAATAATTGTCACTCATAAACATATTATTTCCTAGCTCGAATAATTTATAAAAAAACGAAATACGTAATTTTCTATAATTCAGTTGTTTGAAACAAGTTATAGAAGGAAATCGCCTGAAGAATTGTACCTCAAGTTTGGTTCAGCTTGTACCTCTTAATCGTAAAGTTGTGAATTACTAAATTGTAATGTAAATTGCATTTTAGAACGATATCTATATCTATTAGAAAATTATATCGCGCTTCGCTATAGATTTAGGGGTGATTTGATCTGATAAATTCGAGATTATAGCGTTGTTTTTGACCGAAAACTGCTCCATGAAGGCGCTAAGCATAAGGCGCTCAAGAAAACAGTTTTTTGAAAAACCAAAAAATAAGTGTACTTTTTTAATTTATTTAGTATAATTTTCTAGCATCTTGTGCCTACTATAATTGAATTCTCGATGCTTTCGCTCCTAAAAAATATTTTTATAAAAAACATGCATCTAAGCAGCAACCATTTTGAGAGAATATTATGAAAAAAATCTTCTTAATTGATGCCACATTAAGAGAGGGTAACCAAGCGCCTGGTGTGCGTTACTCCGTGAAAAACTCAATTGAAATTGCGAAATCTCTTGAGAAATTAGGCGTTGATGTTATAGAGGTAGGACATCCGCTGGCTTCTGATGCTGAGTTTCAACGAGTTAAAGCAATTGTCGGCCTTAACTTATCAGCGAAGATATTAGCGCATGCGCGCGCGAATCGAGATGATATTTTAGCTGTAAAAAATTCTGGCGCGTCATGGATTGGTATTTTCTCAGGATTAAACTCACGAGTAAGAGCCGTTAGCTTGAGCAATAGAAGTGAAGAAGAAGTAATGGAGTTAATTCGCGCTTCTGTTATATATGCGAAAGAATTAGAGTTATTTGTTCGTTATACTGCTGAAGATGCTTCAAGAACCGATATTAACTTGCTGATGCGGGCATTCGATGTTGCCATTTCTGCGGGTGCAGATAGAGTATGTTTTTCAGATAGCGTTGGAATATTAGAGCCTGCCGAAGTAGATAGGGTTATTCGTTTAATAAAAAATAAATTTCCAAATACACCGCTTGAAGTCCACTTTCATAATGATAGAGGTTTAGCATTAGCTAATACGCTTTCTGCTATTGATGCTGGTGCTGATTGGATTTCATGCTCTATTAATGGTGTTGGTGAGCGTGCTGGAATTACTGATACTTTATCAATAATTGCTAATTTACATTTTAGAGATTCGCAGAATTACCCCATACCGACTCCTGGCTTATTGCAACGTGTCAGTAAATTGGTTAATGCTATTACCCGAAGTTCGGTTCTTTGTCGACAACCTATTGTTGGAAAAACGATATTTGTTCACACGGCAAAACTGCATAAAGATGCCGTTGCTAAAGAGCAATCTTCTTATGCTTGGATGCCTCCCGAGAAACTAGGTATGAAAAATGTTATAGACTACAAATCGTTGCCAGAAAATTTTTCTTCTCTAATCATAAAACCAGAAATCATATCAGCTGTTGAGTTAAAATATCATCGCCATGGCCCTGGCGATAGATTTGTCATGATTGATGAACGATTTGTAAGTGATTGCCGAATGTATTCTATTGTAAGAAGAATATATAACTTGTCTAGTAATACACCAGGTCACGTTGATAGTCATCGACATCATGTAGATAGTTTTTTTCTTTTTCTATCACAAACAGATGATTTAGCAGGTCTTACAGTAGAAGTTACTTTGGATACAGAAACATTTATTGTGCATAGTCCTGCTTGTGTATTCATTCCATCGGGTGTTGATCACTCTTACAGAGCAATTGCAGGTGAAGGATTGTTTGTTAATACAGTACACTCAGGCGAGTATAATGAAAGTCTTTTAGAGTATGATGATTAATGATTAATGTAGATATTGTAAAAAATTGTTTATCTCACTTCAAGCTCTCTGATAATCAGCTAGGAAAGTTTTTTTCTATTAAAAAATTAGCTGACCAAGGATTTGAGAGAGTGATGAAGCTTCCTATGAGTTTAAAAATCATTCTTGAATCTTTAATTAGAAATTATGATGATAACATTGTTACGGCGGAACATATTTTAAGCCTAATCAATTGGGTTCCAGGAGAAAACGCTTCTGGTGAAATACCTTTCTTTGTTGCCAGAATAATTTTACAAGATTATTCTGGCTTGCCGCTGCTAAATGATATGTCGGCTATGCGAGATGCCTTAGAGAAGCTAAATAAATCACCTCTACTTGTTAATCCTGTTATTCCAACCAGCTTGGTTATTGATCATACAACTGAAACAAATCATACGGGGAAAAAAAACGCATTACAGTTGAATATGGAAATTGAATTTTATAATAACCAAGAGCGATACCAATTTTTCAAATGGGCGGCAACTGCATTTAATAATTTAAAAATTATCCCCCCAGGCTCAGGTATTATTCATCAAATTAATCTTGAATATTTAGTAAAAGGCATATTTTCTAATTCAGCAGGTGTTTTTTATCCAGATACTCTTGTTGGCACAGATTCTCATACTACTATGAGTAATGGCATAGGCATTGTTGGCTGGGGGGTGGGAGGTATTGAAGCTGAAACAGCTATGTTGGGAGCGCCAATACTTTTAGCCATACCTGATGTTGTGGGCGTTCATCTCAGTGGGCAGCTAAATGCAGGAGTTACCGCAACAGATTTAACATTGACCATCACAGAAATTTTAAGAAAAGCTAATATAGAAGGAAAAATTGTAGAATATTTTGGCTCAGGTGTCACAACATTAACAGCGCAAGAGCGTGCAACCATTGCCAATATGGCACCTGATTATGGTGCGATGATGGGTCTATTTCCGATTGATGAACGAACCATTCAATACTATTATGAAACTGGAAGAGAGCCCGATGCTGTTGTCAATATACATAATTATTATAACGCGCAAATGTTGTTTGGCGTTCCACAGTTGGGTGATTGTAATTATGGAAGGGTTATTAATATTCATCTTAATGATATTCGTTCAAGCATCGCTGGGCCAAAGCGACCGCAGGATAGAATTAATCTTGAATGTGCTAAATCTGCGTTTGATGCCATTTTAATTAAATCAAAAGCTGAAGATGGTTATGGATATCCTGATACTGCATTGAACCATCTAATCAAATTTAATAATCATGGTGAAACAGTTGCGCATGGCGATATTATCATTGCTGCAATTACTTCTTGTACCAACACATCCAACCCTTATCTTCTTATGACAGCAGGTTTACTGGCAAAAAAAGCTTGCCAAAAAGGATTACGAGTTAAATCACATATCAAAACTTCTTTGGCGCCGGGTTCTAAAGCAGTGACTGAATATCTAGAAAAAGCTGGATTGCTAGAATATCTGGAAAGGCTTGGATTTTTCTTGGCGGGATATGGTTGTACAACCTGTGTTGGTAATGTTGGAGAAATAAATCAAGATTTCGAAAAAGTTGTAAAAGATCATAACTTAGTTGTGTCTTCTGTTCTTTCTGGAAATCGAAATTTTGAAGCAAGAATACACTCCTCTGTGCGTGCAAATTTCTTGATGAGCCCTCCTTTAGTGATCGCTTTTTCTATAGCGGGAACAATAAGAATAAATTTACTTGAAGAAGCTCTGGGCGTTGATCAAGCAGGATTGCCAGTGTTTTTGAAAGACATTTGGCCATCCTCCAGTGAGATAGAACAAGCGTTGCAAAGTGCAATGGATCCCAGTATATATCAGCAAGTTTATCATTCAATTACGCAGGGGGACATCAATTGGAAAAATATATCTACACAGCATAATGCTCAACCTTGTTATGCTAAGCCTAATTCAAGCTTTATTACGAAGCCACCATTTTTTGAAAATTTTTCAATACAACCAACGCCTTTATCTGATATTTACAATGCACGCGCGTTACTTATTTTAGGTGATTCAATTACAACCGATCATATTAGTCCAGTGGGTAAAATAGACCTGACCTCTCCCTCAGGTCAGTATTTATTAGCGCAAGGAGTATTACCTCAAGATCTTGGTAATTATGGTGCGAGAAGAGGAAATCATGAAGTAATGTTGCGAGGAACGTTTGCCAATGTTCGATTAAGAAATAAAATATTGCATGATGTTGAAGGTGCATACACGATCAATATGCTAACGAACCAGCAAGCAAGCATCTATGAAACAGCGATGGAATATCAAAAATCAGGAATAGCATCCATTGTTTTTGCAGGCACTGAATATGGCAGTGGTAGTGCTAGAGATTGGGCTGCAAAAGGCACACAGCTATTAGGAATAAAAGTTGTAATTGCTAACAGCTTTGAGCGAATACATCGCAGCAATTTAGTTGGCATGGGCATTATTCCCTGCCAGTTAAAAAATGGCATGAAAGTTGAAGATCTTAAGCTAACTGGATTTGAAAAATTCGACATTTTAGGTATAGAGACTCTTAAAGAAAAACGAGAATTAAGTTTATTGATTAAAGGGCAGCATTCAAATAATACTCAAACCCTGCCTTTAGTACCACGGTTAGATAACGATTTTGAATTGGCATATATTTATCACGGCGGCATTATGCTTTACACATTAAGAGAACTTCTTTCAAAAAATGAGGCTCATGGTACAAATGGCATCTCAGAATAAAAGTCAAAATAATTTTATGCTTGGAGTAAGAGACTCTTACCCAGTGTGTATTGCTTTTTTGTTCATGTGCATTTCTTTTGGTGGGCTTGCAAAAACGGTAGGCTTGTCATTAATGCAGACTATGAGTATGGCGATGATGATATATTCCATTCCTTTGCAAATATTTTTGATAAGCTTAGCTAAAAGCAACTTAGTATTGTCGACTATCGTTATGTTAACATTTGTTATTAATGCAAGATTTTTTTTAATGTCCTTGTCTCTTGTTCACCGCTTCAAAGGTGTTAGTTTGACAAAAACTATTCCAGCTTTATTAATTTTAAGTGCCTCTTCATTTACAGTGGCGCATGTAAAATTTTTAAATGAAGATATTGAGCGGCCATTTAACTATTATGTTGGGGTTGCGTTATCTGCTTATGTAATGACGTTCTTTTCTACACTAGCAGGATTTTATATTGCGTTTATTAATGATAGTGTTATTTTATATCATGTTTTCTCTATAGCCTTGGCTATTCATTTTACAGCATTAACAGCCATTAGATTTCCCAATATTAGGTTGATTGTGGCGACTATTTTCGGCTTTGCAATGCTTCCACTTCTTTCACCCATAGTGACTCTGAATATTAATATATTAATATCTCCATTTGTGGTTGCTACTATTATGTTGTTGACAAGAAAATAAGGGCATTTGCATCAACCGGCTTGCTGATCTTTTCCGCTTTGTGCAACACCGCCATCGCTGCCCTTGATAGCGGGACGCGATGCTCCCGGCCCGCCTTCATCCGGCTGGAAGGAATGATCCAGATCTTT
>JAZKAS010000013.1:77173-95219 GCA_040389005.1 Pseudomonadota bacterium
TGTCGGCGGTTTTCAGAATACTACCTGCTTTTTTAGAAAAATTTGCATTAAATAAGAGTAGCACTTTTATAAATTTTCTTGATTATGCAGGATGCGCAGCAATTGGTGGCGTTATTTATATAACCGCATTTCCGGTGCAAGGTAACGTTAATATCAACATAACTTATTCTCCACTTAGTATCATTAATGCTTTAATTTTAATTATATCATTCTATTTGTCATTACGGTTTCGGAAACCTGTTGTCACTTTTATTGTTTGTATTTTAATCTATGCTGCAATGATTTCAGTTTTTATATGAGGTTTTAATTATGTGCGGGATCTTAGTTACTTATGGTGTTGATCAAGAAAATTTATCTATAGCGCTGAATAAACTTGATCATCGTGGACCTTTTAATCGAGGTGAAGTGTATGTGAATAAGGTTGGTATTGGAATGGTGCAACTGCCCATGAAGAGTCAACATACTGATATACTTCCTATAAAATATCAATCTTATTATGTATCATACAATGGCGAAATATATGACGAAGCTGCCACAAATTTACAGAATGAAATAGAAATTGCAATAAACAGCATTCATGCCTTAAAGCCAATTAATGGTATGTTTGCAATAGCGGCTTATGACGTAAAAAAAAATAACATCATTCTTGCGAGAGATGAATTTGGCATAAAACCACTTTATTATTATTGTGATAAGCAGAGTAAAATATTTATTGCCTGTTCTGAAATTCATCCTATTTTGCAACTTATTGGCCAAGTAAATATTAATCGTTTTGTCATATCTGAAATCATTGTATTTGGTACGCAAGTTGATGAGAGCACTTGCTTTTCTAATATTAACCTTTTAGCGCCCGGCAATATTCTTAATATCAGTTTGGATGATATGCAAATAACTAGAAATATTTTTCCGGAGCTTCAGCCAACAATCCATTCTTTTGATTCTGCATTAGAAAAATCAGTCTCTGCATGTGTTGGTGATACATTTAGGCCGGCTTCTTTGTTAATTAGTGATGGCTTGGATTCAAATTTATTGCTAACGTACCTTAATAATGACATTAATAAATACAATATTATTGTTAACAATTCGGATCTTAACGTTAATTCAAATCAATACAGTCATTTGCAACAAATGCATTTAAATGAGGAAAACTACGGTCATTATTTTAAAAATGCCGTTACGGCATATGGGCAGCCGTGTCGTATGACAAGCATATTAATGTATCAAGCTTTAAGTGAATATATTAGCCAGGACGATTCACACTTGGTAGTTACAGGTGAGGGCGCTGATGAAATGTTTTGGGGGTATCCGCGACACTTGAAAATTAATAGTCATGCTTTAGATAATCTAGATGTCATTGATCTTTTTTTCCCTGATTTTTCATTGAATATAAATTTATTGAATAACTGTGATCAAGAAATGCATATTAATGAAATACGAGAGCGCCTTTCTTCGCAGCCAAAGAATAAATTGGACTTGATAGACTCCATGGATAGAAAATTTTCATTAGAACCTCTTTTGCGCAGAAGTGATCATCTCTTAATGAGAGGCACGATTGAAACAAGAGTGCCGTTTCTTCATTTTGGAATTCCATTGCTTGCTAAAAAACAGGAAGTAGAAAGGATAGCAGGGGGCGTAAATAAAAAATATTTGATTAATTTAATGAAAAAAAGAAATCCAAGCTATGCGATTAAAGCAAAACAACATTTCAGGGCTCCTATTGAAGCGTGGTTTGGAAAGAAAAAGATTGATGAACATTTCAATCCTTCACAATTAGAGATTATTGATCACCTAGGGATATCTATTGACAAGTTAAGATCTTTAAGTGATAACATAAGATTTGATCAGGTTTTTGTTTTAAAAACGGCGGTAATGTGGTATGAAAAATTTGAAAATTTCTTCAGCAAATAATGTTGAATTCTCTTATCAAGCTCCGGCTTCATGGGGGAAGGGAGATATTTATCCTAGTCATTTACATGCTCGCGCAAAAACACTCATTGAGTATATATTGGCGCATAATCCATCGACGGTTGAAATTATCAATTTACGATCCAGTGATCAGTTCAAACAATTCTATATTGATTTTCATAAAGAATTAGAAGAAGGCACAGGCGTTGTTTTTTTAAAAAATTTTATTTCTTGCACGAATTTTGATGCATCCAAAATACACGAAATTTTTATGAATTTTTGTTTGTTTATCGGAGAGCCTGTTCCCATCAATAAGTTGGGAGAGGTGCTCAGGGAAGTGAAAGATATCGGACTAAAAGATTCAGTTGCTAAACCAGTCCGCGGCCATCTTACTAATCAATCGCTAGCATTTCATTCTGATAGAGCAGATATCACCACGTTACTTTGCATGAGTCCAGCTTATCAAGGTGGAGAGTTCAAAGTAGGTTCTTCTGCTAGGCTTTTTCATGAGCTTAAAAAGCGCAAGGATTTTTTAGATATACTCTCTTCAAATATACCTCATGATCTTCGGGATGAAGGAAGTGATGATGCAAATATTTGTGCTCATCCGATTGTTTCTTATGAAAATATATTTTGCGTGAGATATATTCGAAAATTTATTGAATCAACGGCGCGTTTCGGCCTTACGATGGATCCAAAGCTAGTAGCGGCGCTTGATTATATTGATACTATTGTGAATAGTGAGTCTTTTTCTCATGAATTCTATTTAAATCCAGGTGACTTTATTATGATTAATAATCATTTAACTTTACACTCAAGAAATTCTTTTATTGATAGCGAATCACAAAAACGTTGTTTGTTGCGCATTTGGTTGTCTACAGAGTTTTCACGTCCGTTACCTGAAAGTTTCAAGCCGATTTTTTATCAAGTAACTGCTGGTAGCTCTCGTGGCGGAATAAGGTAATTATTTGAACATAATTGCTATTTTTATTTAAAAATCATCTCAAATGATCAATAATAAACCTAATTATTTTTTCTTTTAATAAAATGTTAAGCTTCAGAGGGGGATAATAAGAGTCAGATATTATCAGTAAGTTGCTAGGGCAAAAATGCGAGATCAGGCAGAAAAAAATACAGAACTAACGCTCTCCCAACGTGTACAAGTAGGTGTTGCCGCAGGAGCTTCTTCTTCTTTTATTAATCATCCGTTTCAAGTATTAAGATCTCGTTTTCAAAATCATGTAGCCATCAAAGAAAAATTTCCTCTTGAGACACCGCCTGAGATTTTTCCATCTGAATTACGCACATTATTTAAAGGTTTTTCTGCAACGCTCCTTAGTATGTGTTGTCTTACCGTAACACAGTCAATTGCAAAAAAAATTGTACATGATATGCATGGAGATGATTTTTCTTCCTCTTTATATCTTCGTGTTTGGACCCCTCTTACTGGGGGGGCTTTATCAGCACTTTTGACTACCCCATTAGAAGGAGGAATACTTCGCCAAAGTAAGACTCTAACTCAATCAGTAAAAGGTCCTGCAAACCAAGGTATATTTAGAAACACCTATTCATTTTACAAAGACCATGGTTTGAAAAGGTCGTATGTTGGTTGTTCTATTATTGCCGTAAGAACATCAATAGTTGGCAGTGGTTTTGCTGTGTGGATGCCAATTATTTCTGATTTATTTGAAAAACAAGGGCTCTCTCATAATCTGAGTATGTATGTGGCCGGCGTCATTTCAGGGTTATTCTTCGCTGCTGCCTCTCAACCAGCAGAAACAATAAGAATTGAGCAACAATTTTCTGCGGATGAAAAAAACGTATTGACTGTGCGCAAAGCAGCAATGTCGTTGATTAATAAAAATGGTTATCAAGGACTATTCAAAGGAGGCAGTTATCGAATTCCTCGAACTGCTCCAGGGGTATTAATTAATGGAATTGTGTATGAAAAATTGGAAAGGCATTTTTCAAACATGAATAATTATTCAAAGTAATGAAATGAATTTATACGCGCGTTTTTGAAATAATTTTTATATATTTAATTTTATAAATATTTTGGCAAAAAATTTTGTGTGTATAAGATCGCGACGATTGTTTTAAATAAAAGGAGATATTTATGTTTGCTAGAAAAGTTATACAATTTTCCGCTCCCACTCTTGCTCGAGCTAATTTTTTTTCATCCGTTAGCACGCCCACAATTAACCAAGGTTTGGAGGGTATTTTAATTGCAGAAACGGCTATTTCTAATGTCGATGGTAAAAAAGGAGAATTGATTTATGCAGGATTTCTTTTAGAGGAAGTCATTGCAAGAAAATCTTCTTATGAGGATGTATTATATCTATTACTACGAAAAAAATTCCCCACAGAACATGAAGGCAAAGAATTTTCTGCTGAACTTGCTAACCGACGAAAACTAAGTAAAGAAATATTTTCGCTTGTGGATCAATTGCCAAATGATATTGACTATATGGATGCTTTAAGAACAGGGATGTCAGCACTCGGACACGAAATTGATACAGCATGGCCTCCAACGGAAGATCAAACAATGTCAATCGTTGCAAAAGCACCTACCATATTGAGTCAAGTTTATCGTAAAAAAATGAATTTACCGACAGTGCAGCCTTTGTCTAATCTTTCTCACGTTGCAAATTACATGCATATGCTTACAGGTAAGATCCCGGTAAGCATTCATGATGCTGCTTATATTAGAGCATTGGAAGTATATTTTATTACTACTATTGAACACGGCATGAATGCTTCAACATTTACTGCTCGCGTAAGCACTTCAACCGAGACAGATATGTTGTCTGCTATAGTGGCTGCGATTAGCACTCTGAAAGGACCACTGCATGGCGGAGCTCCCTCTGAAGTTGATGAAATGTTAGATGAAATAGGCAGTATTGAAAATGCTGAGCCATGGTTGCGTAATGCAATTGAAAGCGGCAATAAATTAATGGGATTCGGACATCGTGTTTATAAAACATACGACCCAAGAGCAAAAGCGTTACAAGATGTCGTTGCAACACTTCCTAGTGATAATAACAAACAGCTGGAGTTGAGCAGGCACGTTGAAGAAGTTGCTGTTCGATTGCTTCAAGAGTACAAACCTGGAAGAAACTTATATCCTAATGTTGAATTTGGTGCAGCTGCTGTTTTGAGAGCTGTAGGTTTACCTAAAGAGCTTTATCCTGCTACATTTGCTATTTCTCGTGTTGGTGGTTGGTGTACACACGTTCTTGAGCAATCGAAGAAAAATAGATTGATGCGCCCATCAGCGGTTTATACAGGAATGTGGCCCGCAGCTTCAAAGGTAGAAGATAAAAAGGTTATTCCAATAGCAAAGATTTAATACGTCTAGCTTGAGTTTAGAAATTAGCATAAGGTATGAGGTAGGCATGAAAGCCTACCTTGCCTTTTGTCAAGATGGATGCTCTGAAAAGAAACTGGAGCACAGGGGCTAAGATTTTCTTTAGGGAAAAACGATTATGCTGACACTCATCTTTATCGAGTCCTTTTTTCTATTTTTTGTAGGAGTTGAAATACTGCTAGCTCGGCGTAAGAATATTGCCTTATATGATTTTCCTGATACTATTAAAAATATAATATTAAACTGGCTAGCGATAGGGGTCGAATCTCTCATCAAAGGTTGGGGTATTGTTTTTCTTCTCATTTTCCAACGTTATGCCATCTGTCACGTACAAATGAATTTATTAGGATGGTGTTTTCTTGCTGTCGCCCAAGATTTTTCTTATTACTGTCGACATGTTTGTGAGCATAAGCTCAGAATCATGTGGGCAGTACATTCCGTACACCACTCTTCAACTGTTTTTAATCTTTCGACATCTATGCGCCGTTCAGTTTTTCAAGGATTTTATCGACCAATTTTTTTTATTCCGTTGGTTATAATTGGATTTCAGCCTATTGATATTGGAATTGTGTATGCAGCAAGTCAAGTATATACTTTTTTCTTACATACAAAACTTATTTCAAGACTTCCATTTTTTGAGAAATTTCTTATTACTCCATCTTTACATAGGGTTCATCACGGCCGCAATAAAAAATACATTGATAAAAATTTTGGTCAAGTACTGAGTGTGTGGGATAGGCTTTTCGGAACATTCGCGGTAGAAGATAAAAAAGTTATATTTGGCGTGTATGGCCAACCCGGCAATGGTTCAGTTTATTCTATCATTTTCACTGAATGGATAAATATATATCACGATGTTAAAAATAAAATTAAAAAAACTTTCAGCATTCCTAGAGTATCAGATAGATCTATTAAAGAAAATGAAGAATTTAAACTTGATGAGATGATAAGCAATAACAGCAAATGAAGAAATGACAAAATATTTTAAAATTATTTAATACGGCTACATGTTTCATGTTATTTTATGTTTTACCGAACTAATAGTGTTTAGTAAGTGCTCTTAAAAAAGCCGCCACGATAAGTCTTGTTATCGTGATAAATGCCAGAAAAGTGAAAAATATGTATCGTAAAATTCATACAATACCTTGTTTTCGCTCATAAGTTTAAAATTATTACAAATGGCGGTTCGTCACACGTTGGGTAGCATACTGCCTTTAAACTAATACTCAGCAATAAGGTGAATAAAAATTTATTTCGTTTTTAAGATTTTCTGGTTCAATCTCGCTATTAGAATGAACTGCTTGTTCTCTTTCGCGTGTATTATGACAAAAAAATGAAGAGCAGTGTAGTAATAAGTGTGATTTGTTTTCTAAAGTAACTTTTTCTTTAATTAGAGCATATTTTTCAAGCAAGTATTTACATAGCTCTACTCTTAGATTTTCAGTGTCTTCTCTTTCAAGAATATCAACAATTTCTTTGTTTATATTTTCAACAAAAAAAGGTTCAACTTTTTCGATGAAATCTTTATCATTTTCAATAAGAATTTGCATTAAGCGTAAAATATTTTTAATAATATAATCCAAACAGCTTACTTCTTTTTCATCTACAGGCACTTCTGGCGTTTTTTTGCAACAGAGTAGCGCGTACAATTTATTCCACCACATTTTTAGTAAATAAATAGTTGGTTCTGCTTTTGCTGCGGTTAACATCAAGCCAACAGATAACATACAAAAAACTACGAGAAAATATTTGCCGGTATACCCTAATGCCGTTAAAAAACTTAAAAAATTCAAGGCTTCGTTCATAAAAAACACCCCTGAGATTGCCTGTAAAATTGCTAAGGCACATCCTATGAAATTGACAAGTGTTATCAATTTTATAATGCTTTTTCTACAATTTAATATTTTTTCATCAGATTGTAACAAAATAGTTTTATCAATATTGCACCACATTAAAAAATTATCTTTCCAAGAATCAGCATATATTTTATTTTGTCCCCACGAGCTGAAAGCGCCAAGAACACACAAAAAATAGGCATACGGGGGGGTTAATTGCAGTCCAGAAGAAACGCCAGGTACTCCTGCAATATAGTAAACGGCATTTGCTAATAAAATGGATATCGATAGAATCGATAAGATGCATCGAAGTAATTTTGCATGGCACTGATTAGAGCTCACTCGGCTGACAAAAAATATATGTTTATCGTGCATGGAATAAGTTTGATTAATAGTAGGTATATTTTTAATTCCTTGATGAATAAGACGTTGATCCAAAATAATTATTTTTATAATTTCAGGAAATGATAAATTTTTACACAGATTTTCTTTTAGTCTTATTCTATGAGATTCGGCAACGTCTTCTGGAAAAAAATTATGTATAAAATCTTCATATTTAGTCAAAATATTGACAATAAGTTCACTTTCTTTTTTTAAAATATTAAGTTCTTTCAAAAATTTTTTTTCATAAAGCGCCGTTATATCATCTGTAACCTTTTTTGCTTTATCTATTCCAAAGCAAAAATTACTAATTGATAGACATATCAAAATAGTTTCTTTTAGAACCGGTTTGTCTAACTGGCTTGGAAAATTACTATAAACCATTCCAAATGCCGAAGCAGCGTGACCCAGTCCAAAAAGTATTTGCAAAAAAAAATCCAACATGAATATTCTCTGGTGCACTCCATAATTCGTTAATTGTGGCAGGCCAATAAAGTAAGTTTCATTTTTTGCATTTTTTTTAAATGAATTTCTAATGTGAGTAAAAATAATTTTATTATTACTATAATAAAATGCGCATGGTGCTATCGCAGAAACAAATCCAATGATAGGCGTATATTTTTTTGGAACCCATTGCTGGAAGAAACTTTCAGAGCCTGCCCATTGTTTAATGGAAGCTCCAATGCCAAATATTACAGAGAAAATGAATGAAATTTGCTGTGATCTTAAAGACGGGGGGGCGTAATTTTGAATATTAATACTGCTATAACGCGAGCTATCCTCGCCCTCATCTTTTGCTGCTAAAGGAGAATAGATTGGGCTTATCGGCGGCGTAACATGATGAGCTGAAAATCCGGATGAATCTTTGTTAATATCATCTTGTTTGATTTTTTCATCGTTTTGAATTATATTATATTTCACTTCATAAAACTCGCATCAAAATTATTTTAATTATCTTAGATAATGATTTAAGCAATTTTAACAGGGAAGCAGTATATACGAATATAACCTATAATTCGTTATTTTCTGTTTTATTTTTTTTCATAGAGGTGTTTGATACTCTATTGATTTTTAAAGTTTACACTTGAGTTTGAGGAGATAGTGTTCTAGTTGACCGATCGGAGCTCAAATTCTGCTCTAACGCTGACAAATGATCATATTAAATCGATCAATATTTAACCTAATAGGCATGGTTTTAACATAAATGACAAAAAATTACAAGTTTATCATTGCTACAATCTACACAATTGTATTATTTCTTGATCGACTAGATTTAACGATTGCTAATATTACTTTGCCAACAATTGCTCGATACTTTGATGTTTCTATTGTGGTAACTGATGGGATAAGCTTGTCTTTTTTATTAGCTCTTGCTATTTCAATTCCACTGAGCGCTTGGCTCGGTGACCATTTTGGCCTTAAAAGAATTTATATTCTTGCGATGCTCTTGTTTGGACTTGGTTCAACATTGTGCTCTGTTTCAACCAGCTTGAATCAACTAATCTTTTTAAGGTTTCTTCAAGGACTTGGTGGTGGGTTGTTGATCCCCGTTGGAATGACGATGATTTATCGCGCCTATGACAAATCAGAGTATGCCAGTATTACTAGTTTTACATTTTTGCCTTCTTTAGTTGCACCCGCCATCGCTCCTTTTTTAGGTGGATTAATATTAGATTCTTTTGGGTGGCGTTTTGTTTTCTTGTTTTCAGGGCCAATATGTTTGTTTTTAGCCATATTATCAGCTTATTTATTGGAAGAAGAGCCTTACAAAAGGCAGTCTTCTTTTGACTGGTTTGGCTTTGTTCTGGGTGAAATGATTCTTATGGATATTTTCTACGGCTTATTTCTATTAGGAAAAAATGGCTTCTCTGCTACTGCCATTATTACAGGATTAATATGTCCTCCTTTAATTTGGTTATTTATAAAAATTGAACAACAAACAACACATCCATTTATTGATTTAAGTTTTTTTAAAAATAAGACTTTCTATCGTGCTAATTTAATTCAGATATGCTTTCAGATTTGTCACTTTGGAGCTATTTTTATAATTGGTCTTTTTTTGCAAGCCGGCATAGGATTTTCTGCTACCTTGGCGGGTTTAATGATGGGAATGCAAGCAGTGGGCGCAATGATGACAAGTCGATTCTCTGTCAAATTATTCAATCAGTATGGAGGAAAATTACCTATAATTATCGGGTTCTTAGGAATTGCAGTAACGACCCCTCTTATTTTGCTGATTGATAAATCAAGTATGTTATATTATGGAATTTTACTATTTTTAGTGAGAGGCTTTTTTAGTGGATTATGTGGCACTCCCATTCAAACATTGAGTGTTATTGGATTTGAAAAACAAGATATCGGTTCTATAAATAGTATATTCAATATTTGTAGACAAGCTGCCATTAGTTTGGGTGTGGCAGTTTCCTCAATATTGGTTGCCATTGGCCTTCATTTCACCAAACTAACAGGAACAGATAATATTCAGTTAAATGAAGCTTTTTCTGTTTTTAGCTATGGTTTTTTTATTATACCAATAATCGCACTCGCTGGAATATTTATTACTTCCCAACTTGGCGGTAACCCTCCCTTAATGAATAAAGGGGTCAAGTGCTAACTATTATAATCTTAGTTAAATCATTAATAAATGTCATCTTAGCGCTTGACCTCTTAGATTCTACGCCGAAAAAATATTGCTTTTGCATTCTTCTGAGATAGCAATGAGCGCATCAGGAAATAAATAAGAAAGTGTTGAATTTCCAATCGTTACATAAGTGCTTGAGTTGCAATCTATTTTTGATTCAATGGGTATGGGGCAGGGATCATACTCCGAATCTGTTCTGCACCATCTTGATGAACCGAATAATGTGTAATGCGCGCAATCATAGTTGATAGCATAATAATTAGAATCATTTTTTTCACCCCAGTTGACAGTCGCTTCACAAAGTAATGCTAGCGCGCGTAAAGGTAGGGTGGTTAAAAGCATTAATGCCATAGCACAATTTTTTTGAATACGCATAAATATACTCCCAATATTTTCAAGTAGGTTAAAATTGAATTAGTATGTCAATACGGGTGGGAAGAGAAGTCAGCGCACGACAGGGTCGTGGTAAAAGTGGATTGTACTCTTCTTGTTAAAAGTATCAACCCACTGCAAATTTTGATACACTAAACCTTGCCTCGAAGTTTTTTTAAGGAGAAAAAAATGTCTCTTATTACCATCGTGATTACATTAATTGTAGTTGGTTTTTTGCTTTGGCTTGTGAATAATTATATCCCCATGGCGCGGCCGATCAAATCCATTTTAAATATCGTTGTTGTCATTGCCGTTGTTTTATGGCTCTTGACGCTGTTTGGAGTGATTCCAATGGGCGCTACGCCAACAGCATAAATGAGTAATTTTTCTTTCAAACCCGCTTGGTGGTTGCCAGGCGGGCATTTACAAACGCTTTGGCCAAATTTAAGGAAAAGAAAAATTTTTTTAAATACGGTGCGTGAGCGATTAATTTTGCCAGATAATGATTTCGTTGACCTTGATTGGGTTCAGGGCATCAACAGTGGCCCGATCGTCATCCTGATGCATGGATTAGAGGGATCTATAAAATCCAGTTATGTGCGGGGAATATTGTGTGCGCTAAAAAAAAATGGATTTCGTGCGGTCTTGATGAATTTTAGAGGCTGTAGTGGCGAGCATAATCACACATCAAAAGCCTATCATGCGGGGGAAACGAGTGATTTTGATTTTGTCGTAAAAACACTGCATAAGCGTTACCCGTTAGAAAAAATAGCGGCAATCGGTTTTTCATTGGGCGGTAATGTGTTATTGAAATACCTAGGCGAAACGCAAGACAATAATTTATTAAGTTGTGCGGTTGCAGTTTCGGTACCTTTTTTATTGAATCGATCCGCAGATAGAATGCAAACCGGATTTTCGATTGTTTACCAGAAAAAATTATTAGCATTGCTACGTAAAAAAATAGTAGATAAAAATAAGCTATTGTCATTGCCTATTGATATCGACACGATACAGAATATTAAAAATTTTTGGCAGTTTGATACAGAGGTTACAGCAAAGCTTTATGGATTTAAAAATGCGGAAGAATATTATCAGCGATCCAGCTCAGCTTATTATTTATCATCGATTAAAATTCCCACGTTGATTATTCATGCGAGTAATGATCCATTTTTATATGCAGATGCTATTCCACCGCGCACAGCGCTTCCGTCTTGCGTGCAATTTGTATTATCCAAAAGTGGTGGCCATGTGGGGTTTGTTTCAGGTGCTATCCCCGGACGCGCTCGATATTGGCTAGAAGAAAAAATTCCTGACGCTATTAAAGACATGATTTGCATTAAAAAATAAATTTCAGTATCGTAGTGATATGAGCTTTTAAAGGATTTTTGTATGACATTCTTCGATACCGTTGCACAGCTATTTCAGCACAATCCGGATGCTTTACGCGCAGAGTCTTGGTTTGACACGGCACTACTTTTTCTTAAGCATCTCATCAGTCTTGCTGGCACGATAATTATTTTTTCAGGGACGTGTGTGGCTTTTGTGCGCTATGTGCGCTCACGCACGTATAAACGTTTAGACAGTGAATTTAATTCGATACGCTTAAATTTAGGACAAACGATTTTATTAGGTTTGGAGTTTATTGTTGCGGCGGATGTGATCGAAACGACCATTGCGCCAGATTATTATGCTCTTGGAATTGTCATTATTGTCGTTGCAATTCGCATGATGCTCAGCATGTCGCTTTCCAAGGAAATTGAGCAAGATAGAGTCAGGCAAAATTAAGCGCTGATCTTGTGTTATGACGATTGATTGATTACCATACATGCCCATCATCACTAGGGTGACGTCTGATTATGCGCTATTCACTTTCGACTAGTTTGTTACTAGGTTGTCTTTTTTTTACCCCGATTATGAACGCTTCTACCTCAGTTGCGCCAGAAGGTTATTTGTTGAAAGACTTAAAATCCGGAAAGATTTTGGCTGAAAAAGAAAGCACGCATTATTTTACGCCTGCGAGTAACTTAAAAATTTTTACTGCGGCGACCGCTTTGATGGTTTTGGGGCCTAATTTTACCTATAAAACACAGCTTTTTTTTAATCCTCAGGCTGTTCATCAGCAGACGTTAGCAGGTGATGTTACGTTGACTTTTTCAGGCGATCCGATGTTGAAGCAGCAGGATCTCGAGCATTTGTTGCAGTCGCTAAAATCGCACGGAGTGAATCGCATTCACGGTAATATTAATTTTGTAACTACGGCATTGGATAACCGACCTTACGCCGACGGTTGGCCGTGGGATCAATTGCATATTTGTTACTCGGGTCCGGTCAACACGTTGAATATGGATCAAAATTGCTTTTTATTTCATGTCTTCCCTACTAAGCCAAATCGTCCGCTTGATGTTCCGGCTTCTGTACAGTGCTCGCAACGTTCAGTCGGTGAACCGTGCATTACTAATCAAGCTATGACAGGTGCTGATGGTGCGTCGTGTGAACTCTTATTTGATCATCATGATAATCAATATACGTTGTCCGGGTGTTTATCTAGCCATAAACGTTCAGAACGTATGCGCGTCGCCATTCCGAGCGCGACACTTTATGCACAAGCGCTTGCGAAACAACAACTCAAAAAATTAGGCATTGTGTTAGAGGGACGTATGATTGACGGTGGTGTAAAACCTTCTGGTTCAGCCATCGAAACACATGAATCACTACCGTTAAAATTGCTTATTCGTGTGATGATGAAATACTCTGACGATTTAATTGCAAATGCATTATTTAAAACTGTGGGTGGTGTTTATTATCACGCACAAGGCACTTGGCAACGCGGCATTAACGCAGAAAAAGAAGTGCTAGGTAAAGTGTTAGATTTAAAGCCTGAATCGATGTTTATTTTTGATGGATCAGGAGAATCTTACTACAATGCGATCACGCCTGAGCAAATGGTACGTCTATTAGTCTATATTCAAAAAACACCAACGCTTGCGCAAGTGATTATTCCATCCATGCCGGTAAATGGCGCAGATGGCACTTTGGTGAATCGTTTAAGAGATTACCCAGCGATTGTACATGCTAAAACGGGCACGTGGCGCGATGTCGCAGCGCTTTCAGGTTATGTGATTAAGTACAATACGTTGTGGGCATTCAGTATTTTTGTGAATGGCATGACTCCGATTGAGCGTGGTGATGCGACGCAAGTTGATGCGTGGATGAGAAGTGTGTTGCCTCCTGTTGCTCCTACAAAGAAAACAGGAAAAAAGAAATGAAAAAACGAGGTTTAGGCCGATCGCTCAATGCTATTCTTTCTCCCGTAGAATTGCGCGCGAGCGTTGCGCCGGAAAATACCGCGCGTGAAAATTTAACATCGTCACTTTCCTTGCATCAATTACCGATCATGCAACTCGTGCGCGGACAATATCAACCACGTCGCGAAATGGATGAAGAAGCGCTTAATGAACTCGCCGTTTCAATAAAAGCGCAGGGAATTTTGCAACCGATTCTCGTGCGAAAATTATCTGATGGAAAATTTGAAATTATCGCAGGTGAACGCCGTTGGCGCGCTGCACAAAAAGCAGAACTTGCCGAAGTGCCCGTCGTTATCAAAGAGATTCCTGATGACGCTGCAATGGCAATTGGCCTTATCGAGAATATTCAGCGTGAAAATTTAAACGCGATCGATGAAGCGTTTGGCTTGCAACGCTTAGTACAAGAATTTTCGTTAACGCATCAAGAAATTGCTGAGGCCGTGGGTCGATCACGCACCGCTGTTTCCAATTTATTACGTTTACTCAATCTTCCGGCCTCTGTACAAAAATATTTGCAATGCGGCGATATTGAAATGGGTCATGCTCGCGCGTTATTGGCGTTATCAGAATCACAACAATTACGTGCTGCAGAACATATTGTTGAAAAAGGTTTATCTGTACGCGACACAGAACATTATGTTAAACAATTACAAACCTTAAGCGAAGGCCGAGCGCAATTAGGCGTATCACCTAAAACAATTAAACCTGAAATTGTGCAATTGCAAAAACAACTTTCAAGCATCTTAGGCTCAAAAGTTGTTATTCAACAAAATGCGAAAGGCAAAGGAAAATTGATTTTGCATTATGCTTCAGCGCCTGCATTAGAAGCGCTTATACGAGCCTTTTCCCCCGCCTCCAAAACCTAAGATAACGGACGCTTATAACGCTTTTATATTTGTCCGTTGTGCTTTTTAAGCAGCGTTGTGAACCATAATTTCAACGCCGTCATTTCTTCCGGCCAAATCGTATGTTCCATCGGTGCTGTGTGCCATTCAACCACATAATGTTTTTTCAAAAGTGCATCGCGAATATGTTCACCGACGATAAAGGGTACAACATGATCGCGTGATCCATGCGCTAAAAAAATCGGTGTTGTGTGACTTTCAGGCGAAAGATGGTCAAACGTTTTAACGCCTTTCGCAGGAAGGGTTGATAAACCAATAATACCTGCAAAGCGATGCGGCGCATGCAATCCCAATTGCAGCGCAATGCTGCCACCTTGTGAAAACCCCATCAAAAAAATATTTTCAGGCTTAATGCCGTATTTTGCTTGTTCATTGGCCAACAAAATTTTAATCGCTTCGCAACTGGCATCAACTCCAGCGTGATCGGATCGAACTGCAGATCCAAAATCCATGCTGCGCACATCGTACCAAGCGGGCATTGCGTAACCATTATTAATGGTCACAGGAACATCCGGCGCTTGTGGAAACACAAAACGGACATTTGGCAGTTGCAGACTTTGTGCGAGTGGGCGTAAATCATTCGCGCTAGCGCCGAGGCCGTGCATGCAAATGACGGTGTGAGTAGGAGTGTTGCCTAAAGCGTATTCAATTGTTTTTAAAGTAGACATAGGGTTCTTGTCGTGTTTCAGATGATAAAAGTATAAACAAAAACTTGCTTACGGCAAATAGCAAAAATGCTATTTGCTGCAAGATAATTCAGGTCAAATATCTTGCGTCAAATGGTGAAAATGCCATTTGTCGCAACTTACTTTCTTGATTCCGTTTTGAAGCTATTCGATGTTATTATGAGAGAATCGTAATGTTTTTCCAGGAAATCACTCATGACAATCGTTCGTAAGGCCGTATTCCCCGTTGCCGGCATGGGCACGCGTTTTTTGCCTGCTACTAAAGCAACCCCCAAAGAAATGTTACCGATTGTCGATAAACCGCTTATTCAGTACGCGGTGGAAGAAGCTATTGCCGCTGGGATAAAAGAGCTTATTTTTGTTACAAGCAGTACAAAACGAGCCATAGAAGATCATTTTGATTCCAATTTTGAATTAGAAACCAAATTAGAAGAACAGAAAAAATATGAATTACTCAAGCTCGTGCAAGAAATTTTACCGGCGGGGGTGAATTGTTGTTACGTGCGTCAAAAAAGTCCGTTGGGATTAGGTCATGCGGTTTTGTGCGCACAAGAAGTTGTCGGCAATGAACCTTTCGCCGTTTTGTTGGCAGATGACTTAATTGATGCCGAACCAGGCTGTTTATCTCAAATGATCAAAGCTCATGAGCAATATAAATGCAGTATTGTAGCGACGCAAACGATTGATTTGAAAGATTCCGATAAATACGGCATGGTCGATGTTGTTGCAAGTGAGCTTCGTGAGAAAAAACTCAATAGCATTGTTGAAAAACCAAAACCCGATCAAGCGCCATCCAATTTAGGCGTAGTGGGTCGCTATATTTTAACGCCGCGGATTTTTGATTTACTTGCCACCACAAAAAAGGGCGCCGGCGGTGAAATTCAATTAACGGATGCAATTTCTGATTTGCTTACTTATGAAAATGTTTACGCACAACAATTTGAAGGACGCCGTTATGATTGCGGTAGTAAACTCGGTTATTTAGAAGCGACGTTTCATTTTGCGCTGAAACATCCTGAGTTGGGCGAAGCAGTTAAAAAAATGTTGGGGGTTATATAAACATGGAATCAATCGCGTTCACACCGACTTGGAAAGTATTGCAACAACACAAGCGCGATGTTTCGCGTGTTCATCTACGCGATTTATTTTTAAATGATGAAAAGCGCTTTGATCGATTTTCATTACAACATGATGGCTTTCTTTTGGATTTTTCAAAAAATCGCATCACACAAGAAACGCTGTTGTTATTATTGCAACTTGCAGAAACTGCCGAAGTTAAATTGCGTAGTTTCGAAATGTTTTCTGGTGATAAAATTAATCTCACCGAAAAACGCGCTGTACTTCATACTGCACTGCGTCACACCAATCATGCGCCCGTGTTTCTTGATCATTATAATTTAATGGATGACATTGAAAAAGTTTGGCGACAAATGCGTGACATCAGCGAGAAAATCCGACAACAAAAATGGTTAGGCTTTAGCGGCAAACCGATTAATACGATTGTCAATTTAGGCATTGGCGGATCTGATCTCGGTCCCAAAATGGTGACTTACGCCTTAGAACATTTGGCGCAAGAAGGTTTGAAAGCACATTTTGTTTCAAACATTGATGGTGCTGCTATTACGCGCGTTTTAAAACAATGCGATCCAGAAACCACGCTATTTATTATTTCATCCAAATCTTTTAGCACCATCGAAACACTTTCGAATGCAATTGCAGCAAAAGCTTGGTTGTTGAAACACACCGATGAAAAAGCGATAGCAAAACATTTTCTCGCCATTACCGCGAAAAGTGACAAAGCACGCGCGTGGGGAATTGCAGCAGAAAATATTTTACCCTTATGGGATTGGGTTGGCGGACGCTATTCATTGTGGTCAGCGATTGGTTTACCCATCGCGATTATGTGTGGCATGAATGCGTTTCAAGCATTATTGTCTGGCGCACATGCCATGGACGAGCATTTTAAGACCACAGAGCTCACGCATAATCTTCCCGTGATTTTAGCTTTGATGGGTATATGGAATCATAATTTTTTACATATGCCATCGAATGCCATTTTACCTTATTGCGAAGCCTTAAAATATTTTCCTGATCATTTGCAACAAGTTGATATGGAAAGTAATGGCAAGTGCGTCGATATTTTAGGTCGTGAAATTACCGAATATCAAACTGGCCCGATTATTTGGGGTGCAACTGGCACTAACGGGCAACACTCCTTTCATCAATTATTGCATCAGGGTACCGCGAAAGTCTGGTGTGATTTTATATTGCCAATTAAACCAGTTGATAACGTGGGTGATCATCATGCGCTTCTGACTGCGAATTGTTTTGCGCAAAGCCAAGCGCTGATGCAAGGAAAATCACTCGCAGAATCGTATGAAGAATTACTCAATCTCGGCGTGCCGCATGATGAAGCCGCAATTTTAGCCGAACACAAAATGAGTTCTGGTAATAGATCCAGTAACACGATTTTATTTCCAGAACTTACGCCTTATTATTTAGGTGGTTTAATCGCGCTTTACGAACATAAAATTTTCACACAAGGCGTGATTTGGCAAGTGAATTCATTTGACCAGTGGGGCGTGGAATTAGGAAAAGTGTTGGCAGATGAATTGCTGCCCGCGGTGAAAGGAAAAAGCGTTGCGGGAC
>JAZKAS010000013.1:95229-95554 GCA_040389005.1 Pseudomonadota bacterium
GATATTTTCGACGAATGAATATGCCGTAGAGTCGTGTTTATGGCTGATCTTAATTTTTCTAAAACAGGCGTTTTAGCGGGTTCCATCTTGCCGATAATAATAGCTGGCGCGTCTGATAATTGACGCAACATGGTTTTTATCAAGTCTTTCTCTCTGTTGCTGAATGCAAGCGTGTTGAGAAGGTGATTTCATATTTTAAAAAGAAGATTGACAAATAGCTTTGATATGATAGCCTGCAATTCTCTTCCGAAAAGTCTTTCATAACATTGAAAGCAACCTAATAAAATAATAAAGAATGCTTAATACAATTAGAATAAAACTTTTT
>JAZKAS010000014.1:0-1458 GCA_040389005.1 Pseudomonadota bacterium
CCCGACATCCTGCTCCCAAAGCAGGCGCGCTACCAGACTGCGCTATACCCCGAACAAGGAAAGCGATCATAGCGAAAAGTTGCTAACGTTTCAATGCGTTTTGCAATAAATCCGCAAATCCTCCCTCTATCCTTTTTTGTTGAGGCTGTATCGTTGTTTTTTTGGCCATAATCTTGTCATTTTGAGGCGAGCCTTCCATTTTCATGGTCAATTGAATTCGTTTTCTTTGAATATCGACTTCCAATACTTTTACTTTAACGATTTGCCCGACTTTCACAACGGTATTGGGATCAGAGACAAAGCTATTAGCCAATTGGGATATATGCACTAGCCCATCTTGATGCACGCCAATATCGACAAACGCACCAAAGTTGGCGACGTTAGTGACCATACCTTCTAGCAACATCCCAACCTTCAAATCCGACAATGTTTCAACACCCTCTTGGAATTTGACAGATACAAATTCAGGCCGTGGATCACGCCCTGGCTTTTTAAGTTCAGAAAAAATATCACCAACTGTCATTTCACCCGCTTCTTGAGTAATAAAATCAGCTGCTTTAAGCGAATTGAGAATCTTGATATTTCCAATTAATTCTTGTAACGGCAAATTTGTTTTCTGTAATATTTTTTCAACGATAAAATAAGATTCAGGATGCACTGATGAAGCATCGAGTGGATTTTCGCCATCGACAATTCTTAAAAATCCAATCGCTTGTTGAAAGGCTTTCTCTCCAAGCCTTGGAACATTTTTAATGCTATCACGATTTTTAAATCGGCCATTGTCTTCACGATACTTCACAATGTTTTTTGCAACGGATTCATTCAACCCCGCAATACTTTTCAATAACGGTACAGAAGCCGTATTAATATCAACGCCAACCGCATTCACACAATCTTCTAATACGGCATTTAAACCACGGGTTAATTTCAATGCATTGACATCATGCTGATATTGACCAACACCAATCGCTTTAGGATCTATTTTTACAAGCTCCGCAAGCGGATCTTGCAAGCGGCGTGCAATAGAAACTGCACCACGATAAGAAACATCCAAATCAGGAAATTCATGCGCAGCTAATTCTGAAGCCGAATAAACAGACGCACCGGCTTCAGACACAATCACCGGCGTTAATTGCAAATCCGGATGCGTTTTAATAATTTCTTTAACCAGCTTTTCGGTTTCTCTTGAACCCGTACCATTGCCAATACTTACTAAATCCACCTTAAATGTGGAACAAAGTGCGGCCAGTTTTTTCATAGAACCCGACCAATCATTCTGAGGCGCGTGCGGAAAAATAACCGTGTGCGTCAATAGTTTACCCGTATCATCCACAACGACAACTTTCACGCCGGTGCGAATTCCTGGATCTAATCCTAACGTATTTTTCTTACCCGCCGGCGACGCCATGAGTAAATTTTTTAAATTATCGCGAAATACAGTAATTGCAGATTCTTCTG
>JAZKAS010000014.1:1468-58441 GCA_040389005.1 Pseudomonadota bacterium
TCGCGTAATTGCATGATTAAATCAGATTCAATTTTTGGTTTTAAGCGCGCTTGCCAGGTTAATTCAACTACTTGCCATAACCAGGTTGAAGCTTTATTTACTTTAAATATTTCAGCAATCATGTTTAAACAAACTTCTTCATCTTGCACTTTTATTTGATAACTCAATATCTCTTCTTGCTGGCCACGAAAAATCGCCAGTGCTCGATGCGAAGGTACTTTTGTTAATGGCTCTTGATAGTCAAAATAATCTTTAAATTTCGCGCCCGCTTCTTCTTTACCTTTTTGCACTTGGCTTGTTAACATACCGTAGCGCCACATGTAATCACGCAAACTTTGAATTAAATCAGCATTCTCAGCAAAACGTTCGATTAAAATATAACGCGCGCCATCCAGCGCTTTATTTATATCGTTAATTTCTTTTTCTGGATTAAGATATTTTGCCGCTTCTTCTTGTGGGTTTAAATTCGGCTGGCTCAATAATAACTCTGCCAAAGGCTCTAATCCTGCATCGCGCGCGATTTGTGCTTTCGTCACCCGCTTAGGTTTAAACGGCGCATACAAATCTTCGAGCCGCGCTTTTGTATCCGCTTCCAAAAATTGCTGCTTCAAATCATCAGTTAACTGCCCTTTTTCTTCCATGCCTTTCAAAATAATATCGCGGCGCTCATTGAGTTCACGCAAATACATTAAACGTTCTTCTAATTGTCGTAATTGCGTATCATCCAAACCATTGGTCGCTTCTTTACGGTAGCGCGCAATAAATGGCACCGAGTATTCGTCAAGAAGCGCAACGGCCGCTATAACTTGTTTGATATTGATGGATAATTCAGTCGCAATTTTTTGATTGATATTCATATAAACTCTATTTTAAATTGATTTTTGAATGCTTAACTTTGTCGCCTTGCAAAGACTAAACACAGTTAAGCTACTGATAAAGATAAGCCAAATGGATAAAGAAGCTAAGGTGCCTGTCGCAGTAAAAAGAAAATGCTCAACAACCAGCGTAAGCCCACCAATCAACGACATCCCAAGACAAAAACTAAAAGCCACACCACGATAACGCACATCCGCTGGAAAAATAGACTTTAGATAGGCGTTAGAAGGCCCCAACAACATTTCATTCATAATAATCAAACTAATTTCAGCGATTAAAATTAAGAAAATATTTTGGCTATTTAATAAAAAGCACATAGGAACACCTAAAATAATGAGCGCCATGGCCGCAAAACACATCGTTTTATGAGGCGTGTATTTATCAGCAAGCATGCCAGATAAGAGTAGCACTATCACTGCAATTACAGACAAACCACATTCCAGCGCCATGAATTGAGAGTTACTGAAATACCCTTGCGTCGCTAACATAGGATTCACAAAAGAAAGCACCGTCGTAAAAGGCAAGGTAATAAAACCACCAATACAAATACCCGCTAAAAGCTGATAAGGATAAGAAAAAAATAATTGCCGAAACGAGGTTTTATCGATCAGTTGATCTGAGCTAGCTGACTCGGCCATATGACGTCTAAATAATACGGCAATAATTCCAATAATACCCGCTGCAATAAATGCCCAACGCCATGGAGGATTATTTTCATTGATCATTGTAATAATAAGACCAACCATCGATGCTATCACTGAACCCACTAATGCCATAGCAGGCACTATGCTACCAATAAAACTCTCTTTATGGCCTTTAGCAAACTCAACGACATAAATACCCGCACCGCTGTATTCACCACCGTAACAAATCATCTGAATAGAGCGAATAAAAGTAAGAATGATCATGGAGCCGACACCTAAAACCAGATATCCAGGCAGAAGCCCAATCGCTAAAGTCGCCAATGCGATGCCGCACAATGAAATTAATAAAGCTGTCTTTCGCCCCCATTTATCGCCAATGGTACCAAAGACAACGCCACCAAATGGCCTTGCAATGGAAGAAATTAATACTGCATAAAACCCCATGACTAAAGCGTCATAACGAGAATGCGCAGGGAAAAACACCGGAGCAATAATAGGCAAAAAAATACTAAAAATCGCATAATCATAATATTCTAACATCGTACCGATAGCGGCAATGAAAATGGACTGTTTTTTTAAAGTCATAAATGCTCAGCGTCTATTTTGGCAAACAAAAAAAAAGCACTCTACCATAAAAATCATAAAACATGATAATATCTCTTAACTGTTTTTATATAAGAAAATCATGGCGATCAAAGAAGTATTACGCTTAGGCGATCAACGACTTTTACGAATAGCGGATCCTATCAATGATATTACACTGGAACAAACCTTCTTGAAGCAGCTCTATCAAGATATGGTGGATTCTATGAAACATTATGGTGGCGTGGGAATCGCCGCCCCTCAAATTGGAGTAAATGCTCGCGTCATTTTATTTGGATTTGACAAAAATCCACGATACCCAGAAGAGGCTAGCATTCCTGAAACTTTTTTAATCAATCCCACTTATACCGTACAAACAGAAGAAACAGAAGCAGGCCTGGAAGGATGTTTAAGCGTGCCAGGATTACGCGGCAGTGTACGCCGTTTTACAAAAATTCGTTATTCAGGCTATTCCATCAATAATGAAAAAATTGAACGCACCGCCTCAGGTTTTCACGCACGCGTCATTCAACATGAGTGCGATCATTTAGATGGCATTCTTTATCCCTTTAAAATTGACGATTATGCGCAATTTGGCTTTGAAGATTTACTGTTAGCAAAAAACATATAGGTATCAAATCTAAAAGTATAAAGCTTAAGAAGCTGAATAATCATTTTTCAACTTTGCATAATATTCTGCACTATATTTTAAAAATATCTTTTCTTCATCAGTCAATGGCCGAATCTGTTTAGCAGGAGACCCAAAATACAAATAACCTGATTCTAAGCGTTTACCTGGGGAAACGACACTCGCAGCGCCCAGAATAACATAAGGCTCAACGATGGCATTATCTAAAATAAATGATTGCATGCCAATCAAACAATAATCTCCAACAGTACATCCGTGTAAAATAACCGAATGGCCAACCGTCACAAAACTGCCAATAGAAAGCGGTGAGCCAGGATTTTGATGATTTTGATGCGTGGTATGTAAAACAGAATTATCTTGGATATTGGTATAACCACCAATGCGAATACTATTCACATCACCACGAATAACAGCACCCGGCCAAACAGAACAGTGTTCACCAAAATGCACATCGCCAATAACGATCGCATCTTGATCAATATACGTATTTTTTTCTAGCTTTGGCCAAATGTTTTTAAATGCACGAACGGACATATTAACCTCCATACGGATGAATTTCTTCCCAATTTTTACAGCTCGGGCACAGCCATGAAAAACGGCTGCCAATATAACCGCAATGATCACAACGGTAACTTGAGACACTTTTTTGTTCGGATTTTAATGCGCGAGCACATTGCGGATTACTTTTTAACGCACGTTTCAAAAATAATTCGCCATTTTCACTATCATCCAACGCAAAATAAGCCTCTGCCACTTCACAATTATATTGCGCGATTATTTTTTTATAATCTTTATCGCGACTAATGGATGACAGTTTTTCTGCAACCACAATCGCTTCATGCCAAGATTTTTCTTGCTGATAGATTTCCAGTAAATATTCTAGCGCAGGTTGTGCTTCTGCATCTAATGAAAGCACTTCTTGAAAAATTCTTTCTGCTCTATCCAACACGCCTGCTTTTAAATAATCCTCACCCAAAGCACTTAAGGCTTCAATTCTTATTTTTTTTGGCAATTGCATATGCGTGACAAGATTTTGATGAATGCGAGTGGCTTTACTTATTTCACCGCGTTTTCGAAAAAAATTCCCCAGTGCCAAATAAGTTTCGACCGTATCCTTGTTCACCTCAAGAATATCGGTAAAAATATCGACGGCTTTATCAGGCTCTTCGTTTAATATAAAATTTAAGCCAGCGAGATAGTCTTTATGCAGTGTTTTTTTCTTGAAATAGCGTTGGCTGAATTGTAAAAAACAAAAAATTCCCACAATGATAAATAGTAAAATCAATAAAAGCGCTGAAAAATCCATTACGTTTTTGTGCCAATTGATAAATTACTAACTGTTTTTTCGAGTGATTCGTTTTTTCTTTTCAAATTATGAATAGTCGCTTTTTGTTTAAGTAAGTTTAATCCACAAAAAAACAAACTGAACAATGCGCCGAGTGCAATCGAGATAATAATGAGAAAAGAAATGGGTAAGGCTTTGCTACCTAATAGATAATTAACGGTGACCGTACCTGCGTTGAGAAGTGAGAAACTAACGCCTATGAGTATTAATAATAATGCACACAGATAGGTGAAAATTTTCATTAGCTGCATTACTCCTGTAGGGTAGATTAGACGTACTCGTCGTAATCTACCAGATCAAGATAAACATCAAACAAGGTGGATTACGGTGAGTACACCTAATCCACCCTACAAAGAACGAAGAATCTTATTCCGCGCTTTGATTATCGATCTGTTCTTTCAACAAATCACCAAACGTTGATTTCATAGAATCATCTGCTTTCGCCTTGGTGTATTTCTTCACCATCTTGGCTTGGTCATCAGACTCTTTCGCCTTAATAGAAAGAACAACCGCTTTTGTTTTGCGATCAACAGAAACAACCTTCGCTTCTAATTCATCACCGACTTTGCAAAATGCAGCGACATCTTCAATTTTATCAACACTGAGTTCGTTTGCAGCAATCGTGCCGGCAACACCATCAGCAAGTTCAACATCGACTTGTGTTGCAGATACAGCAGTTACTTTACCTTTAACGAGCGCGCCTTTTTGGTTCGCTGTTAAGAATCCACCAAACGGATCTTCAGTCAATTGTTTGATACCTAAAGAAATACGTTCTCTTTCTGCATCGATCGCAAGAATAAGCGCTTCTACTTGATCGCCCTTCTTGAATTGATTGTTGATTGCTTCAATATCTTCTTCCCAACTAACGTCAGATAAGTGAACAAGACCATCGATATTGCCTTCAAGACCAATAAACAGACCGAAATCAGTTACGGACTTAATCGTGCCGGTTACTTTATCGCCTTTGACAAATTTTTGTGCAAACGCTTGCCATGGATTGTTGATACATTGTTTAACACCCAATGAAATACGACGTCGGCCAGCATCAATATCTAATACCATCACATCAATCTTATCGCCTAATGAAACGACTTTGCTTGGATGAATATTTTTGTTAGTCCAATCCATTTCTGAAACGTGTACCAAACCTTCAATACCGTCTTCGATTTCAACGAAACAACCGTAATCCGCGATGTTGGTGACTTTACCAGAAATACGCGTTCCGACCGGGAAGCGTTGGATCAAGCTCTTCCATGGATCTTCATCAAGCTGTTTCAAGCCCAATGATACACGGCTCTTATCTTTATCAAATTTAAGTACAACAACATCGATTTCATCACCGATTGCCACGACTTCGCTCGGATGCTTAACGCGTTTCCAAGCCATATCAGTAATATGTAATAGACCATCGATACCGCCAAGATCAACGAACGCGCCGTAGTCAGTAAGGTTTTTAACCACGCCTTTAACGGTTTTGCCTTCTTCCAAGGTATCTAATAATGATTCGCGATCAGAAGTTGATTCTTCTTCAATCACCGCTCTTCGAGATACAACCACGTTGTTACGTTTCGCATCAATTTTAATCACTTTAACTTCAACATCACGGCCTTCTAAGTAAGAAGTATCGCGTGTCGGTCTAACATCAACGAGTGAACCTGGTAGGAACGCACGAATATTATGAATTTCAACTGTGAAGCCGCCTTTAACTTTACCGCTAACAAAACCAGTAATTGTTGTTGCTTCTGTGTAAGCGCGTTCAAGGTCTTTCCAGACTTCAGCACGTTTCGCTTTTTCACGTGATAAACGGGTTTCACCGTTACCATTTTCCACCGCTTCAAGGATAACTTCGACAGAATCCCCGATTTTAACTTCTAGCTCGCCTTGAGCATTTTTAAATTGTTCAACAGGAATCACGCTTTCGGATTTTAGACCTGCATTCACAACCACATAATCATTGGTAATTTCGATGACTTCACCGGTCACTAATGTGCCAGGAACCATGGAAAACGTTTTTAAGCTTTCTTCAAATAAGCGGGAAAATTCAGTGTTACTCATAAATATATAAAGACCAGTTAAGTTAATAAAATCAAGCGCTTAGACGAAATTATCTATTGCACCACCATTTGATTCAAGGCAACTTCGCACTTCATCAAGCATTTTTTCAAACACTTGTTCTTTGTTTAATAGCCCAGTATCAATCACTATCGCACCCTCCGGAATTACCAGCGGCGCCACCGAACGAGACTTGTCTTGTCGATCGCGCTTCTCGATATCTTCAAGAAGATCGCCGAATTTAACACTTATGCCACGCGCTTTCAACTGTTGCTCACGCCTGCGAGCACGAATCTCTGCATCGGCATCTAAATAAAACTTAATAAAGGCATTGGGGAAAACGACGCTGCCCATATCGCGCCCATCTGTTACCAACCCCGGCGCTTGGGCGAAAGCACGTTGACGTTCTAATAATGCCTGACGAACCTCAGGAAAAGCGGATGTTTTTGATGCCATCAAGCCAACCTCTTCACGACGAATGTCATCCGTCACATCCTGATTATCAAGATAAGTTCGGCCATCTTTAAAATAGATATCGAGATTTCGAGCCATATCTGCCCATTCTACAGGACGACCGCCGGTAGCCCCTACAAGAGAGATTTTCAAGGCTAACAATCGATAAATCGCGCCACTATCTAAAAAATGCCAACACAGCTTATTGGCTAGCATTGTCGCCATGGTGCCTTTGCCAACGCCGCTAGGGCCATCGATAGTAATAACAGGAGAATTTTGCACGCGATTGATCTCATCAAATTAAACGAAGCCAGCATAATAGCAGGCTTCGCGCATTATGAAAATCAAACTAGGGAGCAGCTCTTAAATGAGAAGCCGCTGGATTGATTGGACTCATCGTTTTAAAAAAAACACTCGTCATTGCAGAAAAAATTCCTTCTGGTGCGTCAGCATCTGATAAACGGCGGGCAGAGTCACAACTCGCATATTCACATGCGTAATAAGCTGTAGCACTAAAACCAATTAATGCGAGAAGTATAGATACCTCGACAACATAAGAATAGCTCGCATGCTTTTGCTTTTGTATGAACGGCTGCATAGAACTGTCTTCACCATAATGTGTTTCTGGCTCGAACGGGTTGCTTGAGCCATTTGAATAAGCTCTTTCACGGTCACGGTGTCTATTTTTCCAATATACGTACACTGCTAAAGACAGACAAGCTACACCCATTAAACTAAAAAAAACAAGCGGATAAATTTCATTACAATTACCGTTGCTTTTGCTTGGAGAAGGAGTCAATAAACTGGTAGGAACAAAAGTGACGTTACTCATAAAACCACCTTTTTAATTTATAGCTTTTATTCTACAACAAAAAAACTTAAGCAAATCTTATTTAAACACTTATATTTTCTACAATTTTTAGTAGCATAAAACAATCAATGGAATCAATGGGGTCAGACTCGATTGATTTTTGCGCGATAATGACTTGATTTACGATCACCTCCTTTAGCCATAGGCTCAACTCGGCGAGCTAATCGCATCGCAGCAGCTTGCTTAAATTTATCATTACCACAAGCCCAACATTTATTAGTAGCCTCCCTCAATTCATCTAACGTTTTTTGATCAAGCGAATTTTTAAATAATTCTATAGAATCAATCGAGTCTGACCCCATTGATCCGATTAGATTCAGCCGATGAATTTTTTTCTTGCATTTCTAACCTTCTAATTCTTGTTAAAATCTCTTTCAACGCATTAGCACTAACGTTTATGGAAACATCATCAGGTTGCGCAACAAGCGCTGCCTCAAAACTCTTGCTCGGACTGTAATTCCCAGATAAAACTTCTGTGGCTCGCTGAATCATCTGATTATCGCCTGTTTTCAGGGCATAATCAAAAATGCGTAGAGCAATATTGTAGCACTTTTCTTCATCATTAATTTTTGATATTGAAAGACCAAGCAGTAATGCAAATATCGCCTGTTGTGCTTCCTGAAAATGCCGGTTACTCAATGTTATGCGTCCAAACAAATCAATTAAATGTTCGGCATTCTCACAATCTTGGCCAAGCAACTTATGCATTTCATTGGCGGTGCGCCATGTAAATTCATGACAATTTTCTTTTTCATAATTCGCAACTTCGTCAGCAATAAAATTAAAATCTACTGCATGATTTTTAAACCGCTCAATCAACAATGTATGCATGTGACATTGCGCTGCTTTTGTTGTTTGGCTTCGCAAGCTTGAATTTCCAGAGCGGTATACTAATTGCATCGACCCATAGAGTGTTAATAGCTGCAAATTAAGATTTATATCAAAACCCCTATCGAATTTTTTATCTAATTCAGACTTAAGCAGCAAGTGAAAACTAATTAAAATACTTAAGCCATAATGACCAGCTCTTTCATAAGCTTTAATTTTAACGGCCATTGCATTAAAATTTTCATCCGCCGCTTTTACCATTAAAATTTTTTCTACAATAATGTTTTTAAATTCAGCAGGCTGCCCAATTCTGTCAAGCATACTTGCAAAAGTTAAATCATCTATACTTTCATGTGTACGAGCAATATTAAGAAATTTTATTAACAATGGAACGTTGCAACCTATTTTTTTTGTTGTTACACAATCGACTTCAGACACATTATTAACTTCGGGAAAAAACAACAAGTCATTTTCTTTTAAATCATCATAAAACCGCTTAGCGCCAGCATGTTGGTTAGCTTCGTAAGATTCGATGTATATAGTGAATGATTCATTGCTCTCTGCATAGAATTCAATAGAACGTATGGTTTCAGGCACAGGCTCGTTGTTTCTATAAATGAAATCTAGGGTGTTGGTGTAGCGACGTTGTGTTGCTAGCTTCCACTTGTCATCATTAAACAGATCACTGACTTCATTAGACATATTTCACCTTTATGATTATTTATCTATTTATCTTCATCACGCTGAAAAACATCACTCCATACAATCAATGGGGTCGGAGTAAATTGATTTCTCGTAGGGTGGATTAGGCACTCGCCGTAATCCACCCTACATTCTTATTTACGATTCACCATCAGTCACAACAACATCCGCATCCGCATCCGCATCCGCCTCATCTTCAACATCATCAATCCGTCCACACGCCACTAAAGATTCACCCGCTTGTAACTTAATCAAGCGAACGCCTTGTGCTGCGCGTCCAACTTTTGAAATTTCGCTGACGCGCGTTCGAACCAACGTGCCTTTGTCGCTGACAAGCATCAATTGATCTTCGGCACTAACAAGCATTGCGCTGACAACCAAACCATTACGTTCGTTGACTTTGATAGAGGTCACACCTTGTCCGCCGCGATTAATGCGATTAAATTCTTCCAGTGAAGTACGTTTACCGTAGCCACGAGCGGTGGCGGTTAAGACATCTTTAGTTTCATCAACCACTAACATCGAAACCAGCTTTTGGCCTTCTTTTAGTCGAATGCCACGCACACCACCGGCTTGTCGACCCATGCAGCGTACATCTGCTTCGTTAAAGCGAATCGCTTTACCTGAATCACTGAACAACATGATATCGTTATTACCAAATGTTAATTGCGCGCCGATTAAATAATCGCCTTCGCTTAAATCAATCGCAATAATACCGTTGGCGCGTTGTCGTGCAAAATTCGCTAAATTTACTTTTTTAATGGTACCGCGTGATGTTGCTAAAAACACAAACGCTGTTTGTGTGAAATCACGAAGTGCTAATAATGTATTGACCGACTCACCTTCTGCGAGTGATAACATATTATTAAGCGGTTTACCGCGTGCGGCTGGACCTGCATCCGGGAATTGATACGCTTTCAACCAGTATAATTTTCCGAAATTAGAGAAACATAAAACAGTATCATGCGTGTTGACAATCATCAGCTGATCAATAATATCTTCTTGTTTTACATCTGCAGAAGATTTGCCACGTCCGCCGCGTTTTTGTGCGCGATAATTATCGAGTGATTGTCGTTTCACATAACCCTGACGCGATAGCATTAACACAACCGCTTCATCGACAATTAAATCTTCCGCCGTTAAATCTAATTGTGATTCAATAATTTCTGTTTTACGCGCGTCGCCGAATTGTTCTTTCACTTCAACGAGCTCTTCTTTAATTAACTTCATCAGCAATTCAGGATTTTCTAAAATATCACGCAAAGCTTTTATTTTTGCCAAGATTTCATCATATTCTTCCATGATTTTTTCTTGCTCGAGGCCGGTCAATTTATGCAAACGTAAATCCAAAATTGCTTGGACTTGAATTTCAGTTAACTGATACAGCCCGTTTGTTAATGCTGCATTAATACCCGCGCGCTCAAGCATGGAAAGAATTTGCCCGGGCTTCCAAGTGCGGAGTAACAATTCTTGTTTCGCAATTTGTGGATTATTGGCTTTTTTGATTAAATCAATTACTTCATCAATATTCACCAGCGCAATGCCTAATCCTTCTAAAATATGCGAACGATCTTTCGCTTTATTTAAATCAAACAACGTACGACGCGTCACGACTTCTTGTCGATGCTTGATAAATGATTCCATGATTTCTTTCAGATTCAAGCAGCGTGGTTGACCATCCACCAGTGCGACCATGTTAATCCCAAACACGGTTTGTAGTTGCGTCAATGAATAGAGATTATTTAAAACAACTTCACCGGATTCACCGCGTTTTAATTCAACCACAATACGCATACCATCTTTATCGGATTCATCACGTAATGCGCTAATACCTTCTAAACGTTTCTCTTTGACAAGTTCCGCAATTTTTTCAATTTGATGCGCTTTATTAACTTGATACGGAATTTCATTAATAATAATTGTTTCGCGACCCGTCGTTGCATCTTTCAAAATTTCTGCTTTTGCACGCACATAAATTTTTCCACGACCAGTTCGATACGCTTGAATAATGCCTGCACGACCATTAATAATCGCAGCAGTTGGGAAATCAGGTCCTGGAATATATTGAATTAATTCATCAATAGTTAATTCAGCATTATCAATTAATGCAATCACACCACTGACAACTTCCGCCAAATTATGTGGTGGAATATTCGTCGCCATTCCCACGGCGATACCTGAAGAACCGTTTATTAACAAATTAGGTACGCGTGTCGGTAAGACATCAGGAATAGATTCTGTTTCATCATAATTGGGAACAAAATTCACGGTATCTTTTTCAAGATCGGCTAATAAATGCGCGGTCAATCTTGACATACGCACTTCGGTGTAACGCATCGCCGCAGGTGAGTCACCATCCACAGAACCAAAGTTTCCTTGACCATCCACCAACGTATAACGCAATGAAAATGTTTGTGCCATACGCACCAAGGTATCGTAAACCGCACCGTCGCCATGTGGGTGATATTTACCCACGACATCCCCGACAATACGCGCAGATTTTTTATAGGTTTTATTCCACACATTACCCAACTCATGCATCGCAAATAAAACACGTCGATGCACGGGCTTTAATCCATCGCGAACATCAGGAAGCGCCCTGCCAACAATCACACTCATCGCATAATCGAGATACGACTGTCGTAATTCATCTTCAATATTGACGGAAATTATTTCGCTGCTTATTAAACCTGTCATGAATTCATCCTATTAATGGGCAGGCTCAAGGCACAGCCCCTACATTTACTTCGATAAAATTTTAAAAATATTCGCTTTCACATCTTCGATATCGCCTAAGCCAGAAACAAATGCGATTTTTACGGCACCTATTTTTGCTTGCTCTTCATAAAAATTAATGAGCGGCGCGGTTTGTCGTTCATAAACTGATAAGCGGTTTCTCACGACATCTTCTTTGTCATCGTCACGTTGCGTTAAAGGTTCGCCAGTGATGTCATCTTTTTCAGCGACTTTTGGCGGTTGAAATTCAATGTGGTAGGTTCGACCCGAAGCAGCATGAAAACGTCGACCCGTCAAACGTGCGACAATTTCTTCTACAGGGGCATCTAGTACAACGACGAAATCTAAGGCAATTCCCAGCTTTACCAAAGCTTCTGCTTGTGGAATAGTTCTTGGAAATCCATCGAGCAAAAATCCATTTACACAATCAGGTTCAGCCAAACGCTCTTTGACAATGGAACAAACCACCTCATCCGGCACCAAATTCCCCTGATCAGAATAGCTTTTCGCCATCAACCCGAGTTCAGAACCCGATTGCATGGCGGCACGTAAAATATTACCGGTAGATATTTGGGGGATATGGTATTGCTCGCATATAAACTGAGCTTGAGTCCCCTTTCCAACCCCGGGGCTCCCTAAAAGCATGACGCGCACTATCCGCTCCTTTCATTACTCATTCAAACGTCGGATAATAGCAGACTTGAAGACATTTTTCGAAGGTTTATTGTGGCTAAAATATGTACTGACAGAAAATATACCGTGGTTATTTCTGATACGCATTTCAGTGAGAATTATCCTGAAATCACACAGCGATTTATTGAGTTTTTAGAATACAATAAAACAGCCATTGAAACGCTTTATTTATTAGGCGATTTGTTTGATGCTTGGATTGGCGATGATCATATCACGCCACTTTCACAAAAAATCAGTGATATATTAGCCGATTGCGCTAATGATGGTATGAAAATTTATTTTATGCGTGGCAATCGTGATTATTTAATGGGAGAAAAATTCGCTGCATCTTGCAATATGACTTTGCTTGATGACAAAACAGTTATTTCGCTTTATGGTAAAAAAACATTACTCATGCACGGTGATTTACTCTGTACCGATGATCGCGCTTATCAAAAATATCGTAAAATTATGTTTTCGCCCATCATGAAAAAAATATGCTTAATGCTGCCACTTAATTTCAGAAAAAAGATTGCAGAAAAACTACGAAAAGTGAGTCAAGAAAGCAATGCAACAAAATCGATGCATATTATGGATGTTTCTGAAAATAGCGTAATTCAAGTGCTTGAACAATATCATGCAGAATTATTGATTCATGGTCACACGCATCGCCAAGCCAATCATACCGTTACCTTGATGCATCAATCAGCACAACGCATGGTGCTAGGCGCATGGGAAAATACACAAGGCAACGCGATTGTTGCGAGTGAAATAGAGGCGCCACGATTCATCAACTTTGATAACGCTACCAAAAATCTTGTTGCGTCAACAGAGTTTTAAATCCATCCGGCGAAACGCCATAATAACCACGATAAGGAAAATTAATACTCGTTTCTAAAAACAATAATAATCCTGTAATAATACCAATACACGCTAATAAAATGACATATTTTCGACGATCTTCAAAAAAGAAAAACGAACTTGAGACTAACAGCACGAGCGTCGCAGAAATCAGGCAATACCAAACACCTTTGCTCAGTGAAAGATTTTGTGAATAATGTATTCTATCTTCATGCTCTTGAAATAAATTATTTGTTTGCTGCATGACATCAGTCCACACATTGACATTAACAGCATCGGCATCGGCAGGTCTATGATTCAATAAAAGCACTTTCAGCTGCTTCAGAGACTCAAGCCCGCTATTATCGACAGCACCTTGCTTCATGGCCGGCCATTCTTTATTGACAACATCATTCAAATAATTTTTTAAAGCCTGTTGCACTTCACCATTGACCGGCTTGGGCAGAAAAGACGCGTCATAGTTAATCGTACTAACTAAATGCGCTTCCGTTCGTGCCGCATCTTCAGCGGTTGATAAATTATTCACCGAAGCGAAAATAACAAATCCAATGAAAATCGCGTACATCATAGACACTATCGCGGACGCCCCATTGACAGCATCATGATCGATGTTGTCTCTGATGCAATAGCGTCGTACCAGTAAATTGCCACACAACAATACCAGCAAAACGGTAACATTAATCGCTATACGCAAAAAATAGGGGGGCATATTATAAATGAAGTCTACCATATCATTCCTTATTTATCACAGACTAGGAACAACTGAGCTCCAACCACGCTGCAACACCACAGACTTGCGCCAATGATAACAATCGTTCAGGAAGGTTCAGAAATACCACTGCTTTGTTATGGGCAATAGTATATTTTTTTAATTCTACGAGCAATCCCAACGCGGCGCTATTGACCTTTTTAACATCCATTAAATTAATTTGATAAAGAGACAAAGACGCGTCTCTTTGCATTAAAAGAATGATTTTTTTCTGCAGCATTGCAACGGTTTCAAACGTCACAACGCCTGTCATAAAAATAACACCCTCTCTTTGCGAGACTTCTGCTTCATCAAATTGGTTATTTGACATAGTCCTAGTTTCCAATATTTGGCTGATTGTGTTGGGCGATAATCTCTGTTAATGCCGATAAGGGTGGCGGTGATGAATTATTGGCTTGTAAATTTTTCACAATGCCTAAAATTTGCGCCTGAACATTAGAAGCTACACTTAAACTATTATTAATGGAGAAATCCAAAAACATCCAACTATTGCCAACGGATTCTAAAACAAAAGCGACGGAAACATTTCCTGCAGGGTTGGTATTGTTGACAATAGTAGAATTAATTTGTATGCGCGGTTGGTTGGCGTAATTGCCTCGATAAGCATTGACCAAAACACTAAACTGCACAGGATTGTACTGTGCTAACGCAGTATTATACAAACCGGCCATAAAACCTAGCAATGCCAGCTCAAACGCTTTTTGATCTGCTGTAGACGCCGCTTGCCAAATGGCAGGAGGCACAAGAAAAGTCGATATCGTGGGAAGATCAATAGAAGACGATAATACCTGCGTAATTAACGGTAACGCAGCCGCAACGTTAGTCGAAGCCGGAGTTGATCCAGACGCTGGAATTTGATTATTTTCTAAAATAGTTAATACTTGATCCACAATACCCTGCACAAATACTTTAGGATCAACCTGTGAAGAAGTCGAATTGTTGGCAACAGGTGCCGCCGTAGAAGTCGGTGCCGAAGTTGATGGCGATGAGCTTTGCGCAAATGAAACAGTCGAGCCTAGTAAACTCGTTAACAAAAGTATTTTAAAGCCGTTCTTAATGTAAACTTTCATTCTTTTTTTCCTATTTTTTCATATTAAATAAAAACTGCCCAATTAATTGCTCTAGAATCAAAGCTGAATTAGTGCGCTGAATTACATTGCCTGCCTGATAAGAAACGGTGGAATATCCAGGTGTAATACCAAGATAGTTTGAGCCCAACAATCCTTGCGTCAAAATGCTTGCCGTTGAATCGTTAGGAACTGTGTATTGATCATAAATAAGCAACGTGGCTTCTGCCTGATATGTTTGTGCATTTAATTCAATATTGGTGACTCGCCCCACAACAACGCCTGCTATTTGCACTGGTGCACGCACTTTGAGCCCACCGACGTTATCAAAATTCGCTTTTAACACATAACCATGCGACATGCTTTTTTGTGTTAAACCGCTCACTTGAAAAGCAAGAAAAACCAACCCTGCTATTCCGAGTAATAAAAAGATCCCCACCCAAAATTCAACAATGCTCTTGTTCTTCCCCTTGGTATTCATCACCATCCTCCCATCATCATTGCGGTTAATACAAAATCTAGCCCTAAGATGACTAGCGAAGAAAATACGACCGTTCGTGTGGTCGCATGCGAAATCCCTTCAGACGTTGGCACACACGCGTAGCCTTGATACACCGCGATCCACGTCGTGAAAAATCCAAATACGATACTTTTGATAATGCCATTGACAATATCAATTCTGAAATCGACAGAAGCCTGCATATTCGACCAAAAACTACCCGCATCTAATCCAATCCAATCCACCCCCACGGCATAGGCCCCAAAGATAGAAAACATGCTAAAAACAATCGTTAACAAAGGCAAACTATAAAACCCTGCCCAAAAACGTGGTGCAACCACGCGTTGTAATGGATCTACCGCCATCAATTCCATACTTGATAATTGATCGGTGGCTTTCATCAAACCGATTTCAGCCGTCAATGACGAACCCGCTCTACCCGCAAATAATAATCCAGTGACTACGGGCCCTAATTCTCTTGCCACGCTCAATGCCACTAATGGACCAAGTTCATCCGCTGCCGCAAATTTCTCAAGGATATTATACCCTTGTAATGCGAGCACCATGCCAATAAAAGATCCTGCAACAATAATAATGGGCAGTGACAAAAAACCAACCATATAAATTTGTTGAATCAGTAACGGGAAACTCTTATGTAAATTCGGCTTTTTAAAAATCGCACCTAACAAAACTAAGCCTGCTTCACCGACACGTTCAACAAAATGAATGCCTGCTGCGCCTAAACTTTGAATGCGTTGTACCATTGAGAGCATCAATTTTCTCCCATTAAATCAGTCGCATAATCTTTTGCAGGATAATGAAACGGCACAGGACCATCCGGCAATCCATTTAAGAATTGTCGAACTTGTGCATTGGCACTGTTGCGCAATTCATCGGGTTTACCTTGACCGATAATTTTTCCATCGGCTAATACAAACACGTAATCGACCAAATTAAACGTAATCTCAATATCATGCGAAACAATAATGCTGGTCATATTGGCGCTTTTATTCAGTAAGCGCATTAATTTTACAATCATACCCACAGAAATTGGATCTTGTCCGGTAAACGGTTCATCATACATGATCAACTCAGGATCCATCGCAATCGCACGTGCAAGCGCAACACGACGCGCCATTCCACCCGATAAATCGCTTGGCATTAAATGACGCGCGCCGCGCAATCCAACCGCTTGCAACTTCATTAAAACGATATCACGAATAAACGCTTCAGAAAGATCCGCACGCTCTCTTAAGGGATAAGCAATATTGTCAAACACTGATAAATTCGTAAACAAAGCATTGCTTTGAAATAACATGCCCATTTTTTTTCTGACCTGATATAAACGCGATCGTGAAAGAGTATTGATTTCATCATCATCTAAAAAAATACTGCCTTGATCGGGAGAAAGTTGACCGCTGATTAAACGCAACAATGTTGTTTTACCTGTGCCACTGGGGCCCATAATGCCGACAATACTACCACGTGGCACATCTAAGCTTAAATCATCAAAAATCTTTCGTGATCCTCGAGAAAAAGTAAGATGTTTAATTTGAACACAGGCCTGAGAACTCATTCGTTTTTTTTCACAGTCAAATGAAATACATAGAACAGTTATAGCAATAAACCCCTGCGCGAATCAACAAAATAATCTTCGCAAAACAATTGATTGCATTAAAAAAACAACTATACTGAAATTATAAATTAATGATTAATGCAGCAAAATGCGGAGTTTAATATGCTAAATAAAAGATTAATAGTCGCTTTCAGTGTTTCTATACTTGCTTTAGTCAGCGTGAACTCTTATGCCAAAGGTGCTAAATCATGCCAGAATAAAGAGCACGATGAATTTTATTATTGTTGCTATGACAATAACACCTACAGCTGGTCAAGTGCTAACAAAAGTTGCCCTACGGGCGATACGGCATCATTCGTTAAATATTGCCAAAATAGCACAGCAACGGAATGCGGCCCGAATTCCAGAGCAATTAAACCTAAAAAATTCAATAGTCTATAGTGTGTTTTTCATTTCTAGTATAATTGAGTTAGAATGCTTGTCTTTTAGGCAAGCATCTATCCAAAATAATGAGAAAAGCAACTAATCTCGAAGTCATGACACTCGCTCAGCAAGTGTTTGAAACAGAAAGCCAAGCCCTTAGCTATGCTGCTAAGAAACTAGATGATCAATTCATTAAAGCGATCGATCTACTGCTAGAATGCAAAGGCCGCGTGGTTGTCACCGGCATGGGAAAATCTGGCCATATTGGGAAAAAAATTGCCGCAACACTTGCTAGCACGGGCACTCCTGCATTTTTTGTGCACCCTGGCGAAGCCAGCCATGGCGATTTAGGCATGATTACACGCGATGACGTTGTAATTACGATATCAAACTCCGGTGAAACCCAAGAAGTACTCGCGCTTTTGCCCATGCTAAAACGTTTTGATATTCATTTTATTGCGCTGACCGGAAAACCTGGATCAACACTTGCAAAAGCAGCGGATGCACACCTGGATGTTGGCGTTGAAAAAGAAGCATGCCCCTTAGGATTAGCACCGACTTCCAGCACCACCACCACCCTCGCAATGGGTGATGCATTAGCCGTTGCAGCGTTACAATGCCGTGGATTTACCGCAGAAGATTTTGCTTTATCACATCCAGGCGGCGCATTGGGCAAACGCTTACTCATTCGTGTTGAGGATTTAATGCACACAGGCGACACACTTCCTATCGTTACACTTAATACATTATTGCCTGATGCTCTTAACGAAATGTCAGCTAAAACCTTTGGAATCACAGCGATTGTAGATGAAAATGGCACAATGTGCGGTGTTTTTTCAGACGGCGATATTCGACGCGCGATTGGAAAGCTTATCAACCCCAATAACGCCACCATGCAAGAAATTATGTCTGCCAAAGGCAAAACGATCGCCCGTGATCAACTCGCCGCAGAAGCACTTGAATTGATGGAAAAATATAAGATTACGTCACTATTTATTATAGATGCAGATAAAAAACCTGTCGGGCTTGTGCATTTACATGATTTATTACGGGCAGGAATTACTTGATGCCTTTAACCCATTTGATCAAAGAACGCTCGCCGCTGCTTTCCAATGGATTGCTGCTCATGCTCGCAGCCCTCACCGGCGGTTTACTTTGGAGCATGCTCACACCGCCTCATGGAGAGATCTCCCCTATCGCCGATGATTACGACGCTTTTGCAATTGACGTAGTTTCGACTCAATTTTCAGACAAAGGCGTCAAACGCTATGAGCTTTCAGCGCCGCGCTTGAATCATTACAAAAGCAACAATCAAACACATGTCGATAATCCTGTGCTTTATTTATACAGTCCTAATCAAGAAAATTGGTTAGTCACGGCCGAGTATGCAACCGCCATTCACGGCAAACAGGTGATCGAGTTCGTAAAAAATGTCGATATTTCTGGCGCTGGCACTAGCGCTCATAAAAATACGCAATTATTAACCGAAAAAATTAATTATTATCCCGATAAAAATAGTGCCAACACTCCCTTACCAGTGACTATTGTGCAACCCGGCTCCACTATTCATGCAATAGGGATGGACGTCGCCTTCAATGCAGGTACAATTACGTTATTATCTAAGATTCGAGGAAGCTACAATCCCAATGTTTATTCGTAATTGCCTTTTATGCTTGGCCAGTTTTCTACTGAGCAGCCCATCGATAGCCTTACCTGATGACAAAGAGAAACCTTTGCAAGTCGTCTCAGACAACGTTATTGTCAACTACGCGGAAGGGATTACGACACTACAAGGTGAAGTCCGTGTTACACAAGGCAGTACAACGCTCAATGGCAATAAAGTCATCATTTACACCAATAAACAACGACAACTTATTAAGTTAATTGCGTATGGCGACTCGAATCAACAAGCCCGTTATGAAACTTTACCGACATTAAAAAGCTCCCCATTTACCGCAACAGCGAATACAATTACGTATATGGGACTCGAAAAACTAGCGATTTTTGAAGGGGAAGCTCATGCAACCGATGGCATTAACCAGTTTGATGGTCCAAAATTTAAATATTGGACTGAAAAACAAGAAGTAGTGACTGAAAAGGTCGCAAATCAACGATCAACGATTATTATTTATCCAGGATCAAATCATTAATATGACCACCAATACTTTACAGGCGCATACATTGGCCGCATTTGATCTCCATAAAAGCTATAAAAGCAAAGAGGTGGTTAAAGGTATTTCTGTTTCACTGACTAATGGCGAAATCGTCGGGTTACTCGGCCCGAACGGCGCAGGAAAAACGACCTTATTTTATATGATCGTCGGGCTTGTTAAACCCAATGCAGGCCGTATTCAACTCGATCAACGCGATATCACCGATTCTCCAATTCATGAACGCGCACGCCTAGGCATTGGTTATTTACCGCAAGAAGCCTCTATTTTCCGCAAACTCACGACAGAACAAAACATTTTAGCAGTTTTAGAACTTCGCAAAGAATTAAACACGACTCAGCGCAAAAATAAACTAGAGCAGCTACTCGAAGAATTTCATATTACTCATATACGACATTCGAAAGGCATTAGCCTCTCGGGCGGAGAACGTCGCCGCGTTGAAATTGCACGCTCCGTCGCACTTGAACCCAAATTTATTTTACTCGATGAGCCTTTTGCCGGAATCGACCCTATTTCCGTAGTCGATATTAAGCACATCATTAACCAACTTGCAGAAAAAAATATCGGCATTCTTATTACCGATCATAATGTCCGCGAAACACTAGACATTTGCCAAAGAGGGTATATTGTAAGTGAAGGAAAGATTTTATATGAAGGCACTTCGTCACAAATATTGAATAACCAACAAGTGCGCGATGTTTATTTAGGGCATGGATTTTCTTACACTACTACAGGAGAGGATGAATGAATATTAATTATACTTGGCGTAAAGCAGATAAATCTGAAGTCATCGAAAATTTCTTGAATGAGAAACTCAATAAATTAGAAAAACACGCTGATCATGTCAGTCAAATTCATGTAGTCTTTGAAACACATGGTAAACAAGAACATTCTATTAAAATCACAGCACATCTTGCTGGCGCAGAAATTAATGCGCACTCTTCTGAAGAAGATTTCTACAAAGCAATCGATGCAGTGGTACATAAATTGATTCATCAAGTTGAAAAACACAAATCAAAAATAACCGATCATCGCCATCATCACCATGATTGCGATCACGACCATGGCCATGAAGAATAAATAATGATGCAATCTTCTGTTTCGCTACACGGTGTTTATATGGATATTTTTGGCGTCGGCGTTTTTCTCACCGGCGCCAGCGGTATTGGTAAAAGTGAAATAGCCTTAGGGCTTATCAGCCGCGGCCACCGATTAATTGCTGATGATTCTGCTGAATTTTATCTCCACGCCAAAGATGGCGCTCAGGTCGTCTTTGGAAAATGCCATGAAATGCTAAAAGATTTTTTAGAAGTGCGTGGATTAGGCGTCATTAATATTAAAAAAATGTTCGGTGATAATGCCATTAAAGATCACGCAGAATTACAACTTGTCACGCAGTTGATTGACTTGAAAGATGAGGAAATTAAAAATAGCGATCGTCTTCATGGCATGCATAGCCACATGCCTATTTTAAATAAAGAAATTGCGCACGTAGTTATCCCCGTTGCAGCAGGTAGAAACCTTTCTGTATTGATCGAAACAGCGGTTCGAAATCATCGTTTGCGCATGAGTGGCTATGATGCAGCAAAAGATTTCATTGATCGACAACATATTCTTCTAGGGCATCAGTCATGATCGTGATTATTACACACGCGCCAACTGGCAGCAGCTTAGTTTCTGCGTTACATGATATTCTACCGAATGATATCACAAAAAATATCGTGACCATTGACGTGCATATTCACGATAACAAAGATGAAAAAATTCTTGAAGCACAACAACTGATTAAGCAACACGCCACTGACGAAGTGTTAATTTTTACCGATATTGTTGGTTCAACGCCGTATCACATTGCACGACAAACACTTTTAGCGACCACAGAGCACTCCTGTGTCGTTGTTTCGGGCGTTAGCTTACCTATGTTAATTAAAGCCGCAAATTATCGCGCCCTTTCACTGAAAGATTGGGTTACACAATTAATGAAATGTGCTTTAACTTGGGTACAAGCTGAATTCCCTCCCACACCTACTCATTAACTTTTTTACTGGAAAAAAATATGATCGAACGTTCTGTCACTATCATTAATAAACTGGGCTTGCACGCGCGCGCGTCATCTAAATTCGTTTCACTGGCTTCAAAATTTCATAGCCAAATTGAAATCAGTCGCGGCACGAAAATTGTCAATGCAAAAAGCATTATGGGCGTAATGATGCTCGCCGCCGCAAAAGGTGCAGAACTCACTTTAAAAATTGAGGGCGATGATGAAACACAAGCAATAGAAGCCCTCATCAAACTGATTGAAAATCGATTTGATGAGGCAGAATGATCGAGTATAATTATGGCGCTTTTGCAGCTAACTCAGCCACATTGAAGACGTTCAAGGAACAAATGTTACATCTGACGCACTAAAAATAATAATTAATGGCGCAAAAAACCAATCTACTTCGACCCCGTTGATCTATATCGAGTACAGTATTTTTACCGTATTCACATTCTCTTGAATCCCTATAGCATACAAACTTATTTAGAGACAAGAGATTAATCATGTATAAATTAAACCACGATTTCACTACCTCGAAAGAACAAAAGCAACATTTCGGTCATTATCGTTCACTGACTTCAATCGCAGCCGGTGGGTCTGCTAATATTATTGCTATTCCGCTTTCTGTTATTTTTGTGCAAGTCGTTAAAGCAGCCAGCATAGAAATTCCGCTCACTTTTTCTTTTATAAAAAATCTTTATGCCAACATGTTTAAAAATTTATATCACCACCCTGAAACTGTTTTTAGAGGCGGTTTAGCGAGAACGGGGCAAAAAATTACAACCACGCTGACCAATGATGCTCTTTCATACTATATCGATATTCCAAAGAATTCATCTGAATTAGAAAAATTAGGCCTTATGATGCTACGCTCTGGCGCGAGCGGATTAATTTGCTCGCCCATATCCAACATATTTAAAATACTTCAAACCAACAAAATTGATGGCAAGGATTACTTTAAAACCGTACAACGCGTGTCATCGCATCCTAATAAATATAAATATTTAATTACTAATACAATGCCCTTTGGCGCACAAGAATTTCTACGCTGTTCCATATTTTTTGGCGTTAATCAATTTATACGAGAAAAAATGAAGATTTATGAAAGAGAATCTATCTATGAAAAATTTATGATTTGTCTTTTTTCAGCTACGATCACAGCCACATTTGAGAGCATGGTAGGCATGATCTTAGAGCCGCCCATTATTTTACACAGCACAAAAAACGAAAAGCCTCCAGAAAAATTTGGTCGAGAATATCTGAACTATTATGGAAAATTATTTAAAGATACAAAATTAAATACGCCGAAAAGAATAATACCTGTATATGGTGTTTTAATGCTAAAGAACTTTACGGCCAACTTGATGTTCACCTGCGCCGACACCACCGGGAAACAAATGGAGTTTAATGCAAAAAAAAATAAATTATAAAAATAATTTTTAAAGCACTCAAAAACTGGCTGATATCTTCTGAATACATAGTTGCATGATGAAATAGGCGGCTATACATAGAAATCACTGCCGGCTTGAGCATTTGCTCAATGATGCTCTTTGTTATATTCACTAACTTTTCATGCGTCAAATCACATGAATAGCAAGACTTTAAACAGAGCTTGCCAGAATCAACTGGGATTTCTTCAATTTCTTTAATAAAAAAATCTGCATCAAACTCTTTCGGAGCATTAATGTCAGCTATACCCATTACACTTGAAGATGCGAACTTTGCACCATTCAAAACTTTAAAAATATTAATGCCTTGACCCCAAGTCTTTATCTGATTTTTCACCTTGAATGAGATGAGTTAGCTCATCACAAAGAATAATCTTATTGTTTTTAATTTGCATTAATGCATTAACTTGAGCCTCAATATGGCTACCATCATTTTTAATAGCTTTCACGTTGTGAACAGTTGCCACTTTGTCGCCTTCTACTATGATATGTTTAAAGGTAACTTTGGCGGATTTTATGGTAGCCATTAACGTTTTCATATGTTTAACAAAATGATCATAATCAAGAACTTTTCCATCAACATACTGAATATACTCTTTAGAAAAATATCGAGCACAAGTTGCTTCGCTGACTTCTCTTTCTTCAATAAGAGTAACGAAAATTTCTTTAATGAATTTTTTTACTTCATCAGGCGACATCATTGATTTTCTCCAATAGATAAAAATTGATTATACATGATCACGATAAACATACAGGCGAATGTAGAATTTGAAAATTACGTGTTAACAAGATAGGAGCGCTGCTCTTTGGATAAAAATTCTTTCATGTGGTGCTTTATAAAGCATGTGCCATTTAAAATCAATCGCTTATTGTCGCAGGTTCAATGGCGAATGGTATTATGCTTAATTGCAAATATTCAAGACCCGGCCACTGCCATGTTTTCAATCAAAACTGCACCGGTTCGAATGTTATAACGATGATCTTGTTCCACACCGATTCCAACGATCTGCTGATACATATCTTTTAAATTTCCTGCAATGGTGATTTCTTCAACGGGGAATTGTATTTGTCCATTCTCAACATAGAACCCCGTCATGCCTTTAGAATAATCACCATTCACTAAACTCACGCCCTGCCCTAATGTATCGGTAACAATGAGCCCTTTGTGCATGCCACCAATTAAATCTGCCAATGGTTTTACTTGGGCACTTTCTACAACGATATTGTGTACGCCACCTGCATTACCCGTTGTGGGTATACCTAATTGTCGACCGCTGTAGGTGCTCATCAAATACGTCATCAACCGGCCATGATGAATTAAGTTTTTCTCACGCGTATAAACGCCTTCATCATCAAACGGTGAACTACCAACGCCTTTATGTAAAAACGGTTTTTCAATTAAAGAAATATGCTCCGGCAAAATAATTTGATTGAGTTGATCGAGTAAAAATGATGATCGACGATAAATATTGCCACCCATCGCTGCACCAATAAGATATTTCCAAAAACTTGCAGCGGCTTGATTAACAAATAATATCGGCAAATTTTGTGTGGGAATTTGCCTCGCGCCTAATCGCGCAATGGCTTTTTTATTTGCCTCTTCTGCAATGTAATCGGTTGTCCATAAATCTGTTGGATCCATCGCGCAGGTATATTCTGATTCGCTTTGCATTTCACCATTTTTTTCTGCAATTAGCGCGCAATGCATACTATGACTTGAACTAAAATAGCCTTGCATAAAGCCTTCGCTATTAGCCAAAAGTTCATATGTTTGATGTGTGCTTAATCCAGCACCATCGGATTTTATTAAGGGTTTATTGATTGATAACGCATGCGCTTCACACGCCATTGCAAGTTCAATGGCTTTTTCAGCAGTAATATCCCACGGATAATACTGCTCAAGTTTTTGTGGATTAAATGCGAGCTGTTCTCGATCGGGCAATCCTGAATACGGATCTTCTGCCGCGTAGGTTGCAAAATCATACGCTGCATTAACTGCCCGCTTAATGGAATCTAACGAGAAATCATTGGTTGTTGCAGAACCGCGTTTCTTTCCTAAATAAACGGTAATTGAAAATTCTTTACCGCGATCATATTCCAAACTATCAATTTGCTGATTTAAAATATTCACGCTCATACCCTGACCGGCATGCACATCAACTTCGACAGCATCCGCACCTTTTCTTTGAGCGAAATCGATCGCTTGCTCAGCGATTTCTTTTAAAAATTCTGTATTAAGTTGTGTCGTCATAGCTGCGTTCCCCCTACGACCATTTCACTCACTTTCAATGTTGGTTGACCCACGCCAACAGGCACGCTTTGGCCATCTTTGCCGCATACGCCAACACCTGGATCAAGCTGCAAATCATTACCGACCATCGTCACTTTGGTTAAAACATCGGGGCCATTGCCTATTAAAGTAGCGCCTTTTATCGGCGCAGTGACTTTGCCATCTTCAATTAAATAGGCTTCACTCGCTGAAAACACAAATTTGCCGGAAGTAATATCCACTTCACCGCCGCCAAAATTTACAGCATAAATGCCTTTTTTAACGGACTTAATAATATCGGCGGGATCATCATCACCGGGCAACATATAAGTATTCGTCATACGTGGCATGGGGATATGCGCATACGATTCACGGCGGCCGTTCCCGGTCGCTGCAACTCCCATCAAACGTGCGTTCAACTTATCTTGCATAAAACCACGTAAAATACCGTTTTCGATTAACATAGTATTCTGACCAACGGTTCCTTCATCATCGATTGCCACCGAACCACGGCGGTTTAGAAGCGTTGCATCATCAACAATGGTGCATTTATCGGAAGCCACACGCTGGCCTAATTTATCCGTAAATGCCGATGTTTTTTTGCGAATGAAATCGCCTTCTAAACCATGACCAATCGCTTCATGCAAAAGCACCCCAGGCCAACCCGAACCGAGAACTACCGGCATCAAGCCTGCAGGTGCTGGAATCGCCTCTAAATTAGTGAGCGCTTGTTTAACCGCTTTATTGACAAACTCTTGAATCAACACATCGCTGAAATGCGCATAATCACCGCGTAAGCCACCGCCGCAACTACCGCCTTCGCGCTTATCACCAAATTCCGCCAGCACTTGGATATTAAAACGCACTAAGGGCCGAATATCCGCATGACAACTACCATCATGGTTAAATATCAATACTTGTTCGTAAGAACTACTTAAACTCGCCATCACTTGCGTCACTTTCGGACTTGCGGCTCGCGCCAATTGATCGGCTTTATTCAGTAAATCCACTTTTTGTTGAGAAGTCATGGAATCTAACGGATTGTTATGAGAATACATAATGGGCGTTGAACCTCTATTCCACGCTTTAATCGCTTGCGTCGCATTACCTAATCGATTAATACTTCGCGCCGCTATCGCAGCATCTTCTAGTGCCGGTAAAACAAGATCATCCGAATACGCATAACCGGTTTTTTCACCACTGACCACACGAATGCCCACTCCTTGGTCATAAGCGTAACTACCTTCTTTGACAATACCTTCTTCAAGATACCAGCTTTCATGATAGACCGATTGAAAATACAAATCCGCATAATCGACATTCGAGCACATAATTTTGGAAAATACGCGATCAATATCTTGAAGCGACAAACCGGAGGAAGTAAGCAACGAATCGGTGACTCGATGGATGATTTCTTGCGACATACTAACTCTAAAAAAATAAGAACCATGAACCGTATCTTACACGAATTTTACCCGAGTAAGAAATAACAACGACCATTTTAATTTTTTTATTGACTTCCAGCATTTTTTAAATTTTGACCTATACTCCAATGACGAAACTAAAAACATGAGGCAAAAATGCGCGTTACAAATACCAACGAAGTACCAAGTAGCGAACCTATGTCTGTCAAAGAGAGGGTAAGTGAATTTAACCAAGAAAAGATGCACAATGCTGTCAGTAACGTAAAGGCACAAAAAAAAGTAAAAAGACAACCAGAAGTAACACCAGAGCCGAAGCCGAAGCAGACGACAAGGCCAGTGCAAGAGCCCGTGACAGCGGAAAAACCAGCCGAAGTGTATGAAAGAAAAACAAGAACATCGCATAGAAACAGTGCTAGTACGCAAACGAGTCCACAAAAAAGTGCTAGCACACCTGTAGCAGAACCAAGCTTGCCCTCTAAAGAGGAATTGCGAGGGGCATATAAGCAAAACTCAGGTTTTTTCAGTTTTAAAAAACATACTCTATTTTCTAATGATAAACCGGTTGAGCAAATCATCGAAAAACTAAAAAGCAGAGCGGGCAAGAACCCCAACGGAGCCTCCGCTACAACGTTAAAACGTTTTGGATTGAGCTGATCAAACCGGTGCGTTATTCCAATAATTCAATTGCCAATGTTGTTCCGTGGTAAATTGAAAAGCGCTGATTGCCCCTGTTTTCATTTTTGGTAAATCACAAGGATTGGCCAAAATAGCAGGGGCGAATCGTGCAATGCCATTACTTGTTACAACCAAAATCGTTATACCATCTGGATATTTCGCGATACACTGATTTGCAAAATCTTTCCAATCTTGCTTAATTTTTTCAGCATTAACTTTCCAATCAGCCGGCGCAATGCCGTGTTCTTCCCATCGTTTTAAAGCAATTTCGCCAATCCGCGCCACTACTTCGTTTTCTGGCTTTCCATCATCAATGCCATAATCAACTTCATCAAAAATGGGATTAATTTCAAACACATTTTCTGGCCAAGCAATTGCAGCGGTTTCTTGCGTGCGTTTTAATGAGCTTACAAAAACACGATCAATTTTAGGGTGGTTTTCATGTAAAAAAACACCGAGTTTTTTGGCTTGTTCGCGACCAGAGTTTGACAAAGGCAAATCAGTTTGTTTACCCACACGTAAAAGTATATCACCAGGATCAAATGTGTTGCCGTGACGAGCAATTAATAATGTTATCATTGCATTTTTATCCACATGGTTTCTGCCCTTTTTAAATCTTCAGGTGTATCAACCCCCGGAATCGGTCCATATTTTCCATAACTGACTTTCTCAACGCGAATTGATAACCCATTTTCCAACAATCGCAACTGTTCCAACCCCTCTAATTTTTCATAAACACTTTCCGGCAACGCAACAAACTTTCGTAAAGCATCTAACTGAAAACCATATAATCCAATATGCTGATAAACCGGTGAATAGGATTCTTTGAGTCGTAATTTTTCTTCACCTCGAATGGCAGGAATAACATTCTTAGAAAACCATAATGCTTTTTGTTTTGTATCCATTACAACCGTTGTTCCTGAAAAAGGCGTTATTTTTTTGCTTTCACGAAACTTATCAAGCTCTTCCCAAGTCAATTGAACCGCTGGTGTTGCAACAGAAAACTCTGGATGGTCTAATAATACCTGCGCAATTTGTGATAAAAAATGTGTGGGCGTAAACGGCGCGTCACCTTGTAAATTAATTACCACTTGCGGCGAAATGTTTAATGCATCAATAGCCGCTAATACGCGATCAGAACCTGTTGGGCACGAGTCAGGCGTCATCACGGGAATAACACCTAAAATTGATTGCGCATGCTCTAATACACGCGGATCTTCCGTCGCAACAATCACCGCAACATTCCCTAATGTTTTTGCCGCAGCCAACGCTGTGTCACACGTATGTTGCAACATCGTTTTAGAACCAATTTTTGCCAATGGTTTTCCTGCAAAACGTGAAGAGCCATAACGGGCAGGAATAACAATCGCTACTTTTTGCGTCATCATAATCGGTTCCTAATTAATTAAATCTAATTTTTTCAATTCTTTTAAACTTTCATCCATCGTCTGCATACCACTTGCGCGACCAGTTTGTATGGCCGATAAAATTTGTGCCGTTTTATTCTCACGGATAAGATTTCGAATAGGCGTCGTACCCATCATAATCTCTTGCGCCGCAACACGGCCACCGTTTTTTTTCTTAACCAAAGTTTGTGATATCACTGCTTGTAACGAATCTGCCAGCATATTTCTCACTAACTCTTTATCACCCGCCGGAAAAACATCGATAATACGATTGATGGTTGCTGAACACGATTGCGTGTGCAACGTCGCTAACACTAAATGCCCTGTTTCTGCAGCCGTTAACGCCAATCGAATCGTTTCAAGATCACGCATTTCACCAACGAGAATGACATCCGGGTCTTCTCTTAGCGCAGCACGCAAAGCATCTTGAAAGCTGGCGGTATGTTGATGAATTTCTCGCTGCTGAATAAGCGATTTTTCGGATTGATACACATACTCAATCGGGTCTTCTAATGAAATAATATGCGCGTTTTGCGTAAGATTAATATGCTGAATCATCGCAGCGAGCGTGGTGCTTTTTCCACATCCTGTAGGCCCTGTCACCAAAATTAAACCTGTCTTTAATGCACACAAATTTTTCAACAGAGAAGCCGTTGGCAGCGATTCTAACGCAGGTGCTTCTCGAGAAATAGCTCTAAAAACTGCACTTATTCCTCGTAATTGATAAAAAATATTGACTCTAAATCGAATGCCTTCTTTAAAAGCAAACGAGAAATCTTGTTCTAAATTCTGTGTATTTTTTGGAGGACGTATTGCTGACAATTGATCTAACAGCTCTGCGTCGCTCAATACGCACGCGCCTTCTAACGGAGTTAATTCGCCGTCAATGCGTACTCTCGGCGATAACCCACTGGATACGTGAAGATCCGAGGCTCCCAATTGAACAGTTTCAGCGAGTAACTGCATTAAATCCATAGACTCATCCTACCTTAATAGGTAAAATTTGTTATAGTAACTCCTTTTTTGTAGCGCCTCAAATGCAGTCTCTTGGTTTAGCTCATAAATACCCTCGCTCGCTGGAAACTTTTGTTGAAAAGTTGCCCGGATGCGGTACCGCACTCCTGATTAGCGAGCTTTTAGCGGCAGAATCTCGACCCACGCTCATCATTTGTGCCGGCATCCAAGAGGCTAATCAACTCAGCGATGAGTTATCTTTTTTCTTAGATAAATCTTTTGCAGGAAAAATTCACTTATTTCCTGATTGGGAAACGTTACCTTATGATGCTTTTTCGCCCCATGAAGATATCACCGCAAGCCGCATCAAACTTCTTGCAACAATGGCGAAAAATCAACAAGACATTTACATCGCCACTGTTGCAACGCTTATGCAGAGACTTGCGCCAAGAAATAGTCTTGAAGCAGATATTTTTCTCTTAAAAGTAGGCGATATTTTTGAATTAGAACCCACGCGTACACGACTTGTTGCGCTCGGATATCAATGCGTCAGCGAAGTGCAACGCCACGGTGAATTTTCTATTCGCGGTGCCATTGTTGATATTTTTCCCAGCAATAGCCCTGTACCTTATCGCATTGATTTATTCGATAATGAAGTCGATAGTATTCGCACGTTTTCAATCGAAGATCAACGCTCCATTAATAAAATTGAAAGCGTTGAATTACTACCCGCAAAAGAATTTCCCATGGATGGTAAAAGTATCACCCTGTTTACCGAACAATGGGAAAAAGAATTTCCAGGCAATGCTGCAAATTGCCCTTTTTATCAAATTGTCAGCTCAGGAAAAATATTTGGCGGAATTGAATATTATATTCCATTGTTTTTTAAAAACATGTCTTCATTATTTGACTATATCAGTGAAAAATTTTCCATTATTTATAGCGATACATTAAATGAGACCATCGAACAACAATGGAAAGAAATCAAAGAACGCTACGCACAAAAATCACATGATATTATTCAACCAATATTAAGTCCTGATAGATTATGGCTGCGCCCTGAAGAAATTTTTTCTGAATTAAAAAAGCATTCACGCTTTCGTTTGAATAAAACAACACAATCACTTTCACTTGATAGCATTGCCGTTGATTACAAGCTAGCCTCTCCTATTCAGGCTTTATTAAATTATCAAATTAACAATCAACATCGACTTCTCTTGTGCGCAGAAAGTTCCGGTCGAAAAGAAATTATCAAAGCACTTTTTTCAAAGAATCGACAATCTTTAGTCGAATATAAAGATTGGCAAACTTTCCTTGAATCACACGATAAAATAGGCATTGTCACTGCTTCACTTTGGGCCAGCGCGGAATTACTCGATCATAAACTTAGTATTATTAGCGAAAATGATTTATTTGGCCGAAAACTAAAATATCAAAAGAAACGCATAGTCGCTACGTCACAAGATATTGAACGCACGATTTATCAAAACATTGCTGAGCTTAATTTAGGCGACCCCATTGTTCACTTTGAACATGGCGTTGGACGCTATTTAGGTTTACAAACACTGACGATTGGCAATCAAACCAGTGAATTTTTAACTATTGAATATCAAAAAGGGGATAAGCTATTTGTTCCCGTCACCAATTTACAATTAATCAGTCGTTATAGCGCAGGTGATGTACAACACGCGCCAATTAACGCTTTGGGCACAGAACAATGGGCGAAAGCGAAAAAGAAAGCGCTCGAAAAAGCCTATGATGTCGCTGCAGAACTTTTAGGCATATATGCGCAACGCGCTGCGCATCAAGGCGATGCGATGTCGTTTAACGCAGAAGAGTATCAACAGTTTTGTGCAGGATTTCCCTTTGAAGAAACCCCCGATCAAGCAGAAGCAATTAAAGCAGTGATTCATGATTTAGAATCCGTACATCCGATGGATCGCGTCATTTGCGGTGACGTTGGTTTTGGCAAAACAGAAGTGGCGATGCGCGCCGCATTTGTCGCTATCCAAAATCATCAACAAGTGGCAATTCTTGTTCCCACAACGTTGCTTGCTGAACAACACGGTCAAAATTTTATGGATCGATTTTCTGATTGGCCCGTGAATATTGCGGTACTGTCTCGATTTAAAACCTCTAAAGAAAAAGATGAAGTCATCGAAAATCTTAAATCAGGCAAAGTCGATATTGTGATTGGCACACATTCACTTTTACAAGAAAATATTGTATTCGCCCGATTAGGTTTATTAATCATTGATGAAGAACATCGTTTCGGTGTTCGACAAAAAGAAAAATTCAAAAAATTTAAAGCCAAAGTGAATATTCTCACTATGACAGCGACGCCTATTCCCAGAACACTCAATATGGCCATGGCAAAATTACGCGATTTTTCCATTATTGCTACGCCGCCAGCTAAACGCTTATCAATTAAAACATTTGTGCATGAACGCAATCGATCAATTATTACAGAAGCCATTGAGCGTGAACTTCATCGTGGCGGACAAGTGTTCTTCTTGCATAATAATGTCACTACCATCGAACATTGTGCAGAAGAATTAAAAAATTGGTTACCGAATGCCGTTATTCGTTCTGCGCACGGACAAATGGCGGAACGTGAACTCGAAACCATCATGGTCGATTTTTATCACCAAAAATTTAATGTCTTAGTGTGTACCACTATTATTGAAACGGGGATTGATATCCCGACGGCGAACACCATTGTCATGGACCGTGCCGATAAATTAGGTCTGGCACAATTACATCAATTACGCGGACGCGTTGGGCGATCCCATCATCAAGCCTATGCGTATTTACTCTGCCCCGAAAAAGAGGCCCTGACAGGCGATGCCAAAAAGCGTTTAGATGCTATTTCATCATTAGGGGATTTGGGGGCTGGATTTCATCTGGCATCGCACGATTTAGAAATTCGTGGTGCTGGAGAATTATTAGGCGAAGAACAAAGCGGTCAAATGCAAGCGATTGGATTTTCACTGTATCTTGAGCTCATTGAAAAAGCCGTCAAAACCTTACGCGCAGGCGGAAAACTCAATACCAATCTTGACTTTGATTTTGGGCGCGCTCATGAAGTCGATTTAGGCGTGCCAGCACTCATTCCCAATGATTATTTGCCAGACGTTCATTCACGCTTGATGTTTTACAAACGCCTATCAGATGCCAAAACAGATACACAATTAGAACAACTGCAAGTTGAACTGATTGACCGCTTTGGATTATTACCTTTGCCCGCCAAAAATCTCTTCGCGAGTAATGAAATTAAATTAATTTGCCAGAAATTAGGCATTAAAAAAATTGCCGCCAATAAGATTTTTGTTAAAATCGATTTCTTAGAATCAACTTGCGTTGAACCCATGACTTTAATTAAACTGATTCAAGCGCGACCGAATACGTATCAATTGATCAATAATCATACGTTAAAAGTGGTTTTCCCTGAACATGCAGAACATGAACGCGTCGAAAGAGTACAGGAAACACTGAAAAAACTTGCGATATAATGGAGGATGTCAGTTTTATGTTTTTATTTAATCATGACGAAATTATTGAGCGACTTCGCAAGTATCCGCTTTTTAATACTTTTTCTATAGATCTGCTCAGAAAACTGATCGCTCATTCGGAAATAATAGAATCTCCCGCAGATACAATTTTATTTCACATTCATCAACCCTCTGATTACGTCTATTATATTATTGATGGATATGTCGAACTTTTTTCATCCAGCAGTTTTGAGAAAAAAATTGCCAGCATCCGAAGTGGTGGCATGGTAGGTGAAACCAGCGTACTTGCCGATGAAGCACATGGTTTTTCGGCAAAAACTAACAAGCTTTCTCAACTCATTAAAATGGATAAAAACATTTTTTTAGAATTTTTTGAAAAAGATCCGCAAGTGTTAATGCAACTTACGCAAAACGTTGCGCGACGTTTACGGCGCATGGTGATGGGATTTACCAGCGACCGTTACCCGTTTAAAAATATCGTATTATATAACTCATCACCGAAAATTCAGCTCGAGAAATTTAAACATTATTTTCAAATGTGTGCGCCTCAAGACAACACACATATTTATGATAAAAAAGATTTTGAAGCAACCAATCTCGATATTATTCCCTTTTTATTTCAATGTGAAAACAAACCGGGCATTAATATTTTTCTTGTAGAAGCCAACGAAGATGTATGGGATAAAACCGTATTATTTCATGCTGAATATATTTATTTAGTCACGACCGAAGATGCATGGAATGCTATCCCGCTGGACGTTATTGATGGTGAAAATTCGCGCCCGTGCGATCTTGTCATTTGGCACGATCAACCTCCGCCTTATAACAACACACAACGCTTTTACGATCAATACGCTTTTAAACGACATCATCATTTTCAAGATGAAAAAGCCGCTTATCAGCGCTTATATCGTTTCATGACGGGTCAAGCGATTGGTTTAGTCATCAGCGCCGGTGGTTTTCGCGGCTATGCGCATTACGGCATTATTAAAGCTCTTTTAGAATCCGGCACACCGATTGATTGCATTGGAGGTTGCAGCTTTGGAGCGACCATCGGCGCGGGCTTGGCAGAAAATTTTGATTGGCAACAGTTTGAAATTATTTACGAAAAATCGTTCGTAAAATTAAAAAATAATAAACTGTTTAACTTTACACTACCCTTTACTTCTCTTTTAAGCGGTAAAGTACCCACTAATTTATTACAAGAAATTTATGAACACCGTCGAATAGAAGATTTACCAATTAATTTTTTCTGTGTCACCGGCAATTTATCCATTCGACAAAAGGAACTTAAACGATTTGGCGAAATATGGGAGTGGCTAAGAGCAAGTATTGCGGTGCCAGGAATATTTCCACCACTCGAAAAAGACGGTAATATTTATGTCGATGGCGCTGTGTGTACTTCATTGCCCGTACAAGATATGCGCGAATATCTTGATGGCGCAGGCAAAATTATTAGCTTAGATGTTCGTTTATTATTATTGTTAAAAGACAAACATAAATACAATTTCCCGCCTATTTTAGGCTTAAAAGATATCATCGCTTATAAGCTGGGCTTTTCTAAAAATAATTACGTCTTGCCAAATATTTTAGATATTTTGTTAGAGTCTTCTTCGATTGATCAACATATGTCAGATGATGTCGCGGCGAAAAAAGCGGATATTATTATCGCGCCGGATACTTCGTCATTAAGCTTTTCAAACCCTTCGATTGGCGATCCACAAAGTTTAATTGCTTATACGCTTGCAAAAGAAAAGCTAAAAGAACATGAAGACATGTTTGCGCGCTGGTTATGATGATATTCATTTATCGGGGTAGCCGGAGTTGAACCGACGACCTCTTACACCCCATGCAAGCGCGCTACCAAACTGCGCTATACCCCGAACGTGCGATGATAGCGAATAGAGCAGGGTTACGTCAATGAAGAATTTCCTGTAGGGTGGATTAGATGTCCTCATCGTAATCCACCCTACCTTCAGATACCATCTTGAATATTAGTTTCAACCATCGATTTCAATTTTTGCCCTGTATGGAACGTTACCACTCTTCGCGCTTCAACCAATGTCTCTTTCATGGTTTTAGGGTTCCGACCCGGACGCGCTTCTTTATCACGCAAATCAAAATTACCTAAATTAGAAATTTTAACAGGATGCCCCGCTTCTAAAAAATCTTGAATCGTCCCAAAAAACTCTTCGACTAAATCACGAGATTCACGTTTATTAAGCCCTAATTCTAAAAACAGGCTTTCAGTTAAGTCGGCTTTAGTCAGTGCTGACATGTTAATCCCTTAAGGTCGCTTTGAATTGATTCTCCATTAAATCTATCACTTTTTTTACAAGCAATGCAACTTCATCATCAATCAATGTCTTCGAAAAATCTTGAATAATCAAAGCAACTGCCAAACTGCGATATCCTTCAGGAATTCCTTTTCCTTGATAAACGTCAAAAATAAATAAGCGTTGAATTAAATTATTGTCTAAATTTTGAACTGAATTGACAATGTCTTGATAAATAACATTTGTCGGCACTAAAAATGACAAATCTCGGCGCACTTCTGGAAACTTGGCAACAGGCACATAAGATTGACGCAATTGAGTTTGTCGTAACACCTGCACGTCTAACTCGAATAACACCGGCACCATGGGCAAGTCAAACGCTTGTACGAGTTGCGGGTGAAGCACACCGATATCACCCAATACTGCTTTCGTTTGTTTATGCACTAATTGTGCCGATTGCGTTGGATGCAAAGCTGGATGTTTTGACGGCAAAAAGTCATAGTCTTCTGCAATTTTATTCTCAACCAATAGCGCTACAACCTCATTTTTTACATCGAAGAAATGACTTAACTCTTTAGCGTTATTCCAAGATTCAGGATACACACCACCGTAACTCAAACCTGATAATTTTTTCGGTTGCGAGCCGTCATCATTAAAACATAAACCTTGTTCGAATAAACGCACGCGTGTTTGTTGCCGACGCAAGTTATATTGCAAAGTCGATATTAATCCTGTCCATAATGTTGTTCGCATGACGGACATTTCTTGAGAAATTGGATTTTTTAATCGAATGGCTGTTTGATCAGGCGCAAGTTGATTTTGTAATTTTTCATCGACAAAACTATAACTAATAATTTCATCGTACCCCAACGTTTTTAACAATAATCTTTCTGTATCGATATTTGTCATCGCCGTTAATGAAGATTGCAATGAAAGCGAAGGTCGCGGTGCGACGGCCTCAATATTATCACAACCATGAATACGCAAGACTTCTTCAATTAAATCTTCTTCAATGATTAAATCAAAACGATAACTGGGAATCGTGACTAATAACCCTTCAGAATTTTTTTCGAAACTCATCTGCAAATCAGAAAATATTTTTGTTACTTGAGTTTCCGAAAAAGAAGCACCGATAACTTTTTCAAGTTTGGCATATCGCAGCGCTATTTTTTTCATTGACGACGCGCTTGCAGGGGCAATCCCTTGTAGCTGCCCTATTGCATTTCCACCCGCAATTTCGATAATCATTTGCGTTGCTTGTTCCAATGCGAGTAATGACAACCCTGGATCAACGCCACGCTCAAAACGATACGACGAATCTGAATTTAGATTAAAATGACGCGCAGTTCGTGCAATATTCTCTGGCGAAAAATGCGCGCTTTCCAATAAAATTTCTGTGGTTGTTTCTGAAACCGCCGTGCGTTTACCGCCCATAATGCCCGCTAAAGCAATCGGACCTTCTTCGTCTGCAATAATAAGTGATTGTTCATCAAGTGTAATTTTTGTATCGTTTAATAATTCAAGCGTTTCGTTTATTTTCGCTAATCGAATCGTGATAGCGCCTTGAATTTTTTGTGCATCAAAGGCATGCATGGGTTGACCACATTCAAACATCACATAATTCGTCACATCAACCGGCACATTAATACTACGCACGCCGCTGCGACGTAATTTTTCTTTCAGCCAAATAGGCGATAAAATCGCAGGATTAATATCATGAATTCTTTGTGTTAAATAAATTGGACAAATCTCGAGAACGGCGCCGTCGCGATGAACTCTCGTAGGGGCTGCCGGCGGTTGTCCTGTTTGATCTGCAATTTGTGTTTGAGAAGAGCGACCGCCAGTAGTCCCTACAACAACCCCACCTTCTATTGCAGCCACCTCGCGCGCAATACCCAGCACACTGGCACAATCGCCACGATTAGGCGTAATGCTAATATCTAAAACGTTATCGTCTAAATCTAAATATTCAACTAGCAATTTTCCAATCGGTGCATCTTCTGACAATTCCATAATGCCTTCAGACTTTTCTGCGAGACCTAGCTCAGAGACGGAACACAACATGCCGTGCGATTCAACATCACGAATTTTAGATTTTTTAATAGTGACACCCGGCAACACTGCACCGATTTTTGCAAGCGCGACTTTAATGCCTGCGCGCGCATTCGGCGCACCGCAAACAATGGTTAACGTTTCCGTGCCATCATTGACTTGGCAGACACGCAATCGATCGGCATTAGGATGCTGTGCTGCCGATAAAATTTCTGCAACGACGATATTATTAAGCTTGCCAGCGACGGGTGCGATTTCTTCAACTTCCAAGCCACGCATGGTGAGTATTTCGGCAATTTCTTGAATGGGACGATTAATTTGAATAAAAGATCGCAACCATTTTTCACTGATTTTCATTAGAACTGCTCCAGAAATCGCATATCATTCTCAAAAAACGCACGCAAATCATTGACGTTGTAATACAACATCGTCAACCGATCATAGCCAAAGCCAAACGCAAAGCCTTGAAATTCTTCCGGGTCAATATTCACAGAATTTAATACGTTCGGATGAACCATGCCGCAACCCATGACTTCTAGCCAACCAGTATGGCTACAGATTCGACATCCTTTGCCGGAACATTGCGTGCATTGCACATCCAGTTCTGCAGAAGGCTCTGTAAAAGGAAAATGCGACGAGCGCAAACGAACCGGTGTCTCTTTTTCAAAAAATGCATTCAAGAATTCTTGCATGACAAATTTCATATTGGCGAATGAAACATCTTTATCAAGGTACAAACCTTCAACTTGATGAAACATTGGTGTATGCGTTAGATCAGATTCACAACGGTATACTCTTCCAGGGGCAATAATGCGTAATGGCGGTTTATGATTTTCCATCGTGCGAATCTGCACCGGTGACATATGCGTTCGCAAAACATGGCCAGTTTCGACATAAAACGTATCCTGCATCGCACGTGCGGGATGATTTTTGGGGATATTAAGGGCTTCAAAATTGTGATAATCATCTTCGATTTCAGGGCCTTCAACCACGGCGAATCCCAGTGTTTTAAAAATGGATTCAATTCGTTGTCGCGTGATGGCGATCGGATGTAAATGCCCGTGGGATTGTCCACGCCCAGGTAACGTAATATCAAGTGCGTCACGAGCAAGTTTTTTTTCAATTTCTAAATGTTGTAAATGTTGCATTCGAGATTCGATTAAATCCTGAATACTGTTTTTAATTTGATTAATTTGTTGGCCAATGCGCGGTCGATCTTCAACAGGCGCTTGGTTAATGCTTTTAGCGAGTTCGGTGAGTTCACCTTTTTTACCGAGATAACGTACGCGACATTCGTCGAGCGCGGTTAAATCAACGCAGTTTTCAATTTCAATAGAAGCGCGTTTTAAGGTTGCATCAAGGTCGAGCATAATTAACACCGTAAGGATATAGCATGAATAAGATGAGTCACGATACTGATTTCAAATCCTCGCTGTCGTCATTGCGAGTACTCGAAGCAATCCATCTTTTTATTAAACTATTTCGGATGGATTGCCCCGCGCTACGCTTCGCAATGACGTCCCCTACCGGGAACGTCAGATAAGAAATTTAATCAAACAGCAGCAAGTGCCGCTTTCACTTGATCAACAATCAACTTAAACGCATGTGCATCATGCACAGCCATATCTGCTAATACTTTTCGATCAATATCAATGTTAGCTTTCTTCAAACCTGCCATGAATTGACTGTATGTGATTTCATGTTGTCTTGCAGCCGCGTTGATACGGATAATCCACAACGAACGGAATTGACGTTTACGTTGTTTACGATCGCGATACGCATATTGCGCTGCTTTAGTGACGGCTTGTACCGCTACTTTATAGACACGACTACGGGCACCATAATAGCCTTTCGCCAGTTTCATTACTTTTTTATGACGCGCTTTCGCCTGAACGCCACGTTTTACTCTTGCCATTCTCTTATCCCCTTATTTCAAGTTGAACATGCGTTGTATAGAAAGCTCGTCGCATTTCTTCACAAGCTGATTCGCTCTTAAGTGCATTTTGCGCTTTTGAGTTTTCTTGGTGAGGATATGATTTCGGTTTGCACGTTTAAATCTAAAACCACCGGCCGTTTTGATGAAGCGCTTCATCGCGCCTCTTTTTGTTTTCATCTTTGACATAGTTATTTACTCTAACCCCGCATTTGCTCTTTGATCTTTAATTTACAGCGTTGTTGCGCTCTCGCCTCGCTGCTCATGTACTAACATGTACAATCCGCTGCTCAGCTTCGCACGCGCCTAGCTGCGAATTAAAATCCTTCGAGCGATAAAAAAATCACTCACGATAAAGTGATACCTATTTAGCTGTGCCCTTTCCAGGACCGGCCACCATCACGAGTTGTCGACCTTCCATTTTCGGGCGTTGCTCAATAGTTGCATTGCCTTCAATGTCTTTCGCCAAACGATCAAGCACTTCCATGCCCAGCTCTTGGTGAGTCATTTCACGACCACGGAAACGAATTGTGATCTTGACTTTGTCACCTTGTTCCAAGAAGCGAATCAGGTTGCGAAGCTTTACCTGGTAATCTGCCTCTTCTGTCCCTGGACGGAACTTAATTTCCTTGACCTGCATTTGTCTCTGCTTTTTCTTTGCATCAACGGTTTTCTTTTTCTGTTGATACAAAAACTTTCCATAATCCATTAATCGACACACAGGAGGCGCAGCATTAGGCTGTAATTCAACCAAATCTACAGCTAGCTCACGAGCTGCTATAAGCGCTTCTTTAATCGTTACAACACCGAGTTGCTCACCCTCATTACCAATTAAACGCACTTGTGGCGCTTTAATTTCACCGTTTAAACGATGCTTGGCTTCTTTCTTTACGGCTGTACTAATGCTGGTTCTCCTGCGTTTATTATCCAAATAAAAAACACCACCTGCATAATCAGGTGTTTGCCAATTCTATAGCCAATTGTTTCGGTTCTCAAGAAGTTTCTCTTTCTAAATCCATTTAAGGTTATCTTAATTCTGGACAACTACATTGATATTATCGTGAGCGAACAATAAGAATAACGCAATGCCCTCTGAACTAAGAAAAGAATTTCCCGTAGGAACGTTAGAAGAATATTCTGGCCTTACTATTGAAGCGGCTTTTGACAAGCTGCTCACATTGCCTTATTTTGAAGACATCGTAGCGCTAGCAGAAGTGGATCTTATTCGATCAAAATTAAAAACGTTTACAATACGCGCCAATGAAGCCATTTATCGCGAGCTTGAATGGACTGGCCTGACTAGAGAGCCAGCAAAAGAATTACAATTACCAATGAGCCTGTCTCGCTCCTATGGAAAAAGCAATACGCCACTCTACGAAGAAAAAAGCAAAAACATAAAAATAGCGACACTTTATAACTGCGTTTATGTTCTTTCGCTCTGGCTCGACCCTCAAGCCCAAGATATATACGACCCTCACACCCTGACTTTATCAGAGCTAAAAGAACAGCTAATGCCCAAACTATCGAAGGCTATTTTAAACTACAACATAAACAAAAACAGAAACAAAAAGAGACCGCATTCCAAAAAGACACCTAAAACAAACGAGGAGTGGCGCCAACTAGAATGTTTTCGAAATGTTGCGGTTTTAACAGGAAAGATATTTACTGAGACGAATACTCAAACATTACTTTTATCCGTATCTGGATTATTAGCTGAACAAACTGCACATATAACTGGAAGCGGAGAAAAACAAGAGGTCACATGGAGAAAAGTGATAGCTAATCAAATCCAAGAAGATTTTGGCCATAAAATCATCAGTTCTAAATCAAAAAACTCTTTAAAAAGACAGCTTGATGAAAATGAGAGTCACCACCCAGGTTTATATTCAAACTCAATCTATCTTTATGATCGCCCGTTCCCAGAAAGCTTCAAGTTTCGTCGGAGCAAAAAACCTACACTGGAAGCACCAAGTGTGACTGATGAAATAAAAGTTGAGCCATTGTCTCTTGACCTAAAAGATATTGACATTAGTTTGCCCTTTTCTGTAGAGCAGTTCGAAGGCATATTATTAACCACAAAAGAGCGGCTCGAAGATAGATCGTTAATCACAAATAAGGCTACACTTTTTTACGCCTTGAATAATCCAACACCATGTACTGATTACGACGAATTTGACAACGCGATATATCAAGACTTAGCAACTCTTACCTAAGAATAAGGCGTGTTAGCATTTTATGATTAAATTTTATTCTACTTTAGTCTATTCGCAGCACAAACAATAGCGATTGTGGCACCCCAGCGCAGGCTGGGGTAACACCATAGCCGGATGAATTTAGAACATAAAATGTCAGCAGATTCCAGGCATACTCTTCATGTTTCATTCTATTTTTTTTCAGCAACTTCCTGCTGAATACGCAATAAAAATTCATCCGACGTCATCACGCCCAAATCCTGCCCGTCGCGCAATCTCACAGCGAGCGTTTGATTTTCAAGCTCTTCATCGCCAATGACAATCAAATAAGGCACCCGAGCGAGTGTGTGCTCGCGAATTTTATAACCTACTTTTTCATTGCGCAAATCGGTTTGGCAACGAATCCCTGCCGCTTGCAGTTTTTTGACAAGTTCTTGGCAATAATTAGCCTGCTTATCAGCAATATTCATTACAACGACTTGAACCGGCGACAACCATGTGGGAAGTTTGCCGGCATGATGTTCAATTAATATGCCTAAAAACCGCTCAAGCGAACCGCAAATGGCACGATGCAACATGACAGGAATGCGTTTTTCACCGCTTTCGCTGATGTATTCTGCTCCTAAGCGCGTGGGCATTGAGAAATCAAGCTGAATAGAACCCGTAGTCCATTTACGCCCCAAACAATCTTCTAACACAAATTCAATTTTAGGCCCGTAAAAAGCCCCCTCGCCCGGAAGCAATTGCCATTCTAAACCGCTTTGATTTAAAACATCTGCAAGTGCCTTTTCAGCTTTATCCCAAGTTTCGTCCGAACCAACACGCTTTTCTGGACGAGTTGATAATTTCACGGAAATCGTGTTTTCTAAACCAAACGCTTGATAGGTTTCAAAAAGCATTTTAATAAACGTTTGCGCTTCTGAACCAATTTGTTCTTCCGTACAAAAAATATGCGCATCATCTTGCGTAAAACTACGCGTACGGAATAACCCATGCAACGCGCCTGAAGCTTCATTACGATGACAACAACCAAATTCCGCTAAACGCAGCGGCAATTCACGATAACTGCGCAAGCCTTGATTGAAAATTTGCACATGACACGGGCAATTCATTGGCTTAATCGCGTAATGTTTATCGTCTGTTTTCAGATAAAACATATCGTCGCCGAATTTATCCCAATGCCCCGATTTTTCCCACAACACGCGATCAACCACTTGCGGTGTTTTAACTTCTTGATAACCGTATTTTTTAAATTGCGCGCGCATGAATTGTTCTAGCGCTTGATAAATGGTCCACCCGTTCGGATGCCAAAAAATCATGCCAGGCGCTTCTTCTTGAATGTGAAACAAATCAAGTTGTTTAGCAATTTTTCGATGATCACGTTTTTCCGCTTCTTCTAAACGAAATAAATACGCTTGCAGCTGTTTCGCATCGGGCCAAATAGTGCCATAAATACGTTGTAACATTTCATTATTAGAATCACCACGCCAATACGCACCGGCGAGTTTCATCAATTTAAAATCTTTTAAAAAGCTCGTGTTCGGTAAATGCGGCCCACGACATAAATCTTTAAAATCGCCTTGCTGATAGCAAGTCAATATTTCAGACTCGGGCAGATCATTAATAATTTCTACTTTATAATCTTCGCCGATACTTTTAAAATATTTAATCGCTTCTTGACGTGAAATCTCTTGACGTTGAATCGTTAAATTTTCTTTTGCAATCTCTTGCATCTTTTTTTCAATCGCAACCAAATCATCGGGCGTGAAAGAACGTTCTTTAAACGATATATCATAGAAAAATCCATCATCGATCACCGGGCCAATCGTCACTTGCGCTGAAGGAAATAATCGCTTGATCGCGTGCGCCATTAAGTGCGCACAAGAATGCCGCAGCACCTCAACACCTTCAGGATCTTTAAGCGTCACGATGGAAACTTTTGCATCGTGATCGAGCATATAACTCGCATCGACTAAAACACCATCGACTTTGCCGGCTACTGTCGCTTTCGCAAGACCTGCGCCGATTGATTGTGCGAATTCATAAACTGACAAAGGGGCCGCAAATGGCCGCTGGCTGGCATCGGGAAGCGTAATCGTAAACACGTGTTTTCTCCAACAACGAAGGTGGTCGATATTATCATCGACCATGCGAATTCACAAATCCATACTTGCATAAACGAAAATCTGAGCTAGACTGTTTCTTGCAATAAAAATAATAATACTAATGCACTTGCAAAAGGAACAAAATGTTCAAATTTAAGTCAAAGGTGGCTCCGCTAGATAGCCATCATGTACCCGCACCTAGAAACTGGTACTCCCGATACTGCTGTAACTCGATATTTCATAAAAATGCCTACACTCCTCATGTTGATCTAAAAGACATGACCTATCAACAAAAAAACCAAGAGTTTTTAAAGCATGAGTTGCACGGCATTCTTATTGTTGTGGACGATAGTTTTAGCGTTATCAAAAAAATACGTCATTTATCAATAATGAAAACGTATGAAAATTATATAAGCGACTCTTGTTTTGACAAGAATATTGAAACCAACGATTGGAAAAATAAAGGGCTAGCATGGGATATCGTCGGTACTTATGCCATTGTTTACGCCGGAGATGGTGATATAGCGCTACATGTGATGAAATCCTTATCCGCTGAAACTTCTACCGTATTATTGTCTGACCAGCAAATGCAAAGAACGAATGGTGATGCTTTAATTAGAGAAGCCATGTTACTGCACACGCGCCCAACGGCGATTGCAATTCATTCAGCGATAGAGGGCGGAAAAAATAATCCTGAATTTCTGCAATTTTTTCAACAATATCCTGAGGTTGGCTTCATTACAAAACCCAACCAAAAAGAGGTTGCTGATTTCCTGCAATTAAATTTTTTCTCAAAAATAATCATGCCTTCTGAAATAAGCTCTGATAACACAGGACAAACTTTATCACCAAACATATCGCATTAAGATTGTATGATAACTATCCGAGAGTATAGAATGGAATCATAATACTCTTGGAAGATGGAATTATGCGTTGGTTTTTTGCAAGTCTTATTCTCATGCCAACCGTGCTTTTTGCGAAGCAACTCGTGTTGAATATCCCGACCACCTATCCACTCAATGTTATCAACACACAAATTCTTTGTTCCTCGTTGCATGCCAACTTATCTACGGATGCACTGAGTAAACTTGAAACACTTTCGAATGTACCTTTTACTTGCAAACAAAATCCCGATGACGCTACGCAGCTTATGATTATCTTTACTTTGAAAGAATAAGCTTTCTTCTCATTACAGACTTTGATAAATTGCGTAATGTCTTTTTTTGATTATGAGGAGCTTGAAATGCACACTAAAGTGCTTGGCAGTTTTGGGTTAGTTTTAAGCGCTACTCTTATCGTGAGCTGCTCAACTGAATCGAGCCAATCTGGCTACTATCGATCCTCTGCAGATAGTAATTTAGTCGCCAGCCCAACAGCGGTCGTTTATTCTCCTGCGAATGTCGCCATTTACAATGCAAACGCAGCGCATCCTCAATCAGCAGAAGACATTACGCTGATTCAAGTCGATGTCTATAACGAATACGGTATCCGGCGTCAACAGGCACAAGTCAATCAAATGCTTAAAGAGCAGGCTTGTTCTTTAGGAGGTAATGCCGTAGTGCTTATCAATAATCCAGATAAAAAACATTGTTATGCGCAAGTGATACAAACTAACAGTGCGGCACCGTTGCCTTCAACTTTGGCAGCAACCCCAGAATTGGCAACGACACCAAAAAGCCCATCGTAAACATCACCGCCCACCCCCAGTGCAACACGACGATACTTGCCAAAGGGCCTGCGCCTATTCGACCAACCGTCATCAACGCCGTGAATAACGCAAACTGTGCAGCTGTATGACGAATATCACATAAAGCCATTAAGTAGGCGACTAAGGCGACCGTTGCCATTCCAGACGCGCCCAAATCTAACGTCACAGAAAAAACCACCAGCCACGGCACTGCGCCGTATATTGCGAGCGCAACAAAAGCTAAATTAGCAAACGCTTGCAATACGCCAAAAATAAATAATGCACGATACAAACCTAAACTCGGTAACAAAAATCCACCGATATACGCACCCAGTATCGTGCTAAAAAAACCCACCGTTTTATAAAGCACACCGACTTGAGACAAACTGAGATGCAATTCTCTTAAAAAAAACGTCGTGCCTAATGATTGCGTAAATGCATCGCCGAATTTGTAAAAAATAATAAATAATAAAATCCAACACGCTAATTTTTTTTTAAAAAAAGCTTTAAATGGACGCACGAAAATATCCAAAAATCCTTTTGAGTCGTCTATTTTTTCTATCGTAGAAGGCAAGTAATAAACAATCACAACTCCCACTATCATTAAAATGGCTATTACCACAAAATAACTTGGCCAACCAAATTTATCTGCAAAAATAAGCCCTAGCCCACCAGCAACTAAAGTGGCTAAACGATATGAAAAAATAAATGCGGCCGACCCTACGCCGCGTTCATTGGGTCGCAAATATTCCGTACGATAGGCATCGATGACAATATCTTGTGTGGCAGAAAAAATCGCAATGCTAATCGCCAAAATGGCAATGAGGAACAAATGATTGGTCGGAGATAAACATGACATCGACAAAACAATGATCGCAAGCAGCAGTTGACACAACATCATCCACGATTTTCGACGATGCTTACATCGAAAAAGCGTTGGATGCACTTTATCTAACACCGGCGCCCATAAAAACTTATAGGTATAAGGCAATCCTACTAGTGTAATTAAACCAATGCTGGTTAAACTCACCTGCGCACTCGTTAACCATGCCTGCAATACCGTAATCGTTAACATTAAAGGAAGGCCTGAAATAAATCCTATCCAATAAACCATAAGCATGCGTTTGTTGAGAGCAAGCTGCAAACTTTCTTTAAGTGATATTTGCATTTATTTCACTTCAACAAAATCAGTATCTTTGGGGAATTTTTCAAAGAAAAGCGCGTGTTGCAGTGGTTGATTGATACGCACATTGCCAAAACTAATATGTGTTATTGACCCCATCGCTAATTGATATTGAATGTGTTGAATAGCACCTTCCGAAGTCAAATCTAATATCACGCCCAAAAGTATGGCGTCTTTATCGTTTGATTTAGGTTGCAACATAAAGCGCTGCTTGCTTTTTGATGTTACTAAAAAGTTATTCAACACTTGCGTCGGATCGCCTGTCAACAACATCAGTGGCAACATACTGGGATCTTTATAATTCACTTTTTTGATCGTTGCTTGACTTAATTCGGGATCATAAAAAATAATCTTGCCATCACGAAAGTACATGATCGAGGTGCTGGGAGAATTAACTTTCCAGTAAAAAAGCGCTTGATTACGATACGCTCGATCAAATTGCATACTTCCTGCAGAACGCTGCACAACGACATTTTTATCGTCCAACACTTCTTGAATAAAATCACTGGAAAAAGTATGCACGCTTTTTAATTGTCGTGCGAGTGATTCACTATCGGATTCAGCTAATACAAGCGGGCTACTCAATATTAACATTAAAAAAAGTAAAAATCGTTTCATAGCATTTTCCTCTTAAGCATTCGGCGCATACACTTCACGCGATCCATTTTGTTCCATCGGCCCAACTAAACCTGCATTTTCCATGCTTTCTATTAATCTTGCCGCACGGTTATAACCGATTCTTAAACGGCGCTGAACACCAGAAATAGATGCTTTACGTGTTTCTAAAACAATTTGTACGGCTTGATCATAGAGCTTATCATTTTCAGCATCTTCATCGTCACCCATGCCGCTACCAGAGTCACCGTCATCTGAATCATGTTGTTGTAAACCTAATTCCAAATAATCGGGGTCGCCCTGCGCACGCCACGCAGCAACCACGCGATGTACTTCTTCATCGGCCACAAAGGCGCCGTGTACACGCACAGGAACACCTGCCCCTGGCGCGAGATAGAGCATATCGCCATGCCCTAATAGTTGTTGCGCACCCTGTTGGTCAAGAATCGTGCGCGAATCAATTTTTGAAGATACTTGAAACGCAATTCGCGTCGGAATATTTGCCTTAATTAATCCGGTGATCACATTCACGGACGGGCGCTGCGTCGCTAAAATCAAATGAATTCCTGCGGCACGCGCTTTTTGCGCAATACGTGCAATGAGCTGTTCGACTTTTTTACCCACGACCATAATCATATCAGCAAATTCATCGATCACTACCACAATCATTGGTAACGTTGTTAATTCGCCATTTTCAACACTGCTTGCGTACCATTCTGGCGCTTTAATCGGTTCGCCATTTTTCTTCGCTTCTGATACTTTCTCATTATAACCGCCGATATTTCGCACGCCTTGGGTTGCCATCAAACGATAACGTTTTTCCATTTCTGCAACACACCAACGCAATGCATTTGCAGCTTCTTTCATGTCTGTCACAACGGGGGTTAATAGATGCGGAATACCTTCATAAATGGAAAGCTCTAACATTTTCGGATCAACCATAATCAAACGCACTTCTGCGGGGGTCGCTTTATACAGCAGGCTTAACAACATGGCATTGAGCCCCACAGATTTACCTGCGCCAGTCGTTCCCGCGACTAATAAATGTGGCATTTTGGCAAGATCAACCACGACAGGATATCCGGCAATATCTTTGCCCAACGCTAAACTTAACGGCGATTTAGCTTCTTGATAAGGTTTGGATTCCAGCACTTCTTTTAAATACACCACTTCACGTACGCGATTAGGGATTTCTAAACCGACCACCGCTTTGCCAGGAATCACTTCCACAATTCGCACACTTCTAACAGAAAGCGATCGCGCGAGATCCATTGCAAGATTAGTAATACGACTCGCTTTAATACCCGGTGCTGGCAATAATTCAAAGCGCGTAATCACTGGGCCCGGATGCGCCGCAACCACTTCAACTTTAATACCAAAATCTAATAACCGCTGTTCGACTTCTTGCGACAACATCGTCAACTCAGTTTCAGACATTCTATTTTGACTCAAATGCTCAGGCGGATTTAATAACTCTAAACTTAATAAAGCATCGCCGTTCACCGGTAATGAGGGTGACGCAGGTTTGGGTTTAGCAGGTTTGGGTGCTTTTTCAATTACTTCAGCTTTTTCGGCAACCGCTTTTTCAATAATGACTTTTTCGACAATTTTAGGCGGTGGTGAATAGTCTGTTATTACCGGCGCAACAGAAACCGGCGGCACGCTTTTTTTAGTAGGCGTGCGGGCCTGTAACATCGGCATAATTTCAGGCAGATCTTCCTCTTCTTCTTGCTCTGGTAACTTTGGCACTTGCGAAGATGATTTTAAATGCGCTAACGTTAATCGAGGCATTCTTTGCCAAAGCTTATTTAATGCGGCGAATACCGCACGCCCTACTGCATCGGCAACTTTTAACCAGGAAATATCTAAACAAAGCGTCAATCCCGATAACAAACCCACCATCAAGAAAATACTCGAGCCGGTAATATTAATCAATTTCAACAAAATCTGGCCGATAATAGATCCGATCACCCCACCAGAGCCCGCAGGCATGATAGAAAAAGGCTTCAAATAAAGGGATAAAAGACTCGTGGCCATTAAGACAAACACAAGTAAGCCGACAACCCTTAGCCAAAGCGCATTATGTTTTTCGTCAATATTGTGAATATTTTTCCATTGCATGACCGCCATCGCTGCCATTAAAAACGGCAACATAAACGAGACATAACCCGTTAAAACAAAGGTAATATCGGCAATCCAAGCACCGACAACCCCCGTTAAATTGCGCGTCGCACCTGCACCAACGTGAGACCAACTGGAATCTGTACTATGATACGAGGCAAGCGCCAATAAAAAAAACAATGCGAGGCCAATAATGGCAATAACAATAATTTCCCGGAGTCTATTCACTCTCATAAGCCCTTTTCAATGTATTACCTGCCACTTTAACAAATAGAGCGAGCGAGCGCCACTCGCCCCTACTAGCAAAGACATCGTAATACTTTATGGTCAATACGAAGAATAACTACTTGTTCTTTTTAACCGGCTCATCTTGCTTGATACATGTTTCAGAACCATTACCACCACCGTGATACTTCGGTTCATAATAGAATTTATGGAATATAGTGTTGGCATGACCTGTTTGATCAAGATCATGTGTAATCGTCGCGATACCAACACCTTGATCGGTTGATTTTGCTTTATCCACATTCGCAAAATAAACAGCGGCGGTATTGCCATTAGCAGCAACTTCGCCCAAATAGATGACTTTGCCATCAGATTCAGATAATTGAAAATGATACGCACCGAAATTATGTTTAAAATCACTGTGTTTTGAATCCAGTGTTAGCAAAAGAATATCATCTTTATACCCGCCATCATGCTCATCATAACCTTCACAAAGATAAGTGCCCCCGAGATGTAACTCATCGCTCGCGGCAAATCCAATCGTAGACACGCTTAACGCTAATCCCAGTACTATAATATACTTTAACATCGACGCCCCCTGGTTAAAATTCGCATTTTATCGCTAATGCAGCACACATGTATACTGAAAATTTCTATGCTAGACTGTTACTTGGAGATCATTAAAAACAAAGTTTAAGGAGATGAACATGGACACAAGATGGGTCGTTGTTGCGAGTAATATTGGTGCAAAAATTTTTTCAACTAATCCAAACGCAAATGGACGCTTAACCTTCGTAACAGAATTAGCGCATCCTGAAGGAATGCTACACGGCAAAGATTTTGCCACTGATCGCCCAGGCCACACGCAAATGAGTGGATCATTACGCTCAAGCGTCGAACAACACCATGGCAAAGAACTTGAAAATGATAATTTTACACGTCAGCTGGCTGAGTTTTTAGAAGCTGAAAGAAATAAAAATCACTATCATGCTTTAACTTTAGTCATGCTGCCACACTTTCACGGGTTAATTGAGCATCACTTAAATAAACATGTGAAAGCAATGGTCGATAAAGTCATTCAAAAAAATTATGGTGATAAAACCATTCATGAGTTAGAAGAGATTATCAGAGAAGCGTAATTTTTCGAATTGAGGCCAGGAAGACTCTGGCCTCATTGGGAACATGCTGTCAATTTGTGTTGTAATGAATTCACTTTTATCAGGGAATTCAAAAAGTAATTGCTATACCAATACCGTCTGACAAAGTTGCAATAATTCTGCAGGAAATATTCCAATCAATAACGCAAATATGCCCGTTAGACTAACAAATAAAATCGAGCTCGAAGAAATAGCCGGTGCGTAAATCGGTTCTTTTGCAGGCTCATCAAAATACATCACTTTAATCACGCGCAGATAATAATATAAACCCACGATGCTCATAAGCACCATAAAAACAGCCACCACGACTTGTCCCGCTTCTAATAAGCTCATTAAAATAGAAAGCTTCGCGATAAATCCGACCGTGGGTGGAATCCCTGCCATAGAAAACACAAGCAACAAAATGATAAACGCAAGCCAAGGGTGTCGACGACTTAATCCTGATAAATCACTGATAGTTTCAACTGAATTAGTTTGATAATTCAACAGAGTGATTGCAGCAAATGCACCCACAGAAAGAATGACATACGTGATCATATAAAATAATGCTGCAGATAATCCTGTGATACTGCCCACGGCAAAACCAAATAGCATAAACCCCATATGTGCGATAGATGAATATGCGAGCATGCGCCGCAAGTTGGTTTGTGTCAGTGCTGCAACATTACCGATCAGTATGGATAATATCGCAATTAAATAAAGCATCTGTTGCCAATGTTCCACAAGAGGCACAAACGCTGTTTGTAACAAACGAGCAAATAAAATAAACACTGCAATTTTAGGCGCACCCACAAGAAATAATGTTAAACTTGGTGGCGCACCTTCGTAGACATCCGGCACCCACATATGAAACGGCGCTAAGCCTAATTTAAAAGCTAATCCTGCTAATACAAACGCAACCCCCACAAGCGCCATAATCATATCGGCCCCTGTTAGATTTGAAAAAGCGATGCCTACATTCACAAATCCAAAACTATGCGCAACACCATAAATTAAAGAAATACCAAACAATAAAAATCCTGATGCGAGTGCACCCGTTACGAAATATTTAAGCGCTGCTTCAGAACCTTTGCTCGATTTTCTGTGATACGCGCACAAAATATAAAGCGGAAATGACATCAATTCTAAAGCAATATACAGTGTTAAAAAATGATACGCGGTCGTCATCACTAACATACCAACGATTGAAAATAAAACCAGTGAGACATATTCGCCAATAGGCAATTGCTGTCGCATTAAGTCTTTACGTGAATAAAAAAGCGCGAAAAAGCTTAAGGCTATAATTAATATGCCGCCCAAAATAGAACAATGATCAATACGGAAACGCTCGTGCGCAATCGCAGCCGCGTCAGGAAAACAAGCGATTTGTCTAAAAATGAGCGCAATGCTAATCAATAAACCAAGTTGTGTGCCATAATAAATCCAACCATCGGCTTTGTGTTTACAAAACGCTGTCACTAATAAAATGACACAGCCGAGTGTTAATATAAACGCACCGGGTAGCATCGCATCAAAGTACAAACCTAAAAAATTTTCCATTATCATGCTCCAAACATCAAACTATCATTGAGCAAATGCCCCACAGAAGCATGCAACATTTCTAATAACCATTGTGGATAAACGCCAATAAAAATAATGCCTATTGATAATAATCCAAAAACAAAAATTTCGTGAATGCCAATATCTTGCAACACCTCGACCTTATGATTCGTAATGGGACCAAAAAATATTTTCTTAACCATCAATAATGTATACGCTGCCGCAATCACCAATGTCAACGACGCGAAAAGTGCAATACAGAAATCCGCATGGAAAGCGGCAACGATAACCATAAATTCCCCGACGAATCCTGAAGTGCCTGGCAAACCGACATTGGATAAAGCAAACAACATAAAAAATGCAGCAAAAATCGGCATAGTTTTAGCGAGTCCACCCCAATCTTTAAGATTTCGACTGCCTACCCAGTATTGCATCATCCCAGCGGCTAGAAATAATCCTCCGGTATTAAACGCATGTGAAATCATTTGCACCACTGCGCCTTCAAAACTCATATACGCTTCAAAAATACTGTGGCTAAAATGAATGATGCTATAGACCATAAAACAACCCAACACCGCAAATCCCATGTGGGCAATAGAAGAGTACGCAATTAATTTTTTCATATCATTTTGCACAAGCGCCATGATTCCAACATAGATAATCGCAATTAACGCGAGTGCAATCATATACGGCGCCATGATTTGATTGGCAACAGGTAATATCGGCATGCTAAATCGAATAAAACCGTAAACGCCGATCTTCAACATTAAACTTGCCAGCACAACGGATCCGCCTGCAGGCGATTCCGTATGCACATCAAGCAACCACGTATGCAAAGGCCACAAAGGCAGTTTGATTGCAAAGGCAATAAAAAATGCTGCAAATAACCACAACTCAACATGGCGCGGTAAAACAACATCATAAAATTTTGTAATTTCAAAGCTGTGCGTAATTTGATGCAAATATAAAATAGCCACCAACATGACGACTGAGCCTAAAAACATATAAATAAAAAATTTAATCGCTGCATAAGAACGTTGCTTGTCTCCCCAAATGCCAATCGATAAAAACATCGGAATCAGCATCGCTTCCCAGAACACATAAAATAAAATCGCATCAAGCGCTGCAAATACGCCAATCATCATTGCTTGCGCCATTAAAAATGCCGCCATGTATTGCGCGATATTATTTTTAACGAGTTTACAACTGCCGATTACCACGACAAATGTTGTAAATGCTGTCAATAAAATAAGTGCCAAAGAAATCCCATCAATGCCCAATGCGTAACGAATACCAAACATGGAAATCCACGAATGACTTTCTTGAAATTGCATCTCGTAAGAATTCACGTTGAAATGCTGATAGAGAGGAATACACATTAATAATTCAGCAAGAGACGCTAGCACGGTCCATTTTTTGATAATAGAGACAGGTATTTTTTTTGCGCTAAATAATAAAACAATAGCGGCCAAAACAGGCCACCAAATTAAAATACTTAATAATGGAGTATTTTCAAACATAATCCTAAATCCTCAATAAACTTACTGCTGTGTCACCCCAGCGTAGGCTGGGGCCTAGTCTTAAAAATCTAATATTCAGGACTGTGTCCCAACCTACGCTGGGATGACATTTTTCTTTTTCAATTCTTAACTGCAAAAAATCACAACAATCAGCGCAAACAATCCACATACCATGCCAAACGCATATCGCCCAACAAATCCTGATTGCAACCCTCTCAATAATCCTGATAAACGTATCCAACTTCGTGCAAAGCCATTCACGCCAATGCGATCAATCCATTGCATATCAATAATTTGATAGGCAAAGCGACCCAATTTTTGCGTACCGTTAACAAATACGATTTGATTAAACGCATCAAAGCCATATTTTTCAACCAATACTTTATTGAAAATTCCAAAATAACGTTTCACATAAATCGGTGCTTGCGGTTGGATTAAATAACAATAAATCGTACAAATAACACCGGCAATTGTTATCCAAAACGGTAATGTTTTTACAGACTCAATCGTCATCGCAAATGCAGGTTCTACACCCATAATAATCATGCCTAAAAAAATCGAAGGAATCGCTAAAACAATTAACGGCAAAAGTGCAAACCACGAAGATTCATGCACGGGATGATGCGCAACATCAAATCGGCATTTACCATGAAACGTTAAAAAGAATGCGCGAAACGTATAAATCGCTGTGACAAACGCGCCGATCAACGCACACACATAAGCAAACGATGCTCCGGGAACAAGCGAAGTATGAATGGCTTCAATAATCGTATCTTTTGAATAAAATCCTGAAAACGGTGGAATTGCAACTAACGCCAACGCGCCAATTAAAAACGTGATCCACGTGATCGGCATATATTTCCACAACCCGCCCATGCGACGCATATCTTGTTCATGATGCATGCCTAAAATCACCGAACCCGCGGCAAGAAATAATAATGCTTTAAAACAAGCATGCGTAAACAAGTGAAACATCCCCGCCGCATACGCCGTCGAACCCACGCCCATCATCATATAACCGAGTTGTGATAAGGTTGAATACGCAATGACACGCTTAATATCGTTTTGTACAATACCAATTAACCCCATCGATAACGCCGTTACGGCACCAAGCACTAAAATAATACTGAGCGCTGTGGTTGAGTATTGAAGAATAGGCGACATACGGCACAGCATATAAACCCCCGCCGTAACCATCGTCGCAGCGTGAATTAAAGCGGAAATTGGTGTCGGACCTTCCATTGATTCTGGCAACCAAACATGCAAGGGTACTTGCGCAGATTTCCCTGCAGCACCGATAAATAACAAAATACTCATCACTGTCATCAATGAACACATGACGCCAGGCGCTATTTGAATTAACTCATGTGATTTTGCTGCTGCTTGTGAAAATACATCGGCATAATCGGCAGAACCAAAATAAACGACCGAACACGCAATGGCGAGTAAAAAGCCCATATCACCCACACGGTTGACAATAAACGCTTTTAATCCACCTAACACCGCAGATTCACGCTCATACCAAAATCCAATCAGCAAATAAGAGACAAGTCCCACGCCTTCCCAACCAAAAAACAATAAAATAAAATCGTTGGCAGCGACTAAACACAACATCGCAAAGGTAAATAACGACATATAACTAAAAAAGCGTTGATCACCGTTATCGCCTTTCATATACGCGATGCTATAAACATGCACGAATAACGAAACGAAGGTCACCACCAACATCATCGCCACGGTGAGATTGTCGATCAACAAACCAATATTAAAATGATATTTTCCAGCAATCGCCCATTGATACAATTGAAAGGATTGCGACGGGGTTTCATTAAGCAAAATTGTTTTAAATAAAACAATCGCACTGATAAAGCTGATCGCTAATAATCCAATCGTCACGATATGCGCGGCGCGTTTGCCAATTTGTTTTCCAAAAATCCCCGCAATCACGCCGCCGAATAAGGGCGCTAAAATCGTAATTAGGGTGAAAATTTTAATAAGCATGGACATGCGCTATCCTCTTAATTCATTGAGCGAAACAATATCAATCGTGCCACGACGTCGAAACACTAATACAATAATTGCTAAACCAATCGCTGATTCTGCCGCCGCGACCGTCAAAATAAAAAATACAAAGACCTGACCGGCGATGTCTTGGAAGTATTGTGAAAACGCGACGAAATTAATATTCACCGCTAATAACATCAACTCAATACTCATTAAGGCTTTAATTAAGTGATGACGATTCATAACGATACCGCCAATGCTGATACCGAAAATCAATGCACTTAAAATCAAATAATATGCTAAAGGAATTACTGTCATCGTTTTTTCCGCCCTACATCGAAATAATTTTTAATCGATCTTGTTTCGTTACTTTAATTTGTGCCGCAATATCTTGTTTCTTGCGATGCGTATGATCACGGTGCGTCAAATAAATCGCACCAACAATCGCCACTAATAAAATAACTGCCGCTAATATCACGGAAATGGCATCTTCTTGAAAAAGCGCTAATCCTAATTGACTTAAATTACTCATGACGCTTGCCCTCTTCGCCTAAATTCAACATCATCACGACGAATAAAAAGAGTGTCATCACCGCGCCGACATAGACAATAATCAACATCAAGCCTAAAAATTCTGCTTGAATTAAAATCCATAATCCTGCGGTCATGACAAAGGCAAGAATCAGCCATAATACCGCATGCACCGAACGACGACTTAAGGTCACCATGATGCTTGCAATGATTAACATCGCGCTGAATGCAAAAAAAATCAGTTGGGTTATTGTTGTCGCCATTATCGATACTCCGCATCGGCTTGTCGGGCTTTCGCGATGTCTTTTTCATAGCGATCGCCGACGGC